>DATJNW010000016.1:0-130494 GCA_035507655.1 Bryobacteraceae bacterium | reverse complement strand
GCCCAAATTGCGACAATCGAATCGATGCCCCCGGAGCGCCTGGCTCGCCGCGTGGCTCTTTCGAGCATCCTGATCAGCGCCGCGCTCGCCGCCCTCAAAATCACCGTGGGACTCGCGGCCCGTTCCGTCGCGCTGGTCTCGGACGGCTTCGAATCGGCCACCGATTTCTTCACTTCCGGAATGGTGCTGATCGGTCTGTGGATCGCCTCCAAGCCCGCCGACAAAGAGCATCCCTACGGCCACGGCCGCTTCGAAATTCTGGTGGGGCTCGCGATCGGCGTGGTGCTGGTGGCCACCGGAACGGGCATCAGCCTGAGCGCCTGGGAAACGCGCGGCACGCCCGACGCGCCGGCGCCTTACGCGATCTGGCCCCTCGCCGGATCGATTGCCGTGAAGTCGATTCTGTTCCTGGCGAAACGGCGCATGAGCCGTTTGAGCGGCAGTTCCGGTCTCAAAGCCGACGCCTGGCACGACGCGGTCGACATTCTTTCCGGCGGCGTCGCGTTGACCGCGGTGGCGCTGGCCGTTTTCGGACCCAGGAATTTCGCCGCGGCCGATCATTACGGCGGCGTCGCCATCGGCCTGATCGTGATTTTCCTCGGCTTCAGCGTGGTGCGCGAAACGGTGCTGCACCTGGTGGACACCATGCCGGATGAAGCGCAGATGGCCGAGATTCGCGACGTCGCCATGCGCGTGCCGGGAGCGCGCCGCATCGAAAAATGTTTCGCGCGCAAGACCGGTCTGCGCTATCATGTCGATCTGCACCTGGAAGTGGACCCCGATCTGACCGTCCGCGCCTCGCACGAAATCGCGCGCCAGGTGAAGAACCGCATCAAATCCCGCGTCGAATGGGTAGAAGACGTTCTGGTCCACGTCGAACCGTATCAGGAGTTGTGAAACCCGCAAGCTCCCGGCAGCCAGCGCTCCGCATTCCGCCGCGGCGCTGAAAGCGGAGAGCGGAAACATCTACTCTGATTCTATGACTCTGGAAAATCAGGTCGCTCTCGTCACCGGCGCGACGCGCGGCATCGGACGCGCGATCGCCAAAATGTTTTTACAGAATAAATGCAGCGTGGTCCTCTGCGGACGCGAACCGCGCGCCGTCGATCAGGCCGTCCGCGAGCTCGCCGCCGAAACCGGCGGTAAAGTCGCGGGCAAAGCCGCCGATGTTAGGAACTATGATCAGGTCCGCGCGTTGTTTGAGTTCGCCGATAGTATCGGCCCGCTCGACGTACTTGTCAATAACGCCGGCGTGGGAGCATTCGCACCGGCTTCCCAGCTCTCGGTCGAAGACTGGCTGCGCGTCATTGAAACCAATCTTAACGGCGCGTTTTTCTGTGCGCGCGAGGCCCTTCAACGCTTCACCTCTGAAACCGCGCGTGGCGGTTACATCGTCAACATTAGTAGCCTGGCTGGAAAAAATCCATTTGCCGGCGGCGCGGCGTACAACGCCTCGAAATTCGGAATGAACGGTTTCAGTGAAGCAACGATGCTCGATGAGCGCTATCGCGGCGTGCGCGTCAGTTACATCATGCCCGGCAGCGTGGCGACGGAGTTTGGAGGGCCGGCTTCCGGCCATAGCGACGATTGGAAGATCCAGGCGGAAGACATTGCCGAAATTGTACAGATGCTCATTCGGATGCCAAAAAGAACCTTGATCAGCCGGGTAGAGGTTCGGCCGTCGCAGCCGAAAAGGTAGATGTTGCTTGAGAATCCGGGAGCATCATGGGGCATCTAAGAAATGGCACTCGGGTTGCCTGAGAGTTTGTGGAGAGCGGTTGAAAGGCAGTCAGCCGCGGACAAATTGGCAAGGGCAGGAAGGTTTAAAGGGCGCGAGAGTGAGAAAGGCGGTAGATAAAATGGTACGGCTAAACATCCCATTGGACCCGGCACGGACAGGACGAGACGCGATGTCGCTCGAATCCAGCCTCCGGCGCATGATTATTGGCCAGGACGAGGCCATCGAGCAGATTGTAAACATTTATCAAATGCATCTGACTGGGATGAGCGCTCCCGGGCGACCCATCGGAAATTTCCTATTCTTGGGGCCCACCGGTTCAGGGAAAACCCGCATCGTTGAAGCGACCGCCGAGGCGCTTTTGAAGAATCCGCGCGCCGTCATTAAAATCGACTGCGCCGAATTTCAGCACAGCCACGAAATCGCCAAGCTGATCGGTTCGCCTCCCGGATATCTGGGCCATCGCGAAACGCATCCGCTGCTGTCGCAGGAAGTGCTGAATCAGTATCACACCGAAACCATCAAGTTGAGTTTCGTGCTGTTCGACGAAATTGAAAAAGCATCCGACGCGTTGTGGAATCTGCTGCTCGGCATACTGGACAAGGCGACGCTGACGTTAGGCGACAATCGCAAGGTGGATTTCTCGCGGGCCATGATCTTCATGACCAGCAATCTGGGCGCGACCGAAATGAGCAACATTATGGCTCCGAAGCTCGGCTTCGGAGTTCAGGAAGCCCGCGAGAAGACCGCCAACGGAATCGTGGACGAAAAAACTACCGGAAAAATCTCTCGCAGCGGCGTCGAAGCCGCGCGGAAGAAGTTCACGCCGGAGTTTATGAACCGGCTGGATAAAATCGTTACCTTCCAGCCGCTCGGCAGCGAGCAGTTGAAGAAAATTTTAGATATCGAACTGAACCTGGTGCAACAGCGGATCTTCAACACCGCGAACGATCGCGCGTTCGTCTTCACCCTGTCCGATTCGAGCAAGTCATTTCTGCTCGAAGAAGGCACGGACCTGAAATACGGCGCGCGCCATCTGAAACGGGCCATTGAGCGTTTGCTGGTCCAGCCGATGTCGAACCTGATCGCCACCGAACAGGTCCGTGGCGGCGACTGGATTCGCGTCGATTTCGACGATAATGCCCGCGCGCTGTCATTTGCCAAGGAAGCCGAAGGGCTGCCCGTTCAGGATATGGCGAGGCTGGTGGATACGTCAGTCACGATCCCGGCCATGGCTGCGGCCAGCGGCGCGAGCGTCGAGCCGATCCGCACGGTGTCGGCAAAAAGCTCGAAGCGGAGCTAGCAGAAGAAATCCGAACAAGGGGACAGACCCCGGTCAGTATGGGTGCGCCACTAGCCGTGTGACCCGGCCCGTGGACAGAGGTAGAAGAAGAAATCAGGAGCCGGAATCCGACGCCTGCGTCAAGATTCCGACTCCTGACTGCTTAAGAAATTCACGCCGCGCACTCGCCGCGGCCCAATTCCAGCGAATAGTCGACCTCGTCGCCCCAATCTTTATACATTTCGGGCGACAATTCGGCCGGCTTCACCAGATCGGCCGTCAACTTGCGGAACGTTTCCACCTTGTGCCGCAGCACATACTGGCGGAACGGCTCCCCATCCTGCCGGTTGGCCTTAAAGTGCGCCAAAACACGCAATAACGCCGCCGGAGCCAGGCGGGCCGGAAGGCTTTGGATCGCAACTCCAAATTCCAACTGCGAACCACCCAGTAACATCAGGTAGTACGGTACTTCCCTTCCCTCGATCTTACGGGCGTTGCCGTAGAACCCGATGTCTCCGATCCAGTGCTGGCCGCAGGAATTAGGGCATCCACTGACCCGGATCTGGAGCGCGCGAACCTGCTTGTCGGCATCCTGACGCACCACTTCGGCAATTGCCGCGCCCAATCCCATCGCCTTGGTCAGCGCCAGATTGCAACTGTACGCACCGGGACAAGTTGTCACATCGCTGATCTCATTGGCGCGCGACCCGGCCAACCCCAAATCGCCCAAGGCGCCATATACGCGGTTCAAAGCGGTACTCGGCACCCACGCCAGCACCACATTCTGGTTCATAGTGAAACGTAACGAGCCATCGCCCGCCCGTTCTGACAAGCCGGCCAGCCCACGCATCTGCTCGCCCGTCAGATTCCCCTGTGGGACCTTCACCGTGACAATCGAATATCCCGCCTGCTTCTGCGGCTGCACGTTGGTTTCGCGCCACTCGGCCAAGCCGCGCGCGGCCGGCTCGAAAATCGGCAGCGACCGCCCGGAACCAAGCGGCGGTGGTTGTGGTTGAAAACCACCGAAGCCTTCCGGAACTTCTTGCGGCATCGGAATCCCGCCATCCCGCAGAATATTCTCGTACTCTTCCGCGATCGCGTTGCGCAGCCACTCGAATCCGCGCTCCCGCAGCACGAATTTCAAGCGAGCCTTGTTCTTGTTGTTACGGTTTCCGTGCCGGCTGAATACGCGGATCACCGCTTCCACGTGCCGCACCACCTCCCCGGCCGGAATAAATTCGTGCAGCACGCGAGCCTCGGTCGGCAACGGTCCCAACCCCCCGGCCACGGTCATTCTGAACCCCCGCCGGCCGTCACGAATGACGGCCCGCAGACCCACATCGTTGATTGCCGTCGCCACGCAGTCTTCCGGGCATCCGGAAAAGGCGACTTTAAATTTGCGCGGCAGATTGTCCGTCAATTCCTTATGCAGAAACGCGAACGCCAGGCGGCGGGCGTACGGCTGAACATCAAACGGCTCTTCCGGATGCAGTCCCGCGAGCGGACAGGCCGTCACGTTGCGAACCGTGTTATAGCAGGCCTCTCGCGTGGTCAGCCGGACATCCGCCAGCGCGTGCAGCACGTCGGGAACCTGGCGCAGCGGAACGAAATGGAACTGCACGTTCTGCCGCGTCGTCAAATGCCCTTTTTGACCGCCATATTCGTCGGCGATGAACGCCAATTTGCGCATCTGCGCGGCGGTCAGCAGCCCGCCCGGCACCTTGGTCCGGATCATCTGCACCCCAGCCTGGCGCTGCCCGTAAATCCCGCGGCGCAAGCGATGCGGCCGGAACTGGTCGTCGTTAATCTGCCCGGCGAGGAACGCGTGAGCCTGTTCGCGAAATCGTTCGATGTCTTGGCGAACAGTGCTATCGTATTCCTGCTCAATAAGTTGCAGCTCGTTGAGAACGTCTGATGCGGCCATACTCTATTTGTCTATAGAGATTACCACAATTGACTGAAAGATTCAAGAATCTGCTTCCGGAGGAGAGCCCCCGCTATGACTGGCGGCGCTGTTAGTACCCGTTATAGCCCCGCCAGTAATGGCGGGGGTGGCATCCCTTCGGCCACTACCGTTCCAGGCGCTGGCCGGAGCCGCAGCGATATAATCGCAAGTTGGGAATCGTTTCGCGGATTCGGCCCTGGCATCTGGTCGTGCTGCTGATCGTCTTCTGCGCCGGCGTGCTGGGGACGGTGTATTGGCGATACTCGCGCACCATGGGCGCGGCCGCGCTGGTCGAATGCCTGCCGCCGGATGATGCCGCGCATGTTTATCTGAACATCGCGGCCTTGCGCGCCGGCGGAATCCTCGATCTGCTGGCCGGATCGAAAGCCGCCGAAGAGCCCGATTACAGCCGGTTTGTCGACCAGACCGGCTTCGATTACCGCACCGATATGGACGAGGTTGCCGCGGCGTTTCTGCACGGCAGCGTGTACCTGGTGGTGCGCGGGCATTTCGACTGGAAAAAACTGAACCGCTACGCGGAATCGCAGGGCGGCTCCTGTCTCAATACCGTGTGCGAAATGCCGGCCAGCGAGCCGAACCGCCACATTTCCTTCTATCCCATTCGTTCGAATATTCTGGCGCTGGCGGTTTCCTATGAGCAACGCGGCGTGAATATGATCGGCCCCAGTCAATGGAGGAATCCGCCGCAGCTTCCGCCGGAGCCGGTGTGGATTTCGGCGCCGCCGTTCGTATTCGCCGACGTCAAAGATCTGCCGGAAGGCACGCACGCGTTTTTGTCGCCGCTGGCGCTGGCGCAGAAGACCATTTTCGCCATCGGTCCGGACGGCAATCAATTTCACATCCGCGTGGAAGTGCAGTGCAGCAGCGCCGATGCGGCTGCGGCGCTGGCGCAGCAGTTGACCAATTCGACGGATCTGCTCAAAAAAATGCTGGCGCGCGATCACATGACGCCCAATCCGCGTGATTTAAGCTCGGTTCTGGCGGGCGGCAAATTCGAGCAGCACGATCTGCGCGTCACCGGCACGTGGCCGATGGACCGGGGATTCGTGGAAGCGCTTGCCTCGGGCGAGGCACAGTAAGAGCTGTTGCATAAGCCGCCAGGCTTACGCCCTTCGCGGCCGATCATCGACGCGCGCCGAGCACAAGCCTGGCGGCTTATGCCACTAAAAATCCAGTCGGCCGATATTCGATTTATTGATGATCAGCGGCGCGCCTAAAATAATTTCGCTGCCGCGAATTTCGAGCGTGCCCAGCCTTCCCGCCTCGATCGACACCGCGCCTGGACGAATTTTGTTCTCCGCCAGCAGCCAGCTCGCGTAAACCGTCAGATATCCGAGATCGCGGGTGCTCCACAGCACCACCGTTTGCACCACGCCCGATTCGACATACGGTTTGCAGATGCTCGGCAGCGATAAACCGATCACGTCCACATCGCGCCGCCCGGCCTGGCGCACCGCTTCGGCCGCGCCCGGAACCGCGGGAGCCGAAATGGCCATCACCAGTTTCATTTGCGGATAAACCTTCAGCAGCGTCTGCGTTTCGTTGAAAGCTTTGTCGCGATCGTCATCGCTCGGACGGATGGCCGCCAGCGTCAGGCCGGGATGTTTTTCGGCGACGCGTTTCTTGATGAACTCGATCCACTCATTCTGATTCGCCGCGCTCAGCGCGCCGGTGATAATCGCAAACTGGCCCTGGCCGCCGAGCAGTCGCGCGGCTTCGTCGGTCAGCGTATTGGCGATGCCCTCCGGAGTCGCCTGGTTGACGAAAAAATCGCGCGCATCCGGCTCCGCGTCGGCGTCCCAGGTGATCACTTTGATGCCGTGCTCGCGCGCCTTGCGCAGCACCGTGGAAATTCCCGCCTTATTTTCCACCGCGACCGCGATCACGTCCACCCGCCGCGTGATCCAGTTCTCCACCAGCTCATTCTGCTGCGCTGCTTCGAGGCTGGTCGGACCATCCCAGATCAGATCGACGCCGGTTTCGCGCGCCGCCTCTTCGGCGCCCGCGCGCACGCTGACAAAATAAGGATCGCCCTTGGCCTTCGGCATCACCGCGATCACCGGGCGCCGGGTGGAGACGGGCGCCGATGCGGCCGGAGCCGCGCCGCGCGCGAGCGATCGCACCAGCCAGACATTGGTTCCCGCGACGATCAGCGATCCCGCCAAAACCGCCGCGCACAGCACCGCGACCTGGCTGTTTTTCACGTCAAGAATCTCCTCCTCCGAATGTAGTACACGGGCGCGCCAGCGATCGGCGGCGATGGTCAGAATCAGCAGCGCGCCGGTCAGCACGCCGGTCAACTCCGAGGGCAGCGCGGCCAGATGCAAACCATTCTGCAAAATCGAAAGCGCGAACAATCCCGCGAGCGTTCCCCCGATGGTTCCGCGTCCGCCGAAAACCGACGTTCCTCCGAGCACCGCCGCGGTGATCGCATCAAGTTCGTAACCGGACCCCGCGTCCGATTTCGCCTGACCCAAATGAGCCACGTAAACAATCGCGGCGATGCTCGAAACCACGCCCGATAAAAAATAAACCAGCGCGATTCGCCGCCGCACCGGCAAACCGGCATAGCGCGCGCCCGCGGCGTTGAAGCCGATCGCGTACAGCGCGCGTCCTATTACCGAGCGATGCAGCAGAATCGCGTAAGCGGCGAGAATCGGCAGAAAAATCGCAAGCTGCACCGGGACCACTCCGCCGAAATATCCCTGCCCGAGCCGCAGAAATGACGGCGGAAAAGCGGTGTAATTCACCGCGCCGTGGGTGATCCCTTCGGCGATGCCGCGAAACAGAGAATAAGTTCCCAGCGTCACGATCAGCGGCGGAAGATTCATGCGCGCGATGGCCAGCGCGTTCAACGCTCCACCCACGCAGCCGGCGGCGAGCGCGGCGGCAACCGCCATCGCCACCGGAGCGTGCGCATCGCACATCGCTCCAAAGATCACCGCGGCCAATCCCAGCATCGATCCCACCGAAAGATCGATTCCACCGGTGATCAGAATCGGCGTCATCGCGAGCGCCAGCAGGCCCAGCTCGACGCTCGATCGGATCACCTCGAAAAAATTGGTCCAGGTGAAAAAGTTTTGGGCGACGATGGAAAACAGCGCGATCTCCGCGGCGAGCGCGAATAGCAGGATGGCGGGCGCTTGCCGCTTGTTGTGTTCACCCTTCATTTACACCCGTGGCGCACGCACTCCTGCGTGCCGCATCGAGACTCGTCTCGATGCCTTCTCGCGCGAAAACGTGTCGCGAAGAGTCGCGGCACGGCACGCAGGAGTGCGTGCGCCACAAAAAAAAGATCATGGCGACAGGCCCTACGCCCGGCTCGCGGCGAAACGATTCGCATGTTGCTCCAGTCGAGCCGCGTCCAGCGCGATGGCGGCCAGAATGATCGCGCCCTGCGCCGCGCGCTCCCAATACGCGCTGAAGCCGGCAAACGTCAGCGCCGGGCCCATGGCTCCGAGCAGGATCACGCCCAGCACGGTTCCCAAAACCGTTCCGCGTCCGCCGGTGATCGCCGCTCCGCCGACCACCACCGCCGCGATCACCTTCAGTTCCAGTCCGAGCCCGGTGTTGCTGGGGATCTGATCGAAGCGCACCGCGTTGACCGCCGCGGCCAGCCCGGTGAGCGTTCCCAGAATCACGAAGACGGCGAACGTGACGCGAGCGGTGCGGATGCCCGCCAGCCGCGCTGCTTCTTCACTCGATCCCGTGGCGTAAATCGCGCGGCCCGCGGCCACGTTGCGCAGGATCCAGCTCATCGCCAGCGTCAGCGCGGCGGCCAGCACCGCAACCGCCGCCGGATACGCCGCGCGCGAAAATCCCAGCCATTGAAAACTCGCGGGCAGATCCTGAATCCAGGCGCCCTGCGTGGCCCAGCGCAGTGCGTCGCGCAGCGCGATCATGGTCGCCAGCGTCACCACGATCGACGGAATTTTCACATAGGCAACCAGCGCGCCGTTCATCGCGCCGAGCAACGCCCCAATGGCGCATCCGCCCATCGCCGCGAGGGCCGCGGGAAGTCCCGCTTTCGCCAGCACGCCCGCGCCGACGCTCGAAATGGCGAAGATCGATCCGACGGAAATATCGATCTGGCCGGTCAGGATTACGATGGTCATTCCCAGCGAGACGATCAGCACGGGGGCGTTGGCGAGGAACACATCGGTCAGATTTTCGCCCGTGAAAAATTCCGGCGCGGCAAACGCGAGCGCGACCGCCAGCGCGGCGATCGCCAGTGCCACCGAAATTTCACGCCGGGACGCGCTCATGCCTTTACGAGATTACAGTAACGTAAGCCGCCGGGCGGGCGTTGTTCGCTACTGACCCAAAGCCAGCGCGGCGATTTTTTCCGCCGTCGCCTGCTCCCGCGAAAAAATCCCGCGAATCGATCCCCGCCTCATCACCGCAATACGGTCGCTGATGGCCAGAATTTCCTCCAGTTCCGAGGAAATCATCAAAATCGCCATCCCGCGCGAGGCCAATTCGCCGATCAGCGCGTGAATTTCCGCCTTCGATCCCACATCCACGCCTTGCGTCGGCTCGTCGAGCATCAGCACCTTCGGCGCGATCGCCAGCCATCTGGCCAGCGCGATTTTCTGCTGATTCCCGCCCGAAAGCTCGCCCGCTGCCGCGTAAACCGACGGCGTTTTCACCCGCAACTCCCGAACATAGCGCGCCGCCAATTCGCGCTCCGCCGCCGCGTCGATCAAACCATTGCGCGAAACGGCGCCCAGATTCGCCAGAGAAGTGTTCGAGGCGACCGGCATTTCCAGAATCACGCCGTGCCTGCGGCGATCTTCGGGAACATATCCGACGCCGGCTCGAATGGCCCGCTCCGGCGACTCGATTCGCACGCGCGCGCCGCCGATCAAAATTTCGCCGGAATCGGCCGGCGAAATTCCGAACAGCGTTTCCGCCAGCTCCGTTCGTCCCGACCCGACCAATCCCGCGAATCCGAGAATTTCGCCGGCGCGCAGCGAAAAAGAAATCTCGCGCAGCCCCGCGTCGTCATTCGACAGCGTTCTCACTTCCATGGCGACGGCGCCTGCCGGGGACTCGCGCTTCGCAAATACGGAGATTTCGCGTCCCACCATCATGGCGATCAGCTCGCCGCGATCCACTTCGCCGCGCCGCCGCGTCCCCACCGTTTGCCCGTCGCGCAGCACCGTCACCCGATCGGCGATCGCCGAAATTTCCTCCAGCCGGTGCGAGATATAAATGATGCCGGCGCCGCGCTCGCGCAGACGCGCGATGATCGCCAGCAGACGCTCCGCTTCGCGATCGGTGAGCGACGCGGTCGGTTCGTCCATGATCAGAATTTTCGCGTTCGCGCCGATCGCCTTCGCGATTTCGACAATCTGCTGCTCCGGCATGCTCAGCGTGGACCCCAGCCGCTCCGGCGCGATCGCGGTTCCCGTCTGCGCCAGCAGCTCGCGCGCGCGGCCCTTGCGCTCCTTCCAGTCAACCCGGCGCCAGCCGTTTCCCTGCTCCAGCGCCAGCGCGATATTTTCAGCGACGCTCAAATGTGGAAACAGCGCGGGCTGCTGATAAATCGCCGCCACGCCCAGCGAGCGCGCCCGCGCGGGATCGTTTCGCTCCACCCCGCGCCCGCCGATTTCAAGCGTCCCCGAATCGGCCGCAATCGCGCCGGTGATCACTTGAATCAGGGTCGATTTTCCCGCGCCATTTTCGCCCGCGAGCGCATGAACTTCGCCGCGCAGAAGGTCGAAACTGACGCCGCGCAGCGCGCGCGTCTCCCCAAACGATTTCGTAATCGACTTCGCTTCGAGCAGTTTCATCGGCAGCGAGAACGATCATAATACGGCTAAGCTGGTTTCATGAACATCGGCATCATCGGAGCAGGAAACGTCGGTGGAACGCTGGGGCGCCGCTGGGCCCGCAACGGGCATCGCGTGTGCTTCGGATCGCGCGAGCCGGATTCCGAAAAAATGCGCGCCCTGCTGGCCGAGGCCGGCGAAAACGCGACCGCCGCCTCCAATGCCGAAACCGCCAGCGCAAGCGAAGTGCTGCTGGTGGCGACGCCCTGGGACGCGGCCGAAAAAACGCTGCGCGCCAGCGGCAATCTGGCCGGAAAAATTCTGATCGACGCCACCAATCCTCTCCTGCCGGGACTCGACGGGCTGGCGGTCGGCGGCACGCAATCGGCGGCGGAACTAATTGCGAAATCGTTTCCTGGCGCGAAAGTGGTCAAAGCTTTCAACACCGTCGGCTACAACATCATGGCCGACCCGGCCTTCGACCACGGGCGCGTCGCCATGTTTTATTGCGGCGACGATAGCGACGCCAAGAAAAAAGTCGGCGGCCTGATCGGCGAGCTGGGTTTTGAAGCGCTCGACGCCGGTCCGCTGCGCCAGGCGCGCGTGCTGGAGCCGTTCGCGCTGCTGTGGGTCTCGCTGGCGCTGAAATACGGCTACACCCGCGAAATCGGGTTCCAGCTGCTGCGCCGCGCACAGCGATGAAAAACCGCGATGAAGACGGTAATCTATACTGAAGGCATGGACGCACTGGAGGCGCGCGAAAGCCAGCTATTGTCGGCGCTGCGCGAAATGCGCGCAGTTCTGGTCGCCTATTCCGGCGGCGCCGATTCCGCGTATTTGGCCTGGGCCGCGCATCGCGCTCTGGGTGAAAACGCCACTGCGATCACCGCCGATTCTCCATCTTTTCCCGAATCGCATAAACGAGACGCCCAAGAGTTCGCGCGCGCGCACGGGCTTCGCCACGAGTTCATCGAAACGCGCGAGTTCGAAAATCCCGATTACCTCAAAAACGATCGCGACCGCTGTTTTCACTGCAAGGATGAATTGTTCGCGCGCCTGGACGATTTGGCTGGCGAGCGCGGAATCGAAAACGTGATCTACGGTGTGAACGTCGATGATTTGGGCGATTATCGTCCGGGACAGCGCGCCGCGAAACTGCACCAGGTGAAAGCGCCGCTCGTCGACGCCGGTTTGACCAAAGCCGCCATTCGCGAATTGTCGCGCCGCGCCGGCCTCGAAACCTGGGACCGTCCGGCATCGGCGTGTTTAAGCTCGCGAATCCCTTACGGAACGCCGGTGACCATCCACAACGTGAAGACCGTCGATCGCGGTGAAGATGCGATTCGCGCGCTCGGCTTCCGCCAGTTCCGGGTGCGCTTCCACGGCGAAGTGGTGCGCATCGAAATTGCGCCGGAAGAACTGGAACGCGCGCTGAGCGCGGAAATGGCTCGCCAGTTTACGGCGATTTTCAAACGCCTGGGATTTCACTACGTCACGCTGGATCTGGAAGGCTACCGGCAGGGCTCGCTCAACGCGGTTCTGTAGCCGGGTGCGGAATAGTCTGTCCCCTTTTTTCAGCACCCTTTCCAGTTAGACGGTTGAGATCGGGGAGTGTTTCGATTTCTTCGTCTTCTCCTCAGTAATTACCTTAAAAACAGTTTAAAAATACCTGTTTTGCAGGATCGCTACCGGAAGACAACAGCGTTAAAGTGTACTCGGGTCGGTTAGGAGAGACAATGCCTGAAATCATGATCGAAAAGAACAAAGAATCGGGAGCGAATTCACCCGCGTTGTTGGCTGCCCTTCAGGAAACTACGGATGCGATTCGCCTGCGCGCTTATCAATACTATCTGCAGCGCGGCGCAATTCACGGCCGCGATCAGGAGGACTGGCTTCGCGCCGAACGCGACACTATTTTGAGTCCCGTCGCGGAATTGACCGAAGACGAGAAAGATTTTCATCTGCGTATTGAAGCTCCTTTGTTCGGCCCCGGTGATATTCGAGTCACGGCCGCGCCGCGTCTGCTTCTGGTTCGCGGTGATTTGTTTCACAATCACGCCGAACCGAGCGGAAAATTGTGGTTCTGCGAATTCGCCGAGAAACTCTTCCGGCGTTTCGATTTTCCCGTAGATATCGAGCCGGATCAGGTTTCCGCGACTCTCCAGCAGGGCATCCTGGAGATTATCGCGCCCAAAGCGAACGTTACCGCGACGCCGGCCGTCGGTGTGGGTAAGGAGGAGGTGGTTGTTCCCTAAGTGGCTGTTGAAAAAGCGGAGTAGTCTGTCCGTTTTTTCAGCAAACTCCTGGACCGCGATGAGGAACATCTGATGACCACCGAGACGGTTCTCTTATCCAGCTCCGCGGAAGCGGCGCTCATCCGTCAGATTGTGCAGGGCCGGCGCGACTTGTTCGGCGAGCTTCTGCGTCCGCATCTCCCCGTCCTTTTGCGTTTCGTTCGCTCCAAGATGAAGAACGATCCCTGCTCCGAGGACGTCGTTCAACAGACCGCACTCAAAGCTTTTATCCATTTAGACCAGTTTCAATTCCGCTCCAGCTTCCGCACCTGGCTGTTCCGCATAGCGATTAACGAAGTGATGAGTTCCCGCCAGAAAATTTCGCGCCTGGTGGTTCAGGATGACTCGGGACTGGCGCAATTGCGCGTGGCGGATCAGTCGCCGTCGCCGTTAAAGCAATGTGAACGGCAGGAAATGACGCGGCTTGTGCGCGGTGCGGTAAATAAGCTCGCCGAAAAATACCGGATCGTGCTACGCCTGCGGGATCTGGAGCATCTCACTCTATGTGAAACCGCGGAAGTGTTGCATTTAAGCCTGCCCGCCGTGAAAACCAGGCATTATCGCGCCCGCAGGAAAATAAGACGCTTTTTAGCGCCCGTAGTTTTGTCGGGCGATCGCCGTCCGCGAGGCGGAACGGCGGGGACCGATCGTTTCCGTTGTCAGTGAAACAAGAAAGGAGAATTTCGTATGAAGAGAGGAGCGATCCTTGGGGTCATGTGCGCCGGGGTAATAGGTTTGTTGGCGCCGCAAGCCAAGGCGGATGCGTGGAACCAGAAAACCACCTTCACTTTTAGTCAACCAGTGGAGATTCCCGGTCAGGTTCTGAGTCCGGGCACGTATGTATTCAAGCTACTTGACTCTCAGTCAGACCGCGATATCGTTCAGGTGTTCAATAAGAGAGAAAGTCGCCTGTACGGGACCTTTTTGGCAATCCCGGATTATCATTTGACTCCTAGCGGTAGACCGATCATCACGTTCGAAGAACGCGCCGCCGGCGCTCCCGCCGCGGTGAAGGCGTGGTTCTATCCGGGCGATAACTTCGGCCATGAGTTCGTCTATCCGAAAGTAAAGGCGATGGAACTGGCTAAGGTGAATAATGAGCCGGTACCCTCGATGCCGAATGAGATGGCCGAACAGACTAAGCAGCCGGCTCCCACCAAAGCTGCGCCGCCGGTCGTAGCCATGGGGAAGACTCCGCTGAAGGCGGAAAAGCCGAATCAGGAGGTTTCGGTCGCCGAAGCCTTCCCGCCTCCGCCGGCGAACTCCAACACGAACCAGACGGCCCAGGAACCCGCACCGAACACTCTGCCGAAGACCGCGAGTGACCTGCCGTTGATCGGCCTGCTCGGATTCCTGTCGTTGGCTGGCGCGGGCCTGCTCACTCTCCCGGGCCGCGCCAGGCGCTCGACCACGAAGGTACGCTGACAACGCCAGGCTTCTTCAAGTGATCCGACCGCTCCCTGTGATCGCGGCTCCGACCGCGATGTCGAGCCACGGGGAGCGGTCCCGCGGCCGGGCTTGCACGAAGTCGTGCGAAACTGCGAAGCGCGGGTAGTGCGTGAGATCTGCGTTGATTCGCGATGAGCCCCCGCCATGACTGGCGGGGCTGTAACGCCAGTTATGGCGGGGGCTCCCGCTCGCAAGAGGGGTAAACTCTCAATAGGTGGTTGGTGTGTCTCTGTCCCGTTATGCCGCTCTGCTGCTTCTGCCAGTGCTAGCCCCCGCGCAACCGACGATTTCGGTTAGCGTGAATCTGGTGGTCTTGCATGTTACCGTCCGCGACAAAAAAGGAGATTTCGTTTCCGGTTTGCAACGTGACAACTTTCGCGTCTTTGAAAATAATAAGCCTCAGAACATTCAGTTTTTCACGCACGAAGACGTGCCGGTTGCGGTCGGGTTGCTGATCGACGACAGCGGCAGCATGATTCCCAAGCGGCAGGATGTCACGCTGGCGGCCGTGGCGTTCGCCAAAACCAGCAATCCGCAGGACCAGATGTTTGTGGTCAACTTCAACGAACACGCCTACCTCGGGCTTCCCGATACGCAGCTTTTTTCGGCGAGTCCGAAGGAGCTGGTGCGCGCGTTAAACGCGATTCCGCCGAGCGGCAAGACCGGCCTCTATAATGCCATCGATCTCGGGCTGACTCATTTGAAGCAAGCCAAGTTAGATAAAAAAGTGTTGATTGTGATCAGCGACGGCGGGGATAATGCCAGCCCGCAGACGCTTCCGCAGGTGTTGCAGGCCGCGGAACGTTCGAACGTGATCATTTACACGGTTGGTTTGTTCGATGAATACGATGAGGATCGAAACCCGGGAGTCCTGAAAAAACTGGCTCGGGAAACCGGCGGCGAGTGTTTCCTTCCGGATAAGACCAGTAAGATCGTACCGATTTGCGAGCGCATCGCCGAGGATATTCGCCACCAATACACTTTGGGCTACGCACCTTCCGATACGGCGCTGGACAATGAGTACCGGACGATTAGAGTGATGGCGACGGGGCCGAACGGGCACAAATATTCGGTACGCACCCGCGCCGGATATCTGGCATCGGCGCAGGGTGTCGCGGCGCGGTGAGCTTGATCAATGAGAGTTTGAAGCTTCCAGGCGCGGGTTGGCCGTGGAAATCGCCAGCGCGACGACGATGGTCACCAAACATCCGGCGACGTTGTACCAGAGATAGGCCGAAGTCAGGCGGGAGGTGAGAACGATGGCGATTTCTCCCGCGATCGCGCCGACAAACGCCGCGTGGCCGCCGACTCGCTTCACGAAAAAAGCGAGAACGAAAACACCCAGCATGGTGCCGTAAAAATAGGAGCCGATCTGGTTCACCGCTTCAATCAGCGCGCCGAAGCCTCGGGCGAAAATGGCGGCGAAGGAAATGGCGTAAGCTCCCCACAGCACGGTGGCGACGCGCGAAGCCCACAAATAATGATAATCGGAAGCTGCGGGACGAATATGACGGCGGTAAATGTCGATCACTGTGACCGTAGCCAGCGAGTTGATTTCTCCAGAGATGGCGGACATCGCGGCGGTGAAGATGACTCCGAGAACTAATCCGATGACGCCACGCGGCAGATAGTGAGTCACAAACGATAAAAAGATATAGTTCGTGTCGTTTTCGCCGGTAAGTTGTAACGCTTCGTGGTGAGTTTCATCCAGCTGCGTTTGGGCGCCGCGAAAATCAGCCAGCGCGGCGCGGCGGGACTGGGGATCGTGGGCGTCTTTCAATTCCCGCGCCGCTTGCATCCGGTGAGCGAAGGCCTGGTTATGACGAGCCTCCAGCGCCGGATATTGCGGCATGGTTTCGAGACGCTTCAGATCCAGAGGTTGAAATACCAACGGAGGTTTTACGAACAGGAAAAACACAAAGACCATCGCGCCGATGAAGAGAATGAAAAACTGCATCGGAACCTTGGCGACGGCGTTGAATAACAGGCTTAGACGGCTCTGGCCAATCGACCGGCCGGTGAGATAACGCTGAACCTGGCTTTGGTCGGTTCCGAAATAGGCCAGCATTAGGAAGGTTGCACCGATGAGTCCGGTCCAGAGGTTATAGCGATCGTTCCAGTCGAATTTGGTTTCGACGACATTTAATTTTCCGGCATCGCCGGCGAGGCGAACGGCATCGAGAAAGGAAATATCATGCGGCAGAAGTGTGACGGCGACCACCAGCGCCAAAACCAGCGCGCCCATGATCACCGCCATCTGCTGCACATCGGCCCAGGTGACGGCTTTAATTCCTCCGCTCGCGGTGTAGAGGATTACCAGGCCGCCCATGAGGATGGTGGTGAGTTGGAAAGGCCAGCCTAGAATAACCGAAAGGACGATCGCCGGCGCGGCCAAGGCTACACCGGACTGAGTGCAGCGAGAGATCAGGAAGATGACGGTGAGCAGGGATCGCGTTTTGGCGTCGAAACGTTTTTCCAGATATTCGTAGGCGGTGTAAACTTTGGCGCGGTGAAATATGGGAACCGCGGTGGCCGAAAGAATCACCATGGCGATGGGCAGGCCGAAATAAAATTGCACGAATCGCATGCCATCGGTATAGGCCTGGGCGGTGGTGGAGATGAAAGTGATCGCACTGGCCTGGGTCGCCATAATCGAGAGACCCATGGCGTACCACGGCATGGTTTTTCCGGCGAGCAGGTATTCGTTGACCGTATCCGATCCGCGTCCGCGCCACAGACCGTAACTGACCAGAAAAATCAGCCATCCGAAGAGAACCACCCAGTCGAGAGTGGTCATGGGGCGAAGTAGATCGTGAATCCGTAGAAGGCGAGAATCACGATCGCGAGATAGACGAGGATGGCGATATACACTCTCTTCCACGTACCCAGGATGGGAGGCGCTTCGTCTTGGATCTGGGGTTCTTCCATTAGGCTCACGGTATCATTTCGCGCTGATCATGTTTGCGAACAGCCGCCAGGCTCCGGAGACTCCGGCGGGTAACTCGCGGAACCAGGAATAAGACGAAAAAATATAGACTCCTCGGCCATAGCGAAGATATAATTCGCCGCCGGGATGCGGCTCTTCGCCCGGATCGTGCGATTCCAACACGGTTTGATATCGCGGATCCCATTGGCTGGCGAAATACAGGCCGCGCTCCTGTACCCAGCCGGAAAAATCTTTTTCGGTGATGGCATTGGGCGTGTGCAGCAGCGGATTTTCGGGATTGGGAAACGCCACCGGAGCATTGGGATCGGTGACGCGGTCGCGGCTGATGGTGATCGGGTAAGGACCGATGTGTTCGAGCAGAGATGGGTCGCCTCCGAAGGGTCCGCCTTCGAGAACATTGTATTCGACCAGCATCGTTCCGCCGTTTTGGACGTAATCGAAGAGACGATCGACATTGGCGCGCAGATCGGGGCGGGTGTTGAAGGCTCGGATGCCGGTGACAATGGCGTCGAAGTGAGTGAGATCGCCGGTCGAAAGATCGTCGGCCGAGAGCAGAGTGACATTGGCGCCCAGCTGGCGCAGCGCGCCGGGAACTTCGTCGCCGGCGCCCATTACGTAGCCGATGTTTTTCGCGGTGCTTTGAATATCGGCGCGAACCAGACGCTTTTCCGCCTGGGGAAACAGCGTTTGCGCGGGGATATGCGGGTAGTTGATGACTTCGGTGGCGACGGAAATTTTCCGTTCGCCGACGGCGGCGACGGCATGCAGCTCACCTTGGGAGTCAGCGGCGGGCGGAGTGACTTCGAAGTTCAGGCTCAACTGCTCATCGTGCGCGGCGAGGTCGAAATGTTGCGCGGAAGGCTCGATTCGCCAGCCTGCGGGAGCTTCCAGATGAACGTCGCCCGAGACGCGCGCGGCGTTGGCTTTGATGGGAACCTCGATGCGGCGCGACTCGCCATTGGGAAAAACCTGCGCGGGTCCGTTGAAGTTGACGGCGACGGGCGGAACGATGGCCAGCGGGCGCAGCCGTTCGCCGTACATAGGATCGATGTAGCGAAATTCGGCGGGACGCGCGAGGTCGAGCGAGACGCCGTCGAGGTTCACATGAAAATGCGATTCGAGCAGCGGAGGATTTTCCGGGTCGCCGATTTCGCGCGGGTTGGGAACGCGATACAGCCAGCCGTCGGGAGGCTCGACCAGCCAGTAGGGTTGCGAATACGGTTGGTCCCCGGGAATGTGAACCGTCGCGGTGTAACGGCTGGGTTGGTTGGCCCTGAGCACCGATTTCGCGACGCCGAGCGAGGGCGCGCCGTCGATTCCGCTAAGGTCGATGCCGTCGAGAGTGACGCGTCCGGCGAGGCGCGCGAGAACGGTGAAGTTGATTTTGAGCGATGCGCCGGGCGTGACGGAATCACGATCGGCCGCGGCGTCGAGCCACAGGCCGGCGCAGAGCGCGATGGTTTCGTCGAGCTGCTTCAGTTTGTACTCGCTGAGCGGCGCGATCAGCGGGCGCGCGGCGGCCAGCGTGGAGATGATTTTTTCGGGAGCGCCGGGCTGGAAATTGTGCTCGGCCTGGTCGAGCTGCGTTTGAATCGCGGCGCCATTGGGGTAGCGCGACCACGACGTGTCGATGCCGTCGAAAACGTCCTGCCTGGCCTGATCGCCGGCGATGGTGATCAGATAGTTTTTGATGGAGCCTTTCTGCTGCGGCGCGCCCATGCCCTGGCTGCGATGCTGGCTGCGGCTCATGCCGGCAATTTCGGCGTAGGAATAGCCGAGCTCGGGATTGAATTGTCCGACGTCGATGACGATTTTGTCGGATAATTTTTGCGCTTCACGCTCCTGGCCGGCGGTGAAGGCGAGCACGTTGTACATGAGACGTTTCGCCTGCCAGGCTTTCACCCATTGCAATTGTTCCGGATATTTGCTGGGATCGGCGGCGGCGGAAAAAGCTTCCTTGCCGAGAATCGCGGAGACCTGGTGCTGGCCGTGGCCGTCGGCGGGAGTGCCGGAGAAGCGAAGAATAATGACGTCGGGACGGAAACGGCGAATGTCCCAGACGATATCGCCGAGCACTTGATCGCGCGGCCAGTGGGCGAAGGTGTCGGCGGCGGTTTTGGAAAATCCGAAGTCGATGGCACGGGTGAAATATTGTTCGGCGCCGTCGATTTTACGCGCGGCCAGCAGTTCCTGAGTGCGGATGACGCCGAGCGCGGCGCCCTGTTCGGGCCCCAGCAGGTTCTGGCCGCCTTCACCGCGGGTGAGCGATAAATAGGCGGTGCGGAGGTGACGTCCGCGGGCGAAATACGCGAGCAGGGCGGTATTTTCGTCGTCGGGATGGGCGGCGATCATCAGCACACTTCCGGTGTGCGCGAGATCGGCGAGGTGCTGGCGGATTTCGGCTTCTCCGGCGAGGTTGCGCTGCGCGGAGAGACAGCCCGCAAAAAACAAAACACCGGTTACATGTTTAATGGGACGCGGAAAGCGGAATCGGCTCACTCGCTTCCATGTTATCAAGGCATCTTTATTTTCATTTAAAGGAGCTCCTCGATCCGGATTTTACGCTTCCGGCGAAGCGACCGCCTGGTAACCCGTCGACGGCCTGGGACCGGTGGTGGACCGGCAGCCAGCACATGACACGCACACGTCACACGGCGTTGCCCGGGGCGCCGGATCGGTGGAATCGACCCTCTCATAGCGGAGCGTACGATCTCCTCGGCTACGAGATTAAAGGCGGGTGTTTGGCGCACGGGCCGGGCGAAACGCGAAGTGGTGGAAGCGGCGGCAAATGCGGTTGAGGGATTGGCTGCGACTGGCGTTTTCGCGGCGGGAGGTGTCGAGATGAGTCTCGACACGGCACGCACGAGTGCGCGCGCCACAGGTATGGCTAGCGCGGCGAATATCGCGCGACTTCGGCTTCGGCTTTGGCGATCAGGCGGGACCAGAGGGTTGCCGGATCTCCGTCGAAAACCTGGTCTTCGCTGCGGTTGAAAATGTACCAGCCGCCGTGGGTCACTTCGTTTTCCAGCTGCTGCGCCGCCCAGCCGCAATAGCCGAGGTAAATCCGGGAATCGCCGCGACTGGATTGCGCCAGAATTTTTTCGAGCGCGGGTTTCGCGCTCACCAGATACACGTCGCCGAAGATCTCGGTCGCGCCGTCGGGCCTGTCCGGGGAGCGGGACACCGCGAAAACCGTGTCGAGCTCCACCGGGCCTCCTAAAAACACAGGTTCGGAGTGCGTGGCCGAGCCGTGCAGCTCGCTCAAGGCGCGCGAAATGGGGACGGCGGTCTGGCGATTGATCATCAGGCCGAAGGCGCCGTCGTGGTCGAGCTTGACCAGCAGGACCACCGATTGGGCGAAGATCGGATCGGCCGAGGCGCGGGTGGTAACCAGAATCTTGCCCTGCGCCAGATTCTTGGGATCCTTCGATTGAGCCAGGAGCGCCGCGCAAAAAATCAGCGATAGCCAGAAACGCATGGGCCCTCCTTCATCATTCTCACCGTTTTCGTAAACCGCCGCATCCGGTGGTGTAAGCCGCGGGGCTTACTTTACGCGGCGGCTACGGCGGCGGCGCGGCGGCGTTCGACGGCGGCCGAGCGCAGCATCATCGCGGCGGTATAAAGCACCACGACGATCACCAGCCAGCGCACCCAATAGAGCGGCATTTCTTTCACGATAAAGGCCGCGGCCATCACGCCGGGGATGCCGCCGATAAGCAGGCCCAGCGCCGCTTTCAGGTTATAGCTGTCTTCGCGGACGAAACGGACGCTGCCGGCCGGCATCAGAAACGCGCAGGAGCCGGTCATGATGGGAAAGGCGGCGCGCGGACTCATACCCATCAGGTAAACGATCATCATGCTCGGCGCGTACATGCCGATGCCGAGGGTCATCAGCGCGCCCAAGATCATATTGGCGGCCACCGCCAGCCCCAGTTTCGTGCCGGTGAGGCCCAGATCTTCGCCGCCGCCGGGGCCGAGGTGGAACTGGCTCATCAGAAAAAATGCCGCCATCACCAGCAGGGCGACGCCCATGCCGATCTGCACTTTTCGGCGCGGCAATCGCGCGACCACGCCCGCGCCGAACCAGGCGCCCACCACCGAGGCGCCGATCATCAGCGCCAGCGTGACGATATCCACCTGCACCACGGTTATGTAGATGAACGCTTCGAGCACCGACGGCAGCGTGTCGCCGATGTTCATGGTGCCGGGGATGTGTTCATCGGGGACCAGTCCCCACAGTTTGTAAAAGGACGTGGTCGGCGCGTAGGAGCCGATTCCGAGCGTGTCGAAAAAATTGGTGACGAGGCCGACGAACAACTCACGCCAGCCGGGCCATTGGATTTTGCGCCGGCTTTCGAAGATGGACCAACCCCAGACGATCGCGTAACCGGCGGTGAAAATCCCGAGCGCGATGAATAACCACGTTTTCATGCGGCCACAACCGGATTGCGCAAGATTCCGACGCCTTCGATTTCCACTTCGACCAGGTCTCCAGGGTTCATTTTGCGGGTGCTGCCGGGCGTGCCGCTATAAATAATGTCGCCCGGTTCCAGCGTAACCCAGCGGCTGATGTAGCTGACGATCGCCGGCGCGGGGAACAACAGGTCCGAGGTGCGCTGCTGCTGCACCGTTTCGCCGTTGAGCCGGGTGGTGAGCAGAAGATCGGAAAAATCGAGGCCGGTGACGATGGCGGGGCCGAGCGGACCGAAGGTATCGGCTCCTTTGGCTCGCCACCATTGCAGATCCTTGGCCGCTCCGTTCTGCCAGTCGCGATCGCTGACGTCGTTGCCGCAGGTGACGCCGAAAATCGAGCGCGCGGCTTCTTCGAGCGAGGCATGGCGAGTGCGGCGGCCGATGACCAGCACCAGCTCGCCTTCATAGTGAACGTTCGCGGCGCCGGGCGGAATGACGATGGGTCCGCCGGGCGATTGCAGGCAGGACACCGGCTTATAAAAAATTTCCGGGTTCGCCGGCGCGGGACGCGAGCCGAGATGGCTGCGGTAATTCAACCCCACGGCGAGAATTTTCGCCGGAACGCAGGGCGGCAGCAGGGTGAGATCGGCGAGCTGGTGCGTCTCACCGATGGGCGATTCGCCGAACGGCCCGGGAAGGTCATGAACGGTTTCGCCATCGAGAATGCCATAGCGGGGAATCGACGCGGTCTGATAACGGATGTACTTGATCATGCAAAACCCGCTATTGTATCGAAGATGAAACTGATCCGTTTTGATGTTCACAAACAGAGGCACGCCGGGGTGGTGACCGCGCGGGGCATCGCGCCGGTCGAAAGCATTAACGCGAAGCTCGGTTTGCGCGTTCCGAACGATATTCTCGCGATCATTCAGAATGAGGCGCAGCGGCAGATCGGGAACCTGGATGGCGTCGAGACCATTCCGTTTTCCGAAGTGACGCCGCAGCTTCCCTACGACGTTCCGCCGAAAATCTGGTGCATCGGATTGAATTACAAAACGCACGCCGAGGATATCCAGGCGGCGCAGCCGGAAGAGCCGGGTAGTTTTATGAAACCGGCGTCGTGCATGTTCCGGCCCGGAGGCGAAATCGTTCTGCCGCCGCCGCAGGTTTCCGATGACGTGGACGCGGAAGGCGAGCTGGGCGTGATCATCGGGAAAAAATGCCGCTTTGTCCCGGCGGGCGAAGTGCGCGAGGTGATTTTCGGATATACCACGACCATGGATTTAACCGCGCTCGACGTGCTGCGCAAAAATCCGAGGTATCTGACGCGGGCCAAGAGCATCGACACATTTTTCAGTTTCGGTCCGGTGATTGTGACCGCGGATGAGATTGCGGAGGTGAGCCGGCTGGAGGTGATTACGGAGCACAACGACGGCGTCTGCTCGCGCGATTTTGTCAGCAATATGAAACACGGTCCGTTCGAGCTGGTGCGGTTTCATTCGGATTTTATGACGCTCTATCCGGGCGATTTGATTTCGACGGGGTGTCCTAAAGGCGCCCGGATCAAGCGCGGAGACCGGGTTCGGGCGCGGATTGAAGGCGTCGGGCTGCTGGAGGCGCGAGTGACGTAAGGCGGCGTGAAACAGTACATCTTTGCCAGCGTCTCACGAGCAGAGGATGACGCATGAAAAAGCCGGTTTTGATCGCATTAACTCTCGGGATGGCTGCTGCCCTTTCCCTGCCGGCGCAGGAACGCCCCCAGGAAGAACGCGGACGGCAGGCAGAGCAGGCTCGCCCCCAGTATCATTTCCGCCAGCAGGACGCGCAGAAGCTGCGGCAGAACTATAAAAACATCAATCGCGTTGACGTGAAGAAGCGGGGGCATTTCGCCGCCGGGGAACGTCTTCCGGATAACTGGCACAAACAGATGCATCCGCTACCGCAGGCCGTGATCGCGGAGCTTCCGCCTCCGCCGCCGGGCTACGTTTTCGGCTATATCGACGGGTATTGCGTCGTCTACGATCCCGATACGGGTTACATCGCCGACGTGATTGATCTGGCGAATCTGCCGTAGCAGCGCCCGCGGATGAGCCTGCGTTTTGCACTGGTGGACGATAACGAACAGGATCGCGTGCTGGTGGTCCGCGAGCTGCGCCGCGCCTTTCCCGAGCCTGCGTTTCAGGAAATTTTCGATCGCAAGGGATTCGACCGGCTGCTTCAGAGCGGCGCCTTCGACGTGGTCATCACCGATTATCAGCTGGGCTGGGGAACGGGCCTGGAGGTGTTCGGCGCGGTGCGCAGCCGCTTTCCCGATACGCCGGTAATCATGTTCACCGGCAGCGGCAGCGAGGAGACGGCGGTGGAGGCGATGAAATCCGGGCTCGACGATTACGTGATCAAACGGCCCAGCCATTTTCTGCGGGTGCCGGCGTCGGTGCGCCTGGCGCTGGCGCGGCGCAGGGCCGACCGCGAGCTGTACGAGCATCGCGAATGGTTATCGGCGATTCTCAGAAACATCAGCGAAGGCGTGATCGCCACCGACGACAGCGGCCGAATCCGTTTTCTGAACGCCGCGGCGGAGCGGATCACGGGATGGAGCCGCGAAGAGGCGCTGGGCTGCCCGATCGAGAGCCTGTTCGAGGTTCATAACGAGAACGGCGGCGTGATTGGAGACACGCCGGCGCGGCGCGCGCTGCGCGGCGATCCCGATGCGTCCCAGCAAAGCGGCCTGATCCTGACGCGCCGCGACGGCCGCCACGTGAGCATCATCGACGGAGCCTGCCCGATTCGCGACGTGCTGGGAAGAATCAGCGGCGCGGTGGTCACCTTTCGCGACATCACGGAACGCAAGCGCACGCGGCGCGAGCTGGAGCGCGCGCTTGAGGAAATCGAGCAGTTCACCTACGCCGCCGCGCACGATCTGCGCGAGCCGCTGCGCAGCGTGAGCATCTTCACCGAGCTGCTGACGCGAGACTATCGCCAGGCGCTGCCCACGGAGGCCGGCGAACTGGCGCGCCACATCATTCAAGGCTCGCAACGCATGGAGGCGCTGATCAGCGGGCTGATCGAATACGGCGAGGTGGAGCGCGCCGAGCTTCACTTTGAAAAAATCAGCCCGGAAGAAGTGCTCGAAGGGGTGGCCGCCCGGCTGAAGCCGTCGCTCGAAGAGACCGGGGCCGAGCTGCGCTGGGAGAATCTTCCCGCGGTGGAGAGCGACGCTTCCCAGCTCAGCAGGATTTTTCGCAACCTGATCCGGAACGCGATTGACCATCGCGGCGCGTCGGCTCCGCGAGTTGCGGTCAGCGTGGAGGCGAAAGCCGACGAGTGGATTTTCCGCGTGGCGGACAACGGCCCGGGAATCCCGGCGCGGCATCGGGAACGGATTTTCCAGGTATTCCAGCGGCTGCGCCGGGATCATGGCGCGGGCATCGGACTGACGGTGGTGCGGCGCGCGGTGGAACGGCTGGGCGGCCGGATCTGGGTGGATTCGGAAGAAGGCCGCGGATCGCGATTCTATTTTTCGCTGCCGCGGGATGGGCGGGAACAGTAGGCTGCGCTGGTTTGCGCGGGGGCGCGTCGGGTCTCCCGAAAAATCAGGAACCCCCGCCATGACTGGCGGGGCTGTAGAACCCGTTGTAGCGCCGCCAGTGATGGCGGGGGTTCAGGCACTGCCCGGGAGTCCGGCGCGTTCTCTTCTCGCGTATAATGGACGATCCATGAGACTGCTCTCCTTTGTCCTGATCGCCGCCGCGGCTTTTGCGCAGGAAACTCCCACCGAGCGCCAGGCCGCGCACGACGTGCTCTCCAAAATGTCGGACCTGGAGCGCGCCATCGACGCGCGGACCATCGTCGAACGGCTCACCGTCAGCAACCCGCAGCGCGATCAGACGGTCGCGCGGGCGAAGGAGCTGATGGATACTCAACTGCTCGCCATGGCCGACGATATCACGCGGCATCCCGAGATCGGATTCGAAGAGACACGCTCGGTCGGCATTCTGACCGATTATTTGAAGCAGCACGGCTTCGACGTGACCATGGGCGTGGCCAATCTGAAAACGGCGTTCATCGCGCATTATAAAGGCAACAACGGCTCGCCAAATCTGGGCGTGATTCTCGAATACGACGCGCTGCGCGGCACCACGCGCGCGTTTCATGGCGATCAGCACAGCGCGCAGGGTCCGGTGGGGATCGCGGCGGCGGTCGCGATTACGGAGCTGCTTCAGAAAACGCACCTGCCCGGCAGCGTGACCGTCATCGGCACGCCGGGGGAAGAAATGATGCCGCCGAACGCGAAAACGGTGATGTTCGATGCCGGCGTGTTCAATGGAATCGATATTCTGGTGCGCAGCCATTCCACCAGCCAGACGTCGCGCGCCGCGCCGGGATTCGGAACGTGCTGTTTGAACATCGACGGCGTGAAATATATTTTCAGCGGCGCGCCGTCGCACCAGATGACGCCGTGGGCCGGGCGCAACGCGCTTGAAGCGGTGATTCACCTGTTCGAGAATGTCGACGCGATGCGCTCGACCATCCGTCCGGAGGCGAGAATCCAGGGTGTGATCACCGAAGGCGGCGCGGCGCCGAACGTGGTGCCGGATCGCGCGGTCGCGGATTTTTATATTCGTTATCCCGATGAGGTTTATCTCGCGCAGGTGCGCCAGGACGTCGATAATGCGGCGCGCGCGGCGGCTTTGGCGACGGGAACGAAAGTCAAGATCGACGCTTACGGCCACGATCGCGATGGAATTTCGGTGGCGTCGCTCGATGAGCTGGCGTTCGCGTACATGAAGAAGTACGGCGCGACGAAGGTCAATGCGGAACCGGCCAAGCCGGCGGGCTACGAGGAAACCGGCAGCGTGTCGAGCGCGATTCCGGGCGTCGGATTCCAGGCCGCCACGTCGAACTGGGCGAATCACACTTATGGGATGGAAGCCGACGCGGTGACCGAGGTCGGGCATTCCGGATTCAACGTGGATGCGCAGGCGATGACGGCGCTGCTGTACGATTATCTGACGCATCCCGATTATCGCGGCGAAGTGAAGCGGGAATTCGAAGGGATTCAGAAATTGTTTGCCGAATACAAGGAGTCGCTGGGGAAGGTGTACGCGATTCCGAACGTGCCGGACCCGAAGTAGCGTACGCCGTCAGGCTTGCGATATTCGCGGCGCAAGGTCGAGCCGTCGCGAGCACACGCCTGGCGTCTTATGCCACTACTTCGCTCGGCGGCGCATTCCGGCGCGAGCTTCGTCTTTCATTTCGCGTTCGCGCTCCGATTCGCGTTTGTCGTGTAACTTTTTGCCGCGGCCGATGGCGATTTCGAGCTTCACCAGGCCGTCTTTCAGATAAAGCCTGGTCGGAACCAGCGTCAGACCTTTTTCCCGCGTCGCGCCGAGCAGCTTGTCGATCTCCTTGCGATGCAGCAGCAGCTTGCGCCGGCGCGTCGGCTCATGGTTCATGATGTTGCCGTGCGAATATTGGCCGATGTGCGCGTTCACCAGCCAGGCTTCGTTGCCGGTGACCTCGGCGAAGGCTTCTTTTAGCTGAATTTTGCCGTCGCGCGCCGATTTCACTTCGGTTCCGGTGAGCACCAGGCCGGCTTCCATGCGGTCCGACAGGTGGTAGTTGTGGCCGGCGGAACGATTATCGCTGAGGATTTTGATTTTCTGTTCCACGCTCGGAAACCGAACTGCGTCAATGTTTTCGGAGGTCTTTGGACTCAAGTTTATCACGGCCCCCGCCTGCATTCTGTAACCTGATGAAGCATAACTACTTACGTGTAATCCTCGCGATACTGACCATTGCCTTCGTCCTGGTGGGGACGGTGGAAGCGAAAAGCAAGGCGGATAAGTTATTCGCCCTGGGTCAGGCGGCCGAAGCGAAACAGGACTGGGATAAAGCCCTCGATTACTATCTTCAGGCCCTCGATTTGAAACCGGGCGACGCGCAGTACACCATGTCGATGCGCCGGGCGCGGTTCCAGGCTGGCGCCAAGCACATGAACCAGGGCGTGAAGCTGCGCGAGCAGGGAAAACTGGAGCCGGCGCTGGCCGAGTTTCAGAAGGCGCTGATCGCGGACCCGTCGTCGTCGATCGCGGTCGATGAGATCAAGCGCACCACGCTGATGATTCAGAACGCGAAGCCGGGCGAATCGTCGAGCGAGCTCGCGCTGACGCCGATTGAAAAGGCGCGCCGCGCCGATGAACAGCGCATCGATTCCATTTTGGGCCCGCCGGAGCTCGACCCGGTGCTGCGCAGCGTCGGCCCCCTGAAAATGAATAATCAGCCTCCGAAAATTCTGTATGAAACGGTGGGCAAGCTGGCCGGCGTGAACGTGCTGTTCGATTCGCAGTACACCGCGCCGTCGCGCGGCTTCAACGTGGAATTTCCCGCGATTACGCCGGAGGAAGCGTTCAACTATCTGGCGATCATGACCCACACGTTCTGGAAACCGATTTCGAAAACGGCGATTTTCGTCACCGAGGATAATCCCACCAAGCATCGCGATTACGACGACGAGGTGGTGAAGACGTTCTACATCACCAACGCGACCAGCGTGCAGGAATTTCAGGAAATCGCCACGGCGATCCGCACCGTCGCCGACATCCGCCGCGTGTTTACCTACAACGCGCAGCATGCCATGGTGGTGCGCGGGTCCGTCGACGCGGTCGCGCTGGCCGAAAAGCTGGTGCACGATCTGGACAAGCCCAAGGCTGAAGTGGTGGTGGACGTGATTGTCATGCAGGCCAGCAGCTCGCGAACCAAAGCGCTGGGCATGAGCCTGGTGAACGCGTCCGGCACCGGTGGTTTGAGTATCCCGTTGGCCTTCAATCCGACCAATGCGGTGACGCTCAGCGGCACCACCGGAACGGCCACCGGCACCGGCACCACCACTACTACGACCACCACAACCACGGGCACCACCGGCACCACCGGCAGCTACATCGCGCTGAACCAGCTCTCGCACCTGAACTCCGGCGATTTCGTCACCTCGCTGCCGGGCGGGCTGTTGAACCTGATGCTCACCGACAGCAAAACCAAGGTGCTCGATTCGCCGACGGTGCGCATGTCGGATGGCATGAAGGCGGATCTGAAGGTCGGCCAGCGCATCCCCTACGCCACCGGCAGTTATCAGCCGGGCGTGGGCACGGTGGGCGTGAGCCCGCTGGTTTCGACGCAGTTCAACTATATCGACACCGGCGTCGAGCTGACCATTCAGCCGACCGTGCATTCCGACGATGAGGTGACCTTGCACGTCGAAGTGAACGTATCGAGCGTGGCGTCCTACAACAATATCGGCGGCATTTCCCAGCCGGTGATCGGACAGAATAAGAACACCGCGGATCTGCGGCTGCGCGATGGCGAAGTGAGCATCCTGGGCGGCGTCACCCAGATGTCGGATTCGAGATCGGTGAGCGGAATTCCGGGAATTACCAGCATCCCGGTGCTGGGCAGTGTGCTGGGCGGCAGCCTGAGCACGGACAAGGAAGCGAGCGATCTGCTGATCGCCATTATTCCGCACATCGTGCGCACGCCGAATTACACCGCGGAAAATCTGCGCGGAATCTACGCCGGCAGCGATCAGACGGTGAAGCTGTACTACGCGCCGGAGCCGGAGCCGAAACCGGCCGCGCCCAAGCCGGCCGCGGCGCCCGCCAGGCCCGAAGCGGTTCAGCCGCCGGTGACCGGACCGCGCATCGAGTTTGTGCCGACGGCGGCGCAGGTGACGGCGGGAAGTCCGCTGACGGTCAGCTTGAGGGTGGACGACGCGAACGATCTGTTCTCGGCCACGCCGATCCGCATCAAATACGATCCGGCGCGTCTGCGATTGAACGACATGGTGGCCGGCGATCTGCTGGCGCAGGGCCGGGTGTCGGTGTCGTCGGTGAAGGACATTCGCAACGACGCGGGCGAAGGAACCATCACCATTGCGCGCCCGCCGGGGTCGCCCGGGGTGAAAGGCGCGGGCACGATCGTGACGCTGAGTTTTGTCGCCGTGGGCAAAGGTCCCACCACGGTGACGCTCGATAACTCGATGCTCAAGGATTCCAAGGGCGGCATCATTCCGGTGAAGCTCGGGTCGCTCACGGTGACGGTACAGTAGAAGAAGGAGTCAGAAGTCAGGAGCCGGAATGAAACGCGGTGAGCGGGGTTTAACGCTGATTGAATTGATCGTCGCGTTCACGATTCTCTCTCTGCTTACCACCATGGCGGTGCCGCTGGCGCGCTACCGGGTGCGGATCGAGAAGGAACGCGACCTGCGTTACGCCTTGAAAGAGATCCGCGATGCGATCGACCGCTATAAAGATACGGCCGATACGGGAAAAATCGAAGTGAAGCTGGGAACCGACGGGTATCCGGAATCGCTGCAACAGCTGGTTGACGGCGTGAAGCTGCTGCAATCGGCGGAGGGGAAGAAAATCAAATTTCTGCGCCGCATCCCGATCGATCCGATGACCAACAGCAAGGATTGGGGTCTGCACAGCGATCAGGACGATCCCGACGCCCAAAGCTGGGGCGGCCAGAACGTGTTCGACGTCTACACCAAGAGTTTGGAGAAAGCGCGCGATGGAACCCCGTATTCGCAGTGGTAAGTGGCATAAGCCGCCGGGTTTGTGCGGTTCGCAGCGCAACTCCGAGGGCTACACGCTCATTGAATTGATGATCGTGATGGCGATCATCTCCATTCTGATGGCGATCGCCGTTCCGCTGTATCAGAAATCGCTGATCCGCAGCAAGGAAAGCATTCTTAAAAACAATCTGTTCACGCTGCGGACCGTCATCGACGAATACACCTTCGACAAAAAGAAAGCGCCGCAGAACCTCCAGGATCTGGTGGATCAAGGCTACCTGCGCGAGATTCCCTACGACCCGATCACCGGCAGCAATAACACCTGGAAGGTGACCATGGAAGACGCGCTGACCGCGGTGGATCAGACCGATCCGGGAATTTGGGACGTGCACAGCGGCTCGGATCAAAAAAGCTTAGACGGTTCGATGTACTCGGACTGGTGATTTAAAAAATCCAGCCTCGGTCTTCTTTCGGCAGTCCCGATGATCCGCCGCAGACTTTGGCCGCGCCCGTTCGGTTAGCAGGGTGGTGAAAAACGGGACAGACCGCTCTGTCCACGGCCATGGTCGCACGCGGCATGAATAACTTACAGGCGGGGACAGAGTAGTCTGTCCCCTTTTTCAGCACCCTGTTAATGTAGCCGGTTAACCGTCCTGCGCCAGAAGCCGACCAGCACGCTGCCGATCAGAATCAATCCCGCCGATAAACCCATCCACAACCCCGGCGCGCCCAGCCCGAAATGAAAACCCAGCAGCACACCGAGCGGCAATCCGATCACCCAGTATCCGGTGAAATGGCAGATCATCGGGGTGCGCGTGTCGCCCGCGCCGCGCAGCGCTCCGGTGGCCACCACCTGGAATCCGTCGAATAATTGAAAAAACGCGGCGACGCGCAGCAGCGTGACTCCGGCCGCGATAATCGCCGCTTCCGGCGTGAACAATTCGGCGATCAGGCGCGGCGCGAGGAGCAGCGTCAGCGCGCAGCAGCTCATTACCGCGGCGCCCATCGCCAGCGCGGTCCAGCCGGAGCGCGCCGCACCCGCCGCATCGCCGCGTCCGATCGCCTGGCCCACGCGAACCGCCGCGGCGGAGCTGATTCCCAGCGGCAGCATGTACGTCATGCTGACCGTTTGCAAGGCGATCTGATGGCCGGCCAGAGCGGTCGCGCTGAGCCGGCCGATCAACACCGTGACCGTCGAGAACACGGCGATTTCAAATCCCATCTGCGCCGCCGCGGGAAAACCGAGACCGATCAGCGCGCGAATCCGGCGCAAATCCGGGCGCCAGGAAATTTTGGCGAGCCCACGATTTTCGCGCCAGGCAACCAACGCAAGCAGGGCCATCATGTACGCGCGCGAAACGCAGGTGGACCATCCCGAGCCCACCGCGCCCAATCGCGGCGCGCCCAGATTTCCGAACACGAAAACCCAGTTGCCGAAAAGATTTACGAGATTCGCCGTCAGCAGCGTGAACATGATCGGCCGCACCACGTTGATACTTTGCAGATAACGGCGCAGAGCGAAGAAAATCAGCAGCGGCGCGGCGCTCCAGTTGAGCGCGCGCATGTACGGCTGCGCCTCGGCGAGCACGCCGCGATTGATGCCCATCAGGCCGAGCAGCGGAATGATTGCTTCCACTACCAGCATCACCGGCAGGATCAGGAACAACGCCAGCCATAAACCCTGCACTGCCCAGCCGCGGCCCTGCTCGCGGTCGCCCGCGCCGAAGGCCTGCGCCACCAGCGTATCCAGGCCGAGCAGCAATCCTCCCGCGAAAATAGCGACGGTATAAAACGTGGTGGTTCCGATGCTGACCGCGCCGATCGCGTCCGCGCTCACCCGGCCGACGGCCATGGTGTCGACCACGCCCATCAGCATCCAGCCCACCTCGGCCGCCACCAGCGGCGCGGCCAGATGGATCATCGCGCGGATCTCGGCGCGGTCGGTTATGGCCAGGGCCGATTTGAGCGTTGCGGGAACCACAATACAGAGTAACCTTGCTACAATGTCGATCGATGGGCAGCACGGTCGTCGCCCGGATTCCCAGGGTTTTGGCGCGTTATGCGGTGGCGGTGGCCGCTTTGGGCGTGGCCGCGGGGCTGACGCTGGTCATTTTACGCTTCCATCTGCCGCGGCAGTTGATCAATTACGGATTTCTCATCGTTATTTTCGGCAGCGCCTATTGGGGCGGCTACGGACCGGGCCTTTTTACGACGCTAACCACCGTGCTCGTCGGACCGTACCTGGTTCTTTCCAGTTATTCGATCCGGCATCCGAACCAGCACGGCACCATGTGGGGCCTTCCCGAAATCGTGCTGCTGTCGCTGCTGGTGAGCTGGATGGCCGCGGCGCGCAACCGCTTACGGGAAGCCAATGAGCGGCTGGACGAGCGCGTTCGCCAGCGCACGGCGGAGCTGGAGCGCGCCAACATCGCCTTGCAGGAGCACGAACTGCTGTTGATCCGCCAGGCCGAGGAACTGTCCCAATCCAACGCCGATCTGGAACAATTCGCCTACGTCGCCTCGCACGATCTTCAGGAACCGCTGCGCATCATCGCCATTTATACCGAGCTGCTGCGCAAACGATCCGCGGGCCGGCTGGACGAGGAGTGCTCGAAATTCATGCAAACCGTGCTCGACGGCGTGCGGCGCATGGAGCGCCTGGTTCACGATCTGCTGACCTATTCCCGCACCATTCATTCGGAAAAGGCGGAGCCGGTTGAGACCGATTCGGCGGATGCATTACGCGCCGCGCTGATGAACCTGGAGCCGCAGATCAAATCGACCGGCGCTGCGATCCACTTCGACGGACTGCCGCAGATTTCGGGCGACCGGCTGCAACTGATGCAGATTTTCCAGAACCTGGTGGGCAACGCGCTGAAATATCGCAGCCATCAGCCGCCGCGCATCGAAGTGACAGCGGCGCGCAACGGCGGCGAATGGATTTTCTCGGTCAGCGACAACGGCATAGGCATTCACCCCGATTATCATGAAACGATTTTTCGCCCGTTCAAGCGTCTGCACGGCCAGCAGTATCCGGGCAGCGGCGTCGGGCTGGCGATTTGCCGGCGAATTGTCGAACGGCTGGGCGGGCGGATCTGGGTGGAATCGCAGCCGGAGTGCGGCGCGACGTTTCATTTTGCGGTCCCCAACGCGCCGGCGGCGAAACCGCAGGTCTCTGGCGCGTCCCTCGGCTTTGAAAGCGGCGCCCGTCAAGGTGGAGATTAGATTCAACATCCCGCCCTCCGGCCAAAATCCGCTGTGCAAGCCCCCAGTTATGGCGGGGGCGGCCTCAGCACCAAAACGTAGATTCCGCATTCTGAAGTTGTTATACTTGTGATTTAGCACAAGCTCGGCGGCTTCGAGCCGGTCACAAGCGGGGCGTTATTCGCAAGGTTGGGTTATGTTTTTTCACGTTCGCGATCTGGAACTGCGCCCGGCCCACTTTGACGCCGATTTTCCTCCGGGGAAAATTGAATTTCTGGATCCGAAGCTGCGCCAGACCGGGGATTTGAAAGCCACCGGAAAGGTCGAGCTGGTCACCGGGTCGTTGGGCGAGATTCGCGTGAAGGGCCATGTCGCGGTGCGAATGGAAGCCGATTGCGACCGGTGCCTGGAAAGCGCGCGTTTTCCGCTCGAATCGGATTTTGAGCTGTATTATCGCCCGGTCGCCGAAGGATATGGCGAAGAGCTGGCCATCGACCAGAGTGAAGCGGAGATGGGATTTTACGAAGGCGACGGAATCGCGCTCGAAGACGTGTTGCGCGAGTATGTTCTGCTGGCGCTGCCGATGCAGCGGATTTGCAGCGAGTCCTGCAAGGGAATTTGCCCGGTGTGCGGGCAGAATCGGAATCAAGAAGAATGCGGCTGCCACGCGGAAGCTGTCGATGACCGCTGGGAGGCGCTGCGAAATATAGGGAAATAGACCTTCATGCCTAATCCAAAACGACGCCATTCCAAGCGCCGCACCTCGGCGCGACGCACTCACGACTCTTTGCAGCGCTCCATTCTGGCCGAATGCCCCAATTGCCATGAGCCCAAGCTGCCGCATCGCGTCTGTCCTCATTGCGGAAAGTATAAAGGACGGGAAGTGATCGAGGTCGCCGAAGAATAACCCTTCGCCTCAGCCATGACCACGATCGCGGTCGACGCAATGGGTGGCGATCATGCCCCCAAGTCGGAAGTCGAAGGCGCAATTCGGGCCGCAACGTCGCTCAATGTAAGTGTGATGCTGGTCGGCCGCGAAGATGAGCTGAAGCGCGAGCTGGAGCTTCATCCAACAGCCCGGGAGTTGCCCATCCGTATCCATCACGCCAGCGAAGTGGTGACGATGGAGGATTCGGCGGCCAAATCGATTCGCGGAAAGAAAGATTCTTCGATCCGCGTGGCCTGCCGGCTGCAATTGAGCGGGGAAGTCCAGGGAGTCGTTTCGGCGGGCAATACCGGCGCGTGCATGGTGACCGCCAAAACCGTGCAAGGAATGATCCGCGGCGTGGATCGTCCCGCGCTGGCTTCGGCCTTTCCGACGATTCTCGGCAAGCCGGTGATTGTGGTCGACGTGGGCGCAAATGTCGATTCGACGCCGGAAATGCTGGCGCAGTTCGCGGTGATGGGGGAGATTTATTCGCGCATCATTTTCAAAAATCCGGCGCCGAAGGTGGGCCTGCTGTCGATTGGCGAGGAGGAACACAAAGGCAATATTCTGACCCGCGCGGCCACGCCTCTATTTAAAGCTTTACCTATTAATTTCATCGGAAATGTCGAAGGACGGGACATTTATACTGGAATTGTCGACGTGGTGGTGTGCGACGGGTTCATCGGGAACGTGGCCTTGAAGGTTTCCGAGGGCCTTGTCGACATGATTAAGAATATGCTGCAAGAGTCTCTGGCAGAGACAGTTACGCGGAAGCTCGGCTATGTTCTTTCGCGCGCGGCCTACCGGGATTTCCGTAAACGCGTCGATTATTCCGAGTACGGCGGCGCACCGCTGCTGGGGGTGAAAGGCGTGAACATCATTTGCCACGGCCGGTCGAACGCCAACGCGATCAAAAACGCGATCCGCGTGGCGGCCGAATTCGCCGAGGGCCGGATCAATGAAAAAATCGCAGCCGAGCTGGATGGCGCCGCATCTTCGAAAGTAGCCGGAAAATGAAGCGGGCAATATTGGCAGCGGGTGTCTGTTTGCTGGCTCCTGTTTTCGGAGCCAAGCTCGATCCGGTGCAGTGGAACTTGAATTCTGATCAGGCGAAAGCGGCTCCAGGATCCAGCGTTACCTTAAAATTAACTGCGCAACTTCAAACAGGATGGCATCTTTATTCTCTGACCACCCCTGCCGGCGGCCCCATTCCGACCACGGTGAAACTGACCGACAATCCAGCGATTGACAGCTTCAAGCTGTACCAGCCCAAGCCTGAGCGGAAGTTCGATCCGAACTTCAATTTAGATACGGAAACTTTTGAAAATCAAGTTGTTTTCTGGATCACCGCGAACCTCAAAAAGGACGCGCCGGCCGGTTCCGCCGATCTGACCGCCGAGGTGCGATACCAGAGCTGCAACGACAAAGTGTGCCTGCCTCCGAAAACCAAAACCGCTTCGTTCACGCTGGCGGTTGATCCGTCGGCAGCGGCAGCGGCGGCGTTTGTGGTTCCGGCCGGATACGCTTTAATCGGTCCGGTCGCGCCGGCGGCGCCGGACAAATCAGTGACTACGGTTCAAGCGACCTCGGACAACATTTGGGCATTTTTATTGACCGCCTTCGGGTTCGGGCTCGCGACGATCTTCACGCCCTGCGTTTTCCCGATGATCCCGATGACGGTTTCGTTTTTCCTGAACCAGCGCGGCGGGATCGGGCAGGCGCTGGTGTTTTCGCTGGGAATCATCGTGCTGTTTTGCGCGCTCGGATTCGGCGTGGCTGCGGCCGTGGGACCGTTCGGGGTGGTGCAGCTGGCATCGAACCCGTGGGTCAACGGATTCATTGCGCTGGTGTTCGGAGTTTTCGCGCTGAGCTTGTTGGGCGCCTTCGAAATCACGCTGCCGTCGAGTATGCTGACCAAGCTCGATTCAGCGTCGCGGCGCGGCGGATATTTTGGCACGCTGCTGATGGGCGTAACCTTCACGCTGACCTCCTTCGCCTGCATCGGACCGTTCCTGGGCACGATTCTGTTCGCGTCGGTGCAGCAGAAAGGCGCGCAGCCGGTGCTCGGCATGGCGAGCTTCGCCACCGGCCTGGCGCTGCCGTTCTTTTTCCTGGCGGCGTTTCCGTCGTATTTGAAAAAGCTGCCGAAAAGCGGCGGATGGCTGGCGCGGGTGAAGGTGGTGATGGGATTCGCGGTGCTCGCGTTCATGCTGAAGTACCTGAGCAACGTCGATCTGGTGCTGCAAACCAACTGGCTGACGCGGGAACGATTTCTGGCCGCGTGGTTCGTGCTGTCCGCGATGGCGGGACTGTATCTGCTCGGCCTGCTGCATCTCGAAGGCGTCGAACCGGGCGAGCATCTGGGCGTGGCGCGATTATTGACGGCCAGCGCGATCCTGATTTTCGCGTTCAGTCTGCTGCCCGGGATGTTCGGCGCGCCGTTAGGCGATCTGGACGCGTTTGTGCCTCCGCCGGCCGCGAATGAAGCGGGAGCGCAGGCGCAAGCCGGTCAAATATGGATGAAAAACCAGTATCGCGAGGCGCTCTCTTTGGCGAAGCAGCAGAACAAACACGTGCTGGTCGCGTTCACCGGCTATGCCTGCACGAATTGCCACTGGATGAAGGCCAATATGTGGCCGCGTCCGGAGATCGCCGACGCGATGAAGGATCTGGTGCTGGTGGAGCTTTATACCGACGGAACGGACAAAGAATCCGCGGAATTTCAGAAGCTCGAAGAAGACAGATTTCAGACCACGGCGATTCCTTACTACGCGATTATGGACGCGGATGGCAAGGTGATCGCGAGGCTGGAGGGACGGTCGACGGATGAGAAGCAGGTGCTTCAATTCGTGAAGTCGCGGGGGTAAATTGTGACGCTCGACGAACTGCGCGCGACCCAGCGGGAGGCCATTCTGGCCATCGCCCGGCGGCACGGCGTGACCAGCGTTCGGGTGTTCGGGTCATTCGCGCGCGGTGAGGCTCGTCCGGATAGTGACCTCGACCTGTTGATCGAAGCCGGGCCGGCGACTAGCGCATTTTTCCCAGGCGGGTTGATTACAGACCTCGAAGAGGCGCTTGGACGCAAGGTCGAGGTGGTGGAAGAGCCGGGTCTGCACCCGCTCATTAGACGCAGCATCCTCAAAGAGGCCGTCGCGCTTTGAAGAGCGATTTTTTTTACATTGCCCACATCTTGGAATGTGTGGAGCGCATCGGGACGTATTGCGCCGGCGGCGAGGCGGAATTCTTCGCGAGCGAGATGGTGCAGGATGCGGTGCTGCGGAATTTGCAGGTTCTGGCAGAATCCTCGCAGCGAGTTTCGGAAGAGCTGAAAGCACGGTACAGTCGAGTCGATTGGCGCGGGCTTTCCGGCTTTCGCAACGTGGTCGTGCACGATTATCTTGGCATCAACACCGCCAGAATCTGGCACATCGTTTCCGTGGATCTGGCGGAGTTGAAGCGGCAGATGCTCGAAATCTCGAATGAGTTAGGACGCAGCGCGACGTAGCGGATCGGTTACGCGGAAGGCTCGCGTTACTGATACCCTGTACACTAGCTTCAATGTACCGCGCTGTCGTCGCTCTTTTGGTGGCCGTTCCGGCTTTTTCCCAAGCCCCCATCCGAGGTTTCCCCTCCGACCAGTGGAAACCCGAGCACGACCGCGAACAGCAGCTTCAGGCCATGCCGTCGCCCGAACGCATCCGCATTTACATGGAGCGCATAGCCGCCAGACCGCATTACGCCGGATCGGCAGGAGACAAGGCTGTCGCCGAGTACGCGGCCGGTCTGATGAAAGAATGGGGACTCGACGCGCATATCGAAATGTTCGAGCCGCTGCTTCCCTACCCCACCGCGCGATCGCTCGAAATGGTGGCGCCGGTGAGGTATCGCGCGGAATTGAGGGAACCGGCGATTGCTGGAGATGATTTCACCGCGGAAACCGGCCAGCTCCCGACGTTCAATGCGTATTCGGCTTCGGGCGACGTGACCGCGCCGCTGGTCTACGCTAATTTCGGCACACCCGCCGATTACGATTATCTGCGGCAGCAGGGTGTCGAGATCAAGGGTAAAATCGTCATCGCGCGCTACGGGCGCATCTGGCGCGGCGCCAAGGTGGAGCTGGCCGCGCAGAATGGAGCCGTCGCGTGCCTGCTCTACTCCGATCCGCACGAGGACGGCTATTTTCAGAACGACGTTTATCCCAAGGGTCCCATGCGGCCGGCCATGGGAGTGCAGCGCGGCAGCATCCTGGCGATGACCATTTATCCTGGCGATCCGCTGACGCCAGGCAGGCCGTCGATCAGCGATCAGCCGCGCCTTGATCGCGCGGACGCGGTCACGCTGCCGAAGATTCCGGCGATGCCGTTATCGTACGGCGACGCGAAACCGCTGCTGGCGCAGTTAGGTGGTCCGGTGGCGCCGGAGGCCTGGCGCGGCGCGCTGCCGGTGACCTATCATTTGGGGCCCGGTCCGGCGACGGTGCATCTGAAGCTCGATTTCGACTGGACCAACAAACCGGCGCGCGACGTGATCGCGACCATCCCCGGCTCCGTTTATAAGGACCAGTGGATTCTATTCGGCAACCATCACGACGCCTGGGCCACCGGCGCAAGCGATCCGGTGAGCGGAGCCTCGGCGCTGCTCGAGACCGCGCGCGTTTTAGCCGCGCTGCGCAAACAGGGATGGCAGCCGAAGCGGACCATAATACTCGCGCTGTGGGACGCGGAAGAATTCGGCCTGGTCGGGTCCACCGAGTGGGTGGAAAAACACGAAGACGAGCTGGAGCGCGAAGCCGCCGTTTATATCAACTCCGATACGAACGGACGCGGATCCTTCGGCGCCGGAGGGTCGGCCACGCTCGAAACGTTCCTGCGCGAAATTCTGCGCGAAATTCCGGATCCGGAAACGAGCCGGCCGCTGGTCGAATCGCGCGGCGAATTTCATTTAAGCTCGCTTGGCGCGGGTTCGGATTACGTGGCGTTTCTCGATCACGCCGGGATTGCCAGTTTGAATGTCGGATTCGGCGGCGCCGATTCGGGCGTTTATCACTCCAATTACGACACGGTCGATTGGTACCGGCGATTTTCCGACGGCGATTTTACCTATGAGAGAGCGCTTTCGCAATTGACCTCGACGGCGATGCTGCGGCTGGCGGACGCTCCGGTTTTGCCGTTCGATTTTCGCACCCTGGTGCACAACATTCATCGCTATCTGGAGGAAATTCAAAACAGCGCCGCCGATTTTCGCGACGTGCACCTGCAGCTCGCCCGGCTGCACCTGGCGGCGAAGGCATACGAGCAGGTACTTTCTTTGGCGATGAAGCATCCGGTCGATGCGGAACGTCTGCGGCGTGTCAACGTTCTGCTGGCTCGCGCCGAGGGCGCTTTGCTCTTGCCCGACGGCTTGCCGCGCCGCGAATGGTATCGCCATCAGATTTACGCTCCGGGAAGGTACACCGGATATGCGCCGAAAACGCTGCCTGCCGTGCGCGAAGCGATGGAAGCGCACAATTGGGATGAAGCGAATGAGCAGGCGCGTCGATTGGCGACGGCGCTGAAGGCCATGGCGGACCAGGTGGAGCAAGCCGCGCAAGCGCTGCGGGAGTAAACGCGCGGTCTGCTAATACTGATCGAGCCCCTCGGTCAATTCGACGTAGGTGCCAAAAGGGTCGGTCAAAAACGCGATGGCGATTCCGGCCTTGGGCACCTTGCGATACGGAATGTCGAGCTTCACGCCACTGGCCTCCAGACGCTTGCAGAACGCTTCCAGGTTTTTCACTTCAAACCCGATGTGATCCGTGGACGTTCCCTTGGTGCCCACCGTCGGCGGATTGCGCGTCACCCCAAACGTCAGATTGATGCCGGGCAGGTTCGCTGCGTCGTGGGAGCCGCGTTTCTTGATCACCGCGCCGAAATTTTTCGCGTACCAGGCCTGCAATTTAAGCTGATCGCCGGCGGCGTTCATGAAATGCAGATGATAAGCGACGGCCGGCACGGTCTGCGAGACGTCTTCCTGCAATTCGATTTTCACTTCGTCGGGTCCGATGACGTAGGCGTTGGGAAAACCTTCGGTGCCCTTGAATTCGCGCTCGATTTTGTAGCCGTCCGCGCGTAACCGCGCCACCAGTTTGGACGTGCTCGGAACCTTGAAACCGAAATGGTCCATCGACGTTCCTTCGGCGCTGCGCGTGTAGGGCCGCTGGTTCAGCAGAATCAGCATGCCGGGGACTTTCACGCCGGTGAGGCCCGCTCGGGCGAGCGGCACCGCGCCGAAATAGTCGGTCCAGAATTTTTTCTGAACTTCAATATCTTTGACGTTCAAATGGACGTGGCCCATTGCCACGCCGAGCTCGTTCGGCGCGGCGAGCTGCGCGCTTACCGGGACGCAGAGGGCGATCGCGGTCAACATTGCCACGGTGGGGGCGAAAATCGGTTTCAAAGGAGTCATCGCAGGTGTAGTATACACCCGGAATGAACGCGGCCGGAGGCCCGGCGAGCCGCAGGTGGTCAAGGCTTGACGCTCGCCAGGACCACCTTTTCAGCGTCTCTCAGCAGGACATCGATAGACACAAAGCCGCTATCCGTGAGCAGACCGACCCACTGCATGGGAGAGAGCCCGTCCCCGATGCGATTTTGACCGTCAGGCTCGCCGAGGAAGCCATAATCGTAGCCTATGAGAGCATTCACCCGCGACCAGAAGCGCCGCCAATCTTCGTACTTGTGCTGGCTGGGCTCTTCCTTTCGCCACGCGTCGAACCCGGACGCGAACGGCGGCTGCGCTCCGGCCGGTTCCATAAGCAGAAAAACGCCACCTGAGCGGAGCGACTGAAAGATGTCGCCGAAAAGTTTCGCGGCTCCCTCCAAGCTGAACCAGTGCGCGGCGTTGACGGCCACCACGACATCATAGTCGTCCGCCAAATCGCGACGCCAGTCTGGTTCCGACAGATCACGCACCCACGTCCGCCCGCCCAGACCATCGCGGCGATTGACCGCGCCGCACAGCGAGACAAAGAACTCATTCCGATCCACGAAATCGATCCGCGCCTGCGGAAATCGCGAGTGAATGGCGCGGCCTGCGTCGCCTGGCCCGCAGCCTGCGTCCAGAACCCGCAGGCTCTGGTCAATTGGAAACGGGATCGTGGCGCTGATCAGCTTCAGCGCGGCTGGCTTGGCGGTACCCTGCTCCACGCGCCACAAATCGAGCCATGCGTCGAGATCTTCGCCGCGAAGTTTATCCTCGATCTCGGCCTGTGTTGGGATTGCCATTGGTTTTTTCCTTTGCACTTTGCAAATGCACGGAGGCGCGGTTCCGGAGATCGCCGTGCACTTCGATACGCCTTGCAGCTACCCGTCCCATCGCCCATAGTGTGTCATACGGACGCATCCCGCTTCGAACGATCCGATAAAATTGAATTGCACATGGATAATCGCGGCATCGCCCGCCTGCTGCAGGAAACAGCGGACCTGATGGAGGTCGCGGGCGAGGATTCGTTTCGCATCCGCTCCTATCGCAACGCCGCCGCGGTGATCGAATCGCATCCCGAGCAGATTGCATCGCTCCTCAAAGATCCGGAGCGCAAAGTCACCGAGATCGCCGGCATCGGAAAAGGGATCGCCGCGGTGCTGGCGGAGATCGAACAGCGCGGCAGTTTCGAGCGGCGCGATGAGATGCTCGAAAAATATCCGGCCGGCGCGCTGGAGCTGTTGAAAATTCAAGGACTGGGTCCGAAGAGCATCCGTCTGCTGTTTGAAACCCACCGCTGCGCCACCATCGACGATCTGGAACGCTTGTGCCGCGAGCAGAAATTGCGCGAATTGCCGCGCATGGGCGCCAAGCTCGAAGAAAAAGTGCTGCGCTCGATCGCCAGTTATCGCCAGCGCGCCGGACGATTTTTGTTGAGCTTCGCGCAGGGCATTGCGGATGAGTTGACTGGATTCCTGGCCGCGCCGGATATCGACAAAATCACGCCGGCGGGCAGCTTGCGGCGCGGCCGCGAGACCGTCGGCGATCTGGATCTGCTGGTGACCGGCGCGGGCGCGGCCGGGGCGCTCGAAAAATTCGTGGCGCATCCCAAATGCCAGGAAGTGCTGGGACGCGGCGCCAACAAGGCGAGCATTCGTTTCGGTCACGAATCCCTGCAAGTGGACTTGCGCGCGCTGCCCGCGGAAAGTTACGGCGCGGCCTTGCAATATTTCACCGGCAGCAAGGAGCACAACGTCTCGCTTCGCCAGCGTGCGCAAAAAATGGGCCTGACCCTCAGCGAATACGCGCTGGCGCGCATCGAAACCAATGAGCGCGTCGCCGGCGCGACCGAGGAAGAAATTTACTCGGCGCTGGGCCTCGCCTGGATTCCGCCGGAATTGCGCGAAAATTGCGGCGAAATCGAAGCCGCGGCCGAAAATCGATTGCCGGAATTAATCGACGTGTCCGATATTCGCGGCGACCTGCACATGCACACCACCGAAACCGACGGCCGCGCGACACTGGAAGAAATGGCCGCGGCGTCGCGCGAGCGCGGCTACGAATACATTGCCATCACCGACCATTCGAAGGCTCTGGCGATGGCCAACGGTCTCGATGAGAAACGAGCGGTCGCCTTCGCGCACCAGCTTCGCGAGATGCGGTCGGCCGCGGGGATGCGCGTGTTTTCCGGAATCGAGTGCGACATCCGCCGCGACGGTGTGATGGATCTTGAAAATGACGCCCTGGCCGAGCTCGATTTCGTGATCGGCAGCGTCCACAGTTATATGAACCTGGAAGCCGCGGAGATGACGGACCGGTTGCTGCGCGCGCTCGAATGTCCTTATATAAAGGTGCTCGGCCATCCCACCGGGCGCGTGCTGCTCCATCGCGAGCCGTTTCCGTTCGATTGCGACCTGATTTTCAGCGAAGCCGCGCGGCGCAAGGTGTATCTGGAAATCAACGCCAGTCCGGAGCGGCTGGATCTCGGCTCGGCCATGATTCGCGCGGCGAAGGCCAAGGGCTGCAAGTTTGTCATTTCCACCGACGCGCATCATCCCAAGCATCTTCTGAACATGAGCTACGGAGTCCGCATGGCGCGGCGCGGCTGGCTGGAGCCGGGCGATGTCTTAAATACTCTGCCTTTATCCGAATTTGAAAACAGAATTCACAAAAAATGAAACTCATTTCTTCGAAAGAATTGATTGAAACACCGATTTTTCGGGTAACCTTCGATCATGCCGAAGATCCCGGCGGATTCGAGATTAAGCGCGCCATCGTGCAGCACGGCGGATCGGCGGTGATGATGCCGGTGGATGAAAAAGGCCGGATTCTATTGGTCCGGCAGTATCGTCTGCCGGCGCGGCAGTATCTGTGGGAGCTGCCCGCCGGACGCGTCGATGCAGGCGAAACGGTGCTTCAGGCGGCCCGGCGCGAATTACTGGAAGAAACCGGATATCGCGCAAAGAAGTGGCAAAAGATCGCCGAATTTTTTCCTAGCCCCGGATTTTTAGCGGAAAAGATGACGATTTTTCGGGCTACCGAACTGACCGCGGGCGAGGCCAAACCGATGGAAGACGAGCGCATCGAAACGCGCTGGTTCACCCGCCGCGAGCTTCAGGAATGGCTGCAAGCGGGAAAAATCAAAGACGGCAAGACGATGATCGGCCTCTGCCGCTATCGCGAGAAATCCTGACCAGCAAATTCGGTCAGGTTGCCTTGGACTTTGTGGGGCAGGCTTTCGGGCTGCGGCGGGCGCCCTCCTTCTAAAGGCGACCAGGCGGGCTTCGAGCCCGCCGCAGGCTGGGAGCCTGCCCCACCTGCCGTCGCGACTGATTGCACGGATTATCAGGCCAGAAGATTACGGGCTGGTCGAGCTTTTATGCCCCGCCAGCGCAATCGCCGCGGCCGCACCGGCGCCGCCCGCGATTCCAATAAAAATCGCCGCCTTCGCGCCCGTCGACAATCCGCCGCCTCCGCCGCCGCTGCTGGGCGCAGGCGCGGCGGGCGCGTTCGCCGGAGCCGGAGCAGGGCTGGCCGCGCTCGCCGGAGCCTCCGTTCTCGCCTCCAGCACCGACGCGACACTCAAGCATCCGCCCTGCGATTCCTGTCTGATGGTCGCGACATTCAACACCACCGTCGCGATGCTCACTGCGGGCTTGCTTCCGCTCGCGGCGCCGGTCACGGTGACTCGGTTGCCGGTGTTCGAGGCCAGATTGATGCTGCCTTCAAGCTGCGCCACTTCCTGCGTATTCTCGTCCTGCAAAATAAAATGCCCATCCTTATATAACAGGCAGCCGGTGCGCGAAACGATGCCGCTCGACCCGGCCTGCATCGCAAAACTCATCGCGCGCCCTGCCGGAATCGAGGCCAGCAGCAAACCGGCCTGCGTGGTCACCCGCGCCGACCCGGCGAACGAAACCACCTCAATCCGATCGGTGATGCCCACGCGCACCCGCGCGCCGTCGGCCTTGATCTTCAATCCCGCCGCGTCGATTTCATACACCGACGGTGCGGCCACCTGTCCGACGCCGCGTTCGAGCAGCACGCGATGCTCCCACACCCGCGCCTTCGACTCCGCGCCAAGCTGCACCTTTACGCCGTTGCGCAGCGCCAGTTCCGACGATGCCTTCGCCGTCTCAATCGTCGAGCCGTCAAATAAAGTGGAGTTGCCCCACACATCGCTCGATTGCACGCTAAAATGACCGCTTGCAGTGGCGATGCCGATCACGGGAGCTCCCGCGAACGCCGCGCCTGTGGAAAAAATGGCGATGAGAAAAGTTCGAAGCACGTTAGATCGAGTATAAAGTCGGCGCGCCACGCGGGCAAGAAAAATTAACGCGGGAGCAGGAAAAATTGTTGTGATGCAGACGTATTACATCTCGCGAATCGGAGGTGTCGCGGCCATCGCCGCGCTGCTCGCCGCGGGCGTTTTCGCGATCGGGCGTGCCCGCGCCGATTTCCAGTTTCGCCAGCAATCGCCCGGCGCGGTCGCCCGCGCCGTCGCCCTGCAGCCAGGAAATACGGAATATCTCGCGCTGCGCGCTTTACAGATCGATTACGGCGGCGGCGATCCGCGCCCGCTGCTCCAGCGCGCAGCCGAGCTGAATCCGCTGAGTTCGGCGCCGCGCATTCGCCTGGGACTCGACGCGGAAATTCGCGGCGATTACGCGACTGCGGAAAAGTGGCTGCTCGATGCCGCGCGCATCGATCGCCAGTTTGAGCCGCGCTGGACGCTGGCGAATTTTTATTTCCGCCGCCAGGATCGCCAGGCGTTTTGGAAATGGATGCGCGAGGCGCTCGCAGTTTCCTACGGCGACCGTCGTCCCGCCTTCGAATTGTGCTGGCAGACGAGTACGGACGCGAACGAAATTTTATCGCGCGCGTTCAGCGGGCGGCGCGAAGCGCTCGCCGCGTATTTGGGATGGCTGCTCGAAACGCACCGCACGCAGGCGATCGCGCCGGTGGCCTTGAAACTCGCGCCGGACGCCGATGATCGCGCGCTGGTCCTTGCCGGCGACGATGCCCTGCTCGAATCCGGCGACGGGGCCGGCGCGCTGGCGTTGTGGCGCGCCATGGGCTTCGCCGCGCCCGGCGGTGTCTATCGCGGAAATTTCGGAGATTTCAAATCCCGCGCGGCCGGCCACGGCTTCGACTGGCGCTGGAACGAAACTGCGGGCGTCGTCCACGCCGAAATCGACGCGCCCCGCACCATGCATCGCATTTCGTTTGATGGAACTCAGCCGGAATCCTGCGAGTTGCTGCGCCAAACCCTACTGCTCAAACGCGGCGAGCATTACCGTCTGCGCTGGCAGGCCTCTGTCAACCAGATGGAATCGCCGACCGGAATCGAATGGCGCATCGGCGAAACGCACGCGGGCGTGGGGAACGGTACGGGTGAAATGGAATTCGTCGCGCCCGCCGATGTCGCGCAGTTGAACCTGGTCTACCAGCGTCCGAACGGCGAAGCTCGCGCGGAGGGAATGATCGAACTGTGGGGCGTGTCGATCCGCTAACCCCGTCTGCACCCTGCTAAGGCTGAATCACCTTCACCACAAAATAACTGACCTCGGCCGGCACCGTTTTAAACCAGTGCGGCGTCCCGGCTGGGATCACCATTACATCGCCCTTGCTCAGGTGATGCGTCTCGCCGCCGCGAATCTCGGTTCCGTGCCACTGGCCCGGCGAGATCACTTTCCCGCCGACCATGGTCCCGCCGGTGACGAACGTTGCCGTGCCGTCGACCACATAAAACACGTCGGTCTCTTTATCGTGTACTTCCACTTGGCCCGCCTTATCGCGATGCGAGCCGGAAACGCTGTAGGTGGCCCGTTTCAACAGCGTGCCGCCCTTGGCCAGCGCCGTAGCCACCTGACCGTGCCCAAAGAAAGCGACGCCTTCGGTTTCCGCGGCGTGCGTCAGAAAAATGCCGGCCGCCAGGCCGAGCGTCAGCGCAAGACAAAATTTCATAGTGGATCCTCCCGGAAAAGTCATCCGGAATTATATCCAACTATCCGCAGAAATGCCGGACCACCGATTCCAGATGGGCCACGCACTCCTCCAGCTCGGCCACCGGCACGAACTCGCCCGGCTTGTGGGCCATCGTCGCGTCGCCGGCTCCGAACACCACCATCTCCACTCCGCGTGTTCCCAGATGCGCGGCTTCGGTGCCGAAGGAAACCGTCGTCGCGCGGCGCCCGCTGAGTTTTTCAAGAAATGACGCCAGCTCGCGCGTGCGTGACGGCTCAAACGCCGGGTCCAGCCGCTTCACTTCCAGCCGCGCGTCCAGGCCCGGATGTTTTTTCTTCAACCCGTTGATTTCTTCCCGAATCAGCTCGCCCGCCCACCCGGCGTCCTGGCCCGGCACCGGACGCCACTCCACCGTGATGCGACATTCTCCCGGAATAATGTTTTTCGCAGACCCTCCGCGAATCAGCCCGGCGTTCAGCGTCGTGTAGGGCGGATCGAAATCGCGATTGCGCCGCGCCGCCAGTTTTTTTGCCACGCGATCCAGTCCCAGCACGATTCGCGCGGCATCGCTGATCGCGGACCGGCCCTTGCCGGGAAACGCGCTGTGCGCTTCGCGCCCGCGCACCGCGATTTCGGCCAGCGCGTAGCCTTTACCCGCGCGCACCGGCTGCAATCCGGTCGGCTCGCCGACGATGGTGTAGCGCGCGCGCACCGCTTTTTTCTTCGCCAGAAATTTCGCGCCCACGCAGCCAATCTCTTCATCGGCGGTCAGCACCACGGCCAGCGGTTTTTTGAGCTGCGTAGTGTCGATCCGCGAAACCACAGCCAGAATGCAGGCGAGAAATCCTTTCACGTCGCAGCTTCCGCGCCCGTACAATTTTCCCGCGCGGATTTTCGGGTTCACCGCTTCGCTCCAATCCGGCGCAAAAGGAACCGTATCGGTATGGCACACCAGCGCCAGCTCGGCCGCTGCGCGACCGCTGCGCGCGACGATATTCAGTTTCGCCGTCCCTGCCGGATCGGTATAAGGATAGCGGTCGATCTGCCAGCCCTCCAGGAATTTCAGCGCATAATTGATCACCGGAACATTGCTCAGCGAAGAGACAGATGGAATCGCCACTAAATCCCGAAGAATATTCGCAGCGTTTACCATAAAGTACGTTGTATTTTTTACAATTACTTGACTATTTGCTCCTGGAATCGCGGTCCGCTCCCGCGAAAAAACCACAGGATCGAGCCAGGAAGCGGCATCTGCGCCCGGCGCCAGGACTTAAACGATGGCGATGCAATCGATTTCGACGCGCACGTCGCGCGGCAGCCGCGCCACTTCCACGGTGCTGCGGGCCGGCGAATTCTCGCCGAAATATCGCGCATAAATCTCGTTCATTTTTGCAAAATCGCCCATGTCTTTTAAAAATACGCTGGTCTTGACCACTCGCCCCAGCGACGATCCGCAGGCTTCCACCACCGCCTTCAAATTTTCGATCACGCGCTCCGTCTGCGCCGCCACATCGCCGTCGATCAACTGTCCCGTCGCCGGATCGAGCGCGATCTGTCCGCTCAGAAACGCGAACCCCTGCGCCACCACGGCCTGCGAATAAGGACCGATGGCTTTCGGTGCGTGCCCGGTCGAAATGGTCTGCTGCATGATGTTCTCCTGTTCAATTTAATTTAAATGTCCCGATAATTTCCGATAGATTACCGATTTTTTCCTGCTCTAAGAAACGGCCGAGTTCGCCGGCGATGCGCAGCGGAGCGGCCGGATCCCAGAAATTCGCCGTACCCACCTCCACCGCCGACGCTCCCGCCATCAGAAATTCCGCGGCATCGGTTCCGCTCGCGATCCCGCCCATGCCGATCACCGGAATCTTCACGGCTTGCGCCGCCTCGTAGACCATCCGCAGCGCGATCGGTTTAATCGCCGGTCCCGAAAGACCGCCGAATCCCGCGCCGATCCGGGGCCGCCGCGTGCGCGGCTCGATCGCCAGCGCGATAAACGTATTTACCAGCGAGATCGCGTCCGCGCCCGCCTCCGCCGCCGCGCGCGCCAGCGGTTCGATCCGCGCCACGTTCGGCGACAGCTTCACGATCAGCGGCCGTTTCGCCACCGCGCGCACCGCCCGCGTCACTTCCCCGAGCAGCGCCGGATCGCTCGAAAAATAGATCCCGCCGTGCCTGGTATTCGGACAGGAAACGTTCAGCTCATACCCGGCGAGGCCCTCGGCGTCTTCGAGAACGCGCGCCACTTCGACGTAGTCCTCCACCGCGTAGCCGAAAATGTTGGCGAACACCGTAACCCCGGCAAGCTGCGGCAATTTATCGCGCACGAAGGCGCGCACGCCGATATTCTGAAGCCCGATCGAATTGATCATGCCGGCTTCGGTTTCATAAATTCGCGGCGCCGCGTTGCCCTCCATCGCTTCCCGCGAAAGTCCCTTCACCACGATCCCGCCGAGCGCCGCCAGATCCACCAATTCCTTAAATTCGACGCCATATCCGTACGTCCCCGACGCCGCCAGCACCGGATTCTTAAGGGAAATGCCGCACACGGAAGTGGCTAGCCGCACAGACATTTTGTCACAGGATACCAGCCGCTGAGCGCTTGAGGAAACGAGACTTGCGTGAATCAAACTAAGGGACCATCGGGACTAGAAGCGAAAAGCTTCCGGTACTAAGGTCTCTCGCTGATATTTCTTTTCATGGATTCAGAGCAAGATGAGAGCGTGGATGGGCGCGCAACAGAAGTGGACCTGCGGAAGCTGACGCGCGCGTCCTCCGCCGAGGAGCGCCCCGCGAAGTTTCGCTCGCTCGCCTCGAAATTCTCCATCTTCACCGCCGTCCTGGTTTCCTGGATGGTCATCACCATCCTGTGCTGGGACCTGCGCCTGCATACCTTCGACATCACCAAGGCAGTGGTGCTGTGCGGGATCGTGGTGCTCGTCGCCGGCGCGCTGGCGCGCTTCACCATGCGCATGCTGGCGCGTCCCCTGGCCCTGCTGCAAAACGGCATCACCAGCGTGCGAAAAGGCCGGTTCGAGCCGATCCAGGTCAGCCGCACCGGCGACGAAATCGAGTACCTCGGCGAGAGCTTCAATCGAATGATTGAGGCCTTGGCCGTTTCGCAGGAAGAAATCCGCCAGCATCAGGAACTGCTGGAGCAGCGCATCCACCAGCGCACCGCCGATCTCGAAAAAGCGATGCACGCCGCGCTCGCCGCCAGCCAGGCCAAGAGCGAATTTCTGGCGAACATGTCGCACGAGCTGCGCACGCCCATGAACGGATTGCTGGGCATGCTCGACGTGGTGCTCGACAGCACCACCCACCCCGATCAGCGCGACCATCTCGAAACCGCGCAGCGCTGCGCCTATTCCCTGCTCGGCGTGCTGAACGACATTCTGGATCTGTCGAAAATCGAGGCCGGCAAAATGGTGCTGGAGCGGCTGCCGTTCAACGCTCATGCGGTGGTGGCGGATTGCGTGAAGGCGCAGAGCGCGAAAGCCATGCAGAAGCGCCTGGACTTGCGTTTCGAAGCCGCCCCGGACGGCGCCTATGACGTTCTGGCCGACCCGCTGCGCCTGCGCCAGATCGTCTCCAATCTGCTGTCCAACGCCCTCAAGTTCACCGAGCGCGGCGAGATTCACGTGCATCTCACCTCGGTCCGCGCCGCGGATGGAAAAATTCTTCTTAAAATTCGAGTTCGTGATACGGGAACCGGAATTCCGGCCGATAAGCTCGCTGAGATATTTGAGAAATTCACTCAGGCCGACGGCAGCATCAGCCGCCGTTACGGTGGAACCGGGTTGGGTCTGGCGATCACGCGAAGGCTGGTGGAAATGCATGGCGGTACAGTAGAAGTCGACAGCGAGCCCGGAAAGGGCAGCACCTTTACCGTGAATCTGGCCTGCGATCCGGCGCCCGCCGCGGCCGAATCCTCGCCCTCCAAAGCCAAGCCGGCCGAGACCCAATCTCCCACCGCCGGCGCGGCGCTGTTGCTGGTGGAAGATAACGTGGTCAACCAGAAGGTGGTGCTGGCGATCCTGCGCAAGAAAGGCTACAAGATCGACGTCGCCAACGACGGCCGCGAAGCGCTGGCCCGCCTGGAAGCTCCCGGGGCCAATTATCATCTGATCCTGATGGACGTGCAGATGCCCGTCCTCGATGGCCTGGAAGCCACCCGCATTATCCGCCGCAACCCGCGCTGGACCGACATTCCGATCCTCGCCATGACCGCGCACGCCATGAACGGTGATCGCGAGCGCTGCCTGGAAGCCGGCATGGACGCCTATATTTCGAAACCCGTGCAGCCGGCACACCTGGTCAGCACCATCGAAAAACATTTGCTGGCGCGCACCGTGGAAAAAGTCAAACCCGCCAACGATCTTTCGCAGCTGTTCCTCGAAATCGAAGCCGCCGCCTGCGAATCCGACGCCACCCGGCTCCGCCAGCAGGCGCGAAGCCTGCGCGCCGCGGCCGACCAGATCCCCTCACCCGAATTGCGCGAATTCGCGCGCCGTATCGAAGACGCCGCCACGCAAGGCGATTTTTCACGCGCCCAATCCGATCTGGACGCGCTGAAGCAGGAAATCCGTTCTCTCGAAGAAGCGACCGCGTAGTTATGGGGCCTGCCCCAGCACGGCCGTGGTCGCACGCGGCATGAATAACTCACAGGCTAGAAGGAATAAGATCCCGGATTTCGGGAGCGGAGACTACATCGCCCCGAAATTATCCAGACTCCGCCACAAATACCAGCACGCGACCGAACAATACGGCCGCCACGCCGCCGCGATCCGAGCCATCTCCTCCGGCTTCGGCAAATCCGCCAATCCGTAGGCTTTCTTGATCGCCGCGCGAATCCCCAGGTCGCCCGTCGGCAGCACATCCGGCCGCCGTAACGCGAAAATCAGGAACATGTGCACCGTCCACTCGCCGACGCCTTTCACCCGCGTCAGGTGCTCGATCACCGCTTCGTCTTCGAGCGTGCTGCAACGTTCAAAGTCGACCTCGCCCCCGCGCGTCAGCCGCGCCAGCTCGCGAATGTAAGACAGCTTTTGCGGAGAAAGCCCCAGCGTGCGCATCCGCGACGGCCGCAGCTTCAAAATCGCCTCCGGCGTCAGCGGATCGGCCTTGGCCGCGTCTTTCAAACGCCCGAAAATGGTCGACGCCGCCTTCCCATGCAGTTGCTGATACACAATGGAGCGAACCAGCGTCTGAAAAATCGGCTCGCGGTATTCGATTTTGCAAGCGCCAACCCGGTTAATAATCTGAGCCATAACCGGGTCCGACTTTTTTAAATGACGAATCGCGTGACGCATGGGAACTCGTTTTACTCCGACTGCATCTATGATTGTAACTATGAGGGCCTTACCGTTTTTCCTGCTGTGTCCGCTCGCCTTTGCGCAGGACGAGCCGACCATTAAAGTCGACGTCAACCTGGTCAACGTTTTCTTTTCGGTGCACAACAAGCAGAATGGGCTGGTTGGCAATCTGGAAAAGAACAACTTCCAGGTCTTTGAAGACGGCAAGGCGCAGGAGATCAAATATTTCAACCGTGAAACCGACCTGCCGCTGACCATCGGCCTGCTGGTCGACACCAGCGAAAGCCAGGAACGGCTGCTGGAGATCGAAAGGCGCGCAGCGTTTCAGTTTTTCTCCAAAGTTCTGCGGCCCAAGGATTTGGCTTTTCTGATCCAGTTCGGCGCGGAAGCCGAGCTGTTGCAGGATGACACCAATTCACCGCGCCTGTTGCAGGACGGTCTCAACCAGCTGCACATGAGCGTGCCCGTCGGCGGCCTGCATCCCGGTCCGGTGCCCACCCAGCAGAACATGGCCGGAACTATTCTTTATGACGCGGTGTATCTGGCCGCCAACGAAAAAATGAAGACCGAGGTCGGCCGCAAAGCCATCGTGATGATCACCGACGGCGTCGATACCGGCAGCAAGGAATCCATTTCCACTGCGATCGAGGCCGCCCAGAAATCGGATTCGATCATCTACAGCATCGATTACGAAGATCCCTCGGCCTACGGCGGCGGATTCGGCGTGATTCGCATCGGCGGCGGCATGGGCGAAGGTTATCTGAAGCGCATGTCGTCGGAAACCGGCGGCCGGGTGTTCAAAGTGGACCGCCGCAATTCTCTCGACGACATTTTCCGCCAGCTTCAGGAAGAAATGCGCAGCCAATATTCGATCGGCTATGTGCCGAGCAATCCCGCCAAGGACGGCAGCTTCCGCAAAATCGACATTCGCGTCGACGACAAGAATTACAAAGTCCAGGCGCGCAAAGGTTACTACGCGATGGCGAGCTCGCAATAGCGCCGGTCTCTGTTCAGAAACTGAACCTGTTCCAGTATGCCAGGAGCGGTATCCGTGCTGCCTGATCCGCGCACAATCAAAACTGATACAGCATCAAATACACCACCACGCCGGTCACGCTGACATACAACCAGATCGGCAGCGTCCATTTGGCGATCGCGCGATGCCGTTTGAAATTCGCCTTCAGCCCGCGGCTCAGCGTGATGATCGCCAGCACCGGCACAATCGCCGCCAGCACCGTATGGGTGAACAGAATGCTCAGATAAACCGTCTTGATCGGCCCGCTGTGCGGATAATAAACCACCCCGGCCAGCGCGTGGTACGTCAAATAGCAGATCAAAAATACCACGGACACTGAAAACGCCGCGATCATCACCTTGCGATGCGCGTCCTTGCGGCCGTTCTTAATCAGCGTGAAACCGACCACCAGCAGCACCGCCGCGACCCCGTTCAGCGTCGCGTTCACCGCCGGCAGATCCTGAACCGTCATCAACTCGCCGCCAGTTTCTTCGCGTCGGCGATAATCCGCGTGATCGCGTCCGGCTCCGACGTTTCGTAATACCCGCGCACTTTCGAATCGCGGTCAATCAGCACAAAGCGCGTCGAATGCTGCAAGCTCCCGTCCACGTTGCCGAGCATAAACACATCGCGGCATAAATGTTGCAGCGTCGGCTGCGACCCGGTCAGAAAGAACCAGCGCCCCGCCTCCGCGCCGAAATGCTTGGCATAGGCGTCCAGCACCAGCGGCGTATCGTGCGCCGGATCCACCGTGAACGATACCAGCCGCACGTTCGGAAACTTGGCCAGCGCAGTCTCCACCTGGTGCATCTGCGAGCTCATGCGCGGGCAGGGACCCGGACAGGTGGTGAAAAAGAAATCGGCGATCCACACGTTGCCGTCGAGTTTCGCCCGGCTCTCAAACGGCTCACCGCTTTGATCGGTCAGGTTGAAGGCGGGAACGCTCGAATAAGAAGGCAGGCCGGCGCGCGCCGCGCAGCCCGTTAAACACGAACTGGCCAGAATCGCAAAACTACAAACCGGGACGGTCCAAAACCAGGAGGCCATACAACAATGGTAAATAAACCACGCTCGCCAGCAGCACCTGACGGGCACGCGGACGTGTCCGGTCGAATGCGGCGCGGGCGCCAGCTAGTACGAACAATAAACCAAGGGCCAGGGCGCCGGCCAGATAAACATTCCCCGCACTCCCAAAAAAGCGCGGCAACAAACTGACCGGAACCAGAGCGAGAGAAAATAAAACGATGCGCCGCGCCGTCGACTCGCCGTCCGGCTCCACCACCGGCAGCATGCGAATCCCCGCGCGGGCATAATCCTCGCGGTACATCCACGCGATCGCGTAAAAATGCGGAAATTGCCACAGAAACAAAATGCCGTAAAGAATCCACGCCAGCGGATTCAGCGTGCCCGCGGCGGCCGCGAACCCGATCAGCGGCGGCATCGCGCCGGGAATCGCGCCGATGGTCGTCGAATGCGGCGACCGCTGCTTCAACGGCGTGTACACGAACAGATAACTCACCAGCGTGAACAGGCTGAGCAGCCCCGCCAGCAGATTCGCCCCCAGCCACAAATCGAAAAATCCGCCGATCGACAGCGCCACGCCAAACCAGAAGGCGCGCCTCGCGGTAAGGCGCCCCGAAGGAATCGGCCGGGCCTTGGTGCGATTCATTTTCGCGTCGGCCTCGCGCTCGTACCACTGATTCAGCGCGGCCGTTCCGCTGGCCATCAACCCCGTGCCGATCAGTGCGTGGAGCAGCGTCCACGCCTGAAAATGTCCCGCGCACAAAAACCCGATCGCGGTGCTCAGAAGAATGAAGACCGTGATCCGCGGCTTGGTGAGCGCAAGGTAATCCTTCATTGATGTTCCACCGCCAGCGACCCCGGTAGTCAGATGCAGGAATGTCAATTTCGCGAACGTAAGGGTTTATTCTATCACGGATGCACAAATTTTGGTCGAGCAAGAAGCGCGCGCAATTCTTCCGACACCCGATCCGGCCGCGAAACGCGCAGCACCTCGAATCCCGCGGCTTTTCCGCTGGCGACGCCCGCATCGGAATCCTCGATCACCAGCGGCCTTCGCGCGCCCAACAATTCCGCGGCCTTCAAATAAGGATCGGGCGCCGGCTTCAAATTGGCCACTTCCTTGCCGCAAATCAAAACCTGAAAGCAGTCGCGAATTCCCGCGCGCGCGATGGGAGGCTCCACTTCGGTCCGCCCGCTCGAAGAAACCACCGCCATTTTGTATTCCGCGGCGAGCTCCCGCACCAGTCGTAACGTTTCTGCCAGAAACGGCGGCTGGGCCAGCAGCCGGTCGCGAAAAATCGCCTGTTTTCGCTGATAATGCGGATAGATTTCTTCCCACGCGACCGGCGGATTGCGCTCGGCCGCCAACCGCTCCACCATTCGCCGATCGGAAATTCCCACGCAGTTGCGCTGATAAAACTCCCAATCGAAATAAATCCCGAAGGGCGCGAGCAGTTCGCTCCAGCAGGAAAAATGGATCGGTTCGGTATCGGCCAGGACGCCGTCAAAATCGAACAGCAGCGCGTCCCAGCTCAATCGAAAAGACCCCTGCGAATGTGCATCAACCGATGATTTTCGCACAATTTCTGAGATTCCAGGCATCTTTAGCAGGGTGCTGAAAAAGGGGACAGACGATTCTGTCCCCGCCTGTAAGTTATTCATGCCGCGTGTGGCCATGGCCGTGGACAGAGCGGTCTGTCCCCTTTTTCAGCACCCTGCTAGTCCACTACAAAAACGGATGAAGGTTCGGGAGATGATAAAGCGGATCGAAACGGACGGGGGGTGATGCTGCCGCGAACTGGAAGCAGCCATCGTCCATTCAAGCACCCCGTCAAGCCCGGCCGGGTGACGATTAACGGCCATCTTGGCGACGACCTTTCGCCTGGGTTGAGGAACAGCTTCCTGCGACAGGCAGGGCTAAAATGAACCATATGCAATACGCCGTAATGTTCGAGAAGACAAAGACAGGCTACGGCGCTTGGGCGCCCGATCTGCCTGGCTGTGTCGCGACGGGCCGCACCTTGGCGATCACGCGCAAGCAGATGCGCGAGGCGATCGCACTGCACCTGGCCGGAATGAAAGAAGATGGGATTCCCGCGCATTCAATCCGCGGCCCGAGGCTTAATATCGTGCCCGCAGCCGTGTTCTCTCGCATGCTGCGTGATCCGTTCGTAGGCTTCACGCGCCAGGATGCGCAGACGGTCGGCTTCCTTAGCTTGGTGGATGAAGTCATCGCCGTGCTTATCGATGAGCTCCATCGCGGCGAGCCGGTAGGCGCGAACAGCTTTCTCGTATTGTGCGATGAGCTTGTCCATCTCAGCGCAGCGCATTGTGGGGACGCGACCAACTAGATTTTCGCGCGGCTGGAAATGCGAGGACAATCCAGGCAATGTAGTATGCGTCAAATGACGCAATAAGTTACAGCTTCAAACGTCGCGGACGAACGGCCTCCTTCCGCCATCATTCGATCAGGCTATAATTTCTTCATGATAAATCCCACCGAAAAGATCTGGCACAACGGAAAACTCATCAACTGGAACGACGCGAAAATTCACGTCCTGGCGCACGTCACCAGCTACGGCAGTTCGGTTTTTGAAGGTGTCCGCTGCTATAAAACCACCACCGGACCCGCCATTTTCCGCGCCCGCGAACACTCCCGCCGCCTGCACGATTCGGCCAAGATTTATCGCATCGACATCCCTTTTTCGATCGACGAAATCGTCACCGCCATGAGCGATCTGATTCGCGTCAACAAAATGGATTCCTGCTACATCCGCCCGCTGGTCTTTCGCGGCTACGGCAATCTCGGCGTGATGCCGACCAAGGACAATCCCATTGAAACCTACATCGCCTGCTGGACCTGGGGCAAATATCTCGGCGCCGAATCTCTGGAAAACGGCGTCGACGTCGGGGTTTCCAGCTGGACGCGCATCGCCCCCAACACTCTGCCTGCGCTTTCCAAAGCTGGCGGCAATTACATGAACTCGCAGTTGATCCGCATGGAGGCCGAAGTCAACGGCTACAACGAAGGCATCGCGCTCGATGCGTCGGGTTTCGTCAGCGAAGGCTCCGGCGAAAATCTTTTTGTGATTCGCGACGGAAAACTGATCACCCCGCCGCTCGGCGCCAGCGTTCTGCCCGGCATCACCCGCGATACCGTGATGCAGATCGCCCGCTCGCTCGAAATTCCCGTGGTCGAAGCGCTCATCCCGCGCGAGCTTCTCTACATCGCCGACGAACTGTTCTTCTGCGGCACCGCGGTCGAAGTCACGCCCATCCGCTCGGTCGATCGCATCACCATCGGCAAGGGAAAGCGCGGCCCCATCACGGAACGGCTGCAGCGCGAGTTCTTCGCGATCGTGGAGGGGAAAACGCCGGATCGCTTCGGCTGGCTGACGCCAGTGGCGCAACCTGTGGGAGCCGCGAAATAAAAACAGTACCTTTCTGCGGGAACCGATTCGCGGCCACCTCCCCCGAGACTGACACGCAACCCGGTTCCTCGCAGAATGTCGGTTGAGATATTTGTAACAGGAACCGGACCCGATCACCAGCGCGAAGGCGCCGATTTCAACAGATCTTTCCCATGCGGTTTCGCCAACTTAAGCGGCTGTCGCTGTGAGTAATCTGTGCAAAAAACAGGAGCGCGATGAAATGTAGCGGCTATAGCGTTTCGACCAGCGAACACGTCGAAATTTCCTGCGATGACCTGATCCAACAAGTCGATCCGGTGCTCGAAAAATCCGAAGACCCATGGATCGCGCCCGGCTTCATCGACCTTCAGGTGAACGGTTTTGCCGGCGTCGACTACAATTCCCCCGACACCTCGCACCAGGAAATCGCCCGCTCCATCGGCGCGATCTTTGCCACCGGCGTCACCCGCTTTTTTCCCACCGTCATCACCGGCGATCCGGCCCGGATGCTGGCCGCGCTGCGTAACCTGGCCGCCGCGCGGGAATCGCTCGAAAACGGCCGCGCCATGGAAGCGTTTCATATCGAAGGTCCGCACATTTCCCCCCAGGACGGCCCTCGCGGAGCACATCCCCGCCAATGGGTTCGTCCGCCCGACCTCGACGAATTTCATCGCTGCCAGGAAGCCGCCCGCGGTTACGTCCGCCTGGTGACTCTATCCCCGGAATACCCCGGCGCGCCGCGCTTCATCGAACAGCTTGTTGGCGAAGGCGTGGTTGCCAGCATCGGCCACACCGCCGCGACGCGCGGCCAGATCGAAGACGCCGTCCGCGCCGGCGCAACTCTTTCTACGCATCTCGGCAACGGCGCCCACGCGGCCATGCCGCGCTGGAATTACATCTGGGACCAGCTCGCCGAGGATCACCTCGCCGCTAGTTTCATTGTCGACGGCATTCATATCCCCGAAAATTTCCTGCGCGTCGCCCTGCGCGCCAAAGGAATCGAGCGAAGCATTCTGGTCACCGACGCCGTCATGCCCGCGATGTGCCAGCCGGGGAATTACCGGCTCGGCGAAATCGCCGTCGAATTGAAAGAAGACCACCGTGTCGTTCTCGCCGGCGGCGATCGTCTCGCCGGATCGAGCCTGCGCATGGATCATGCCATTTCGAACGTCATGCGCATGGCCAATTTGACCCTGACCGAAGCGGTCACCATGGCCACCATCAATCCCGCCCGTGTCGGCCGAATCGTCTCCCGCCAGCGCGGCCTGCGAAACGGCGAACGCGCCGACCTGGTCCGCTTCGAGCTGGCCAACGGCCAGCTTCGGGTGATCGAGACCTACTGCTCCGGCCGGCGCGTCTTCCGCGCCTGATGCACCGCCGTCAGGCTGCGGGCTCGGACGATCAAAGCGGCTAGCCGGAATCGCAAAGAAAAGAAAAGATGCGTCAGCAAAGGGTAAGCTAAAGACAAGATGGAAGGGCGATCGGCCAGTGGACCGGGCGACTATCTCGCCGCCGAAAGGACTTTTCTCGCATGGATTCGAACCGGCCTGGCGCTGATGGGGTTTGGTTTTGTAGTGGCCCGGTTTGGCCTGTTTCTCCAGGCCTTGCGGATCGGGCAGCTGGATCTGGCGCTGCGGTCCCTCGGTCTGTCGCCGTGGTTTGGCACCACCCTGGTTGCGATTGGAGTCATCGTCTTGGCCGTCAGTACGTGGAGACACATTCGTCAGGTTCGGGATTTGAGAACGGGAGAATCGAGTTTCGCTCACCCTTCGGCTTTGGCCATCGCTGTCGCCGTGATGCTCGCATCTCTGGGAGTAGCGATGGCGATTTACCTGTTCCTGCCGCGCCAGCCCGGTTAGGCGCGACTCGCGAAAATCAAGGAGAACGCAATGGCGACCAACTCGAATAGTGGCATCGTTACGATACCCGGCCGCGGCTCGGTTGACCAGACGGTCAAGAAGCTGGAGGGCATTCTACAGGCTAAGGGCGTTAAGCTTTTCGCCACTATAGATCACAGTGGAGAGGCGGAAAAGGCGGGAATGAAAATGCCGCCCACCAGGCTTCTGATTTTCGGGAACCCCAAAGCCGGCACTCCGCTGATGCTGGCGTCTCCCGGCATCGCCATCGATCTCCCGCTGAAGATCCTGGTTGCGGAGGATCCGGCCGGCCAGGTGTGGATCTCTTACAACGCGCCGGACTACCTCGCCGCGCGGCACCACCTGCCGGCGGAACTGATTCAAAATATTGCTGTAGTGGAAGCGCTGGCCACCAGCGCGGCCGGGTAAAAGTCGCGCGCGGAAACCGGTCTGAAACCAAATTTCGAACTACGAATCTAAACGCTTATAATAAAGCCGGGTGCTTGCCACAGCTTCCATCACCGAAGAAATTGCGGACCTGAAGCGTTCCCGCCGCGCCATGATCCTGGCGCATCACTACCAGGACGCCGAAATTCAGGACCTGGCGGACGCCATCGGCGACAGCCTCGAACTGGCCCGCAAAGCCCGCGATTTTGAAGGCGACGTTATCGCCTTCTGCGGCGTCTGGTTCATGGCCGAAACCGCCAAAGCGCTCAATCCCGAACGCACCGTCATCGTCCCCGACCGCGGCGCCGGATGCAGCCTGGTGGACGCCTGCCCCGCCCCGCAACTCCGCGCATGGAAGGCGAAAAATCCCGGCTACACCATCGTCAGCTACATCAATACTTCGATCGAAGTCAAAGCCGAAAGCGACATTCTCTGCACCTCGCGCAACGCCGTCAAAATCGTCAATTCCATCCCCGCCGATCAGCCGGTTCTCTTCCTTCCCGACATCAATCTGGGCAATTACGTGCGTGAACAAACCGGCCGCGCCAACATGAAAATCTGGCAGGGTGCGTGCATCGTCCATGCCACCTTCGCCGCCCGGAAACTCAGCGCCGCGCGCTCCGAAAATCCCTCCGCGCTGGTCGCCGCTCATCCCGAATGTCCGCGCGACGTGCTCGCCATGGCCGATTTTATCGGCTCCACTTCGGCCATCATCGATTGGTGCGCCGCGCAGGACGCCCGCGAATTTATCGTCATGACCGAAAGCGGCGTGCGTCGTTCGCTCGAAAAAACCGCGCCGGGCAAAAAATTTCATTTCATCCCCAACGAGCAGTGCAATTGTTCGGAATGCCCGTATATGAAGCGCAACACGCTTGAAAAGCTGCGCGATGCCCTCCGCGATCTTTCCCCGCGCGTCGATCTTTCGCCCGATCTGATGGAGCGCGCCCGCCGGCCCATTAACCGGATGCTGGCCGTGAAATGAACCTCGTCGACACCTTTGGCCGCGCCCACGACAATCTGCGCATCAGTGTCACCGACCGCTGCAATATTCGCTGTTTCTATTGCATGCCCGAAGCCGGCGTGAAATTCCAGCCGCACGATCAGATCCTGCGCTTCGAAGAAATCGAGCGCTTCGTTCGCGTCGCCGTAACCCTCGGCGTGCGCAAAGTCCGCATCACCGGAGGCGAGCCTCTGGTCCGCAAGGATCTTCCCGTACTCATCCGCAAGCTGGCCTCGATCGAAGGCATCGACGATCTCGCGCTCACCACCAACGGCGTTCTGCTCGGCGAGCAGGCCCAGTCTCTCTATAACGCCGGCCTGCGCCGGATCAACGTGCATCTCGACACGCTCGACCGGGAACGTTTTAAACAAATCACCCGCCGCGACGATCTGCCGAAAGTTCTCGAATCCATCGAAATCGCCCGCAATCTTGGCTACGGTCCCATCAAGATCAACGCCGTCGCCGTGAAAAATCTGGTCGAAGCCGATATCGTTCCGCTGGCCCGCTACGGACGCGAGCGCAACATCGAAATCCGCTACATCGAATTCATGCCGCTCGACGCGCAAAATCTTTGGGACCGCGGCCGCGTCCTGCTCGCGGACGAAATGATCGAAATGCTCCAGCGCGAAATCGGCCCGCTCGAAGAGATTCCCGACCGCGACCCTCGTGCTCCCGCCACCGAATACCGCTTCGCCGACGGCATCGGCCGCATCGGTTTCATCGCCAGCGTAAGCCGTCCGTTCTGTCTCAACTGCAACCGTATCCGTCTCACCGCCGACGGCAAACTGCGCTATTGCCTGTTCGCTCTTGAAGAAACCGACGTTCGCGCCATCCTGCGCGGCGGCACCGACGACGATCTGCGCGCCGCTATAAAATCAAACATCGCCTCAAAATGGTTAGGGCACGAAATCAACAGCGCGCAATTCGTCCCACCCCCGCGCCCGATGTACTCGATCGGCGGCTAGCCCGCGCGATTCTCATCGCAGAACTGGCCGGTTCCGTAGAAGCCCCGGCCGCCGCAACTTAATATACTGAAAACGTCCGCGCGTACACGACAATTGCGTCCCATCTCCATTCTCGGCGCCGGACCGGCGGGATCCTGCGCCGCAATCTCCGCGCTCCGCGCCGGCGCCATCGTTCGCTTAATCGAAAGATCAAAATTTCCCCGCCACAAAGTTTGCGGCGAATTTTTTTCTCCCGAAATCGAACCCGCGCTCGACCATCTCGGCCTCTGGCCCGCTTTTTCCGCGGCCGGACCATCGAAAATCCGCCGCCTGGAGCTCCATTTCGGCCGCCGCGAGAAAATTTCGCAACTCGCCGAACCCGCCTGGGGATTAAGCCGTTACGCCTTCGACGCTGTGCTGCTCCAATCGGCGCTCGCCGCCGGAGCTGCCCTCCAACGTGAACCCGGCCACCCGCCGCAAATCGTCGCCTGCGGACGCTCAGTCGCCGCCACGTCGCGAGGGGCGCGATTATTCGGCTTCAAGGCGCACTTCGACGGACCCTCCCACGACGCCGTCGAGCTCTATTTTTTCGGCCGCTGCTACATCGGAATCAACACCATTGAAAACGGTCTCACGAATGTCTGCGGTCTCGCGCCGGAAGATTTTCTGCGCCGGTTCAATTTCGACTTCGACCAGATTCTCCTCCAATCCCCCGCCCTGGCCGGGCGCTTAAAACCGCTTCATCGCTCGCTTGACTGGCTCAGTACCGGACCCCTGAACTTCTCCCAGAACTTCGCCGATCGCACCGTTTATCGCGCCGGAGACGCGCTGTCCTTTGTCGACCCGTTCACGGGCACCGGCTTGCTCGCCGCAGTCAAGACCGGAACGTTCGCCGGATCGGCCGCCGCGCGCGGCGATTCCGTCGAAGATTATCTGAAGCAGTGCCGCGCCTGCTTGAAAAGACCATTCGAAATCGCCGGCATCCTGCGAAAAGCGCTAACCTGCGGATTTGCCGAAACGTTTGTGCCCTTGGTCCCGTCTGCAATGTTGTTCGCTTTAACGCGACCACGTTGAGGCTGGCCCAAATGAAAAAAGCCGGTGAGTACTCGGAGGAAGATACTCACCGGCCGGCTCACCACTACCGCGAGGTCGTAGCGCGCCGAACTTTTGGGCGATTCGCCAGGCAGTCGGCGAACCATTCCCTAGAGAAAGAGACGCGGTGAAACCACTAAAGGTTCCACAACTGGACGCCTCCATCGTAACACCTTTTTGACCTGGTTGTACAGAGCTTCCTTGAGGATTCTCTCAATTTTTGTACTAATGGTAAGCCAGTCAGGCTGGTTCATTGGAAATATGATGAACTGGTTACAATTGCATCCGGAAACCAATCAGCCATAATCACTTCAACCGGTCATTCAGCACTGCGGCAAGCCGGTAACCCGCTATCGCCACTCGCTTCTTTGCAATTCTTTGCACGTTTTCCACATAGTCTTTCGGCAACCGGATGGGATGCTCCCGCGAACCGGTTTCATTTCCGAAGGTGTAAACCTCGGCGATGGCGATCGCCGCGCTCTCGGCGATCCATTTCTTCGGATCTTTTTCGATGCGCCGCGGCGCGGGATATTCCGCCTCCGCTTCGGCCGCCAACCTGGTGATCTCCGCGTTCGAATCGTCGCTGCCGAACGCCGAATCCCACAACGAATGCAGATTTCCGCTCGGCATCACGTACACTCGATTCCCGCCCTGGTCCCCGCCTTTTTCCGACTTCAAAAATCGATCGATCGCGTGCAGCGGCTGATGCACATCGCCCTCGACGTGTTCAAACCACGGCAGGTCGTAAACCTGTTCCTCCATCGGCGCGCGCCCCAGCTCGCGGATCAGCCGCGGCAGTTCGCTGAGCGCGCTCGGCGGAAGCTGCTTCACCGTTTTCGCGCCATCGGGAGCATACGGTGTGTCGTAATAATGCCAGTTGGTGTGCCGCTTCATGTCGGGAAATCCGGGAAGCAGCGGAGTGGCGACGGCGTCCGGATGGGTGTCGTCGTAAAAGCGGGGATCGCCTTTGATCGTGTCCGGCCAAGCCGCGGCGGCCATAAACGCGAATCGCGCGCGAGCCGCCGGATCAGCCGGCGCGCCGCGCGTCAGAATGGCCCCGTAATCGGGATGATGGCGCAGCAGATCGTCGACGCGCCCGCGTGTTCCCGGATTCAACCGGTGGTAAGCGATGCTAGCGATAACCATGTGCCCGCTCGCCCACCAGGCGTTGGCGGAAGTGGAAATGAGAAAGACCGAAAGAAGCGCGAGCGATTGACGCATGAATCAAACAGGATAACCGAGAAACGAAAGTGGGGAGTGGTTAGTCGGCCACTGCCCGCTTCCCACTAAAATGAAAGCATGGCCGATCCCGTGCGACCCTCCACCGCGCCGCGCGTCATCGATCGCTTCTTCGAATTCTCCCTTCTCGGAATGCTGGCCGCCGGATATTTCGCCGTGGTCGGCTCCGGATACCTCGATTGGCCCACCGCGACCCTCACCCTGATGGGCCTGTGTCTGCGCGGCCTCATGGTCGCCGGCATCGTCGAGTTCGAATTTTCCAATCGCCTGGTCGCGCTGATCACGCTCGGCTACATTTTATTTTTCCCCATCGATTATTTCTTCATCTCCGGCGCGTTTCTCGCCGCCACCGTGCACCTGGTGTGTTTCCTCGCGGTGCTCAAGGTGCTGACCGCGAAAACCAATCGCGATTACACCTACGTCAAAATGATCGCCGTGCTCGAGCTGCTGGCCGCCGCGGTGCTGTCGATCAGCCTGAGCTTTTTCGCCTATCTGGCGCTGTTTCTGCTGCTGGCGATCGCCGCGTTTTCGAGCGGTGAAGTGCGCCGCTCCGCACAGTTGCGGGGAGCGGTGGTGCGCGGCGGGCTCACCGCTTTTCCGCGACGCATCGCCGCGCTGACCGTGTTTCTGTTCGGCGGAATCATCGTGCTCACCGCCGGCATGTTTTTCGTTCTGCCGCGCACCGCGCGCGCCGCGCTCGACCGTTTCGTGCCGCAGAAATATCATCTGCCCGGATTCAGCAACGGAATCACGCTCGGCCAGATCGGCGAAATCCAGCACAGCAGCGCGCCGGTGATGCACATCCGCTCCTGGCCGGAAAGCGAAGGCCTGCTCGACGTGAAATGGCGCGGCGCCACGCTGTCCCGCTTCGACGGCAGGCGGTGGGACAACCCTCCCGGCCGTCCCGATCTGGATCTGCCGGTGGAGCACGGCACGCTTACGATCAACAAGCGTTACCGCCCGCCCACGCGACCCGGACGCACGCTGATCTACACCGTTCACCTGGACGATATCGCCTCCAACACGCTGTTCATCGCCGGAACCCCGCAGACCATCAGCATCAATATACCGTTCGTCCGCCTGACCCGCGCCGGATCGTTCATCGTTCCCGAAGTCTCTGGCGGAGGCGGCCTGGCCTACGGCGTCTACAGTTTTCTCGAGGACGAATCGGCCGCGGCGCAGAGCACGCCCGAGCCGCTTCCGTTGCATGCCCGCGAGCAGTATCTTCAGCTTCCGCCGCTCGATCCGCGGATCGCGCCGCTCACCCGCCGCTGGACCGCGGGCGTGCATGAAGAATTGGAAAAAGCGGGCATGATCGAGTTTCATCTGCGCCACGACTACGGCTACACGCTGGAGCTGCCGCCCAGGATTGTGCCCGATCCGCTCGCCAATTTTTTATTCAACCGGAAGAAAGGCCATTGCGAATATTTCGCTTCGGCGATGGCGGTGATGCTGCGCACGCTGGGCATTCCCTCGCGCGTGGTCACCGGATTTCAGAGCGGCGTCTACAACCCGATCACGCATCTGCAAGTGGTCCGCGCTTCCGACGCGCATAGCTGGGTGGAAGCCTGGATCAACGGCCGCGGCTGGACCACTTACGATCCCACCCCCGCCGATCCCCACGCGGCCGTCATGGGCCTGACGGCGCGGCTGTCGCTGTTCCTCGACGCGGCCCAGCAGTTCTGGCAGGATTGGGTGGTCAGCTACGATCTGGACCGCCAGATCGTGCTCGCCTCGCGGATGGACGAGGGCGCGCGGCGGATGCGGTTTCATTGGTTCCCGCGCGAATGGTTCGAGCAGACGGTGCGCGTGGTTGCGCCCTGGGCGCCGCTGGCCGGATTCGGCGGAGCGATCGCGATTTTGTCGTTCGTCTTCGGGCGCGAAGTCGCGGCGTGGTGGAAAAGGCGTCTGCGCGTGCGCCGGATGGCGCGCGGCGAAGGCGAAGCTTCCGACGCGACGCTGCTCTATCAAAGAATGCTCTCGAATCTCGCCCGGCGCGGTTTTCAGAAACCGCCGTGGCTCACGCCCGGCGAATTCGCGCGCGTGCTGCCGGCGAGCGAAGTGCGCGGCCTGGTCCACGATTTGACCGCGTTCTATAACGAGTTGCGCTTCGGCGGAAAGCGCGAAGTCGCGCCGCGGATGATGGAGCTGCTCGAGCGCCTGGAACGTCTGCACTAGCTGGACTATTTTCGCCTTCCTCGTAGACCGCCGAATCCGCAACCGACACCAATCTTGCGGTTCAGTGGCATAAGCCGCCCGGCTTGTGCGGTTCACGGCCGAGGAATCGACAGGCGCCGAGCGCAAGCCTGGCGGCTTACGCCACTCCCTCTACAGAAAACCCGAAAATGCCCTGAATGGCAACGCCTGGCCGTGCGACAGGCCGCTACAGAAGACGGCCCGCGGGAATCTCTTCCGCGGTGATTTCGTAGCGGAAATGATCCGCGTCCAGGCTGTCGAGCCGGCCTGCGCTGGTCTCCGCCTGCGGGTACATCAGAAACGGCAGCCGCGGCCCCTTCGATTCCGGCAGCGCCACGTCGTGCGCGAAATTGTAGGCGATCCAGTTCATCTCCCAGGACCCGAACAGCCGCACCCGCGCTTTCTCCACCATCGCGTCATTCAGCGGACGATTCCCGGGCGGTTCTTCGAGCGCAACTTTGCGCACGTCGGCGGGATCCACCGCGACCCAGCCATAGTCGTCCAGGTACACCTCCGCGCGGCAGTGCTGCGCATGGGTCACGTTTTCCGAGGACGCGCCCAGACTCTTATAACCCATCTGGGACCGCGCCACGCGAATTCCATAAACGTCGCGCGCCGGCAATCCCGCTGCGCGAGCCAGTCCCACGAACAGCGCATTCAGATCCGCGCATTTCCCGCCCAGGTCGCCGGACCTCAGCATGAAACGAATATCACCGAGCCCGCAGCCGCGCGTCTTCGGATCCCGGTAGGTGTTCTCGACGATCCACTCATAAATCGCGCGCGCTTTGTCCGCGTCGGTCCGCATGCCGGTGGTGATCCGGAGCGCGGTATCTTTTACGATGCCGTCGGTCGGCAGGAGTTTGGTCGGCCGCAGCCAATACGACAGCTCCGCGCGGCCGGCGGGCTGGCGCTTGCCGGGCTCGGAAAGATCCACGGCCCAGTTGCGCGTCGCCACGCGGCTGCGGACGGTGAGCAGCGGTTTCACGCCCGCGGGAAATTCAGCCGTCACGATGCCCAGCCCGTCGGCCTTCGATTGGACCATCTTCGCCGAGCCACCGGCGCACTGGAATGAATTGGTGAGCGTCCTTTGAAACGGCATCCGCTCCAGCAGCGCAGCCGGCGCCCACACGCGCGTGATTCCGGATGGCTGGAGCACTTCGATGCGGGTGGTCACTTCGAAGGTGCGCCACGCCGGCTCCGCCGCGAGGCTCCCGGAAAGGAACGCCCCGGAAAAAGCGGCCGCGCCGCGCAGAAAATCACGCCGGCTGTTCGAGGCAATGCTCATATTCGTCTACCGGTGCTGTTTTCTCGACGGCCCGGCCAGTGCGCGCAGGTCCTGGTGCGCCATATCGACATGGTCGCCGTGCGGATACTTGGCCAGGTAATCCCGCAGCGTCTTGGCCGCGGCCGTCTTCTGTCCGGCTTTTTGCAACGCGACGCCCTTATAATACATCGCGTCCGCCGTCTTGGGATTTTCCGGCCATTTTTCCAGCACGTCGTCGAACGCCTTGGCCGCGTCGGTCCAGTTCGACCCGCTGCTGAAATAAATGTAGGCGATGTAATACTGCGCGTTCGGCGCGTCCGAGGTATCGGGGAAGTTCTTCACGTAATCGGCGAACTCGGAAAGCGCCAGATCGTTCTGGCCCTTCATGTAATCGCGATAAGCGTTGTTGTAGGTGGTTTCCGCCGACATCTGCGGAACCTGCGGCGTGGGGGCTCCGCCCGGACCTGTGGTGGTGGTCCCGGCCGCCCCGGGCGGCGCTGGCGGCGGCGCCTGCAAGGTGCGGATCGCGTCGGAAATATCCTTCAACTTCGCATCCAGCGCGGCCATGCGACGCATCAACTCATCGACGTTGGTCGACACGGAACTGAAGTCGGTGGACATCTGATCGACTTTGGCGCCCATGGTCGCCACCGGCCCGGACAGTTGCGTCTGCTCTGCACTCAATTTCTGGTCGAGCTCCCGTTGCAGCGAACTCAGTCCCGCCGACAGTTTCGCCGACACGTCCACCGTCTGTTGCAGCATCGACTGCATTGCGGCCAGCTTATCCTGTTGCGATTTCTGGAGCTGCGTCACCTGGTCCTGCAGCAGCGCCAGGTCGCGCTGGATCTCCAGAATGTCTTCCTTCTTTTGGCCCATCAATGCCAGCGGGCCGAGCAGAATCAGGCATGCGAGGCGCTTCATTGAACGTTCCTCCATTAAATAGGGGGACGATTCCACCCCGTCCCCCGTTTCTACACTCCTGAACCGATGGCCCCGCCCGAACCGACACCGCTGGTGGCGGAAGCCGCGCCGGCCAGGGTGGGGCCGATTCCCAGCTTACTTGCCGGGCGCCAGATGATCGTGACGGTTGCGCTGATAGCAAGCCTCGTTCGCTTCCGTGCACACCGGGCGATCCTTGCCGTAGCTGATCGTCGAAATGCGATCCGCCGGCAGGCCCAGCGACACCAGAAACTCCTTGGCCGCCGTCGCGCGGCGATCGCCCAGGCCGAGGTTGTATTCCGCCGATCCGCGCTCATCGCAGTTGCCTTCGACCACCACATTGAAGTTCGGGTCAGCCGCGAAAATGCGTTTCAGCAGATCCGCGTCATGTTGCAGCGCCGTGCGCGCATCGTCCCGAATGTCGCTTTTATCGTAATCGAAATAAGCGTCCTGCGCTTCGCGGCTCAGCATGTCGGCGCCGGAGAGCGTCGGCGCGGTCGACGGAGGCGGAGGCGGCGGAGGCGGCGCAGTGACTTCCACCGTCACCGATCGCGTGTCGGACCCGCCCGAACCGCGTGCGGTCAGCGTATAGCTCACGGTATTCGACGGGAAAACCTGCCGGTTCCCGTTGGCCGCAACCTGACCCAATCCCTGGTCAATCGAAATATCGGTCGCGTTCGCCACGCTCCAGCGCAGCGTCGCCGACTGCCCCTGTTCAATGCTCCGCGGCTCCGCCGTGAAGCTGATAATCCGCACCGCGGCCGCCGTGGGGGTGGTCTCAGCCGGCGCCGGCGCCGGAGCCGGAGCCGGCGGCGGCGCGACCGGCGCTTTCTTCTTACAACCGGAAACAGTGACCAGCAGCATGGCCGTGAACACCGCTGCACTCAGTGCTCTGTAATTACGTTTCATCTCCAATTTTTCCCCTTCTCAAGCTTTCGTGATTGCGCGAACTGCCCGCTCAACCTCATTAAGTGATTTTCCGAAGAGAATCACGGTTACATTCGCTGGAGTGATTTCCCCTGGAAAATCACTGTTACATCTGGAATGATTTTCCCCTGGAAATCACCGTTACATTTAGTTTAGACCTTTCGCCCAGACCGGTTGGATGTTGTTGCCCCGGGTGGTGAGTTGCGTTACCTGCGTCCCGTCGGCGAGCATCGTATAAAGCTGCGTCGACGAGCCCTTTTTGATCGAAAACACCAAATGCACGCCGTCCGGCGCCCACCACGGGTTTTCATTGCGGTCACCGTTGTGGGTTAACTGCACCGGAACGCGTTTTGCGACGTCCATCACAAAAATGTTGTAGTGACCCGGCTCGTAACCGCGGGTCCAGGCGAAGGCGATCATCTGCCCGTTAGGACTCCACGCCGGATTGGCGACGTAACCGGTGCCGTCGGTAAGCTGCGCCAGATCGCCGCCATCGATGTTCATGCGCCACAGCTGCTCCGCTCCGCTGCGCCCGCTGATGAACAGCATCTGCGTCGGATTGGCGGGATTCACCTTGGGCGAGACTTCGATGGCGCGAACGTGCGACAGGCGCCGCATATCGCCGCCATTCAGATCGGCGATGCAAATTTGCACCCAGCCATCGATCGAGGCGCCGAACAGAATGTGTTTCATGTCCGGCGTAAATTCCGGCGTCTCGACGGCCGAAGAAACGGGATTATAGAACGGCAGCCGGCGGTTGGTTTCGGTGGAAAAAACCATGATCTTCGGATTGCCCTGCGCGTAGGTGGTGAAGGCCAGCATGCGGCCGTCGGGCGAAACCGCGGGCATGTCTGAAATGGAGTGATACTGGGTGATCTGCTTCTGATTGGAGCCGTCGTAATCCATGGACCAGATTTCTTTGCTGCCGGTGCGGTCCGAGACAAAATAAATTTTGGTTCCAGCCAGGCTTTTCGCGCCGAACTGCTGCAAAATATCGGCGGCGAACTCGCGTGCTACTTTTTTCGCGCCTTCCGCGTCCATCGAGCCGTAATACAGCTTGCCGATGACCTGGGTATTCGCGGTCACGTTGTAAAACCAGCCGAATAAAACCAGCTGCCCGCCTTGCACGCCGGTGTAGCCGAACGCCAGGTAATTGGCGCGCGTGGGCGGATTCAGCCAGTCCGCCTGGCGGAACTCGGACGGCTGCTGCGGCACGGTCAGCGGGTAAAAACTTTTGGCCACCATATCCAGCACGCCCGATCCGGCGAGCGAATCCCAGAGCGCGCCGTTAAAGGTGTCCATCAGCCGCTGCGCGTCGCCGGAGCCGCGAAAATCGATCACCGCGACGCGCGGCTTTTCCCCGCCGACGATATGAGCGTTGATGTCGCTCTGCGCGCTCAAAATCGGCGCCGAAACCAGAACCGCGAGGAATAGCCCGGTCAGGCTTGGCAGGCCGCGTTTATCTATAATTTTTTGTTTCATCGCTTCAACTCGAACCAAAACTCCACCGTTGCGTAATTTTTGTCGAATCCCGCGCAGGGCGGGATCGGCGGAAAATGCGAATCGCGAATGGCGCGCTGCACGGAAAAATCGAGCGCCGTAATCCCGCTGCCTTGCAGCACCGCGAGCGAGCGGACACCGCCGTCGCGCATCAAATCGAAGGTCGCAATCACCACCGGCGCGGTGGTGTAGCGTGCGTCCACGTCGGTGGTGTTCCAGTTCCGCGCGACAATCTGCTGGATCTGCGTCGCGTAGGCCGCGCAGCGCGTTCCAAGCGTGGTGTTCGCGCCGGTTCCGACGTTCCCCGATCCCTGCTGCGCCGAATACATGGGCGTTGAAACCTGCGGCGCTTCGCGCGTGGTCACCTGATTTTCAAGCGCCTGATAGGACCGGTAGTGCTGCACCACCTGCGGCTTGTCGGCCACTTTCTTGGGCGTTTTCATCTTCAGCGGGACCGCATCGGGTTTCGGAATTTCCTTCTGGACGCGTGGGATCGGTTTTGAAACCGCCGGCAGCGGCGCTTCCGATTTGGAGTCGTTGGCCAGCGGATTCGTCGGACCATGATGCGGGATCGGAATGGTGTTCACCGCCTGCACCGGAACCGCGCCGCCGGCCACATCCGGCGCGCCCAGCGGTTCGCTGCGGCCCATCCAGTTCACCAGCACCGCCGTCAACACGATGGTCACATGCAGCCCGACCGCACCGACGAAGGCTCCGCGAACCGGCTCCTGCGAATCGAGAATGTCGGCGTGCTGGGTCATGTTCCAGACGTCATCTTTTGGACGTGGTGTCGAGCGGTTTGGTGACGAGCTGAATATCGAGGTGGGCCTGGTACAGCTCCGCCACCACCTGCGCCAGCACGTCCCAGGTCACCGCGCGGTCGGCGACCACATACACTGCCTTGGCGTTTTTGAACCGGCGCTGGATCTCAGTGGGGAGCTCGAGCAGCCGCACGTCGCGGTCATTGAGCTGTAATCGCGCGTCGCTGCGCAGGCTCACCACCGGATGTTCTTGAATGGAGCTCGCCACCGGCCGGACTTCGGGGACGTGAATATCCAGGCCATACTCCATCACCTGCGCGGTCAGCATAAAGATGATGAGCAACACCAGCACCACGTCGACGAGGGGGACAATGTTGATCTCCGACATGGCGCCCATGGACGCGCCGACGCGCCGCTTTCCGTTTCCGCCGCCGTTTGATCCTACCGAGAACGCCATATTGCGTGATGCCCCTGTTCGAACCGCCACCGGGAGATGGTCGTGCTTTATTTCACCCTTCGAAGTTTCTCTCCGTCAGATTGAGAAACTCCAATGAAAAATCCTCCATCCGCGCGCCGATCTCTTTAATCACGTGACCGTAATAGTTGTAGAAAATCGCCGCGGGAATTGCGGCAAACAGACCCACGGCGGTGGTTCCCAGCGCCTCGGCGATGCCCGGCGCGACGACGCGCATGCTGGTCGATCCGCCCATATTCAGCGCCTGAAACGCGTTCATAATGCCCCAGACCGTTCCGAACAAGCCGATGAACGGCGACACCGACGCGACCGTGGCCAGCCAGTTCATGCTCCGTTCCAGCCGGGTGATTTCCTCGCTCATTCCGAGTTGCAAGGCTCGTTCCAGAGCTGTAACGTTTGTGATGCGCTGCCGGGCGGTCATTTGCCGCGCGACTTCACTGTAGCCGAAATCGAACACCGTGGCGAGCGGCGCGGCGCGAAACTGTTCCGTCGCCGCGGCGACGGCGTCGAGGCGCGTCGCTTTGCGAAACGCGCGCAGGAAGCGGAGATTCGCATTGCGCGCGCGCCGGAATAAAGACAGCTTCGCCAGAATAATGGTCCAGGAAGCCACCGAGAACATCACCAGGATGGCCAGCACGGTCATCGGAACCGGCCCGTAATTCTTCACCAGCTCGAAAAAGTTGATGTCCGCCAGGAAACCGTTGGAGAGTACCGTCACGCTCCCCTTATTGTAAATCAGAACCGTGATAAAACGGAATAAAGTAGAAATGTTTTATATACAGTCGGGGCTGTATTGGGTAGTAAGTAGCGCGTAGCGGGTGGCCGGCGAATCTTGATTGGCTCGACTCGCCGGCTTCCCACTTCCCACTCCCCGCTACCCGTATAATCACGTCAATGCTGGTCGAGCTTTCCATCGAAAATTACGCGGTGATCGAAGCGCTGCGGGTGCGGTTTCATCGCGGCTTGAACCTTCTTTCGGGCGAGACGGGCAGCGGAAAATCGATCGTGGTGGACGCGCTGGGATTGCTGTTCGGCGCGCGCACTTCGTCCGAGGTGATCCGCGCCGGCGCCGATCGCGCCCGCATTTCCGGAATTTTCGAAATCGCCGCGAAGCCCGCGCTGCTCGAAGAAGCCGGAATCGAGCTGGAGGATAACGAAATTTTAATTGAGCGGGAGATTCTGGCCAACGGAAAATCGCGCGCTTTCCTGGCCAATCGCCCGGTGACGGCCGCGCTGCTGCGCGACCTGGCTCCGCATCTGGGCGACATTCACGGCCAGCACGATCAGCAGCAGCTTTTTTCGAATGCGGTGCAGCGGGAGATGCTCGATCAGTTCGCGGGCGCGGATACGGCGGGGGTCGCAAGGATTTTTCGCGAATGGCGCGAGGCGTCGGCGGAGCTTGAGGAATTGAATCGCACGGCGCAGGAAAAATTGCGGCTGGCCGATTTGTGGTCGTTTCAGTTGCAGGAAATCGAGTCGGTTGCCCCGCGCGCGGGGGAAGATGCCGAGCTTGAAAATGAGCGGCGCGTGCTGCGCAATTTCGTGCGGATCGAAGAATCGGCCAATGCGGCTTACGGCGCGTTGTATGATGCTCCGGAAAGCGCGGCGGCGCAGTTGCGGGCGGTGGCGAAAAAGATGGAAGAGCTGGCGCGCATCGACGATTCGATCGCGCCGATTCTGGCCACGCTTCAGCCGGCGGCGATTGCGGTCGATGAAGCGGCGCATTCGCTGCGGCATTATCTGGCGAAGCTGGAAGCCGATCCAGCGCGGCTCGAGGAAGTGGAATCGCGGCTGGCTGCGCTGGAAAAACTGAAGCGGAAATACGGCGCGACGATGGAGGAAGTGCTCGGATTTCTGGAACGGGTCCGAGGCGATTTGCGGACTGTGGAAACGTCGAATGAGCGGCGCGATGCGCTCGAAAAAAGGACCGCGGAGCTGGCCCGCGAATTTGAGTCGGCCGCGGCGAAGCTGTCGGCGGCGAGAAAAAACGCCGCACGGCAGTTGGCCAGGCGCGTTGAAACGGAGCTGGCGTCGCTGGCGATGGAAAGAACCCGCGTCGAGATTCGCGTGACGGCGGCGGCGTGGTCGGAATCGGGCGCGGACGCGGTGGAATTTCTGATTTCGCCCAATCCCGGCGAAGAGCCGAAGGCGCTCGAAAAAATCGCTTCCGGCGGCGAATTGTCGCGCGTGGCGCTGGCGCTCAAAACCTGCACGGCGCCGGCGAAATCGCAGAAAATTCCGCGAACGCTGGTGTTCGATGAAGTGGATGCCGGGGTCGGCGGCAGCGCGGCGGAAGCGGTGGGACGGCGGCTGAAAAAACTATCGGCGACGAGCCAGGTATTGTGCGTGACGCATCTGGCGCAGATCGCGGGTTTTGCGGATCATCATTATTACGTGGAAAAGCGCAGCGAAAAATCGCGCACGCTGGCGACCATCGAAGAATTGTCGGCGGCGGAACGGACGCGCGAAATCGGGCGGATGCTGTCGGGCGAAAGAGTTACGCCGGAAGCGCTGCGCCATGCCGAGCAGTTGATCAAGCTCGCGGCGGAGTGAGTGGCATAAGCCGCCAGGCTTGTGTTCTTGACGGCCGAAATCGGGACGCGAACAGCACAAGCCTGGCGGCTTATGCCACTTAGTAGAGCAGGAACGGTTGCCGTTTTTCCAGGAAGGCTTTCAGATCGTCCTGGAAATTTTGTTCGATCGCTCTTGGATCTTGGCCGGATTTGAGTTCGTCGAGCACTTTGCGGTTGCCGATCAGGAAACGGCAGGATTCCAGGTCCAGTTTTCCGGGATAAAGTTTTTCCAATGCCGCGGCTAATTCCAGGCCCAGGCGCACGGAGTTGAATTGTTCGCGATTGAGGATCACGAAGCGCACGCCTTGAATTTCGCGACCTTTGAAGTTCGACGCCGCCGGCGTGAATTTCGTCGCGTAGACGCGCAGGCCGGGGATCTGGCGGGCGTTGAGGTAATGCGCGAGTTCTTCGCCGCGAATCCAATCCGCGCCAATCTGCTCGAACGGAGCGTCGGTGCCGCGTCCAACCGAAATATTTTTCGCGGCTTCGATCATGGCGACGCCGTCGTATAACGTTTCCGCGGTGAGGCTGCGCATGTTCGGCGAGGGATCAATCCAGGTGAGGCCGGTCGAATCGAACCAGTCGCCGCGCTGCCAGTCCTTCATCTTTATGACGTGCAGCTTCGCGTTCAGATCGCGTTCTTTGTTGGCCATGGTCGCGAGTTCGCCGAAGGTCATGCCATGGCGGATGGGCATGGCGTAGCAGCCGACGAAGCTGCGCAAATTGTCGTCGAGCAGCGGGCCTTCGACGTGCGCGCCGGTGACGGGGTTGGGACGGTCCAGAACATAAATGGGCAATTTTGTTTTGCCCGCCTGTTCGACCGCGTAGAGCAGCGTGCAGGAGTAGGTATAAAAACGCGCGCCGGCGTCCTGAATATCGAAGACCAGCGCGTTTACGCCGTCGAGCATCTGCGCGGTCATCTGATAATGGCCGTGGTCGTAGAGGCTGAAAACCGGCAAACCGCTAAGGGGGTCTTTTGAATCGGCGATGTCAGGACGGTCTTCTTTTCCGGTAATGCCGTGCTCGGGCGAGAACAGCGCGGTCACCTTGACGCCGGCGGCGAGCATGGCGTCCACGTTGCGTTTGCCGTTGCGATCGACGCCGGTCTGATTGGTGATCAGGCCGATTCGTTTGCCGCGCAGCGGAGCGAAATTTTCCGCTTCGAGCACGTCCAGGCCGGTCTGGACTTCATGATTCGGTTCGACCATGCGGCGCGATCCGCCGGCTTCGTTGTAGCCGACCAGGCTCACGCCGGGCGCGTCCAGGCCGAGGGCCGCGGCAGCGATGGTCGCCACGCGATCGCGCAGCGGGCTGATATTTTTTCCGCGATGCGGATGCACCGAATTGGTCATCAGGATGACGAACGACTTGGTGGAGGGATCGATCCACAACGAAGTTCCGGTGAAGCCGGTGTGGCCGAAGGAGCCGATGGGAAAAAGCTCGCCGCGATTGGAGGAATAGGGCGAATCGATGTCCCAGCCGAGGCCGCGCAGTATGGGTTGATCGGGCGGGGTTTCGGGCGAGGTGAATTTGCGGATGGTCAGCGGCGAAAAAATGTGCGGGCCGTAGCCGAGCATCATGTTGGCGAATTTGGCGAGATCGTCGGCGGTGGTGAACATGCCGGCGTGGCCGGCGACGCCGCCCATGTAGCGCGAGGTGGGGTCGTGCACCACGCCGCGAAACGGTTTCCCGGTATCGGGATCGATTTCAGTAGGCGCGATGCGCGGGCGCAGCGAAGCGGGCGGCTTGAACATGGTATCGTGCATGCCCAGCGGTTCGAAAACCACTTCGCGCGCGTACTCGTCTAGGGTTTCGCCGCTGAGGCGATGCACGATTTCGCCCATCAGCTCGAAGTTGATGTCGCTATAGACGAAGTGCACGCCGGGAGGGCCCGCGGGTTTATCGGCCAGCGCCTTGCCGATGCCGATGTCGTAGCCAGACCAGGGCGGGTCGAGCGTAAGGTCGGGACGCAGGCCGGAAAAATGGGTCATCAGATCGCGAATGGTGATGTCGCTTTTGCCACCTTGAAAATCGGGCAGGTATTTGGTGACCGGCTCGCTGATGCGGATTTTTCCTTCTTCGAAGAGCTTCATCACGCAGGAGGTGGTGGCGATGACCTTGGTGAGAGAGGCGGCGTCGAAGATGGTATCGACGGTCATCTGTTCGCGGGCGGGAACCAGCGCGCGAAAACCGTAGGCTTTGCGATAGAGAATTTTTCCGTCGTGGCCGACGATGACGACGGCGCCGGGAATCAGCCCGCCGGCGACGGCCTGGTTGATGGTCGCGTCCATCGCGGCCGCGCCGGAGAAGTCGGCGGCGGCGGCGCAGGATGCCAGGAGGGCGACACCGGCGAGCGTGAGCGGCGACCGTAAGGAGTGCTTCGCGGAACCGTTCATAACAACTTCTTGGCGATTCCTTCGAGCACGATGGCCAGATCCAGATCTTTTTGGGTGATGCCGCCGGCGTCGTGGGTCCACAATTCGACCAGCACGCGATTGTAGACGTTCGACCATGCCGGATGATGGTTCATTTTTTCGATCATCGGCGCGGCTGTTGCCATGAAGCCGAAGGCGTGGGGGAAATCGGCGAAGTGATATTCGCGATGCAGTTTCGCGTCCTTCAAGGTCCATCCGGGCAACAGCGCCGTCTGAATTTCCGGTTCGGTCAGTTTGGTCATTACGCTCTCCCGTAGATTGGAATGATGGCGCCGGAAACGTCGGCTGCTTCTTCGGAGACCAGCCAGACGATTAGTTTGGCGATCGCCTCCGGCGCGACCCATTTGGAAAAATCGGCGTTCGGCATCGCGCTGCGATTCGCGGGCGTATCGATGGTGCTGGGCAGAACGGCGTTGGCGGTGACGCCCAGATCCTTGGTTTCCGCGGCAACATTTTTAATTAGAGCAACCAGCGCGGCTTTCGAAACCGCGTAGGCCGCGGCCCCGGGTGAAGCTTCGACGGCGGCGCGCGATCCGATAGCGACGATTCTGCCGTGCTTCGCCGCGAGCATCGGTTGCAACGCGGCGCGGATGGCGAGAAAGGCGACGCGCAGGTTGAGGTTCATCATCAGATCCCAGCTTTGCTCCGAGGTTTCGGCGATGGGCGAGCCTCCGCTGAATCCGCCGACCAGGTGAATCAGCGCGTCGATGGGTCCGAGTTTAAGCGATTGTTCGATCATCGCGGCGCAGCCATCGGCGGTGGTCAGGTCGGCGGAAATGGTGGGGAAGGGTTTGGGTTCGCGCCAGGATTTTTGGATGCCGATCACCGGCGCGCCGCGGTGGAGGAAGGCGCGGCAGACGGCGCTGCCGAGTCCTCCGGCGGCGCCGGTGATGAGGATGCTCATGGTTCATTGTAACCGCGTCGCGGCCCCCTCACGGGGTAGTGCGTGAAATCGCATCGATGCGCGTTGTAGCCCCGATTTGTGAGGCTCGCTCCGGGGGGTGAATCAATAATAAAGGATGCAGACCGGCGCGCCGCATTCGGTGATTTGGCCGGTCGGCGTTAGCGTGCCTTTGCCTGGATCGATGGCGAAGCTGACGATGTTGTCGGAGTCCTGGTTTTCGACGAGAAGAAATTTTCCCGCCGGGTCGATGGCGAAATGACGCGGCGTTTTTCCCTGCGTCGGCGTCTGCGAAATTTCCGTCAACCCGCCGCCGGCCGCGATGTGAAACAGCGCGAGCGTATCCGGGCCGCGATTCGACGCGTACAAAAAATGTCCGTTGGGATGAATCTCAATCTCCGCCGCGCCGTGAAAACCCTGATAATCCTTGGGCAAGGTTGAGATCGTCTGGAACGTTTCGAGCGCGCCGTTGGCCGCCTGGTAATGAAACGCGGTGATCAGGCCGCCCATTTCGCTGACCACGTAGGCGTAGCGGCCGTTCGGATGAAACGCAATGTGCCGGGGACCGCTGCCGGCCTGCACCTTCACCGATCGGCGATCGGAAATTCTTCCGCGCGCCGGGTCGAGATTGTAAATCACCACCTGATCCAATCCGAGATCGGGGACGAACAGGAATCGATTGTCCTTGGAAATGACGCTTTCATGCGCGTGCGGACTGCTCTGCCGCTGCTTGTCTACGCTCGACCCGTGGTGCTGATCGAGGTCCGAAGCTTCGCCGAGCGAGCCGTCGGCATGAACGGGAAACACGGCCACGTTTCCGCTGCTGTAATTGGCGACGCACAGGCATTTGCCGGTTTTATCGACGTCCAGATGACAGGGCGCGGCGCCGTGCGAGGAAACGCGATTCAGAAATTTCAGCTTGCCGCCATTCTCAATGGCAAACGCGCTGACGGTGCCGGCGTTCAGCTCATTCACGGCGTACAGAAATCGCCGGTTGGGATGCAGCGCGAGAAACGACGGGCTTTCCGTTTCCGCCGCCAGTTCCATGCCGCTCAGCTTGCCTTCGGCATAGTGCGCAAGATAAATTCCCTTGCTTTTTCCGTGCGTGTAGGTTCCGATGTAGACCATCAAATGGGCATCCTGAGCGCGCAGTGCCGCCGCGCCGAGCATCGCCAGTATCTCCCGCCGGCTGGTTGTAAATTTCTTCATTGTTTGATGACGGTTCCGTCCAGGCGGCGGATTTCGCCCCAGCCGCCGTTCAGATTATTGCGTCCCGGAGTGAACGGATATTTCGCCGCGGCGGTTTCGTTCACTTCAATTCCCCACCCCGGTTTTTCGCTCACCCACAAGTAGCCGTCTTTCATTTCCGGGCAGCCATCGAAAATTTCCCGGGTAGGATCGTTGAACGGCGAATACTCCTGAATCCCGAAATTATAGCTGACCAGATCGAGCGTCACGTTGGCCATGTGGCCGATCGGCGAAACGTCGCCGGGGCCGTGCCAGGCCGTTTTCACGCCGAAATTCTCGCCGAGAATCGCGATTTTGCGCGCCGGCGAAAATCCGCCGACCTGGGAAACGTGGCAGCGAATGTAATCGATCAGCCGTTCGGCGATCAGCGGCTGCCATTCGTGCGGGCTGTTGAACAATTCGCCCATGGCGATGGGGCTGGCGCAATTCTCGCGGATCTGCCGGAAATAGGCGATGTCTTCCGGCGAGAGCGGATCTTCGATGAAGAACAAATGAAACTGTTCGGCTTCCTTGCAGAACTGCACCGCCTGGTTTGGCGAAAGACGCTCATGCACGTCGTGCAGAAGCTCGATGTCGTCGCCCAATTCTTTGCGGCAGACTTCGAATAATTTGAGGGCGCGGCGATAATAGACCGCCGGCTCGAACACCGGTTTATCGGTCAGCGCCTTCACCGCCGGACCGTTCGCGGCCGAGCCGTAGCCGGCCATTCCGGGCACGCCCACCTGCACGCGGACGTGGCGGAATCCCTGCGCGATGTAGCGCTTCGCGCTGTCGATGACCTGCGGATAATCGTCGCCGGAGGCGTGCGCGTAGCAGTCGGCCGCTTCGCGGCATTTTCCGCCCGCAAGCTGATAGACGGGCATTCCCGCCTGCCGTCCTTTAATGTCCCACAGCGCCTGATCGATGCCGCTGATCGCATTGTTCAGCACCGGTCCGTTTTTCCAGTAGGAGCTGTCGTAGCAGGATTGCCAGATGTCTTCAATGCGATCCGTCGTCTTGCCCAGCAGGAACGGCTTCAGATATTTTTCGACGGCCGGCTTGACCAGATCGGCGCGCTGCGTGAAGGTGGCGCAGCCGTAGCCGTACAGGCCGTCCTGATCGGTGAGGATTTTCACCACGGTCAGGCGCACGCCCGCGGGTTGGCACTCGATCACGCGGAGGTCTTTGATGCGCGGCGCGGGCATGCCTCGCGTGGCGCGGCTTTGCGCTTCGGCGGAGGCGGCGGCAAGGCCCACGGCGCCGATGGATTGGAGAAGTTGCCTGCGGTTCATACGACACGCAATTCTATCACTCCAATGAGAATCTGTTAATCTTGCAATTTATGAGACGTTTGACCCTGGTTATTTCTGCTGTCGCTTTGGCCCTGTCCTTCACCGCGCTCGCGCAGCGCGGCGGGCGCGGGGTCAATCAATCCGGACCGCGCATCACCGGACCTTATAAGGATGTCCGCTGGCGCGAAATTGGACCGTTCCGCGGCGGACGCGTGGTCGCCGTGGCCGGCGTCACTTCCCAGCCGCAGGTGTTTTACTTCGGCGCGACCGGCGGCGGCGTGTTCAAAACCACCGACGGCGGCGCGACCTGGATTCCCGTCTCCGACGGCCAGTTCGCCAACGGCGACGTCGGCGCCATCGCCGTCGCCGAATCGGATCCAGACGTGGTCTACGTCGGCATGGGCGAAGCCTGCATTCGCGGCAACACCTCGCCCGGAAACGGCGTTTACAAGTCGACCGACGCCGGCAAGACGTGGAAGCACATCGGCCTCGAGGACACCCAGCAGATCGGCAGCGTGGTGATCGATCCGCATGATTCGAACATCGTGTACGTCGCGGCGCTGGGACACGCCTGGGGTCCCAATGAAATGCGCGGCGTCTTTAAGACCACCGACGGCGGCGTCACCTGGAAACAGGTTCTGACGCGCGGACCCAAAGCGGGCGCGGTGGATCTTTCCATGGATCCCGGCAATCCGAAGGTGATCTACGCGGCGTTCTGGGAAGTGTTCCGCAACGCCTGGGATCTCGAAAGCGGCGGACCGGGCAGCGGCCTGTGGAAAACCACGGACGGCGGCGCGACCTGGAAGGATCTGACCCGCAATCCGGGCATGCCGAAGGGCGTCATCGGACGCGTGGGCGTTTCCGTTTCGCCGGCGAATCCGGAGCGCGTTTACGCGCTGATCGAAGCCGACGAGGGCGGCGCGTTCCGTTCCGATAATGGCGGCGATACCTGGACTCGCGTGAATTCCAGCAACGAAATCCGCCAGCGCGCCTGGTATTACACCCATATTTTCGCCGATCCGAAAAACGCCGACGAAGTTTATTACCTGAACGTCCAGGCGTTTCGTTCCACCGACGGCGGACACACCTTGCAGCGCTTTGCCCCGCCGCACGGCGATAATCACGACCTGTGGATCGCGCCGAACGATCCCAATCGCATGATCGAATCGAACGACGGCGGCGCGACCATCACTTTCAACGGCGGCCGTTCCTGGTCCACCGTGGACAATCAGCCGACCGCGCAGTTTTACCGCGTCGCGCTGGACAACGATTTTCCGTTCCACGCTTACGGCGCGCAGCAGGATAACAGCACCGTCCGCATCGCCACGCGCGGACGCGGCGGCATCACCGAGCGCGACTGGTACGACGTCGGCGGCGGCGAAAGCGGCTGGATCGCGCCGGACCCGCGCGATACCGCCATCGTTTACGCCGGCAGCTACGGCAACCTGATCACGCGCTTCGACGCGCACAGCGGAACGATGCGCAACATCAATCCGTGGCCCGATAATCCCATGGGGCATCCGGCGTCGGATTTGAAATACCGCTTCCAGTGGAGCTTCCCGATCATTATTTCGCCGCACGATCCCAACACCATTTACGCCGGCGCGAACGTGATGTTCAAATCCACCGACGAAGGCCAGTCCTGGACGCCGATTTCGCCGGATCTGACGCGCAACGACAAATCGAAGCAGGGATCGTCGGGCGGTCCGATCACCAAAGACAATACGTCGATCGAATATTACGACACGATTTTCACCATTAACGAATCGCCGATCACGAAAGGCCTGATCTGGGTCGGCAGCGATGACGGTCTGGTCCACCTGACGCGCGACGGCGGAAAAACGTGGCAGAACGTGACGCCGCCCGCTGACATTCTGCCGGAATGGGCGCAGATCAACGCCATTGAACCGTCGCCGTTCGATCCCGCGACGGCATACGTCGCCGCGACCAAGTACAGGTTTGACGATTACCACCCGTACATGTATCGCACCACCGATTACGGCAAGACGTGGACGAAGATTGTCGACGGTATTCCGGAAAATCACTTCACGCGGGTGCTGCGTGAAGATCCCAATCACAAGGGGCTGATGTTCGCCGGAACAGAATTCGGCATTTATGTTTCCTATGATTCGGGCGATCACTGGCAGTCGATCCAGCTCAATCTGCCGGTGGTTCCCATTGCCGACCTGGCGTTTCAGAAGCGCGACGACGAACTGATCGTTGCCACCCAGGGCCGCGCGTTCTGGGCCATGGACGATCTGGACCTGATCAATCAGGTTCGCGGCCAGACTCCGACCGACGATGTGAAGCTGTTCAAGCCGTCGACCACTATGCGCGCCGAAGGCGGACGCGGGGGCGGCGGTGGTGGACGCGGCGGCTCGGCCGTCGGGCAGAATCCTCCCACCGGGGCGGTGGTCGAATATTATCTGAAGGAACGGCCGCAGGGCGAAGTGACGCTGGAATTTCTGGACGCGTCCGGCAAGCTGGTGAACAAATATTCCAGCCGCGCGCCGGAGCAGAATGCCGACGATCGCGCCCGCGCCGAAGATGAAGCCGAGTTCAATCCCTTCGCCAATCGCGGACCGGCGCGCGTGCCCGCGCAGCCCGGCATGAACCGCTTTCTGTGGGACGAGCATTATCCCGATGCGACCACCTTCCCGCACATGATCCTGTGGGCCGGGTCGACGCGCGGTCCGGTGGCGATTCCGGGGAATTACACGGTGAAGCTGACCGCGAACGGAGTTACCCAGACGCAATCGTTCGCGATCGTCAGAGATCCGCGGCTCAAAACCACGCCCGAGGAATTCCGGCGGCAGCTGGCGCTGGCTTTGCAGATCCGCGATAAATTATCGCAGACCAATCAGGCGGTGATCGATATTCGCGAAGCGAAGAAGCAGTTGGGCGATTATATTTCGCTGTGGCACGATAACGCCAACGCGAAAAAGGTGGTGGACACGGCGCAGGATTTGACCAAGAAGCTCAGCTCGGTGGAAGAAGAGCTGTACCAGGTGAAGAATCAGGCAGCCGAGGATCCGCTGAATTATCCCATCAAGCTGAACAATCGCATCGCCGCGCTGCTCGGAGTGGTGGAAGCCAACGACGCCGGCCCGACGCAGCAATCCGAGGAAGTGAACGAAGAGCTGACGTCGCAAGTGAACGTCCAGCTTCGCGCCGCGCAGGAGCTGCTGACCACGGAAATCGCTTCGTTCAACAAAATGGTGAAGGAAGCGAACATCCCGGCGGTGAGCATTAAAAAGAGCGGCGTCGAGTAGTGGAGGTTTATCTTCTCCGGCACGGCATCGCGGAAGACCACGCCGCAAGCGGCCGCGATGCCGATCGCGTGTTGACCGAAGAAGGAAAACGCAAACTTCAAAAAGTCATGGATCGGGCGCGCAAGGCCGGCGTGAATCCCACGCTGATTCTTTCGAGCCCGCTGGTGCGCGCGATCGAAACCGCGCAGATCGCGGCGGAAGCGCTCGAATACAAATCCGAAATCGCGCGCTCGAATGCCTTGCTGCCGAATGCGGCGCCGCGCGACGTGTGGGCCGAAATCCGCGCGCATCGTGACGAGCCGTCCATGCTGCTGGCCGGCCACGAGCCGCTGTTTTCACAAACCGTCGCCTATTTGCTCGGCTCGACGCGGGCGATGGTCGAATTTAAGAAAGGCGCGCTGATTCGCGTTGATTTCGCCGCGCTCGGCGCGGAGCCGCGCGGCGTCCTCGAATGGATGCTGACGCCGAAAGTCTCATAACCGGTCCCAGGCCCCTGAACGCTGGCAACTGTCTTTCTTTATCCCACTTGCCATTCCACCTGACCGCTGCAATTTCCGAACGGCCGTAATCTCGTGACCGAAGAGATCGTATGCTCCGTCATGAGAGAATCGATTCCACAAGAGCCGGCGTTCTAGACCCCGCTGGCGAGGTGTGCGGGTCATGGATGGCAGCCGGGACATGTCCGGTTCCAAGCCGTTGCGGGTTACCAAGCGGCCGCTTCGCCGGAAAGCGTTAAAAACCGGATCGAGGAGCTCCTTTAAATCTCAAATGAAGGCACAACGAGCCATGCTAACCTGAAAAATCCGGTTCATGAGTGATCCAAAATCCACCGCGGGCGCCGAATTCGACCGGCTGGTTGAAATCATGCAGCGCCTGCGCGCGCCGGGCGGCTGCCCGTGGGATCGCGAACAGAATTTCGACACCATCAAACCGTATTTACTCGAAGAAACCTACGAAGTTCTGGACGCCATTGATGCGCGCGATTGGCCCGCGCTCGCCGAAGAATTGGGCGATCTGCTGCTGCAACCGGTGTTCTTCGCGCAGATGGCCAATGAGGCCGGCCATTTCAACATCGCCGATTCGCTGCGCGCCATCAACGAGAAACTGATTCGCCGCCATCCCCACGTTTTCGCGGCGGGCGACGCCAAAACCGCCGACGACGTGAAGCGCCGCTGGGATGAAATTAAAGCCCAAGAAAAACCGGAGAGAAAAGGATTGCTCGACGGGATTCCGCGCGCGATGCCTTCGCTGGTGGAAGCGCAGCAGATCGCTTCAAAGGCCGCCGGCGCGGGATTCGATTGGGAAAACGTCGAGCAGGTTTTCGAAAAGCTCGAGGAAGAAATCGAGGAATTGCGCGACGCCTCGACACCCGAATCGGTCGCGGGTGAAATCGGCGATCTGCTGTTTGTGATCGTCAATCTGGCGCGATTCTTCAAGGTCGATCCCGAACAGGCGCTGCGCCAGACCAACGCGAAATTCCGCCGCCGTTTTGCGCACATTGAAAAGGGACTGGAAGCGCGGGGAAAAACTCCGCGCGACGCCAGCATCGCGGAAATGGAAGCGCTGTGGCAAGATGCGAAACGCCATGATTGAAATTCGCCCGCTGCGCACGCATGACGAGTTTGTCGAAGCCGTTGGACTCCAGCAGCTCATCTGGGGATTCGATGAAGTGGAGTTGATCCCGGTGCGGCTGTTCGTCACCGCGACGAAAGTCGGCGGCCAGGCGTTTGGCGCCTTCGACAAGAATTGTATGATCGGATTTTGCCTGGCGATTCCCGGCATCAAGGCCGGCGGAAAATCGTATCTGCACAGCCACATGCTTGGCGTCAAAAGCGAATATCGCAACTCCGGCGTTGGCCGTTTGCTGAAGCTCGAACAGCGCAGGGAGGCGCTGGCGCGCGGCATCGAGCTGATGGAGTGGACCTTCGATCCGCTCGAAATCAAGAACGCCTATTTCAATATCGAGCGCCTGGGCTGCATCATCCGCCGCTACGTTTTAAATCAATACGGCACCACTTCGAGCAAACTGCACGCGGGCCTTCCCACCGATCGCTGCGTTCCCGAATGGTGGATGGCTACGCCGCGCACCGAAGCGATCATCAACGGCGCGCCGCGCCAGCGTGAGCCGGAAATCGCGCGCATCTCGATTCCGGGCGGTATTTACAGCATCAAGGAAACCGACGCCGCGCGCGCCCGGGAAATTCAGAAACGCGCGAGCGAGCAGTTCCTGGAAAATTTCGCGAAAGGTTTAACCGTCACCGGATTCGAGCGCACGCCCGAGGCCGGCAGCTACATTTTTTCCAAATGGGATTCCAAATAGAACGCATCACTCTGCGCCAGATCCGGATGCCGCTGCTGCATTATTTCGAGACCAGTTTCGGCCGCACCTATGAGCGGCATATGGTGCTGATCGAAGTGTCGAGCGAAGGTTTGAGCGGCTGGGGCGAAATTACCGCCGGCGAAAATCCGTTTTACAACGAAGAATGGACCGAATCGGCGTGGCTGATCGCGCGCGATTACGTTGCGCCGCGCGTGCTCCAGCACACGTTTGAAAGCGCGGATCAGGTTGCCGATCGCACCGCTCACATTCGCGGCCATCGGATGGCGCGCGGCGGAGTCGAGGTCGCGGTGTGGGATCTCGAATCCCGTCGCAACGGCGTGCCGCTCGCGAAACAGATAGGCGGAGCCTCGCGCGCGGAGATCGATTGCGGCGTGTCCATCGGCATTCAGGAGACCGTCGAAAAGCTTCTTGAAAAAATCGGCGCCGAAGTGAACGCCGGTTATCAACGCATCAAGATGAAGATCAAACCCGGTTGGGACGTCGACGTGATCCGCGAAGTGCGGCGCGCGTTTCCGAAGATTCGTCTGATGGCCGATGCCAATTCCGCTTATACGCTCGACGACGCGGCGCGGCTGAAATGTTTGGATGAATTCAATCTGATGATGATCGAGCAGCCGCTGGCGCACGACGAAATCATCGACCACGCGGCGCTGCAAGCGCAGCTTCAGACGCCGATTTGCCTCGATGAATGCATTCGCAACGCGCACCAGGCCGAACAGGCGATCCGCATGAAGGCTTGCGGCATCATTAATATCAAGCTCGGACGCGTGGGCGGATTTCGCGAGGCCAAACGCGTTCACGATGTCGCGCAGCAGCACGGGATTCCGGTGTGGTGCGGGGGCATGCTCGAATCGGGCATTGGGCGGGCCCACAATATCGCGCTTTCGACTCTGCCCAATTTCATTCTTCCCGGCGACGTTTCCGCCAGCCAACGATATTGGAAACGCGACATCATTTCGCCGGCCGTCGAAGTTTCGCCGCGCGGAACCATTACCGTTCCGGGCGCGCCCGGATTCGGTTTCGAGATCGATCGCGATTTTTTGAAATCGATCGCGGTTCGCGAAGAAGTTGTTTCTTGAAAGACTCTCTTCCGGGCGGACCAACGCAGCGGGTTTGTAAACGATGAACGATTTCTTTCATCTGCTTCGCCGCAATCGCAATTATCGATTCACCTGGTCCGGACAAGTGGTGAGCGAGGTCGGCGACAATTTCAACAACATCGCCGTGTTCAGCCTGGCGCTGGCCAATACCGGCTCGGGCCTGGTGGTCGCGCTGGTCTTGATCGCGCGCGCCATTCCCGCGGTCACGGCCGGACCGATTGCCGGTGTTTTGTTGGATCGCTGGGATCGCAAGCGGATCATGATCAGCAGCGATCTGACGCGCGCGGTGATCGCGCTGATGTTCATTTTCGCGATTCCGCACGGCCGCACCTGGCTGCTCTATCTGCTCAGCGGCGCGCTGATGTTCGCGTCGCCGTTTTTCACCAGCGGGCGCGCGTCCATTCTTCCCACCATCGCGACCAAAGACGATCTGCACACCGCGAATTCGCTGACGCAGCTCACCCAGTGGTCGACCACGACCATCGGGGCGTTTCTGGGCGGATTTTCCGTGAGCACGTTCGGCTACAAAATCGCGTTCGTGTTTAACGCCATTTCGTTCTTGTTTTCGGCGTGGTGCATCTGGCACCTGCGCGTCGAAAAAGGTTTTAAGGCGGAGCGCAAGGATCTGGCCGAGGACAAAGTGGTGCGGCCGTGGCACGAATACACCGAGGGACTGCGCTACATGCGGTCGTCGCCGCTGATTCTGGGAATCGGATTGGTCGCGGTCGGATGGGCCACCGGCGGCGGCGCGGCGCAGATTCTGTTCAGCATTTTCGGCGAAGAAGTTTTTCATCGTGGACCCGCGGGGATCGGAACGATCTGGGGCTGCGCCGGGCTGGGGCTGGTTGCGGGAGCGATTTTCGCGCATCGCATCGGCCGGAAACTCAGTTTCAACGGTTACAAGCGAACCATCTCCATCTGCTATGTTTTGCACGGCGGCGCGTATGTCCTGTTCAGCCAGTCGCCGACCTTCGGATTGGCGCTGATTTTCATCGCGTTGTCGCGCGCGACGGTCGCGGTCAGTTCCGTGCTGAATTTTGCGCAGCTCCTGCGCCACGTTTCGAACGAGTTTCGCGGCCGCGTGTTTTCGACCATCGAAACCTGGACCTGGATGACGATGATGATGTCCATGGGCGTCGCCGGACTCGCGACGGTGCACGTTTCCCCGCGCGTGATCGGGGCGTGGAGCGGCGTGCTCAGCTCGACTACGGCGATTTTTTGGGCGTGGGCGAATTTCTCCGGGCGTTTGCCGGAGCCGGAGCTCGCCGGCGTCGATCCGGATGAAGTGGAAGTGCATGGCGATCCGTTAGTCTGATCTTATGGCCCGCCTCGATGGCCGCGTAATCCTCGTCACCGGCGCCGCGAAGAGAATCGGCCGCGGGATTGCCCTGCGTCTGGCGCGAGAAGGCGCTCGCGTGGTGATTCATTATCATGGGTCGGAAGCCGAGGCTCACGCGACCGCCGCGGAGTGCGGCGACGCGCGCCTCGTTCGCGCGAATCTGGAGCGCGTTCCAGAGATCCACCGCATGTTCGAGGAAATCGGACCCATTGACGGGCTGGTCAACAACGCGGCGCGTTTTACAACCATCGATCCGCTGAACGTCACGGAGGCCGACTGGGATTTTATTCATTCCGTAAATCTCAAAGCGGCCTTTTTCTGCTGCCAGCAAGCCGCCAAGGGAATGCTGGCGCGCGACGGCGGTCGGATCGTCAATATCAGTTCGCTGGGCGGTATCCGGCCGTGGTCGCATAATGCGCATTATTGCGCGTCCAAAGCCGGAGTGATCATGCTGACACGCGCGCTGGCGAAGGCGTTCGCGCCGAAGGTGACGGTCAATTCCGTCGCGCCGGGCGTAATTCCATTTGGCGAGCCGGACGAACGCGCGCGGCATCTGATCGAAAAAACTCCGGCGCGCCGCGGCGGCACGGCGGACGAGATCGCGGAAGCGGTGATGTATTTTTTGAGCGCGACGAACTTCGTCACCGGCCAGTTGATCGCCGTGGATGGCGGGCTCAGCCAAAAATAATCAGTACCGTACCGCTTCGAGGAACAAGCCCGAGGCCGGCGCGGCCCACGCCCCGACGTCGAGTTTCGGATTCTTGCGGCCTTCGAGTAAGCTGCTGAATTGCTCCACCGTCACTTCGCCCAGGCCGATTTTCACCAGCGTGCCGGTCAGCCGGCGAATCATTTTCCATAGAAAATGGGAGGCTTCGATGCGGAAAACGATCAGGTGCTCGTCGCGCGCGAATTCCGCGGAATCGACCACCACGAGGCTCGATTCGCCGGGACGCGACGGATCGGCCGCGCGAAAGGCGGCGAAATCGTGACGGCCGGGGATCAGCGCGGCGGCTTGCTGCATTTTTTCGAGATCGAGCGGCTGCTTGATCCACCACACGTAGCGCTTGGAAAGCGCGGTTTTGCGCGTCGAGATCTGATAAAAATAGGCGCGCGAGAGGGCATCGTGCCGGGCGTGAAAATCCGGCGCGGCTTCGGTCAGATCGACCACGGCGATCGAGGAGGGAAGACGATCATTCAGGTCCCTCAAGAGCTGCGCGGGTGCGAGTTTCCTTCGCGGATTTCGCACTTTCAGATGCGCCACCTGGCCCAGCGCGTGGACCCCTGCGTCGGTGCGGCCGGCGCCCTGGATCTCGGTTTCGACTTCGAAAATTTCATCGGCCGCCGATTGCAGCTCGCCTTGAATGGTGCGGGCGTTGATCTGCGTCTGCCAGCCGGAAAATTTCGAGCCGTCGTATTCCAGAGTGAGTTTGTAGGCGATGCTCGATTTTTCGCGCAAATTGCAGGATAGCGCGCCTCGGTTATCCTAAACGTTTCTGGAGAGATGATGAAGCACTTTTTTGCGCTGTTTCTTTCGCTATCGGTGGTGCAGGCCCAGCCGGGGGCGCGCGCGATTCTTCGTCCTTATTCGCCGCGCAATGTGGCCCTGCCGAGCTTTGAAAATTCGCCGCGCTTGCTGGAGCTGCTGCGCGGCGGCGAATTGCGGATTTCGTTGAATGACGCGATCGCGCTGGCCATCGAAAACAATCTGGACGTGGAACTGGAGCGCTACGCGATCCCGCTGGCGCGCACCGAAACCTTGCTCGCGCGGGGCGGCGGATTGCCGCGCGGGATTTTGTTCACACTGGCGCAGCCGCCTACCGGCGTGGGCGGTCCGCAAAGTCCGCTGCTGACGCAGGCCGCCACGCAATCGACGCCGGGCACGACGGTCGCGAGCAACGCGCTCGAGTTGGGCGTGCTGGGCGAGCCGCAGGTGAATCTTTCGATGCTCGGAACCATCGCGCTATCGAACGGGTCGCCGCTGCCGCAATTCGATCCGGTGCTGAACGCCAGTTACAACTGGTCGCACCAGTCCACACCGGAAATCAATAACTTCATCGCCGGTGTGCCGACGCTTGAAAGCAACGTAACCACGGGCAACGTGAGTTTCGATCAAGGATTCGGCTACGGAACGAATGTCAATTTGTCCTTCAGCAACACGGAAACCAACGCGAATGCCACGTCGTGGGTGGTGAATCCATACATCAACTCCGATGCGGCGCTGACGGTGACTCAGCCGCTGCTGCGCGGGTTCGGACGGCGCGTGAATGATCGCTTTATCCGCGTCGCGATGGGCGAGCAGAAAATTTCGGCGCTGCTGTTCCGGCAGCAGCTCATCGAAGTGGTCTACGGCGTGGTGCGATTGTACACGGACCTGGTCGCGCTGGCGGAAGACGTGAAGGTGAAGGAAGACACGCTGGCGTTTGCGCAAAAACTTCTGGCCGATAATCAGGCGCAGGTGGAAGAAGGCACGCTGGCGCCGCTGGAGCTGAGCCGCGCGCGGGCGCAGGTTTCGGCGAGCCGGCAGGATCTGATCAATTCGCGCGGGCTACTTCAGGAGCAGGAAGCGATTTTGAAAAACGTGCTGACCAAGCGCGGCAGCGAAGACGCTCAGGTGCGCAACGCACGCATTATTCCCACCGATTCGCTGAATCCGCCGGACACGCAGCCTCTGCCGCGGCTGGAGGATCTGCTGGCTGAGGCGTACAAGCAGAGGCCCGATCTGGCGCAGGCCGGCGCGCAGGTGCAAATTTCGCAGGAAAGCCTGGAGGGTTCGCGCAACAATCTGCGTCCGGAGCTGGATTTGTTGGGCACCGCGCAAAATAACGCGCTGGCCGGACAGCCGTTCGTGATCGGCGCGGCACAGTTCAACGGCGGCTACGGAACCATCCTCGATCAGCTTGTGACGCGAAAGAATCCGACGTATGCGATCGGGTTTCAGCTCACGCTGCCGCTGCGCAATCGCGTGGCGCAGGCCGATGAGGCGCGCGATGAATTGCAGGTCCGCCAGACGCAGGTTCGCGAGCGGCAACTGCGCAACCAGGCGCAGCTTGAGGTGGAAGATGCGCTGATCGCGATGGAACGTGCGCGGGCGTCGTACGAAGCGGCGGCCGAGACGCGCAAATTGCAGGAGCAATCGCTTGATCTGGAGCAGACGCGCTACAACGAAGGCGTGTCGACGACGTTTTTCATCATTCAATATCAGAGCTATGTGGCGCAGGCGAAATCGGCGGAGGTGGTCGCCAAGAGCGCGTATATCAAAGCGAAAGCCGCACTGGAGCGCGCGGTCGGATCGATTCTGGAGGATCGCGGGGTGCAGGTGCAGACGCCCTAGCGGAGTGCTGAAAAAGGGGACAGACTACTCTGTCCCCGACGGTAAGTTATGCAAGCCGCGTGCGACCATGGCCGTGGACAGAGCGGTCTGTCCCCTTTTTCAGCACCTTGCTAATGCTGAGCGACGCGGCGGATGTCGACGCGCCCTTTACGCCTGCGAGAAAGACGGCTGTTGCTCGGAAGGCCCGGACTGCTCCCGAGTGAAGCGCAGACGCAGCCGGTCGAGCGCGAGGTAAACCACCGGAGTCGTGTATAGCGTCAGGAGCTGGCTGACGATCAGGCCGCCGATAATGGTGATGCCCAGCGGCTGGCGCAGTTCGCTGCCGTTTCCTCCGCCGACGGCCAGCGGCAGCGCGCCGAGCATCGCCGACATGGTGGTCATCAGAATGGGACGAAAACGCAGCAGACAGGCCTGGTAAATCGCGTCGCGCGGTTTGAGATTCTCCCCGCGCTCGGCCGCCAGAGCGAAATCGATCATCATGATCGCGTTTTTCTTGACGATGCCGATCAGCAGAATGATGCCGATCATCGCGATGACCGTCAGCTCCGTGTGCGAAATCATCAGCGCCAGCAGCGCGCCGACGCCGGCAGATGGCAGCGTCGAAAGAATGGTGATCGGATGAATGTAGCTTTCATACAGCATGCCCAGCACGATGTAAACGGTGGCCAGCGCCGCTGCAATTAAAATGGGTTCGCTGCCGAGCGAATCCTGATAAGCGCGCGCCGTCCCCGCGAACATGGTGTGAATCGTGTCCGGCAACCCGACCTTGAATGCGGCCGCCTGAATCGCGTCCACCGCTTCCCCCAGAGCGACGCCCGGCGCGAGATTGAAGGAAATGGTGACGGCGGGAAACAATCCTTGATGATTCACCGACAACGGCGCCGTGGCCGGCGCGAATTTCGCGAAAGCATCGAGCGGGACCTGTTGCCCGCTCGGGGATTGAACGTAAATCATGTGCAGGAACTGCGGATCCTGCCAGAAACGCGGCGCCGCTTCCATGACCACGTGATATTGATTGAGCGAGGTGTACATGGTCGACGCCTGCCGCTGGCCGAAGGCGTCGTATAGAACGTTGTCGATCAACTGCGACGAAATGCCGAAGCGCGCCGCGGTGTTGCGGTCGTACACCACGTTTTCCTGAAGCCCGTTAATCTGCTGATCGCTGTTGACGTCGCGCAGAATGTGAATCCCGCGCACCGCTTCGAGCATGGGCCGGCCGAACTTCACCAGGTCCTGCAAATTATCCCCGGTCATGGTGAACTGATACAGCGCCGCGCTGGATCGGCCGCCCACGCGCACGTCCTGGGAGGCGACCAGATAGAGGCTCGCGCCGCGCACGCGGCTGAGCTTCGGGCGCAGACGTTCGATCACATCGTAAACCGAAACCTTGCGGACGCTCAGCGCCTTCAACTGAATGTTCATGCGGCCCTGATTGATGGTGCTGCCTCCGCCGCCGCTGCCGCCGGTGGACGCGGTGACGGTTTCGACCGCCGGATCGGACTCGACCAGGCGAACCATTTGCAGCATGATGCCTTGCATCGATTGAAACGAGGTGGCCTGGTCGCCGAGGATGGTGCCCTGCAATCGTCCGTTATCCTGCTGCGGGAAAAATCCCTTGGGCACGCGGATGTACAGAAAAACGTTGAGCGCGATGGTCAAGCCGAGAACCACCAGCGTAATCGCGGGATGACGCAGCACCCGTTGCAGCGTGCGCGCGTATACGTCCACAATCGAGTTGAAAATTTTTTCGTTCCACTGATAAATGCGCCCGTGCGTTTCGTGTTCCTTTAAAAGATGCGCGCACATCATCGGCGTGGTGGTCAGCGACACCAGCATGGACACGCCGATGGCCACCGAGAGCACCACCGAAAATTCCCGGAACAGGCGGCCGACGATGCCGCCCATCATCAGCAGCGGAATGAACACGGCGACCAGCGAGATGCTGATGGTCAGCACCGTGAACCCGATTTCCTGCGCTCCGTGCAGCGCCGCGGCCATCGGCTTCATCCCTTTTTCGAGATAGCGCGAAATATTTTCGATGACCACTATGGCGTCGTCGACGACGAATCCGGTGGCGATGCACAGCGCCATCAGCGAAAGATTATCCAGGCTGTAGCCCGCCAGGTACATCACGCCGAAGGTGCCGATCAGCGAAACCGGCACGGCGACGCTGGGAATCAGCGTGGTGCGCACGCTGCGCAGGAACACGAAAACCACCAGGATCACCAGGAGCACCGAAATCAGCATGGTGACTTCGATATCGTGCACGGAGGCGCGGATGGTGACGGTCTGATCCTGCGTGACGGTGAGATGGATCGATTGCGGAATGGCGGCTTTGACGTAGGGGATTGCCGCGCGAATATGGTCGACGGTGTCGATGATGTTGGCGCCGGGCTGGCGATTGATGGTGATCAGGACCGAGGGGCTGCCGTTCGAATAGCCGGCATTGCGCAGGTCCTCGACGGAATCGACCACGTCGCCGACATCGGAAACACGCACCGGCGCGCCGTTCGAATAGGCCACCAGCAGCGGCCGGTATTCCTTGGCCTTGAACATCTGGTCATTGGCGCCGACTTCGAAGCTGTGATAATCGTTCGAGAAATGGCCCTTGGGAATATTCGCATTGGCGTTGGCCAGAACCCCGCGTACGGTTTCGAGGCCGATGCCGTACTTGTTGAGCACCATCGGGTTCAGCTCCACGCGCACGCTGGGCAGCGCGCTGCCGTAGACGAACACCTGGCCCACGCCTTTAATCTGCGAAAATTTCTGAGCCATGATGGTGGACGCGGCGTCGTACATCTGGCCTTTATCGAGCACCGGCGAGGTCAGCGCGATCTGGAAAATCGGCGCGTCGGCGGGGTTCACCTTGCGGTAATTGGGATTGCTCGGAAGATTCGCCGGGAGATAGCCGCGCGCCGCGTTAATCGCCGCTTCCACGTCCCGCGCCGCGGCGTTGATATCGCGATTCAGATCGAACTGCAAGGTGACGTTGCACCCGCCGAGCGTGCTGGTGGAGGTCATCTCCGTCACCGCGGCGATGCGTCCGAACTGGCGCTCCAGCGGCGTGGCCACCGCGGAGGCCATCGTCTCCGGACTCGCGCCGGGAAGCTGCGCGCTTACCGAAATCGTCGGAAAATCCACCTGGGGCAGCGGCGAAACCGGCAGCAGATTGTAGGCGACGGCTCCGCCCAGCGCCACGGCGATGGTCAGCAGCGTGGTCGCGACCGGCCGGTAAATAAACGGCTGGGAGATGTTCATTAGTCGCCGTGCACCATCTCCGGCTGGATCCCTTCATCCGGAGCTTCCACCGTGCGGAAGCGGCGCGCCAGCCGTTCGAACCATAAATAAATGACCGGCGTCGTGTACAGCGTCAGCGCCTGGCTGAAGATCAATCCGCCGACCATGGTGATGCCCAGCGGACGCCGCAATTCGCTGCCGGTGCCGGTGCCCATCGCCAGCGGCAGGCCGCCGAGCAGCGCCGCCATGGTGGTCATCATGATCGGGCGGAAGCGCAGCAGGCAGGCCTGATAGATCGCCTGGGTCGGCTCCATGCCTTCGTTGCGCTCGGCGTCGAGCGCGAAATCGATCATCATGATGCCGTTCTTTTTGACGATGCCGATCAGCAGAATGATTCCGATCAGCGCGATGATGCTGAAATCCTGGCCGCAGATGTACAGCGCCAGCAATGCGCCCACGCCGGCCGACGGCAGCGTGGACAGAATGGTGAGCGGATGGATGTAGCTTTCATACAGCACCCCGAGGACGATATAAACCGTCACCAGCGCGGCCAGAATCAGGATCGGTTCGTTGGCGAGCGAGTTGAGAAACGCTGACGCGGTGCCCTGAAACGCGGCCTGAATGCTCGCCGGCATGTTCAGATCTTCTTTCACCCGATTGATATCGGCGACCGCGTCGCCGAGCGAAGCTTCGGGCGCCAGATTGAACGACAGCGTGACCACCGGGAACTGTCCCTGATGATTCACCGTGATCGGCGCTGAAGACGTTTCGATGTGCGTGAACGTGCTCAAGGGAACCTGGCTGCCGTTGGCGGCGGTGAACACCAGAGCCGATGGCGCCGGCGCCCCGAACGCCGCGCCTGATGCGCTGCTGGCCGTCGCCAGCGCGGTGACGCCGGCCAGCGCCGCGCCGCCCGTGGCCGCCGCGACCGACGCGCTGGATGGTCCGAATCCCGCGGTGAGAGTCGATCCGCCGGAGACTACGCCGCTTCCGCCCGAAGAACCGGCGGAGCGGATGAACAAATCGCGCAGATCGCCCGGCGCAGCCTGGAAATTCGGCTTCACCTCCAGCACCACGTGATACTGGTTCAACTGCGTGAACATCGTTGACACCTGGCGCTGGCCGTAGGCGTCGTAGAGCGTGTTGTCGATGGTCGACGGCGTAATTCCCAGGCGCGACGCGGTGTCGCGGTCGAAAACCAGCGTCACCCGCAGGCCCTTCACCTCCTGGTCGGTGGCCACGTCGCGCAGCTCCGGCAGTTGTTGCAGGCGCTCCACCATTTTCGGAACGAATTCGTTGAGCTCGCTGGCATTGGGATCTTCGAGCGTATATTGAAACTGCGTGCGGCTGACGCGGTCCTCCACCGTCAGGTCCTGCACCGGCTGCATGTACAGCGTGATGCCGGAAACTTTGGCCAGCTGCGGCTGCAACCGGCGGATCACCTCGCTGGCGCTGATCTTGCGCTGCTCGAGCGGCTTCAAATTGATCTGAATGCGGCCGGTGTTCAACGTCAGGTTGGTGCCGTCGATGCCAATAAATGAAGAAAGGCTGTCGACCGCGGGGTCCTGGAGAATCACTTTTTGCAGCACCTGCTGGCGCTCCGACATGGCCTTGAAGGAAATGGTCTGCTCGGCTTCGGAGATGCCCTGAATCACGCCGGTGTCCTGAATCGGAAAAAATCCTTTGGGAATTTCGTAGAACAGAACCACCGTCGCCACCAGCGTCCCCACGGCGACCAGCAAAGTCGTCGTCTGACGGCGCAGCACCCACTGGAGCGTGCGGCCGTAAACGGCGATGATCGCCTCGAAGGCTTTTTCCGAGAAACGATAAAAGCCGCCCTGCTGCTCCGGCGGCGTGTGCTTCAATAGTTTGGCGCACATCATCGGCGTCAGCGTCAGGGAAACCACGGCCGACACCAGAATGGTCACCGCCAGCGTCACCGCGAATTCGCGGAACAGACGGCCGACGATGTCGCCCATGAACAGCAGCGGGATCAGCACCGCGATCAGCGAAACGGTGAGCGAAACGATGGTGAATCCGATCTGCTCCGACCCGCGCAGCGCGGCTTGCAGGGGCCGCATTCCTTCCTCGATGTAGCGCGAAATATTTTCGATCATCACGATGGCGTCGTCGACCACGAATCCGGTGGAAATGGTGAGGGCCATCAAAGAAAGATTGTTCAAACTGTAGCCCAGCAGGTACATCACGGCGAAGGTGCCCACCAGCGACAGCGGCACGGCGATGCTGGGAATAATGGTCGCGCGAAGATTGCGCAGGAACAGGAAAATCACCATCACCACCAGGCCGACGGTCAGCATCAGCTCGAACTGCACGTCTTCGACGGAGGCGCGAATGGTGGTGGTGCGGTCGGTCAAAGTTTTCACCTGGACCGACTGCGGCATGGAGGTGATCAACTGCGGCAGCAGCGCCTTCACGCGATTGACCACCGCGATGATGTTGGCGCCGGGCTGGCGCTGGATGTTCACGATCACCGCCGGCGTGTCGTTCATCCACGCGGCCTGGCGCACGTTCTCGGTGTCGTCGATCACGCTGGCGATATCGCTGAGGCGCACCGGCGCGCCGTTGCGATAGGCCACCACCAGCGGCCGGTAATCGGCGCTCGAAAGAAGCTGATCGTTGGCCCCGATCTGGTACGCCTGCCGCGGCCCGTCGAAATTTCCTTTGGCCTGATTCACGTTGGCCGCGGTGATCGCGTTGCGCACGTCTTCGAGGTTCAGTCCATAAGAGCTGAGCGAGGTGGGATTCACCTGAATGCGCACCGCCGGCTTCTGTCCGCCGCTGATGCTGACCAGTCCCACGCCGGGCAATTGGGAAATTTTGGGCGCCAGCCGCGTGTCGGCCAGATCCTCGACTTTCGATAACGGCAGCGCATCGGAATAGAGCGCGATGGTCAGGATCGGCGTATCGGCGGGATTGACTTTCGCGTAGATCGGCGGCGTCGGAAGATCGGCCGGAAGATACGTCCCCGAAGCGTTGATCGATTGCTGCACTTCCTGCTCGGCCACGTCAATGTTCAAACTCAAATTGAATTCGAGCGTGATCACCGAACTGCCGTCGGAGCTGGTCGACATCATCTGCTGCAACCCGGGGACCTCGCCCATCTGCCGCTCGAGCGGCGCCGTCACCGACGAGGCGATCACCTCCGGGCTCGCGCCGGGATAGAACGTGATGATCTGGATGGTGGGGTAATCGACTTCGGGCAGCGCCGAAACCGGCAACTGATCGTACGCCACGCCGCCCACCAGAAGAATGCCGGCCATCAGCAGCGACGTCGCCACCGGCCGCAGGATAAACGTCCGGGACGGATTCATGATCCTTTTTTGCCGCCCTTGCCGCTGCCGGCTTGCGGTTTTTCTCCTGCCACCTGCGCACTCACGCGGCTGCCCTCCTGCAACTTGTCAACGCCGACCATCACCGTTTCGTCGCCGGCGTCAAGCCCGGAAACAATCTCGGTCAGCCCGGACTCGCTCGCGCCCGTGGTCACCTGGCGAATGGTCACGGTGTTGTCGGGCTTGATCAGCCACACGTAGGTGTTCTGCGAGTTGCGCTGGATGGCGGCATCGTCCACCAGCGTCACATTGTGTTTGCGCTGCACCAGAAGCCGCGCGTTGACGAACTGGCTGGGAAACAGCTTGTTGCTCTTGTTGTCGAAATCGGCGCGCAGCCGCAGCGTGCCGGTGGTCGGATCGATCTGATTGTCGATGGTGGCAAGCGTTCCCTGCGCAAGCTTCGTTTTCAGATCGCGATCCCACGCTTCCACCGCCAACGTTTGGCCCGCGTGAAATTTTTCGAGCACCGCGGGGAGCTGATCTTCAGGGATGGTGAAAATCACACTGATCGGATCGACTTGCGTGATTACCACCATGCCATTGGTGTCGGTGGCGTGAACGATGTTTCCGGGATCCACCAGCCGCAGCCCCACCACGCCCGTGATCGGCGCGCCGATGTGGCAATAGACCAGGTTCACTTTGGCCGCTTCGATCGCGGCCTGGTCCATTTTGATGTTGCCGTCGTACTGCGTCACCAGCGCCTGCTGCGTCGCGTAGGTCTGTTCGGGAATCGCTTCCTGCTTCAGCAGGACGGTATAGCGGTCCAGGTCCACGTGCGCGTTCTTCAGCAGCGCCTGGTCATGCACCAGTTGCCCCTCCGCCTGATCGAGCGCCGCCTGGTACGGCCGCGGATCGATTTCGATCAGCGACTCGCCCTGATGCACCAGCTGACCCTCCTTAAAGTTCACCTTCATCAACTGGCCGTCGACGCGGCTCTTCACGGTGACGGTGTAAATCGGAGTCACCGCGCCGAGCCCGGTGTCATAAAGATTGATGTCGCCCTTGCGAACCCGCGCGGCGACCACGGGAGTGACCCCGCCGCCCTTCCCTTTGCCTTTTCCGCCGCCCGCCGCCGGAGCGGGCGCGGCGGTGAATTGCTTGATCTGCGGCCAGTAGTGATAGGCCGCGGCCGCCGCAGCCAGCAGGATGACCCATCCGACCCAACGTCCGCGGGAAGATTTCGGCGGCTGTTTCGGCGCCTGTTTGGGTGTGACCGGAGCAGCCGGCTTGAGATCGCTGGGTAGGGTGGTATTCATACCTCTCCTGAAGATACGTTTTTATGATGCCGGTCGTTACATGCGTTGAACAACCTCACAACGGAATAGGGGGTGATGATCCGTTCGGCATATGTATTTATGGACAATTGAGCGAAAAATTCAGGGTGACGCGGAGGCTCGTCGAGGTGAGCGAATTCGGTTCGAATCGCCACTGTTTTGCGGCAATCACCGCTGAGGGTTTCAGCAATGGGTGACCCGAAACAGCTTCGGCGCCGCGCACTTCGCCGCTTGTTGGGTCGACCTTCAATGCCAGCTTGACCTCGCCTTCAACCCGTGCCTGACTCGCGATCGGCGGGTACTTGGGAGCGACGTAAGAACTAAACCGGTAGCCGCCGGCATTGAGAAGCTGCGCAACAAATAAAGTGTGGACGTCAACCAGCCCGCGATAGTCCGCCAGGAGCGAACCGAAAGTGGGGAAATCCCTTCGCCAGCCAGCCGCTTTCGTGCTCGCTAGAAGCCCGGGATCGTACCGGCCTGAGCGAAGCTCCGGAAGGATACTCTCCCCCGCGCGCTGCAACGCCAGATCCTCCTGCTCGTTGCTGCTCGTGAACGGATCCTTCTCGCCAAAATAGCGACCGGCAATTTGCGAGGCGAGGTCCCACAGATGGGCCTCGCCCGGGTGTGCTTTCTTCAATCGGTTCCACTGCAAACTCTGGATGTCGGGGAGCTCAAGCGAACGTGTCGAAGAGCCGCAATCGGCAATGATCCCAAAGCTGATCGTCTCCAGTACCGACGCTTTAATCCGATACCCACGAATCGTGGAACGCAGACTCGACGGCTGGATGGCGCATGGATTGTTCTGCCCGACCACGGCAGCGATAGACCCAGCTCGCGCGATAGCTTGCGTCTGCTGTACGATCATCCGCGGGCAGGTGGGGTCCGCGGGGGCGACCCGGATATAGCGAATGAGCGAGTCAGGGCCATCGGGCGCAACCGCAACAAGGCGGTAGTAAAACAGTGCCCCGTTATCCGAGAACGAGGTGGCGACGACGTAGAACTTCGATGGCAAAAGTGCGCCCTGCGCCGCCATCGCGAGCGCAAGCATGAGCGCCGCCGCCCTACTTCTTCTTATCTTCCGCGCCCGATTCGCCATATAACGCGTTGATTTTTTCTTTTTCCTGCTCGCGATCGATATACGGGATGCCGTGCTGCATCCAATCCGGCTCCGGCGCGCCTTTGAGGAAATGATCGAAGAATTCCTGCATCCGCACCGTGTAATCCTTCTGCGGACCGCGATGCTGAAGCCCATGCGGCTCGCCGTTGTAATTCCACAAATAGGCTTCCTTGCCAAGCCGGCGCAGCGAGAGAAAAAATTCCAGCCCCTGATACCAGGGCACCGCGGTGTCGCCGTCATTTTCCAGAATCAACACCGGCGTGGTAATGCGATCCACCATAAAGATCGGAGAATTCTCGATAAATCGGAGTGGATATTGCCACAAAGTTCCGCCGATTCTGCTTTGTGTTTTTTCGTATTGAAACTGGCGCGGCAGGCCGGTGCCCCAGCGGATGCCGTCATAGGCGCTGATCATGTCGGCCACCGGCGCCCCTGCTTCGGCGGCCCGGAAAATATGGGTCTGCGTCAGCATGTACGCGGTCTGATAGCCGCCCCAGCTATGGCCCTGAATGCCGATGCGGCTGCGATCCACGTAGCCTTTTTCGGCGACCGCTTCGATCGCCGGCAGCACGCATTTGAGCGCACTTTGACCCGGATAGCCGACGGTATAAACAATATCCGGCGTCAGCACCAGGTAACCATTGCTGACATAATAGGAAATATTGATGCTGGTTCCCGGCGCGGGACGCACAAAATTATTCAAATTTTGCGTTAAACGCTCGTAAATATAAATCAGCATCGGATATTTTTTCGACGGATCGAAGTTTTCCGGTTTATAAAGCGTGGCTTCAAGCGGGACGCCGTCGGCGTTGCGGTAATGAATCAGCTCGTTTGTGCCCCATAAAAGGTGCGCCTGCTGCGGATTGGCGTCGGTCACTTTTTTCATCGCGCGGAAGCTTGAATCGGTGACATAGATATCGGGCTGATCCTTGAAGGTGGTCGCGGTGACCATCAGGACGTCGGCGTCTTGGGCTTTGCCCAGCACCCGATAATTTTTCGGGCCGGAAATCAGCTTGTGAACCTGGCTGCCGTTTAACGCCGACGCGGAATAAAATCCGGATTCGCGCGTTTCCAGATTTTCCGCGCGCAGCAGCAGCGGTTTGGTGGGATCGATGCCGCGCGCTTCTTCATCGGCGTCGGAATCGGTGCGCACGACGCGGAATTCGAGATCGGAGCCGCGGCCGCCGGTCAGCTTGCGCGCCGACGATCCGTCGGCCGCGACGGCCCAGACATCGTAGCGGTCGTACAGCACTGCCCATTTGCTGTCGTTGGTCCAGCCGGCGGTGCCGTAGGCGGGCGGGTCGTCGGGAGTATCGTGATCCTCATTCCAGAACGCCGGGCCGAGCCGGCCGGTCAGGTTGGCCACGGTGCCTCCGGGAACGGCGATCGACCACCATTGCTTGTCTTTGTAGGCGAGCGCGTGGCGGCCGTCAGGGGAAATCTGCACGGCGCCCGCGCCGCCGCGCCCGCCGTTGGAATGAAATTCCTTCAGCGCCAGCCGGCGCGCGCCGGTCTGTAGATCGACCAGGTAGACATCGCTGTAATTGCCGTCATAATCGACCATGCGGCGATAGGCCCGGTCGTCGGTGCCGATGGCGTAGCGGCCGTCGTCGCTCGGCGTGAGGCCGGCCATGGTTGGATCAGAAATCTGGTGAAATGTTTTAGTGCTCAGATCGTACACGGCGCGGTAGGAGCGGCTGCGATCCTGCGCGGCGCGCACTTTTTGCATGGGCTGAATGTAATCATCCTTCCAGCTCCACAGGTCGGCGTGAACCGTCTCATTGGACGGCGCGCGAGTGGATCCTTCGAGCGCGGCGATTTCCTCGAGCGGCGCGCAGCTCACGAACAGGCGCGATCCGTCGCGCGAAAAGCTCATCGGGCCGCGATCGAGAATCGCGTAGGCGGCGCGGAAACCTGGCGTGGAAGTGGAAATAATTTCAGACGGCGCGCCGCTGCGATCCCACAAATACGCGCTGAATTTCGCCGGCTTCGACGCCTGATCGTCGCGATCACTCAGGAAAGCCGCGTGCCGCTGCTCGACGTCCCAGGTGAGTTTCGTATAATTTCCCTTGCCGGAAAGAAGAGTTCCGGGCGACGCGTCGCTACCGGGCTCGACCCAATAGATTCCATTGTTTTCCTCTTTGCGCGAGCCGACCGCATACAACAGCGTTCGGGCGTCCTTGGAGATGGAATATTCGACGACATCTTCGAAGGTGCGTTCCTTCGACGAGCGCAGGTCGCGCAAAACCAGGTCCGAACCATATTTATTTCGTGAACGGGCCGCGCCCGAATTTCCGCCGCGTCCGCGTCCCTGGTCTTGATCCTCATCCTGATTGCCGGCGTTTGTGCCGGAGGCGCCCGGCTTAGGAGCGCGCAGATACGCGACGAAGCTTTCGCCCAACTCGGGAACCTGAAAACTGGCGACATCCGCGATGTGCGTCGCGGTGAGGTTCGCCAGGTTCACGATGATCATGCCTTCACGCGGCATCTCGTCGGGGTGCTTGTGTTCGCGGCGGGCGCGGTCGGTGTCCGCTTTCGAGGGATACGCGCCGGCGACCACGAAGGCGCCGTCATGGGTGAAGGCGATGTGGATGGTGCGCGGCGCGGGCGGGCCTTCGGCGGGAACTTCTTCGCCGGCGTTTTCGCCGGGCGCGGGAGCCGCGCCGCAATCCTCGCGAACTTCCTGGCCGGTGGTCAGGTTACGCACCACCAGCTGGCCGTCGCCCTCTTCGGGCATCAGCGAGTAGGCCAGAAATTTTCCGTCGCGGGAAAGAACCGGCGTTTCAATGGCGCGCCAGGAATCGTAATCGCGATGATTCAGGGGACGCTTCTGCGCCTCGAGCGTCAGCGTGCAGAAAAAAATCAAGGGCAGTGCGAAGAGACGGTGTGTGTGCATGAAACACCTCGTTCTACCAGATGGGATTGATTGTATCAATTCATTGACCTGCGGACATGTGCTCAGCAGTGTTCATAGAGATCTGGCACCAGTGCCGGGCCGGCAATTTTGGAGATATTCAAAACCTTTCCGGGCTATCGTCGGCCGCGGGGCGGATTCGCGGGACGGTCCGAAATGGATAAGAGCGGCGCGCCGGCTTGGTTGATGATCTTGTTGGCGCGCGGCAGATCTTCGCCGATCAGTTTCTGAATCTGCGCGTCGACGGTGTTCATTTCCGCGCGCAGCGCGGCCATCTCGGCCCGTTGATCCGGCGTGGGCTGTAAGGAGTAGCCGTCGATCATGGTGTACAGACGATTGATGCGCTGCGCGACCGGCGGCGGAGTGTAATGCGCCGAAGTGCTGCCGGCGGCAAGATCGGGCGCGGGCGTTTTTTCGATCGCGTCCATTTTTTCTTCCAGATCGTCGAGCGCTTTCGTCGCCGGTTCAGGAATCGAACGCGACTGTTTCCAGGTTTCGCGCAGCGCGGCGATGGAGGCGCGCAGCGCGGTGAACTGGCGTTGCGCGGCGTCGGCCTGTTTGGCCATATCGTACAGCTCGGTGATCGCCGTGGTGCGTTCCGCGCGATCGGCCGGCGACAACTTAACGCGCAGATCGTCTTCCACCACAACCTTTTTGCTATCCTGCGCCGCGCCGGCCGTCAGGCGCACGGTGTATTCGCCCGGCGGGACCAGATATCCACGCGGCGCGCCGCCGCGGCCTCCGCGGCCTTGCCCGGGCGTAGCTCGCGCGGGCGGATCGCTGCGCAGGTCCCAGGCTACGCGATTCAATCCGGTGTCGCTGGTCACATTGGCAAGCGTTCGAATCGGTTTGCCCGCCGGATCGAGAATTTCGATTTTCGGCCGATCCGTGTTGGACTTCAGATAATACTGGACGATCGCGCCGTAGGGCGGATTTTCGGTGATGAAAAATGCGTGGCCGATCGCGGTTTTGGCATCCATCAAATGCCATTCGACGGCCGGACGAATGTCGAACAGATGCAGGTTGCTCGACAAAATTTCCGCGTTCATCTGCTCAAAGGGAGTGATGTCGTCGAGAATCCAGATCGAGCGGCCGTGCGTGCCCAGGATCAGGTCGTTCTCGCGCGGCTGAATCAGAATGTCGTCGATGGGGACGCGCGGCAGATTGTTTTTCAGCTCCTGCCAGTTTCCGCCGCGATTGAAGGAAACATAAAGGCCCATTTCCGTGCCGGCGAAAATCAGGTTCTGATTGCGGGAATGCTCGGCGATGGCGCGGACCGTGCCGGTGTTGTGGGGCAGGCCCCCGGAAATATCGATCCAGTGTTCACCGAAATCGTTGGTGAGGTAAAGATACGGAGTAAAGTCGTTATCGCGATGGCCGTCGAAGGCCGCGAACGCGGAGCCTTCGCCGTATTTTGAAGCGGCCACGCGGCTGGCGAAGGTTCCCTTGGGCAGATCGGGAATGTTGGCGGCCACGTTTTGCCACGTTTTGCCGTCGCGCGTGACTTGCAGGTTGCCGTCGCTGGTGCCGGCCCACACGATTCCCGCGCGAACCGGCGATTCGGAAAGCGTGGTGACTTCCGGAAACGAGGTGACGCCGTCGTTGCGCGACAGCGTATCTTTATCCGGAATTTTTCCGAGGATCGGCATCTTGCTGCGATCCGCGCCGGTGGTCAGGTCGGGACTGATTTTGGTCCAGCTATCGCCGCGATCGGTGGAGCGGAAAACAAAATTGCCGCCAATGTACAGCGTGTTGTGATCGAAATGAGAAATCAAAAACGGCGTAGTCCACTGGAAGCGATAGCGAGGCTCGGTCTCACTGGGTTCGCGCGGGCGGATGCTGCGCGATTGTTGGGTGCGCAGATCGCGGCGCGTGATGTTGCCGTCCTGCCCCTCGGCATAAATAATGTTGGGATCTTCCGGGTCGATCTGCGAATACATGCCGTCGCCGCCGCCGACCTTCAGCCATTCGTCGTTGCTGATGCCGCGAATGATCAGCGAGCGCGACGGCCCGCACCAGCTATCGTTATCCTGCAAACCGCCGCAGACGTCGTAGGGGCGCTTCAAATCGTAGGAGATGCCGTAAAACTGGCCGATGGCGACGTTGTTGTGCAATTCCCAGCGCGCGCCGCCGTCCCAGGTCGACTGCATGCCGCCGTCGTTTCCCGCGATCATGTGATCGGAATTTTTGGGATCGATCCACTGTGCGTGAAAATCCTCATGCATGGAGCCGTAGATGCCATTGTTGGTGGGCAGCGTCGAATTGCGAAACGTTTTTCCGCCGTCTTCGGACGACATCAGGCTGGTGCCCGAAACCCAGATGCGCAGATCGTTGTTGGGATCGACGCGTATCTGGCTGAAATAGGACGGCCGCGGGTTGGTCGCGCCCATTCGCGTCCAGGTGGCGCCTTTATCGTTGCTGCGAAACACGCCGCCCTGCGGGCTTTCGATCAGCGCGTAGACGATGTTGGGATTGCGGCGGTAAATGTCGATGCCGATGCGGCCCAGGTCGCCTTTCGGGATGCCCTCGCTCAATCGCGTCCAGTGCGCGCCGCCGTCGACGGTTTTATAAAGCCCGCTTTCCGGACCTCCGCCGTCATAGCCCCACGCGGTGCGGCGGCGTTCGTACATCGCGGCGTACAGCGTATCGGGACTTTCGCGATCCAGGGCGACGTCAGCCGCGCCGGTGTTGTCGCTGATGTATAAAGATGTGGTCCAGGTTTTGCCGCCATCCGTCGTTTTGTAAACTCCGCGCTCATGATTCGGACCCCACAGGTGCCCGAGGGCGGCGACATAAACAATATCCGGATCGCGCGGGTTGATGACGATTCGCCCGATGTGCTGCGTATCGTCGAGACCCATGTGCTGCCAGGTTTTCCCGGCGTCGAGCGAACGGTAAACTCCGTTGCCCCACGAGGAGCTCTGGCGGTTGTTGGCTTCGCCGGTGCCCACCCAGACGATCGACGGATCGGACGGCGCCACGGCGACCGCGCCGATGGAAGCGACCGGCTGGTCATCGAACACCGGTTCCCAGGTGGTGAATCCGTTGACCGTCTTCCACAACCCGCCGCCGGCCAGCGCGACGTAGGCGATTCGCGGATCGCTTTCAACCACCGCGACGTCGTCCACGCGCCCGCCCATCACGGCCGGTCCGATGGAGCGGAATTTCAGGGCGCGAACGGAAAATTCAGCCGAACTCTCTGCTGTGTTTTGGGCGAATAGCGGCGCAATCGCCAGGAGCCAGAATACCGCGCGCGTCAACGCTGCCCGCCCCCGCGCCGGCGATCGGGCTGCGGCGCCACCAGGCACTGATCCGACCGGCAATTGTGCGAATTCGCCGAGCCTAATTTTTCGGCAAACGCCACCGTTTCGGGATGGGGAATGCCGAAGCGCGTGGGACCGTTGGCCATATCGGCCACCGTGTTCTTGTCCTTGGCGACCGCCTTGATGTCGGCGCCTTTATCGATCAGGTATTGAATCAAGTCGTTGTCGCCGATATACGCCGCGCCGTGCAGCGCGGTGTAGCCGCGATCGTCGGCCGCGTTCACGTCGGCGCCGTGCTCGATGCAAAATTTCGCCGCCGCTTCGATCCACTGGTCCCCTTCGGCCTGGCCGGCTGCGGTCAGGCTGAAATTCGCCGCCCAGCCGAGACCGGAGGCGACCATCAGCGCAGAGTCGCCGGCGCTGTTGGCGATATTCGGATCCGCGCCGCGCGCGACCAGCAGCTTCATCGCGGTCAGATCGGTGGCCTGCGCGGCGCGCCAGAACGCGGTCGCGCCGGCCGTGTCGACCCAGCTGTGATCGCCGAAGGTCCGGAACCACAGTTTCTTTCCGAGGCGCGCGTTGGGATTCGCGCCATCGTCGAGCAGCGCGATCATCAGGCCGAGATACGTCGCGTGTTCTTCCGTGGTGATCGGCTGCGGGAACCAGGATTTGGGCGCCCACTGCACGTCGATGGTCGCGTACAGCGGCGTCAATCCGAATTCGTTCGCCGCGTTCGGATCGGCGCCCCAATCGATCAGAAATTTCGCCAGATCCAGGTGGCCGTTCAGAATCGCTTCCACCAGCGGACTGGTTTGATCCGCTCCGCTCACCTGATTGATGTCGGCTCCGCCTTCAAGCAGCGCTTTGGCCGCGGCCATCTGGCCCTGACGCGCGGCGAACAGCAGCGCGGTCATGCCGCCCATCGCCGTCGCGCGGGCGCGCTGGAATCGCGGACGGCCGTTCGCCGCCGCGTTTCCGCCGGGCAGGCGTTTTTCGAGTTCATCGACCTTCGCCGAAAGCTTGGCGATCGACGCGCGCAGATCGTCGTCCGGGCCGCGCCGAATCTCCGCCGGCTTCAAGCCCATCGCTTTGGCCAAAGCGTCGAGCGCCGCCTGATCGGCGCGCGGATCGGCGGGCGGGGCCGGCGCGCGTTCCGCCGTTCGTGCTCCGCCGCGTCCCCCCGCGGGCCGTTCCGCGGTGATCGGTTCGCCATTCTGATCCACCGGCGCGCATCCGTCCTGGCCGAAGACGGATCCGCAGCCGAGCTTCACCACCCGGGTCGCAACGCCCGGGTCCGCGCCATGCGCCAGCAAAACGCGAATCGCCGCCTCACGATCGAGCGCCGCGGCGAACATCAGCGCGGTCTGGCCGTGCGCGCCTTCCCGGGCGTTGACCTGCGCGCCATGCGCGATCAGCGCCGCCACCGCGTCCGCATTGCCCGACCCCGCCGCGAGCATCAGCGGCGTGGTGTCGCGCGCGTCCACCGCATCCGCATCGGCGCCCGCGGCGAGCAGCAATTTGACCATGTCCGCGTTGCCGTTCTTGGCCGCGAAAAACAACGGGGTCTGCTGATTGATGCGCGTCACCGCCTTCACGTTCGCGCCGGCCTGGAGCAGCATCCGCGCCATCGCCAAGTCGTCCTGCGAGGCGGCCCAGTGCAGCGCGGTCATGCCGTCGCCCTGCGCGGCATTCACATCGGCTTTTTGCCCGATCAGCGCCTGCACCGCCGCGCGACCCTCCCGCATGGCCGCGTCGGCGACGCGCGTATCGCCGGCCCAGGCGCAAGTCGCAAACAAGCCAATGGCAGCGCAGATTTTCAACATGCGATTTCTCCGGTGCTGTCTCCGATTTTCTCCACGTTCATGCCCAGTTTTTGCGCCATGGTGAGCAGGATGTTCGCCATCGGCGTGCCCTGTTTGGCGCGCACGTGCAGATTACCTTTAAGCGCGCCGTTGGCGTGACCGGCCAGCAAAATCGGCACGCGAATATGATTGTGCGCGTTCGAATCGCCCATGGGACTGCCGTACAGCACCATCGCATGATCCAGCAGATTGCCGTCGCCGTCCGGAGTATTTTTCAGTTTGTCCAGAAAATATGGCACCAGGCTCGCATGATAACGGTTCAGCTTGGCGAATTCCGCGATGCGCGTGGGGCCTTCCCCGTGATGCGAGCAGGAATGAAACGGCGTCTTCACGCCGCTTTCCGGATAAACGCGCTGGCACACGTCCCGGCTCATTTTGAACGCCGCGATCCGCGTGGTTTCGGTCATGAACGCGAGCGCCTGAAGATCGAACATCAGCTTCACGTGCTCTTCGAAGGAATCCGGCACGCCGATCGGCGCCGCGGGAAGTTCGCGCGCCGCGCCGCTCGAATTGTAGGCTTCGATCCGCTGAATACGGCGCTCGATTTCGCGCACGTCGTCCAGATAATCGTGCAGGCGCCCGCGATCGGAGGGCCCCAGGCCGCGCTGAAGCGTCGCCACGCGCTCGGTAATATGATCCAGAATACTGCCGTTCAGCTGTTCGCGCCGGCTGCGCTCTTTGGCGGTCGCGCCGTCGCCGAACAGCGTCTCGAACGCCTGCCGCGGATCGACGGTCATCGGCAGCGGCTCGGTCGGCGAGGCCCAACTGATCGTATCGGCGTACACGCAGGCGTAGCCGTAATCGCAGGCGCCCGAGCCGTCCACGCTTTCAATGCAAAGCTGAAGCGAGGGCAGCGGCGTGTCCTGCCCGAACTGCTGCGCGTACATCTGGTCGATGGAGGTGCCGCAGTGAATGTCGGCGCCTTCCGTCATTTTCGGGTGCGCGGCGGTCAGATAGACCGAGCTTGACCGGAAATGATCCGCGCCTTCCTCGGCCGGCGACCACGCGCCCGCGGGCAGAAGATCGGTGTCGCTGATGATGGTGACGTAGTCGCGCAGCGGCTCGAACGGTTTCAGCGTGTCGGTGAACTCGAAATCGGAGCCTTCTTTTTCGGGCGACCAGTAATGCTTGTTCGATCCGTCGAGCGTGCTGCCGGCCGCGCCGTGCACCATTTCGACGCAGGCCAGGCGCGTGCGCGGCCTGGCGGCGCGCGTCTGCGCCGGAGCCATCGCCTCCAGCAGCGGCAGCGCCAGCGAGACGCCCGCGCCACGCAAAATCATTCGCCGTGAAAGATGTTTTTTCTCGATGAAGTGCATTTCTTCTTTCCTTATTGTTGCGCACGCACTTTTGCGTGCCGCGCCGAGACTCGTCTCGACGCGCGGCCGTCGCGGCTGAGCTCGCCTCGCATCGACACGAGTGTCGATGCGGCACGCATGAGTGCGTGCGCCACAACGTTTCGATCAGTGTTTTGTCGCTTCAACTGCACCTGTTGCCGGACTCGCTTCTTCGGCCGTTCTCATCTGGAACGGCCGGCTGTTTACAATCGCCAGCACAAACGCGGTAAAGCGATTGCCCTGCTCCGCCGCCTGCCGGTCGATCGAGCGCACCGTCGGCATATCGCCATCATCCACCACGCGCCCCAGCGCGTAGGCCAGAAAGTTTCCGGTGAAGGTCCGCAGAAACGCGTCGGAATGGCTCAAAATCGCGCGGCGCAGGCTCACCGGACCATCCAGTTTGCTGCCGTCGAACATTTGTCCGGACGCGTCCACGGCGAAGCCGTTGTCTTTGATCCGCGACGCGCCCACCGCGTCGAAACTTTCGAGCGAAAATCCGATCGGGTCCATCAGCTGATGGCATCCCGCGCACGGCTGATTCTTGCGATGCTGCTCCAGTCTTTCGCGCACTGAAACATTTTTGGCCGTTTCCGTCGCTTCGAGCGCGGGAACGTTCGGCGGCGGCGGAGGCGGCGGCGTGCCCAGCAGCACCTCCATCACGTACTTTCCGCGCTGCACCGGCGAGGTGCGATTGGAAATCGAGGTCAGCGTCAAAATGCCGGCGTGGCCCAAAATTCCGAAACGGTTTTCATCGGTCAGCGCGACCCGGCGAAATTCGCTGCCGGCGATGTTCGGGATGCCGTAATGTTTGGCGAGCAGCTCGTCGACGAAAGTGTAATTCGCCGTCAACAGGTCGAAAATGCTGCGATCCTCGTGCACTATGCTTTCAAACAGCAACTCCGTTTCGCGGCGCATCGAATCGGCCAGGTTGCGGTTGAAATCCGGGAACAGAAACGCGTCCGGCTGCACGTCCTTCAAATTCTGCAAGTGCAGCCATTCGGCGGCGAAATTGGTGGCCAGCGCTTCTGAGCGCGGATCGGCCAGCATGCGCCGCACCTGCGTTTCGAGCGTCTCTCCATGCAGCTGGCCCTGGCTCGCCAGCGTAATCAGTTCGTCATCCGGCGCGCTGCTCCACAAAAAATAAGACAGGCGCGAGGCCAGCTCCAGATCGCTGACGCGATAAACCGACCCCGGCGCGACTCCCGCGGGCGTGCGCTCAAAACGAAACACAAATTCGGGATCGGAAATGATGGTCTGAATCGCCGCGCGAATGCCGGATTCGAAGTCGCCCTGGTTTCGTCCGCGCTGATAAAACCCGAGCAGGTCTTCTACATCGCCATCCGTCACCGGACGGCGAAACGCCTGCCGCGCCAGCAGCGAAATGATTTTTTTCGCGCAGGGAATTTCCTCGCTCGCATTCGCCGGATGGCACACCAGAATTTTTCTGCGGCTCGGGGTTTCGGAAATTCCGGTGACGTTGGTCGGACCGGAGATGCTGAACTCGCGCAGGTGCGGCAGCGACGTCATTCCCGGCGTATCGGCGTTGTTCAGATCCACCAGACTCAGATCCGGCTGCTCCACCAGGTCTTCGATGGGACCTTCGGCGTTCTGAAGAAATGCCGCGGCCACCCGCTGCGGTCCGGCTTTCACCTGGATCGGCGGAGTCTGCGGATAATCGGTCAGCTTCAGATTGGGATCGATCTCGAGCAGCGCCACGCGCTGGCCGTTGATCGAAATTTCGATTCGCTGCGTTTTGCCCTGATTTTTTCCGAACAGCGGCCCGTCGAGCGAATGATAATACGCGGTCTTGAACACGTATTCGCCGTCGGCCGGGAAATAATGGATCACCGAAATCCCGCCGCGCGTTCCTTCCGGCGTTCCTTCGATGTGCCGCGTCTGGTTGATCACGCGCGGAATGTGATACGTGGTCACGGTGGGCGAAACGTCAGGATCGCCCAGCGCCTGCCGCGCCACTTTTCCCGCCGCGCGAATGTAGGCTTCCATCAACGCCGGCGAAACGGTGAGCACGTCGGCCATGTTGTCGAAGCCATGCGACATGTCATCGGTCGGCAGCAGCGATGCCGCGTCCACGTCGATACCCAGCAGATCGCGAATCGAGTTGTGGTACTCGGCGCGATTCAGCCGGTGCAGCGCGGGGCTTTTCACCGGACCCGGATGCGCCGCCGCGGCCGCGTCAATCGCGTTTTCGAGCGACGCCGCGAAATTTTTCAGTTCTTGCGGCGCCGGCCGCGGCGCCCCGATGCGCGGCATCATGCCCGATTCGACCATGCGGATCGCGTCTTCGGCGCGGTCCGCGGTGCGCTCGGGATGCGCCCAGTCGATCTGGGTTAAAGAAAATCCGCCGGATTTCAGCTTATCGTTGTGGCAGCCGGCGCAATAGTGCTCGGCGAGCGAGGGTTGGGCGAAAATCAGCGCCGGTGATGCACACAACAGCGCCGCGCTGAGGACCATCCTGGAGGCGAGGGTCAGGGCTTTGTCTCCTTGTCAGACAGCGACGACGAAGGGCTGTAACGACGTAATTATATCAGTGTTCAGGAGGTCTGTGCGCGGCGCCGCAGACGGATCAGGATCAGGCGCAGAGCGGCCATCGCCGGCACCGAAAAAAACATTCCGGGAATGCCCAGCAATTCGTCGCCCGCCAGCACGCCGAACAGAACCAATAAAGGATGAAGCTCCACGCCTGCGCTCATCACGTAGGGGTTCAGCATGTAATCCTGGAAAATCCGGTAGAACAAAAAAAAGAGGATCAGCACGATCATGTGCGAGAAGCCGCTGGCGGCGCCGACAATAATAATAATGATGGCGGCGGCCAGCGGTCCGACCGCGGGAATAAATTCCAGCGCCGCGGCCGCTCCCGCCAGCAGCAGCGGAAACGGCATGCGCATCAGGCCCAGAAAAATCGAGTAAAACGTAAAGGTCGCCAGCGACAGCAGCACCAGCGCCCGGATATATTGGGCCAACAGGAGATGAATGTCGGAAAAAATATTGTCGACCAGCTCGCGCCGGCGCAGCGAGAAGCTGTCGACAATCTCGTCGCGCATCAGCGTGCCGTCTTTTAAAAAGAAAAACGAAAGAATGGGAATCAACACGATGCCCAGCGCCGATCCGATGCCGGTGACCACCCGGGTGCCGATCCGCGTCAGCATCGGCCCGATCGACCGGTCCAGATTATTGAGCTCCCCGCGCAGAAAATCATCGATGTTGGGGCGCAGCGGCTCCAGCCATCGCGGAACGGGAAAGCGCGCCAGCGGATCGGATTGGAGCACGTCGGGAAGGCTTTTGGTGAGCGCCGCCGCTTCCTGGGAAAGCCGCTGAAACAGGGGAATCATAATCGCCGCCAGCGCGCCGAGCAGAACCACGTAGACGATCAGCAGCGACCACACCCGCGGCACCCGCGGCGGAAACCGGCGTTCGACGAAATTCACCACCGGCGCGAGCAACTGGGCGAAAATCAGCGCAACCGCGAAAATGATCAGGGTATAGCCGATGCGGTAAATGACCAGCAGGGTCAGCGCGAATAAAAACAGGGTCCAGGCAATTTGTAAGGTGCGCCGATCGAGGCCGAGCATCGCTGTTACGGTAACAGGCGCGCGCCGCTCATTTCAAGGCTTCCTGAATTTCGAGATCGCGGCCCCGCTGGTCGAGCGCGGCCCAATCCTTTTAACATAGAAGTCAGTGACCCAAACGCCCGCTGAACACATGCGAGCGCTGGTCGCCGGACTCGAGGATCTGCACGACCAGCTCCGGGGCGGCGGCGGCGCGAAGAAAATCGAGAAGCAGCACAGCGAAGGAAAATTGACCGCGCGCGAGCGCGTCGCGAAGCTCATCGACCCCGGAACATTTTTGCTCGAAATTGGCTTATTGATCGCCTATGACCGCTACGACGGCCAGGCGCCCGCCGCGGGGGTGATCACCGGCGTCGGCCACATTGAAGGGCGCCCGGTGGTGATCGTCGCCAACGATGCCACCGTCAAGGCCGGCGCGTGGTGGCCGGAGACCATCCACAAAATTCTGCGCGCCCAGGAAATCGCCATGCGCAACCGCCTGCCGATCGTCTACCTGGTCGATTCGGCGGGCGTGAATCTGCCGTATCAGGACGGAATTTTTCCCGGCCAGTACGGCGCGGCGCGGATTTTTTATTACAATTCGCTGATGCGGAGGAAACTCAAAATCCCGCAGATTTCCGCGGTGATGGGCATGTGCATCGCCGGCGGAGCTTATCTGCCCGCGCTTTCCGACGTCATCATCATGGTCGAAAAAACCAGCTTCATGGGACTCGGCGGACCCAACCTGGTGAAAGGCGCGGTGGGACAAATCGTCGACGCCGAATCGCTCGGCGGAGCTTCGCTGCATACGCGCACCAGCGGCGTCGCGCATTATGCCGCCAAGGACGATACGGCCTGCCTCCATCTGATCCGGCAGCTGGTGCGCGACATTCCCGCGCCCGCGGCTCTTCCGTCACGAGTTCAGTCACCAGCCCCGCGCGGCGCCGCGCCCGCCAAGCCGGCCGAAGGTCTGTACGATCTGCTTCCCTCCGATCATCGCCTGCCCTATGACGTCGAAGAAGTCATCGCGCGCCTGGTCGACGATTCGGATTATCTGGAATTTCAGCCCGCGCACGCGCCGGAAATGCTGTGCGCCAACGCCCGATTGCACGGCCGCGCCATCGGCGTCATCGCCAATCGCCGCGGATTTTTGAAAACCGCCGCAGGGCCGCGCATCGGCGGAATCGTGTACACCGCATCGGCGCGCAAGGTGGCCTATTTCGTCGAAAACGCCGAACGCCACAATCTGCCGCTGCTTTATTTGCAGGACGTTTCCGGCTTCATGGTCGGCGCGGAGGCGGAAAGCGAAGGGATCATTCGCGCGGGCGCGGAAATGGTGGAATCGATGGCCTGCGCCACCGTGCCCAAAATTATTCTGACCCTCAATCACGCGAGCGGCGCCGGGTATTACGCCATGGCCGGCCAGGGTTTCGATCCCAATTTCACCTTCGCCTGGCCCACCGCGCGCATCGGCGTGATGGAAGGCGATGCCGCGGTGCAGGCCGTGCACGGGCCGGAACTGGCGCGATACAAAGAAAACCGCCAGCCGGTTCCCGAGGAGCTGGAAAAGCGGATCGCGCAGACCCGGGCCGATTATGAACGCTGGCTGGACGCCCGCTACTCCGCCGCGCGCGGCCACGTGGATGCGCTGATCGATCCGCTCAAAACCCGCCGCGTTCTGGAGTTCGCCTTCGAGGCCGCCACGGCCTACGGAAATCGCGAACATCTGGCGATAGAAACGTTGTGACCCTCCGCATCGAGCAGGATGGCCGTTTGTGCCGCATCGCGCTGGCGCTGCCCGAAAAACGCAACGCCCTCGACGCCGCGGCGTGCCTCGATCTGCTGCATGAATTGCGCGACGCCGATGCCGAGCGGTCCGTCGGCGCCATTCTGCTCGAAGCCGACGGCCCGGTATTCTGCGCCGGCGCCGAACCCGACGACGAGGCGCTGTTTCGTATCGGCCAGACGGTATCAAAGCCGATCGTCGCGGCCGTGCAGGGCGTCGCCGTCTCCGGTGGACTGGCGCTGCTGGCCAACGCGCACGTGGTGGTCGCGGCCCAGGGAGCCAGTTTCGGGCTCACCGAAATACGGGACGGCAAGTGGGATGGAGCTGCCTTTGAGGCGCTGGTTTGGGCCTTGGGCCGGCGCCGCGCGACGGAGCTCGCCATCACCGGCCGCGTCTTTTCAACTCCGGAAGCGCTGGCCTGGGGATTGATTCACTACGTCGCGCCCGCGTTTGAGCTGGACGATCGCGCCAGCAAAATCGCCACGGCGGTGGCCAATGCCAATCCCGCGGCGTTGAAGCAGGCGCTCGCTTACGGCCCGCTCAGCCCGAAGCGGGGCGACTTGGAAGTCCCTCCGATGTGAATCGGCAGCACCGCGCCGGCGTTCTTCTTTTCGAAAAACGGATTGATGATTTTGAGCAGCACCGATTTCCATCCGGTGGTGGTCTGCGAGAGTTTCGCCTGCAACGTCGCGGTGCCGCGCAAATCCATTTTTTGATCCAGCAGTCCGTAGGTGCCGTTCAGCGCGATGCGCACGCCGGGCACGTCGAAACTCAATCCGCTAAACGTCATCACTCCGTGATCGAGTTTGAAGTGGCCGCGAAAATTCGACGCGATATCGCCGGCCTTCGCTTCCTGCGGCTCGCCTCGGCCGCGATGGCTCAACTCGTTTATTTTTTGCTGAACGTTGAGTTTGGAAAAATGCGCCTGGCCGACCATGAACGCCCCGTCGAGCTGCAATTTCTGGATGACGTCCATATCGCCCGGCGGAATCACGATCTTCGAATGAAAACTCACCGCGCCGGTCATCACCTCCGGCGAATGAATCGCGAGCCGCAGCAGATCTTCCAGGCGCCCGCCGGTGACCGTCGAATCAAGCGTCACCAGACGTCCCGGCTGGTGATCCTGGCGCACTATGTCGCCGCGCGCGATCACCGTCGATCCGCCGAAATGTCCCTCCACCGGATCGAGGTAGGTGTTGCCGTTGGCGCCATCGACGATGGCGTGAAACCGGCAGCGAAGATCGACCGGGTTTCCGCTGATCCGCAGCGCGAAGTTCGGCGTATCGGTCGAGCCGTCCACTTCGATATGGTCGAGGACACCGTGATAATTCCCATCCGAGGACAGCGTTCCGGAGATGCCTTTGAAGACAGCCAGGTCCGCATCGCGAAACGTGTACGAACCGGACACCGGCGTCGCGGCCGGATCTTCGAACTGCCACGGGCCGAATTTTCCAGCGCTGTGGATCTCGCCCGGCGGTTTTGCGTTCTTCATCACCGTTTCAAAGGACATCGCGCGGTCCGCGCCCGCGCCGCGCACCGTCAGCCGGTAAAGATCGAACTGAAGCGGCTCTTTTCCGGCCTGCTTGGGAAAAATTTCAAGAACCGCGCCGTCGGCGATCACGCGATCCGCGCTGAGCCACGCCTTGGCCGGCTTATTTTCCTGGTGAAGTCCGGCGCTGCCGCGCCGCGGCGGAATGCTGATTTTCAGACCCTCCAGCCGCACCACGCGCACATGCCCGGCAAGCGCCGCAGCCCAGTTCGTTTCGCCGTTCAGCCTGTCGATCGAAATCAACGCTCCGCTGCCATTTTTGGACGGCACTGAAATCTCTTCCGCGGAAATACGAATCGCCGGGAACAGCCGCACGTGCAGATTCGTCATCTGCACGCGATCGCCATATTGTTTTCGAATTTCGTGCGCCACAAAATGTGTGACGGAGGGTCCGGCAAGGACCAGACCCAGGGCCATGATCGCAATCACCACCACCACCGCGATCAGCCAGCGCGCGCCTTTTTTCGAGAGAGTCACACCCAGCCTTTTGCACTTGCCGTTCCGACCGCGCCATGTGATTGATCTAAAAGCCGCCCAACGCGCAGCCTCCGGCGCAGGTGCGCAGATTTTGCAGAGTTATTTGTATATTTCCGGATACGCGCGCCGCTGCTCCTCGGCGATCTCCATCGCCGTGCCGATCTGAATCAGCCGGCCTTTGCCAATCCCCGGACAGAACCGTCCCGCGTGGTCCCACTCCTCGCGATTTTCCACCAGTTCCGGCCAGAACGGGAACGTCCGGCACTGCGTCGGTTTCGCCGGATGAATCGAGCAGCCGTGGCCCTCCAGAAACGGGCATTGCTTGTCGCGCGGCTTGCGGAAACGCCGCTGATGCCGCGTTCGGTACACGTATTTTTTCTCGAACGCCGCCGCGCTCAGGCCGGCGAATTGCGCGGCGCGGGTAACGTCTTCTTCGGTCAGATAGACGTAGCCCTCCTGATCGCAGCAGTTGATGCAGCCGCGCTGGCAGGCGAAGCGAAGTCCCCTCATTCAATCCTTTTGGATCATGACCTCGGTGGATTTGATCACCACCTTCACTTTGTCGCCCTTCTTGAGTTTCAGATCCTCCGCGCTGTTACGCGTGATCACGCTCTCGACGTGATGGCCGCCGACATTCACTACCACGTGGGCCACGATCTCGCCGATTTGAATCTCTTCGACCGTTCCGGGAAGCTGGTTTCGAGCAGAAAGCGCCATGCCCAATTTGTACCAGGAATCGCGGCTTGACGGGCGGGCAAAATGCGGATACCTTGATCGTTATGAAAACAACCTCAATTCTTGCCGCCGCGCTGTTTGCCGCATTCGCCTTCGCGCAGGATCACGCCGCGCTGCACCAGGCCATGAAGACCGCCGGAGCGAGCTTCGGCGCGCTTCGCAAGAGCGTCGCCGCCAAGGACGCGCCCGCAACCGAGCAGGCCGCGGAAAAGCTCGCCGCCGCGTTTCCAACGGTTCGCGCGCATTTTGAAGAACACAAGATGCAGGACGGCATCGAGTTTGCGAGCACCGCCGAAAAAGCTTCGAAGAGCATAGACGAAGCGGCCAAAGCCGGCAATTGGGAACAAGCCTCGGCCGATTTGAAAACCCTCGGCGGACAGTGCCAGGGATGCCACGCCGCGCATCGCGAGAAACTGCCCGACGGCACTTTCAAGATGAAGTAGCGAGTTTGTTTCAAAGCATCCGGACAAACCCCGGCATAACTGCCGGAGCTTTCACGGGCTATTGCGGCCGCATCCAGCTATCTTCGAGCACATCCACCGACGACGTGAGCACCCGGTCGCCGGCCGTCAGCCGAACAATATAAGTACCCGGCTCCATCAACGGGCCTTGAGGCGGACCGAAACCGAATCCACCACCGCCGCCGCGGCCGCCCAGCGCCACGAAGGGCACGCCCGCCGGCCCGCGCCGTCCGCCTTCGCGTCCGAACTGATTCCCGCGGCCCGCCGGAGCCGGTGGCGCGGGACCACGCATGTTCCACTGCGCGCGATTCATGCCCGCCTTGAGATCCATTTCCATGGTGCTGACCACTTTGTCGTTCTCCAGAAACTCCACCTTGGCCTTGCCCATATCGGATTTGGCCCACACGCTGATCGCCGTTCCGCCCTGCGGATTCGCGCCGTGAAAATCCCGATTGGTCACCTCACGCAGTTTCTCGGTGTCGCGCTTCCACAGTACCGCGGCGCGCGGCTCGAACAAAACCAGGTCCTGATTCTGCGTCGCTTTGAGCCGTTCGAGCGGGCTGATATCGTCGGCGATCCAGATCGAGCGGCCATGCGTCGCCACAATCAGGTCGCGGTCGCGCGGATGAATCAGAATATCGTCGACGCGCACGCTGGGCAGATTGGTCATGAATTTTTCCCAGTTGGCGCCGCCGTCGAAGCTGACAAATAATCCGAACTCGGTGCCGGCGAACAGCAGATCGGGATTGTCGTAATCTTCGCGCAGCGCGTTGATATTGCCCTTCGCGGGAAGATTGCCGGTCACGTTCGACCACGTTTTGCCGTAGTCAGTGGTCTTGAACAGGTACGGCTTCCAATCGTCGTTGCGATGATTATCCAGCGCGACATACGCCGTGCCCGGATCGAAATGCGACGGCTCGATGCGCGACACCTGCACGTATCCTTTGGGCGCATCGGAAATATTCTGTATCACCTCGGTGAAAGTTTCACCGCCGTCCTTGCTCAACTGCAAATTTCCGTCGTCGGTGCCGACCCAGATCACTCCCGGCCGCGACGGCGATTCGCGGATCTGCGTGATCAGGGAGCTGGCCGAATACCCGTCGTGTTTTTCCGCCATCGGCTTGTCGCCCGGAACGCCCATAATGGCCATTTCCGGCGCCCAGCGATCCACGTGCTTGCTCAAATCGGTGGGGTTCATCCACCAGGTGTCGCCGCGATTGGTCGATTTGAAAAAGAACTGCGCGCCCATGTATACGACAGCGGGGTTGTGCGGGGAGATCTCGAAGGGCGCGTTCCAATAGAAGCGGAACGGCGCGACGTCCTTGGGCGCATTGATCACGTTCGGCGGACCACCCCGGCCGCCGCCGCGTCCACCGGCGATTTCCGCGTTCTGCGCGCGTTCTTCCGGCGTCTGCGTCACGCCCGCGGGGGGATGCGTCGCGCGCTGAATTTCATTCGCCGTCGGAGCGATCGCGCCGCCGCGCCCCGGCACGCCCACCGACGGACGAATACTCTTCTGCGTCCCCTCCCGCAGATTATGCCGGCTCATGTTGCCGTCCTGCAATTCGCCGTAGACGATGGCCCAGTCGGACGGATCGTTGCGCGTGTAGAAACCGTCGCCGCCCGCAATCGTGTACCAATCCGTATTCACCGGACCGTTATTGGCGCGCACCGCGCTCGGCCCGCACCAGGCGTTGTTGTCCTGCAACCCGCCGCAGACATAATAAGGACGCCGCATATCGGCCGAAACCTGGTAAAACTGCCCGACCGCGATGTCGTTGTGATAATCCCAGGTGAATCCGCCGTCGTAGCTGAAATCGATGCCGCCGTCATGCCCGATGGCGACGATGCGCGGATCCTTCACGTTGATCCAGATGGCGTGATAATCGGTGTGCGAGCCGGTCAGCGGCTTCCACGTTTTGCCGCCGTCAAGCGACATCTGCCCCGGATTGCCGCCGACGAACAGTTTCTGGTCGTTCACCGGATCGACGCGAATCTGACTGAAATAAGTCGGCCGGTTATCCTGGTTGCTTTCAAATTGCCACGTTTTTCCGCCGTCGTCGGAGCGATAGACGCCGCTGCCGTTGGGATTCGGCGGGACGTTCCCACGCCCGCGTCCACCGCCGCCGAATTCATCGGCGCCGCGGCCGCCGCGCGCCGGTCCGCCTTCGGCCGTCGTTCCGCCGCCGGTTCCCGCGCTCGCGCCGACCTCCACCTGCGCGTAAATCGTCGACGGCCGGGCGCGGAAAATCGACATGGCGATGCGCCCGTAGATTCCGTCCTTTGATTGGGGCCAGCCCGGACCATCCACCTTGGTCCACGTCTCGCCGCCGTTGGTGGTCTTCCACAGCGCGCAGTTCGGGCCGCCGCCGTTATATCCCCACCACGTCCGGCGCCGTGAAAGCGACGCGGCGTACAAAATCTTCGGATTCGACGGATCGATGGCGACGTCGGTGAATCCGGTATCCGCGTCGATATATTTCGATTTTTTCCACGTCTTTCCGCCGTCGGTCGATTTATACAGCCCGCGTTCTTCATTCGGCCCGAACAGGTGCCCGTTCGCCGCGACGTACACGATTTTCGGATTGGTCGAATCCACCACAATGCGCCCGATCGCCTGCGTGTCTTCGAGTCCCAGATGCTCCCAGTGCTCGCCGCCGTCGGTGGTGCCCCAAACGCCGTCGCCGATCGACGAACTCTGGCGGTTGTTCGCTTCCCCGGTGCCGACGTAAACGACATTGGTATCGGACGGCGCAATGGCAATCGCGCCGACCGATTCATCCGCCATATTGTCGAATTCGGATTTCCAGTGATTGCCGCCATCGGTCGATTTCCACAGTCCGCCGGTGGCGAATCCGACGTAGATGGTCATCGGGTCTTTTTCCGCTCCGGCGATATCGTCGACGCGGCCCATCATGACCGCCGGACCAATGGAGCGAAACTCGAATCCGCGCAGCAGCGGGTCGGTGGAGACGTTCGGTTTGGGCGCGGCTGGTTCCTCGCTGTCGCGCGTTTGCGCCCAAACCAGGGTCGCCAGCGCCAGAGACGCCGCCGCCGCGATTGCGGCAAGAAATAAAGGACGGGTACGCATCGGGTTCTCCTCTAAGTGTTTGTTGAAAAAGGGGACCACTCTATCCACTCTATCCACGGCCGCGGCCGCTGTAGTACGTGGCGGGAACAGCTTACTCCCCTTTTTCAACAAGCGCCTACGAGGCGGCTTGGGCTTAATCTAACACAGGCGAAAATAAATCCGTTTCCGTTACATAACGCACCGCTTTCCTCGACTACCGCCCGCGAACCGGGGAATATACCACTTCCCGGGTATTCCTCCCGCGAAGCCAATCCGTTACATTCTTACCTGGGGGATCGATTGGAGCCAGCGAGGCAAATACAAATCGTGTTGGCGAGCGGCGAAGCGGACGATGCGGTTCTGCTCGGCCAGTTGCTGGGCGGAACGCCGTGGTCGGTGCTGCCCGCCGCCAGCGCCGACGCAGCGCTTTCCATGCTTCGCAATCTGGCGATTCCCATTGTGCTGTTCGCTCGCGATCTGGATGGGCAGCCGTGGCAGGAAACGCTGCGGCGGTTTCTGAAAACGCGGCGGCGGGCCTGCGTGATCGTGCTGGCCGGCTCCTGCGGACCGAACGCGGAAGAGGTTCTGCACCGCGGCGGTTTCGACGTGCTGACGCGGCCCCTGGATAAGGACGATCTGTTCACGGCGCTGCTGTGCGCCTACAGCCAGGCGCGAATGCACTGGCTGTCCTTCACCCGCGTGCACGCGACCCCGGCTGGCGCGATCTCCTGACTTACTTCGCGGCCATGGTCACCGAACCCAAGGCCTGAAGCGCGGGATCGTACACCATCACGCGAACTTTTTCGCTCTGCTCGTCGAGCGGGGCGACCTCGTTGAACATCACCCCCTCCTTCAGGGCTTGCTGGTATTGTTCCGGCGTAAGAGTCAGGTCCAAATTTTTCAGCGGCGTGGCGCCTTTTAAAAACCCGTTCTGATAGACGGCGAGCATCACACCCACGGTAGCTTCATACTTCGCGTCGCGCTTCAACAGCAGCAGGTCGGCCGCGTTCACATGGATCACGAAGCGGGCATTTTTTCCCTCGCGTGCCATTTCGACGCGCAGTCCGATTTCGCTGCCGTCGAACGGACTGCGCCGCTCGTTGGAGAAAGCCGCCGCCTCCACCACATTCGGGTCGGGATCGGGCTCATCGCCGAAATAGCCTTCGCGGGTGACCAGGCGCACGCCTTTTTCCGGCGAGTCCAGGTGAATTTTATGTTCCTTTTTGTCCTTCTCGCGAAACGGCGAAAAGTACGCCACGCGATACGCGCCGCGGCTGTCGGTCATCGCGCCGCTGATCGCCTGGTCGGCATTGCCGCTGGGGTACCAGCGTCCGCCGGTGACGGAGGCGAACATTTGCAGCGTCTCCCGGCCCAGGCCGGCGATGTCGGCGCCCGCGCCCTGCTGCGATTCGTCCACGGTATAAATCGCGATCTGCGAGGTGGTGGTGGCCCAGCCGATGCGGTGGATCTGCTGGGTAAAGTCGAGCCATTGATTGCCCGGCAGGCGCACCGTCAGGGGAAAACCATGGGTCACCCAGATCAGGTTTTTTCGCCCTGGGATGGAGGCCATCTGGGTTCCCAGAACCGCCAGCGCCTTCAGCGTGGTGTTGGCGCGAATCACCGGATCGTACGCGTCCATATTGCGAAAACCGGAGAGCTTGCGGACGGCGTCATCGAGCTCGCCGCGAAGCTGTGCCGGCGTCGGCTGCGTCATCGCCCTCAGATCCGCGTCGGTCGCCGGCAGCGGATGGACCATGTAGAGATTTCCCTGGTTGGTCAGAAAATAAATGTACAGGCTCTCCACCGATTCCAGTCTTTGCAGCGCCGTGCCGACGTCGCCCCATGCGGTGGCTGCCGTCATCATCTGTTCGTTCCAGCGGTCGAACAGAATCAGCGTCGGCGGAACCGGCGGGCGATTCACCGTCTCGCCCGGCGGCGGATTGCCGTGCCTGGCTCCCTCATATCGGAAAAACACGACCGGCCGCAACTTGCCGTCTTCGCGGACCCGAATATCGTCGGCTGTCAGATTGGTCACCGCATCGCTGTGAGCATCGGTGGCGACCACGTCCAACAGGACCAGGCGTTGCGGAGTTTCGGAATCGTTCTTCTGGGCCAGCAGCGATCCAGCGGCGAACAGGGCGAACAGGAGCGCGGATTTTGCCATGACCTTAACATAATCCTTCTTTGCAGGGGCGTGCGGCTTTGAATCGAGTCGAATGGTCGCGCACACGAAACAAGGAATAACGAGGCGCGCTGCGGCCGTCAAGCTTGCTAATCTTCTCGGAGTGCGGCTGATGTGGACATTACTCGCGCTGTTGCCCGCCGCGTCCGGGCAGTCACCCGCCACATTTGACGGCCACATCGTCTGGGAACGCGATTTCGATGCGCCAACCTCCACGCTGGGCAGCGCGGTTGTCGACTCAGCCGGCGTGTTATGGAGTGTTTCAGGCTTTACCGCCCTGCCGGTCCTTACGCGAGTCAGTCCGCAAGGAAAATTGATCGGCGAGACCGACTGCAATTCGGGCAAGCCGTCGCCGCCGTCCGAATTCGGCGATTATCGTTTGGCGCTGTCGAGCAAAGGCGCGATGGAGATCCTGGTCAGCTACTCTCGTTGGATTGGCAGGACAGTTTACTTCGATGGTGCCAAAGTCGCGGCGATCCATTCCGACGGCACGTGCGGAGAATTTAAGCCTATTGTCGGGCCGGGAGCGCAGTACCTGGACTTTTCTGCTTTGAGCAATGGAGGCTTTCTCGCTGCTGGTGATCAGGCACCATTTACGCTCATACGCATCGACCCTTCGGGGCGTGTAGCATGGCGGCGGACCTTCTCGGAATGGTGGGTCGGTCCGAGCGCGGCTGCGCTCAACGGCGGCTCAGTCTGTGTCGCTGCGGTGGTCGAGACTCGACCCAGCCAGCCATGGCACGAGCATCTGATGATCGTCGCCCCCTCGGGTGCCGTCATCCACCAAAGAAATCTCGCTGGAATTGCGGGCACCCAGATGCTCCCGGGACCGAACGGCAACTGTCTCGCGCTTTCCAGCCCGAACCTGCCCCACTCCCCCGGCCGCTTGACCCTAAGCAGCTTCGGCGGCGACCTGAGCCTTCTTTGGTCAGCGCCAGTGCCAGTGGAGTTCACCTATGGGGGTGGGTTCATGATGGTGTCGACTACGAAGGGTCCGGTCGCCGCGGCCCGAGGAACGCGCGGCCTTTTCGTCGCCGCGTTTGATTTTACGGGAAAACTACGTTGGGTCGCTCAGGACAGCGAGCGGACCCTTGGCATCGATCAGCTCGCTTCGGCTGGAGATTCGTTTTATGTTTTGGGCGGCGGCAAGAAACCTTCCAAGTCCCTGCACGTGATCCGCATGCGCTAACGGTCGGATCGATGTTATCGTGAGATTTTCACCCGAAAATATGGCAACTCCTACCTCCGCAACCTCCACGCCCATCACCGTGGCTCACGGCGATGGCATCGGCCCGGAAATTATGGCCGCCACTTTGCACATTCTGAAAGCCGCCGGCGCGCGCCTCCAGATCGAGACGATCGAGGTCGGCGAAAAGGTTTATCTGAGCGGCAATACCAGCGGGATCGCCGCCAGCTCCTGGGATTCGCTGCGCCGGACCAAAGTTTTTCTGAAAGCTCCCATCACCACGCCGCAGGGCGGCGGATACAAGAGCCTCAACGTGACCACGCGGAAGATGCTGGGGCTTTACGCCAACATCCGGCCGTGCGTTTCCTATTATCCGTTCGTGCGCACCAAGCATCCCCACATGGACGTGGTGATCGTGCGCGAAAACGAGGAGGATTTGTACGCCGGCATCGAATATCAGACGACGCCGGAAGAGATGCAGGCGCTGAAGGTGATCACGCGGCCGGGCTCGGAAAAAATTGTCCGCTACGCCTTCGAATATGCGCGGCAATATAACCGCAAAAAAGTCACCTGCTTTACCAAAGACAACATTCTTAAAATGACCGATGGGTTATTCCACAAGATTTTCGACGAAATCTCGGCGGAATATCCGGAAATTGAGAAAGAACACTGGATCGTCGATATCGGCGCAGCGAAATTGGCCGATACGCCGGAAGCGTTCGATGTGATCGTGATGCCGAATCTTTATGGCGACGTTCTTTCGGACGTTGCCGCGCAGATCGCCGGGTCGGTGGGGCTGGCTGGATCGTCGAATATCGGCGACCACGCGGCGATGTTTGAAGCCATTCACGGCTCCGCTCCGCGGCGCGCCGGACAGAACCTGGCGAATCCTTCGGGATTGCTGGAAGGCGCGATTTTGATGCTGGTGCACATCGGCCAGATCGATATCGCCGAGCGCGTTCAGAACGCCTGGCTGCGAACGATGGAAGACGGCGTCCACACCTATGACATTTACGTCGAAGGGCAGAGCAAACAAAAAGTCGGCACCAAGGAATTTGCCGACGCGGTGATCGCGCGGCTGGGCCAGAAGCCCGAAAAATTGAAAGCCGTGCATTATTCGGCGAGGCCGGCGGCGGCGCACACCACGCGTCCGGCGCGTCCGATGCCCAAAAAAGAATTGGTCGGCGTGGATGTTTATATCGAGTGGCCGGCCAAGAACGCGGCGGATCTGGCGGCGAAAATTTCTAAAGCCAACGGCGATGGGCTGGCGCTCGAAATGATCGCTAATCGCGGCATGAAGGTTTGGCCGGAGGGTTCGCCCGAAACGTTCTGCACGGACAGTTTCCGCTGCCGCTTCATCGGCTCGGGCGCGACGCCGCAGGGGGTGGTGGCGCTGTTGAATCGAGTGGTGGGGCTGGGCCTGGAAATCGCAATGACGGAAAATCTGCGGAATTATGACGGAAAGGCCGGATTTACGCTGGCGCAAGGTCAATAAATAATGGATAAAGCATTAGTAGGCGTAATCATGGGGTCGAAGTCGGATTGGGAGACGATGCGCGCGGCGACAGAAACGCTGGCGAAGTTCGGCGTGGCGCATGAGGCGCGGGTGTTGTCGGCGCATCGCTCGCCTGCGTTGACGGCGGAGTATGCGTCGACGGCGGAGCAGCGCGGGTTGGAAGTGATCATCGCGGCGGCGGGTGGCGCGGCGCATCTGGCGGGAGTGATCGCAGCGCACACGGTGTTGCCCGTGCTCGGCGTGCCGATGGAGAGCGCGTCGTTAAAAGGATTGGACTCGCTGCTTTCGACGGTGCAGATGCCGGGAGGGATTCCGGTGGGCACGCTAGCGATCGGCAAACCGGGCGCGACCAACGCGGCGCTGCTGGCCATCGCGATTCTGGCGAATCAGCGGGCGGAGCTGCGGGAAAAGTTGAAGGCGTTTCGAAGAGAGCAGGCGGAGAAGATCGCGAAAGAGACGCTGAGTTAGGAGTCGCGCTTAAGCCGCTTCTGCACACGGCGTTGCACGTCAAAAAAATCCGGCACGCTTCTAACTTTGACTGGCACGCGGTGCCTTAATTATGAAGATATGACTCCTGCCGCAAGACTCTTCTTGGGCCTGGTTGCCGTTGCTTCTTTCAGCAGCGGCCTCAAAGCGGAATCATGCGGTACATTCGACGTAGCCTCAATCAAACTGAATACCAGCGGCGTCGGAGGTGGTTATCCGGAGTTGGCTCCGGGAGGCAAGCGCTTCAACGCCACAAATAAGTTTATGATCGAGCTCATCATGTATGCTTACGATGTTTCACCGCTGCAGGTCTCGGGCATCCCGAGCGCTTTTTCCGGTGAAAGATACGACATCGAGGCGACGTGCGAACAGCCCATGGCGAAGGAACAGCTCCCGCGCATGCTTCAGTTGCTGCTTGCGGAGCGCTTCCACTTGTCCATTCATCGCCAACTAAAAGAGCAGCCTGTTTACGCCCTGATTCTCGGAAAAGGCGGTCCCAAACTTCACGAAACTTCGGATGAAGGCGGAAAGCCAAGCCTGAGACAGAGCGGCCATAGCTTTACGTTCACCAATGCGGCAATGTCGAATCTGGTCGGCGTGCTGTCCCAGGTGACCGGCCGCAAAGTTCTGGACAGAACCGGACTTCGTGGCCAATACGATTTCACGCTGAGCTACGCTCCAGATCGCGGCGGCGCGGGCGGCGAAGGATCGAACGTCTCACCGGCAGCCGATAGTTTTCCTGAGTCAGTCTTTACCGCGCTCCGGGAGCAGCTCGGTCTGAACCTCGAAGCCCAAAAGGGCCAGGTCGAGTTCATTGTTGTCGACCACCTCGATCGGCTGATTCCGAATTAGAGGGGGAAAACGGGTCAGCCTGGACTTACTTTTTTTCCCACCCTCGAGCGCCCTTTTCGAGCGCAGGAAGGCTAACAAGGACTGACGGGGCCTTCCGTTGAAAAAGAGCGCCACTCAGAAGAATGTCGAATCGGCATCCGGCCGATAGCGTCGTTGTGGGGATTCCGGCGAAGCTGAACGCTTATTCCGAAGGGAAGCCGAACGGCATTCCGGGATGATCCCGAACACCATCGGAGCGTAGCGACGCTGGCAACTCGATTGTGCAGTAAAGTGTTCGGATTCGTCAAGCGAAACCTGTCCGGAGCGAAGCGAAGGAAGGATGCGCCGCGCGGGCAAAAGGGGCGCGGGGAAAGGCGGCAGGCCTTGCCCCGCCTCAGCACACAGCGACCCGGAGCGCGGGCAGCGCTCCCGCCTGAGCTGGTTCAGGGTGTCACTGGAGGCCGGCAAACTCTCTGGTGGTCGGCCCGTTTGGAATGGGCCATACTAAATACTGATGAAGCTGCTTTGCGCGATCACAGTGACCCTGTTGCTTCTTGCAACAGCTGCGGCGCCGCAACGAGCGGTGATTGGAGGTTATGTAAAAGGTACAGTTCTCTGCGAAGACACACAGGGACCAGCCCGTCGTGCGTATGTTTCTCTGCAGGCACCGATTGAACCGGGTGCGTTCCAGCCTCCAGGGCCAGCATTCGGAGCTACAACCGACCTTGACGGTTCTTTTGCTATTTCAAACGTGAGCCCGGGTGAATACTACGTGGTTGTAACCTATCCGGGATACCTTTCTGCCAAAGACTACATCTTTCCCGGTGCTTTATCACCTGAGCTGGGCGGCTCACGGGAGCAGTTGCCGTCATTTGTGCGGCGCGTGGCAATTACGTCCGGTGCCAGTATCGACGTGGAGATTCGACTGAAGCGCGGTGGGTCCATCAGCGGATCTGTCGCTTACAGCGATGGCACGCCAGTCCCGGATATCGCAATCAACCCGGCCATAAAAATGAGCAATGGAACCTTTGCGCGCGTTCTAAACCTCGCACATGCCGACAGCTCTGGCAAGTATCGCATTGATGGATTACCTGACGGCTCGTACGCCATTTTTGGCGCGGATGCAGGCAAAGACGAGGTTACGGTCTTCGGTGGTGACAAGATCGGTTCGGGAGGCTGGATAAATTTCGCCGGAGGTGGGATGCGCGCCAGCAAAGCCCATCTCGTTGTGGTGACCAGCCCGAAAGAGAGTGCCGGAGCGGATATCATGATTCCGCTGACGGGTGTACATGAAATAGCCGGTACGGTGTCGGCACCCGATGGGCACCGGCTGAACCACGGTTTGGTCCGGATCTTCCCGACAGGAGAGCTCCTCGTTTCTCTCGCAGCTCCGCTTGCGGCCGACGGCACTTTCCGCTTTCATCGAGTTCCGCCGGACAGTTATACGGTTCTGGTGGAGGATGCGAGCGACTGGAAGTTGGTTCCCAAGACCGACGGTGTATTTCACTATGACCAGCGGACGCCTGTGCAGAGCTATGGAACGGGGGCCCGAGATATCAGAGTGGCCGATGCCGACATCACCAGTCTCTCTCTCGTAGTTTCTCCAACCAAGTGAGCGACGCCCGCTAGCCGCAGAAGCAGTCCGCTTGAGCCTTTCCGCCAACCGACCGCTACGTATTCGGCCTAGCGCGATTCTTGCGCATCGAATCCCCCCGCATCTCGATGCGATGGGCGTTGTGCACGAGCCGGTCGAGGATGGCGTCGGCCAGAGTGGGATCGCCGACCTGCTCATGCCAGCGTGCGACCGGTAGTTGCGAAGTGAGGATGGTCGAGCGCACCTGATAGCGATCTTCGCAGATCTCCCAGAAATCACGGCGCTCGGGTTCTGATAGCGGAGCCATGGCCCAATCGTCGATCACCAGGACATCGATGCGGCTGACTCGGGCCAGGAGGTTGCGCAAACTTCCGTCGGCCCGCGCCATCGCAAGATCCCGGAACAACGACTGGGCGCGGGTGTAGAGCGCCGAGTAGCCATCGCGACAAGCCTTCTGCGCCAGGGCACATGCCACGAAGCTCTTGCCCACGCCTGTCGGG
>DATJNW010000015.1:0-21570 GCA_035507655.1 Bryobacteraceae bacterium | reverse complement strand
CGTAACGCGACTCCTCAGAACGTTGGATCTCCTGCTGCAAACTCAGGACGGACGTGGCATCGGATATCGACAGTGGTCTCATAAGTACAGGAGAACACTTTCCGATTAGATACGCAATTACTTATGACGTTATGTTTAGCTTGCGGTTTTTCGGGCGACAGGCCTTTGCGAAGTGGGGCAAGTCGCCAACGGATTGCCGATCCCGGCTTGAACGCCCCTTCCTGTCTAGCTGAGCGGGGTTGCTGGTGTTCGGAAGTACCGATCCATCGAGTAAGTGACGTGACCCACCGGTCGCGTCACTGAAACTGTCGTACGGCAGTCCAAACCCGCCCGCGTAAACCCTGCCAATTCAAGGCGCCGCCGGTGGAATCGGGAATTTCAGGAGCAAGAATCGCTTCAATCCTCTGCTCGTCCGGATGCTGCTGCTCCATCGATCCGCTGATCAGCAGTTCGTCCACTTGTCCGTTTGCCAGGGCCGCCAGAGTATGCTCCGGACCCGCCACGGCCAGCCCGCGAGCCCGCGTTTCATCGAACAGGCGCTGCGCTTTTTCGGCGGCCGCGGACGACTCCTCCTGCCGAAGTTTTTCGAGCGTCGCTTTTAACACCTCCTGCTCGGAGGCGTGCACGTCCAGCTTCATGGTATTGGCCATGGCGGCAAGCTCCTGCGGAAACTCCTGCTCGATCAAAGGCAGGATCGAAGGCTCGCCAGCCACGATCAGGCGGGTGATCTTTTCTTCCTGAACGATTTTTTCCAGCCGCTCCACCACTTCTTTTACATGCTGCTGATGAGCATTCCCCACGCGACGCTGATAGCGCGCCTGTGACCATCCACCGACCTTCACGCGATGAACTTTCCGGCCCTTGATCTCTTCAATATCGATGGTCTGTCCAAGTCCGAAGACGAAAATTCGCGCGGTGTTCGCATCGGTCACCACCGCGGCGTAGCGCGGATACTGCTCGTCCAGCTTCATCAGGTGATAAAGATGCGGCTGGTGATAAACGTAGATGCGGTTGTCGCTTACGGGCGCGCTGAATTGCAGCGCTTCGAAAAATTCGTCCGCGCCTTGACACGCAAAAATAGCGACTCCGTTGGCCGCCGGATCAATGCTCTTGCCGACGTAAGTAATGATTTTTTCCACGTCGCGATCGAAGCTCCTGCGTTCCGGCGAGGTCGCCGGCCACGTTCGCGCGAGCGCTTTGAACTCGCGTTGGAGATACGGAATCAACTCCGGATCTCTGCCGTGCGGGTCAGGCTGCGTGTTCAGATAAACGCTGATAACCGGAAGCGGCACCGGCTCAAAGGCGAGCAGCCGTTCAAACGGCGCGTCGATCTCGGTCGCCAGCGGCGGCGTCGTGATGGTCTCGGAAGTCGTCGACATTCGCTAACGCACTCCATTCGGCTGAGAATTTCGGACGCGCTTGCTGCGCGACGCCTCGATCTCATCGAGCTTCAAGGTGGCGCGTTCGCGAAGCTCGCGAAACTCCTCGCGCAGGTGATCCAGTTCCTCGTCGCTCAGGCCCTCCATCTGGACCAGCTCTGTCCGCGCCTGTTTCACCGCGCGAATCAGCTCATCGAGCTTGAGTTGGATCACCGCGGTGTCGCGATTCTGCGTGTTCTGAATCAGGAAGACGATCAGGAACGTCGCGACCGAGGTCGCGGTGTTGATCACCAGTTGCCAGGTGTCGGAAAAGTGAAAATACGGACCAGATGCGATCCAGATCAGCGTCACGATCACCGCGGCCCAAAATGCCAACGCGGATCCGGCGACCTGTGAGGCCTTAAGTGCCAGTTTGCGGAAAAGCATATCTAATATCCAAACGCTTGCACGCCAGCAACCGTGGTTTCAACCGCGATTCGGGCAACGTTTAGGCACTTTTTTCCGCCTAAAAAATGCAGAAATGCAATCTTTTGCGCTCTTTCCGAAGCTATTTCCTTTCCCCCCGCGGTCATCCTGGCGATGAAGGGTTCGCGAATCGCCCGGCAGCCGTCGAGCTTTACCTCGTATCCCCAGTTCGACCCCTCTGGCAGGTTTTGTGACGGGAGCAGCGGCATCGGCTCGATGAAACGGGCTTTGGCCTCTCCCACTGGCACAGCATTAGTTTATTCGCGTCCTCGCTGACATTTTCATCGCCAACGCTGGACCCGAGAAACGCGCCTAATTGTCCGTTCCTCCGCATGGAACTTCCGCATCGCCATCGCACGGCGCGTCATCGCATCCGCACCATCCCCTGTGATCGAATCAAGAATCTCTCGCTCCCGAACCTCTCGCGGCGCTTTCGAGCGCGGGTCCAGCATCGACTTGTAGCCGTAGCGTAGGCAATCCCCGACATCGTCATGCAGGGTGTCGGTCTTGAGAACGTCTTCGAGTTTGCCGGGGTGGATATTATCGCGCGTGAGCAGCGGCAGTGCGGAGATGACCTGGGGGCAGTTCGCACTGACCAGCAACAGCGGGCCTTGCCTGGCGCGCTCGGCATCGACCGTGGCGCCCCGCAGCGCGGAGGTTTGGCGAAAGCCGTTGTACATCAGACGCCATCCCCCGATACGGTCGTCGTCGGCGGACTCCGGAGATGGAAGCCCATGCCTGCGCAACACGACTCCAAGCTGCTCAGCGACGGTGTTCGCGCTTCCGCGCTTGGCCCATGCATCTGGTGAGAGGAACTCGCGGCGGATCAACTTGCGCTCATCGGCCGGGGTGAGATCGACCATCATGGTGGCAAAATCCGCTTCCGCCGTCGCATTGACCACCAATTCCCGGTAGACCACGACAATGTCAATGGGCCAGTCGGTCGAGCCGCCGAACACCCGGGCGAAGTCTTGCGGCGAAAGCTTGCCCGACGCAAACCACAGATGAACGGCGTGATGCGCGAACCCCCAGTCGGTCGCTGTCCACCGCGTCCACCACGGCTGGATGAGCTGATCGCTCTGATTTACCGAAAGGATGCACTTCGATTCGTCCCACACGCCGGCGAAGTATTGACCGGCGAAGGTCTCAAAGCTGCCCAGGAGATGGCCGGCTCGAATCGATTGCGGAAGTTCGTTGAGCTTGCGCCCATACTGGCTTCGCTCAATGAACAGCTTGAAGCGGTCATCATTTGAAAGCGCATAGTAATCCCGCTCGGAGATTTCGCCGGTGCCCCGCAGCCACTCGTAGTTATCCCACCCATAGCTCTGGATAAACGCATAGTCCGAGGCGCGTTCATTGCCGTGATACTGCTTCAACCAGAACACCCGCCTCAAAAACTCCGTTCCGCAGCCTCCGGGATTAAAAAACAGCCCCATTTTGCAGAGGCCATCCGGAGCCCCAGGAGCGCGATTCCGGGTGTTGATGGTACGCAGCTCTGCTTCGCTGAACTGCTCTGCCTGGTCGATGAAAATATCGAAGAACTCTGGTCCGTAAAACTTGCGATCGACTTCCTGGCTATTCTCCGCGTACATGAACTTGATCCGGCTGGCGTTGGGCAGCACGATCTCAAAGTCGGTGGCGTTATAGCACTGCCGGAGTTCGGGAAACTCCTCCCAGAACTTTTGGATGTGGTTCTCCTTGACGTCGGCCAGCACGCGCCGCATGATGACGCCGATCGTTCGCGGATATTTCCCGCGGCGGGCCAGCATGATCCGCCGTATGGCGCCCGATTTGGCTCCGCCCAGCGCCCCGCCGAATCCAATCCAGGTTGCGACGTCGGGGCCTCTGGCCTCCATTAAGCGGGCCAGTTCAAGCTGTTTCGGTTGCAGCGCGATGTCGAGCATCTTTGGATTCCTCCGGCTTAGATTCCTCTGGCTTCGGATCGAGCACGGAACGAAGGATCATCTGCAACTCGCCACCCTTCGGAACAGTGTGCTCGTTGCTCAACACATCGCGATAGCCGAGCAAATTCTTGGCGAGGAAGATCGCCGCCGCGATGTTCCCGTTTTGTGCCTGCGAAAAAAGTGTTCGGCGAACCGACAGGCGGCCTTTGGCGCGACCGCGCTCGATCGCCGCGGCGAACGCAGGCTTCTTCTTACGGCGTTCGATGGTGCGGGCACTCACGTCAAAGAAGTGAGCGATCTCCTCATCAGTGCATTGGAGAGAGGAGAGCTTTTCGAGTTCCACCAGATTGATTTTGACGGCTTTGCGGCCGGCGCGAGGCCGTTTCCCGCCGTTCATGTACTCTCTCCCCGGATTACGTCCGATTGACCCTCTCGCTCTGAAGGATTCCCAGCTCGGCCGACCAGTCTGAAAGCGCCAGACAGAGTCCAGCGACGTCGGGATGGCCCGACAAAATCAACGCTTCGATTTCCGCGATCTCGCGGTGGCAGCGGGCGATTCATGCGTCAACTCCGAGCCGCTCGGCTTTGATTTGCGCGAACGTGCGGCCGTCGGCCTCGAGCGTCGCCTGTTGCCCCGTAAGCTCCTGCCAGCGGAGGATTACCACGTCGACGTACTTCGGGTCGAGTTCCAGCCCGTAGCAAACGCGCTCGGTTACCTCCGCGGCCGCGACGGTGGTGCCACTGCCGAGAAACGGATCGTATACGAGTTCGCCACGCTTCAGGTGATTGAGAATTGGCCGGCGCATCAGTTCGACCGGTTTTTGCGTCGGGTGATCGAATTTCGTTTCATCTGAGCCGCCCATGATCATTTTCGGAGAAGCTGCGTCCCACACGGTCGTATTTTCCCCGGGCCTGCCGTACCAGTGCGCGTTTTTTTTCCGCACATACCAACACGGTTCGTGGGAAAACCAATAGTGCGTCCGGGTCAGCGCGGCTTGCGTCTTTCGCCAGATTAATTGCTGATGGTGAATGAAACCGATCCGCAGCAGGCCGCTCAGCACTTCGGATGTGAACCGGGACGCGTGCCACACGTAGGCCACCTGCAGCGAGGGAACCAGTTCGAACGCCGGAGACCAATCTGCGATCGTGTCCCCGGAGATTTTCGTTTGGGTGTGGCCTTCGATGCGGTGCTTCATGTAGCTCGGCTCAGCCGGCCCGCGCTTGTTGATGCCGGCGCGATCGCGCCATTCTGAATCCAGTTCGACGCCGTAAGGCGGGTCGGTGGCCATCAGCAGCGGCTTGCTCCCATTCAGCAACCGGGCCACAGCGTCGTCGCTGGTTGCATCTCCGCAGAGCACGCGATGTTTGCCGAGCAGCCACACATCGCCCAGCCGCGCGGTCGCGATCTCCGGAAGCGGCGGCGCCTCGTCTGCTCGTTCCTCGATCAACGGATCGCGCAACAGTTCGTCGATCTCGATCGAAGCGAACCCCGTTAAGTCCAGGTTGAAATCGAGCGATTGCAGCTCTTCGAGTTCGATCCGCAACAGATTCTCGTCCCAACCGGCGTTGAGCGCGAGCTTGTTATCGGCGAGCACCAGCGCCTTGCGCTGCGCCGGCGTCAGATGGTCGAGCACGATCACCGGCACTTCGGTCATGCCCAGCTTCTGCGCCGCCAGTAGTCGAGCGTGGCCGGCGATGATTCCGTCATTGCCGTCGATCAGGATCGGGTTGGTCCAGCCGAACTCCTGGATCGATGCCGCGATCTGATCGACCTGCTGTTCGCTGTGTGTGCGCGCGTTGCGCGCGAAGGGTTTCAGCTTAGAGACCGGCCGGAACTCGATTTTTATTCGCCAGGAAATTTTGCGCAAAGTTTCACCTCGTAAAGTGCTCTCTTCGAGCGATCCTTCGGAGGGTGCGCTTTGCGCTCGCCTGTCGAACCGATCTGAATAATTATCTCATAAATCCGAAGTACGCAGGTCGATTTTGAAGGACTGCCGGACGGATTTCGAGACCCGCCACGCCCTGTCGCCAGGTCGCGCCTGGCACATCAGGAACGCGTTCCTGATCTCTGAAATGTTTTAGTGCAAAAGGCCGCGCTGAAGACAATAACCGGCCCTCCGGTCCCCACAAAAGATCAGTGAGGCTCGGCTGCTGCTGAGCCCGAGATTCGAAAGTTGTGACCTAAACTCACTCTTACCAGCCCGCGTCCCTTCGTGCGCGGTGAAAGCCTGGCGCAGAAGTGACGGCGATGCCAAAACCGCAGCTTAACGCACTCATGAAAAAGTTCACAGGTCACATGATTCGCTCCCTGCCGCGGGCCGGTCCACTGTTATAAACTCAGATTCAACCGCGTGACACTAAGGAATTTGAGTCGAAGGCCGCGCCTGTTATGGTGCCTAGCCGCGTCGCTGGTCGCTCAAGGATCTGCCTTTAGTCAACCGCCGCAGCCTCCGCAATCTCAGAGTGCGCCAGAGACCCGTAATAGACCGCGTGAAATGTCCGCGGAAGAGATTTTCACGCGGTTTGCCAGCCGTGTGCTTTTTCTAAAATGCGATCTCTCGGCGGAGGAGGCTGGACTTGCGAGCGGTGTCTTGGTTTCCGAGGACGGCATCGTCGTCACAAACGCCCATGTAGTCGAAGGATGCCGCCATGTCATCGCAACATACATCAGCGGCACGTCGCGCCAATCTTTTGAGGCGGCACTCAAGTACTACGACAAGCGAACGGATACGGCTGTGCTCAAATTGCCGAAAGGGGGTTGGGACCATTTTGACCTTGGGCCGTGGGTGGAATACCAACAGGTCCCAATCGGAGCGCGTGTGTATGCAATCGGTAATCCACGTGGTCTAGAACAGACCATCTCGGAGGGTATCATTTCAGGCAATCGCAAGGAGGACGGCGTTTCATGGATTCAGCACTCGGCCCCAATCTCACCCGGTAGTAGCGGAGGGGCGTTAATTGGCTCGCGCGGAGAGTTGCTTGGCATCAACTCTTTCCTGCTGACTAACTCCCAAAATCTAAACTTCGCCGTTCCATCGAGCACGCTGGCGCGTGCGGTTTCTGCCGCGCGATCCCTGACGGCGGATGCCCAATACAAACTCGGCCTTCGTTACCTTACTGGCGACAGCGTCGCTCAGGATTACACGGCAGCAGCCGTCTGGTTTCGCGCGGCGGCCGCGCAGGGACACCCGGAGGCGCAAACTACGCTGGGTGGGATGTACGATTTGGGCCAGGGCGTCCCGCAGGCCTACGCTGAAGCGGCGGAGTGGTATCGCAAGGCCGCCGAGGAAGGATATGCACGGGCGCAATCTTATCTCGGATCCTTGTACGAGGCGGGGCGGGGCGTCCCGCAGGATTACGCTCAAGCGGCCGAGTGGTATCGCAAAGCCGCCGAGGAAGGATTTGATCTCGCTCAAAATAACCTAGGCAACCTCTACGAACAAGGCCACGGCGTCCCGCAGGACTACGCTCAAGCGACCCGGTGGTTTCGGAAGGCGGCGGAGAATGGGGATGCGACAGCACAGGTCAATCTGGGCGTTTGTTACATGAACGGCGAAGGAGTTCCGCAAAGCTATCGCGAGTCCTTCTTCTGGATCAAGGTCGCATCCATGGGAAAAGTCGGAAACGAGAAACCAGAAGACATTCAGGCGCTTGCTAAGAGCATCGGCGCTCACCTTACACAATCGGATCTCGTCCAAGCGGAGGAACGCGTACGGGAATGGCTCGCCTCACACCCCACGGGAGCGCAATGAATCATCAGGGCCGCTGTCAGCCCGCCTGAGCGGCAAGACGCGGCCCTCGCCTATTTTGATCAGCAAGGACGGTTTGCCTGATCCGTCGCAGCAGCCGACTCCCAAAATCAGGAACAACAAGGAATATGGACCTTTTCACATTATTCAAAGAACCTCGTCCATTAGGTGCCAATCCGTTTCCCTTGAATACGCCGTGCTGGGAAAAGTTTGAAGTTTTCACGGCTCAAACGAAAGAGAAGCTGGATACGCTCTGGGCGGGGTATCAGGAATCCTACAACCGCTCGACTCCCATTCCTGAGAGGCTGAAGTTGATTTTGGACGCGCGATTTCGGCGCCTGGATATCATCACGGGACAGATGCTCAAAGCGTGCCCGCCTGTCGATGAAGTAATTGCCGCCGCGTACGAAGAGTGGCTAGAAAATCTCATGCGATCAGAACAGAGGGACGTTCTCGAATTGATTGACGAAAAGCCACCGAACGAACCTGTTCCCTCGAGAAGAATGTATTTTGACGAGAGTGAGTATGCGCGGCTCCTTATCTTCAAGCATCAAGAATACAAGAAAACTTTCGACTCAGATCGGAGACGTGTACTGGAGGGCGCGCAGGCCCATAGTGCTCCCGCGGACTCAGCGATTGCAGCCCCGCTCTTTGATTGGGATAAAATTATCATCACTTTCCTGAGCGATTTCACTGTTAGGGTTGCCACGCCGGAGCAAAACAAGGCGTCGTGCAATTATGCGGAGATGGGATTCGAAGATCTCCGCCGTGGCGGCGGAAAACCCGTCAAAGCTTGGGAGATGCTGCGCGACATAGCCAGCGAGCAGCGTCATAGATGGGACAAAAAGACCGCACAGGATCTCAAGAAACGACTGAAGGCTTATTTTCACATTGATTCCGATCCGCTCGTCTGGAATCGAAACACCGGGTACACTCCGAGGTTCCAACTTCGCGTTTCGCCCTCGTTTGGGGGCCACGGTGAAATCTCACCCTTGTAGGATCGATTTTTATTCCCTGTTGTCTCAATGAAGTAACCATGGTGCGTCAACGCACCGGTGAAATTTCACCGGTGAAGATCGTATGGCACACAACAGTTGTTTCGATTTCAAAGCTCTCCGCTTAGGAATGCGCCTATCGCAATCCGAGCTTAGCCGGTTGTCTCGCGTGGATCGGGTTAAAATTTGTCGCTGCGAACTTGGCGATTTGGTCCTATCCGATGAAGAACTCCAGCGGGTCGAGGTGGCTTTACGCGCAGAAGCACAACGGCTGCGTGTAATTTCGGATCCATTGATAGCCACTGAAGTGACCGAGCCCGTTTCCTCGATCACCATTGCTCACAATGCGGAACCGGGCTTTGCAGCATGAAGCGCGATCCAAACAACCCCGAGGAACTCCGGCGAGAGATCCTGCTGCGCGTTGACCAGGGGGAGGTGCGGCCATGGCCTCGGCGCGCGGCGAATACCGTAATGCGAATTGCGGGACACCTTGAAATTCTGATCCTGACCACAAATGAGACGTGGTGGAAATGAAACGCGGAACGCCGCGACATCCAAAGGTCGCTCACTTGCGGAAATTACTTAAAGTCGGCCTAGCAACTGCCGTCGGTTACCTCGAACTGCTCTGGCATTTCACCGCAGAATTTGCCCCGCGCGGAGACATCGGAAAGTTCGATGACGACCGGATCGAAGCCGCTATGGACTGGCATGGGAAGAGAGGCCGCTTGATCTCGGCACTGATCGACTCCAAGTGGATGGACCCCCACTCGGAGTGCCGCCTATACGTCCATGATTGGTCAGAACACGCCGATGAAGCGGTCCGAAAACGCCTCTCGCGCTCAGGCCAGGAGTTTGTTCGAGTTGCGCCGAAAGTGACGGGGCACCGTCGAGACACCGGCAGCAAAGCGGCGGACAGCGGCGGATTTTGTCCCGACATGTCGAGACCGCCAGAGCCAGAGCCAGAGCCAGAGCCAGAGCCAAATACGACACCCTCCGCGGCAGAAACCGCCGCTGCGTGCGACGTCGCGGCGGAAACCTTCGACCTTCCGGACGACGAGCGCGCGGCAGCCTGGAAAAAAGCGAACGGCACGGCCACACCGAAAACCTCTCTTCTGAATCCCGAGACGGAAGCGGCTCTTGAGAATATCGCGCGCCGGATACGTGACCGGCATCCCGCGGTCCGTCGGTGCGGAATAGCGGAAGCGAAAAAACAGCTTCGAGCCATTATCCGTCGCGCCGCTCGCGGCGAGCGCATCGAGTTGTTGGACCGGATCGACCGGAATCATGCTGCCTGGTGCGCGTCGTCGGAATGGCAGAAAGACGGCGGAACGTATGCCAAGGGGCTCGCTAACTGGCTCGCGCCGACGATGGAGCGCTGGAATGAGCCGCCGCCATCGGACAGCTTTGGTGATCCCGAGCCGCCGAAGATCATGATGTGAAACGCCGATGACTGAGTTCACCTTCAGCGAAATCTCGGCGTACTACCAATCGCGGTGCCCGAATATGGCGCAGCCGGATAAGCGCGAATGGCGCGGTCCCTGCCCGGTGCACAACGGGAAGGGACCGAACTTCTCCGTTCAGGCGGAGACGGGACTCGCGCACTGCCACTCGCAGTGCAAGACTGGCTGGGACGTGATTGGGCTTGAGATGGCAATCTCCGGTTGCGACTTCCCGACCGCGAAAGCAGCGGTGTTTTCCATCATTGGGCGGTCGGCGCCCACCCGGGAAGATGCCGACGTTGAAGCCTGTTACAACTACGTCGATGAAGCGGGGAAGCTACGGTACCAGGTCGTCCGCAAGTACGGCAAAAAGTTCGTTCAGCGCCAGCCGGAACCCGCGGGCGGCTGGATCTGGAACCTGAAAGGGACCAGTCCCGTTCCTTACCGCCTGCCGGAGATGATCGCAGCGAATTTCGTGGCGGTGGTCGAGGGCGAGAAGGATGCGAACAATCTGCACCGCATCGGCATCCCTGCGACCTGCAACAACGGCGGCGCCGGAAAGTTCAGCCCGGGACTGGTGAAGTGGTTCACGGGAAAACACGTCGCGGTGTTACCCGATTTTGATTCGCCGGGGCGCGAGCACGCGCTGAAAGTCGCGGAGATGCTTTCCGCCGTCGCCGCCTCGGTGAAGATTATCGAACTGCCGGGATTGGCACCGAAGGGCGACGTTTCGGACTGGCTTGCTGCGGGTGGAACGGTTGATCAGTTGCGTGACCTGTTCCGCAAGGCGCCGCTCTTCAGCGACACGTTCGAATTTCTCACGCCGTTGCCCCAAGGCCCAGCCAATACGGGCGCGGAAAAATACATCCATACGTTCCAGGGCGAAGTGGATCTTGCCGGCGGTGTTGACCAGTTCTGGAACCTGCCGGCACAGGAGGGAATCCCGACCCCTTATCCGCGGCTCACATGCAAGCTCGGCGGGGGAATGCGCAATGGCGAGCTTTATGTGATCGGCGGAAACCAAGGCAGCGGCAAGACTAGCCTGGCGCTGCAATTCGCGCTGGCAGTCTTACGGCGGAAACTCGGCGTTCTGTATTTTTCGATGGAGATGTCGGCCCGCGACGTCTTTCAGCGCATGGCCGCGATCGAGGCGCGCGTTGACCTTCTCGAATTTCGGGAGTTGCAGCGAGCGGCCACGGTCTACAGCATCGACCTTCCCGAGATGAAGAAACGCTTGGTCCAGCAGAGCGGCGAGCTGAGTCGGCTACCGCTGTTGGTTTCCACCAAGAGTTCCGTGACGCCGGAGCACATTGCCAACGAGTGCCGGCGGCTCAAACAGAAATCAAGACTGGACTTGATCGTCGTCGATCACATGCAGTTGATGGCTGCGACGGGCAGCGTCCGAGGCGACTACGAAAAGTTCACCACGATTTCGCGCACGATGAAGCAGATCGCGGTGGAACTGGGCTTGCCGGTGCTGCTGGTTTCGCAGACCAGCAGAAACAACACGACAGACCGGCGGTCAGAACTGGAAGTGAGCGACCTGCGCGGCAGCGGCGCGATCGAAGAAGACGCCGCAGCCTGCATGTTGATCTATGAGGACAAGGACGATCGGGAGCGTGCCAAGCAAGCGAGAACCTACGCCAGCGGTCCGGTGAAGACTTGGCTCAAGCTCGGGAAAAACCGTTACGGGTTGCAGGGCTTGTATTTGCCATTGTTCCACGCGAAGAAATATACACGCTTCGACGTCGCCACTGATGAAACAGAACACGGCGAACCAGCGGATGAAGCGCCGGTCACGGCGGCGCGTGGACGGAGCGGGTAACAACCGATTTGATATGCCACAGCTCATCAACAAATCTGATCTTTCTGAACCGGAACAACGACTCGTCGAAATGCTTCAAGGACTCGACTTCGGCCGAATCGAGGAACTCCTCATTCGTGATGGCAAGCCCGTGTTCGATCCGCCGCCGCGCGTCGTCGAAACGTTGAAGATGAAGCGTGAGAATCGCGCTCGCGAGGAAGCCTCTCTTCGGGAGTTCTCGCTGAAGCAATCTGTGGTGCGGCTGTTTCTCGTGATGCGGCAGATAGGTGACGGCAAGATTCTGCTGATTCAGGTGAGGCACGGTTTGCCCGTGACGGTTGAAATCGAGCGGCTGAGGAATCACTGAAAAGGACCGAGAATGATGCGCCACGACGAACACGAGCCATCCACACCTTCAGCGGACTCTCAAACGAGCGGCCTCCCGAGCACGTACCGCTCAGTTGCCGAATTAGCGACTGACATCGGGTTGAGCGAGCGATCCACGCGTAGCGCGCTCCGCCGCGGCGAGATTCCGCACATCCGCGTCGGGCGCCGCTTCATCTTGCCGAGAGCGGCAATCGCTGAATGGTTGCGGACCGCTGGACAGAGCGAGGAAAACGGCCGCGCTCCGGCAATGCCAATCAAACTTGCCGTTCTGGCACGTTCGAGGTAACTGTCATGAGGCGACGCGAACTGGGACGCCGCAAAGCCAAATGACGGGATGCATCTTCAAACGGAAACTCAAGTCCGGCATTCGCTGGGGTTACTTGTTTTTCGGTGGCTGGGACGGGAACGGGAAGCGCATCCAAATCTTCAAATCCGGTTTCCCGACCAAAGACGCGGCCTCCAAAGCGGCTCGACGCGCCATCGACGATTACGAAGCAGCCCACGGCAGAGTGGGGCGGGACATCGGGTCGGAAGGACGCCGGACTTGGTCCTACTCGCTCCGCGAACTAACTCAGGAAGGTTTTGAGACGAAGGAGGATGCGGAACGGGCTCTCAGCGACGCGGTTCGCCGCCGGGACGCAGAGAAAGCACGGCAGGCTGCCGACGCTGAAAAAAGCATCGGCCCTCCCGTCGGCAGGTACCTCGATTATTGGCTGCGCGAACACGCCAGCCGACGTTGTGCACCGAAGACGCTCGAACGTTATCGTGAACTCGCCGCGTACCTGGACCGAGAGGTTGGACTGATTCGATTGAACGAACTGACGACGGCCGAAATTCAGGAGGCTATCCACCGCTTGCTCGATCACGGCGGACAGCGCACAAAGGATCAGCCGAACGGCAAGCCGCTCGCGCCCAAAACCGTTCGTCACATCGGCACCATGTTGTACACGGCGCTCGCGGACGCGGACCGCTTGGGAATGTTGAAGAAACACCCGATGGAAAAACGTCGAGTGCTACTGCCGAAGCTCCCAAAGCGAAGGCCGCCCGTGCTTGATGAGGCGAAGCTTCGGATGCTGTTTGAAAGAGCCCGGTCCACGCGCCTCTACCCGTTCATCGTGATAGCCGCCGCGACCGGCTGCCGGCGAGGCGAACTGCTCGCGCTCACCTGGGCCGATCTCAATTTTGAAACCGGCGAACTGACAATTTCGAAATCGTTGGAGCAGACCCGGGCAGGCGGACTACGGGTCAAGAGCACGAAGTCCGAGGAGCCCCGGGAACTGGGCGTACCGGAATGGGCGATTGCCGTTTTGCAAGTTCACCGTGCGGAGCAGCAACGTGACCGGTTATTTTTCGGTGCCGGCTACGCCGGCCACGACCTGATCTTCTGCCAACCAAACGGCCACTACTACTCGCCGGATCGTTTGGGAGCGCGCGTCGTCGAACTGATGCGAAAAGTCGGCCTGCAAGGCGTGAGCCTACACTCGCTGCGACATTCGCACGCCAGCATTCTCCTCAGCAAGGGCGTTCCGGCGGCGGTCGTCGCGGAACGACTCGGGCATTCTGACCAGAACATTACGCTTTCAATCTACAGCCACGCACTCCCGGCGGACTCGCGCGCGGCGGCGCGCATCTGGAACAACGCGGTCGCCAGAGTTGTCAATGAGGCTCCGGCGAAGCTGCCGCCAGCCAAGGCTGAAGGCACGCGCATGTTAGCAAATGTTTGCACGGGCGACGCGAAAAAAACGTAAGTTATAGAAAAATTAGGGTAGTATGTGGCGGGGACGACGGGGCTCGAACCCGCGACCTCCGACGTGACAGGCCGGCGTTCTAACCAACTGAACTACGTCCCCGCAGGCCACGCAGGTAACCACAGAATAACATAGGGCGCGGCAAGGCGTCGATTCGTCTCCCGCGAAAGCCGTTCTACTCGAGATCCGGCAGCTGCTCGCGTTCAATCAGGAGACGGATTGACCGGCCTTGGCCAGGAGTGCGCTCAATGACGCCCTTGATCTCCAGCGTAAGGACCATCTGGTGGACGGATGGCGGCGTGACGTTAAAATAGCGCTGCATGTCGGCCTCGGCCGGCGGCCGTCCGTTCAGCCTGGTGTAGTAGTAGATGAAAGCCAGGTACTTACCCTGTTTTTCGGTGTAGGTTTTTTTCCCCGGTGTCATTTCCCATTCTCCGCCCGGGGACACGCCCGAAAGCTGCGTTAAAACGGTACATCATCATCGCTCACGCCGCCGCTCGGCGGGACCTGCGGAGCGGCGGCTGGACGAGCTCTCGGCGCGCTCCGCATCTGCGGTTCCTGTGCGAAACCCTCCTCCGGCGGACCGCCTTCGCCGCGTCCGCCCAGCAGAATCACGTCTTCGGCGACCACCTCCGTCGTCCAGACTTTCTTGCCGTCTTTATCGTCGTAGCTGCGCGTCTGCAAGCGGCCTTCAACATACACCTGTTTGCCCTTGGTCAGATACGGCGCGACGTTTTCTCCCCGCCATAAAACAACATTGGTCCAATTTGTTTCTTCTTTCCACTCCCCCGTCTGCTGGTCTTTCCAGCGGCGGTTGGTCGCCACCGAAAATTTGGTCAACGACGTTTGTGAGGCCGTGTACGCCGTCTCCGCGTCGCGGCCCAGATGGCCGATCAGGATCACTTTGTTTACACTTCGGCTTGCCATGATTCTGCACTGTAACACATGAAACCGGCGCCGTACACGTTGAGATATGCTGGACCTGATGAACCGCCGGAATTTCGCAGGAGCCCTGGCCGGACTCGCCGCCTCTCCAGATATGTTTGCCGCCGATAACAGCCGCCGCACGCAGTTCTACACCGTGGACGCGTTCCAGTTGAAGCAGGGCACGCAATCGGCGCGGATGAACGATTGGTTTCAGAATTTTCTGCTGCCCAAAATGTCCAAAGTTCACCCCGGGCCGAAAATCATTCTCGAATCCGTCATCGCGCCGCACAATCCGGAGATCCTGATGATTACGCCGTTCGCGTCGTTCAACGAAATCTGGACCGTTTTTTCCGAGCTCAACACCGCCGACGTGTGGCAGGCGTGGGACAAGATCGAGCGCGGCCCCGAACCGCCGTTCGAATCGCAGACGTTCAGCATTTATCAGGCCGCTCCCTATTCCACCGACCTCGCCGCGCAGAAACACGCAAGTCCGCGCTATTTCGAATTGCGCCAGTATCATTCGCCCACCGGTTCGCAGCTCAAAGCGCTGCACGAACGCTTCGCCGGGCCCGAAGTTCGCGTGTTCCACCGCTCCGGAATTTTTCCGATTCTCTACACCAGCGGCCTGTTCGGCACGAACCTTCCCAATCTCACCTATTTGATTCCCTTCGATTCGCTGGGCGCGCGGGAAAAAGCGTGGGACGCTTTCAGCGCCGATCCGGAATGGATCAAAGCGCGCAAGGATTCGATCGACGCGCACGGCCAGATCGTCGCGGTCACCAACGTTTCCATCTATCGCGCCACGGCCTATTCGCCGGTTTCATGACGACTTTCCGCTACGCCAGCGATCAGTCGCTGATGGTGTACCTGGGCGAGGAAGTGAATCTCGATACGCATCATCGCGTGTTGAAACTGCTGCGCCTGCTCGAAAGCGAACCGATTCCCGGCGTGCGCAACCTGCATCCGGCGTATCATTCCATCCTGATCGTCTTCGATCCCGACGATCAGGAACATGAAAATATCGAGGGCACGGTCGCCACTTATCTGGAACGTCTGGATTCGATCGAGCTGCCCGCGCCGCGCGTGGTCGAAATTCCGGTGATTTATGACGGCCCCGACCTGAACGACGTCGCCGCGCTGCATCAAATGACTCCGCAGCGCGTGGTCGAGCTGCATTCCTCGGCCGATTATCTTGTTTATTTCGTCGGCTTCGTTCCCGGCTTCGCCTATCTCGGCGGGCTTCCGCCGGAGCTGGCCACGCCGCGCCTGGAATCGCCGCGCAAGCGAGTGCCCAAGGGCAGCGTGGCCATCGGCGGCTCGCACACCGGCGTTTATCCCTTCGAGACGCCCGGCGGATGGCGGCTGATCGGCAGGACGCCGCTCGAAATTTTCGATCCGGAAAGTCGCGAATTGAGCCGGCTCGTTATTGGCGATCGCGTAAAATTCTCTCCGATTTCTTGAAAGCGGCGAGCACATGAGCACGATTCAGGTTCAATCTCCCGGCATGTTCACCACCGTGCAGGACTTGGGCCGCTACGGTTACGGGCCGCTGGGCGTGTCGCCTTCCGGCGCGGCCGATCCGACGGCGCTGCGCGTGGGAAATTTGCTGGTGGGAAATGTCGAATCGGCCGCCGCGCTCGAAATGACGCTGCTTGGCGGGACATTTTTATTTCCCGAGGATGGCGTGATCGCCTTGGCCGGCGCTGACTTTTCCGCGACTGTCGACGCCGCTCCGATTCCTGCCTGGACCGCGTGCGAGATTCGCTCCGGCGCAACGCTGCGCATCGGCGGAACGCAAGCGGGCGCGCGCTGCTACTTGTGCGTGCGCGGAGGAATCGCCGTAAAAATGCTGCTCGGCAGCGCCTCAACGCACATTCTCACCGGCCTCGGCGGATTCGCCGGGCGTCCGCTCAAAAAAGGCGACGTTTTGCAAATCGGCGAGCCCTCGGGAACGCCGCGGACCATCGTTCGAGAAATGCTCGAAAAACTTGCGCCGCGAAAAATTCTGCGCGCCACCGACGGCCCTCAGACGGACTGGTTTTTGCGACAATCGGTCGAGCTTTTTTTCGGCAGCGCGTATAAAGTGACGGAAGAATCGAATCGCATGGGTTTGCGGCTAGAGGGTCCGGCGCTCGAAATGCCGCACACACATTTCAACAACGGGCAGATGATTTCCGAAGGGGTTTCGCTCGGCGCGATTCAGGTTCCGGCCGGCGGCAAACCGATTATTCTCTTTGTCGAACAGCAGACCACCGGCGGTTATCCGAAAATCGCCAACATTATCGCGGCCGATTTGCCGAGCATCGGTCAATTGCGCCCGCGCGACGAGCTTCGTTTCGAACACGTGAGCGCCGAAACCGCGCGCGCATTGATCCGTGAACGCGAAGAGTTGATCCTATCCGGCGCGTTGTTTCGCGACTAAACTTGGGCCCGCCTTGACAGGCGGGAGCTCGACCGTTCTCAGCAATCGCGCACGGTCCTATAAAATAACTCCAATGCTTCGAAAAACGCTGTTCCTGCTGACCCTCCCGCTGGCTGCGCAAACGCTGACCACCGCCGATTATGCCCACGCCGAGCAGTTCATGCCTTATAACGTGAACCCGCTGGTCTACCATGCCGGCGTGCGGCCCACCTGGATCGACGATGGTCATTTCTGGTATCGCACCACGACTCCGGAAGGCAGCGAATTTATCATGGTCACCGCCGCGACGGGCGCGAAGGCTTGGGCGTTCGATCAGGCGAAAATCGCCGCCGCGCTTTCCGCCGCAACCGGCAATACTTACCACGCGAATCACCTTCCCTTCACCGATTTCGACTGGAGCGACGGCGCGATCACGGTCAACGTCGCGCCGCGACGCTGGAAATGCGATCTGGCCGGCACGCAATGTGTAAGCGAAGGCGCCGCTCGCGGCGGGCGTGGTGGCCGTGGTGGAGGCAACGATTCGATTTCGCCCGACAAAAAACGCGCGGTATTTATTCGCGACAGCAATTTGTGGTCGCGCGATATTTCGACCGGCAAAGAAACGCAGCTCACCAGCGACGGCGTGAAGGATTTCGGCTACTCGACCGACAACGCCGGCTGGGCATCGAGCGACCGGCCGATCGTGCTATGGTCGCCGGATTCGAAAAAAATCGCGACCTATCAGCAGGACCAGCGCGGTGTCGGCGAAATGTACCTGGTGAGCACGCAAGTGGGCCATCCGGAAATGAAGGAATGGAAGTATCCGCTGCCCGGCGACCCTGTGGTGACCACCATTCAGCGTGTGGTGATCGACGTCGCCGATCCACACACCGTTCGTTTCAAGATGCCGCCGGACCAGCACCGTTCGACGCTGTGCGACAACGTCGCCTGCCGCGGCGGCGAATGGAGCGACGTCGAATGGAGCCCGGATGAGACAAAAGTCGCGTTTGTTTCCACCTCGCGCGACCATAAGGACGAAAAATTCCGTATCGCCGATGCTTCCACCGGCGAAATTCGCGACGTGCTGGAAGAAAAAGTTTCGACGTTTTACGAATCCGGCAACGGCCGTGTGAACTGGCGCTATCTCGACGCGTCGAATGAGCTGATCTGGTTTTCCGAGCGGTCGAATTGGGGCCAGCTTTACCTTTACGACGCGGCCACCGGCAAGCTGAAAAATGCGATTACGTCCGGCGAAGGCAACGTCACACAGCTTCTCCGCGTGGATGAAAAAAATCGAGTGGTGTATTTTCTGGGCGTTGGGCGCGAGCCGGGACGCGATCCTTATTTCACGCACTTTTATCGTGTCGATTTCGACGGAAACAACGTGAGATTATTGACGCCGGAAGACGCGAATCATGAAATATCCCTGTCGCCATCCGGCGATTTTTTCGTCGACACTTATTCGAAGCCGGATGTCCCGCCAGTCACGGTGCTGCGCGATCTGAACGGCAAGTTGATCGCGACGCTTGAACGCTCCGACATTTCGAAACTCGAAGCGACGGGCTGGAAACCGCCGATTCCTTTCACCATAAAAGCGCGCGACGGCGTCACCGACCTTTACGGCCTGATGTTCCGCCCGGTGAATTTCGACGAGCATAAAAAATATCCGATCATCAACCATATTTATCCCGGCCCGCAGACCGGAAGCGTCGGCAGCCGCAGCTTTTCGGCCGCGCGTGGCGATTGCCAGGCGTTGGCCGAACTGGGATTCGTCGTGGTCGAAATCGACGGCATGGGAACGCCGTGGCGATCGAAAAAATTTCATGAAGCCTACTTCGGCGACATGGGCGACAACACCCTGCCGGATCAGGTCGCGGGCATGAAGCAGTTGGCGGAACGATACTCGTGGATTGACATCGATCGCGCGGGAATTTACGGCCATTCCGGCGGAGGATACGCCACCGCCGACGCGATGTTCCGTTATCCCGATTTCTTTAAGGTGGGAATTTCCGAAGCCGGCAATCACGATAATCGCGAATATGAGGACGATTGGGCCGAAAAATGGCAGGGATTATTGGAAACCAATTCGGACGGCACCACCAATTACGACAATCAGGCGAATGAGCTGGTCGCGAAAAACTTAAAAGGTCATCTGCTGCTGGCGCACGGAACCATGGACACCAATGTTCCGCCCTACAACACGCTGCTGGTGGTGAATGAGCTGATCAAGGCCAACAAGGATTTCGATTTGCTGCTGTTGCCGAATCGCAATCACGGATTCGGTAATGAGCCGTACATGGTGCGGCGGCGCTGGGATTATTTCGTGCGCTATCTGCTCGGCGCCGAGCCGCCGCATGAGTATCAAATGCATGTGCCGGAGCCAGGCCGGCCGCAGTAACCTTTATTCGTTATTCGAAGAAACCGGCGTAACGCCGTTCGCCGCCAGCGACCGGTTGAACGCCGGAACGTCTTTATCGATCAGCGCGCGATATTCCGTTTTCGCCGCGGCCAGCTCTTTTTCGATCATCGCCGTCAAGTTGCGCGACGTGTCGGTGGGGCCGTAATCCGCGCCGCCGGCCACATCGCCCGCGCCGGTGCCGACTTCGCCATTCAGCCAGATCAGATTGAAATAAATTTTGTACGCGTCAATGAAATATTTATCGTCGCTGGTGGTCAGAGCCTTCGAAACCAATTTATATTCCACGCTCTGCATCTTCTGATCCATATCCTGAACAGATTTTGAAAGCTCAGCCTTGGAACGGTCCCCGTGCAGCATTTTTTCGATGTCGTTGAGCTGCTTCCGCATCCATTCCAGGTTATTGATCATTCCCGAAGTGGTGTTGATGTCGTCGCGGATGCGAAGCTGCAGCTTCACCGCGGATTGAATTTCTTCGTCCGATGCATGCGAACTCGGATCGCGCACGATTTCAAGCGGCTGCGTGTACGATTCGCCGTCGACGGTGAGCTTGACCGTGTACTTTCCGGGCGCCGCGACGGGTCCGACCTCGGCCTGCTGCGCGCCCCAGTGCGTGATCGGCCGCGCGTCCTGGCCGCGGAAGCGCGGCTCTTCCCAGATGTGCGGATTCACGTCCGGCGTGGTGCGCAGTTCCACCAGGCTCGGCGGATCGTAATGCAGATCCCACACGCTGCGATTCAATCCCGGACGCGGCGCCGCGACGCGCAGCTGCCGCACCACTTTTCCATCCGCATCCACGATTTCCGCCTGTACGGAACCATGCGGCGGGTTCTTCAGTTCAAAATTGACGTAGCCGCGTCCGCCGCCCAGAATGCGGATGGTCTGGCGCGGCGCAAACAGCGCCACCGAGGTGTCGGAGCCGTAGCCCTTGGCCATCTGCTCCAGCGGCGTGATGTCGTCGAGAATATAAATTCCGCGGCCGTAGGTGGAAACCACAAGATCGTGGAATTGTTTTTGCACGACAGCCCATGAAACCGGCGAATGCGGCAATCCGTTTTGCAGATTGGTCCAATGTTCGCCGTCGTCGAGCGAATAGAACAGCGCGTTTCCGGTGCCGGCGAACAGCAGCCCTTTGCAATTGGGATCCTCGGCAACCACGCGCACATAAGAGAGCTGATGGCTGGGCAATCCGCCGGTAATTTTCGTCCAGGTCTGGCCGAAATCCGTGGTTTTATAAATGAACGGATTCCGATCGTCCATTAAATGATAATCGACCGAAATATACGCGGTTCCCGCATCGAAAAATGACGGTTGAATGCTGGTAATGGTGCCCCAGGTTTTCATGCCGACGTTTTTCGTCATATCATTCCAATGCGCGCCGGCGTCTTTCGTGTACCAGATTTTGCCGTCGTTGGTGCCCGCCCAGACCAGACCTTTTTGCACCGTCGAAGGCGCGATGGCGAATACCACTTCGCCGTAAAATTGACCCAGATTATCGCCGACAAGTCCGCCCGAAGACACAATATATTTCGGATCTTGCGTCGATAAATCCGGACTGATCACGTTCCAGCTTTGCCCGCCGTTGGTCGTCCGGAAAATCACCTGGCAGCCGAAATACACGCTGTTGTGATCGAACGGATCCACCGCCATCGGCGCCGTCCAGTGGCACCGGTACTTCGTCTGGTTCGGCGCGGAATCCAGAGTGTGGAAATATGGGCTCACGCTCCGCGCCAGCTTGCTCTTCGCGTCGTACCGGGTCACTTCATCCCCATAGCACGACGCCCATACGATATCCGTGTTGGTCAGATCCGGCAGCGTGAAGCCGGATTCGCACCCGCCTAAATTGTGCTCCCACGTCCCGCCGCCCCCGCGCCCGAATCCGCCGCCGCCGAAACCGCCGCGGCCGCCTGCCGCATCCAACCCCGGCACGTTCGGGCCGGATTCCACCACGTTGCT
>DATJNW010000014.1:0-40818 GCA_035507655.1 Bryobacteraceae bacterium | reverse complement strand
GCGCATCCGCATGATCACCGACGGGGTGAACCTGGTAGCCGACCATCGCATCGAAACGCGGAACATAAAAATGGTGCTCGAAGAGATTCAGCGGCCGGAGGAGATCGATATTCTGATTGACGGTCTTCCCGTCACCGATCTCGAATATTTCTGCACCGATCCGCGTCCGCAGCGGTTCGAGGTGAATTGCCGTCTACCGGAAGCGATCGCGCCGGGTACGCGGCATCTGGAATTGCTGGTAGGGCACAGGAAGCTGCCGCCGGTCCCGATTGAAGTGACGGCCTGAGCTTTGCTCTTTCAACAAACCCCGCCATCACTGGCAGGGCTTTCCGTCGCGAATCCTGGTAAACTTGTAGTGGGTTTCGCAAACCCATGTACAGTATGTGGATAAAGTTCTTGACGAACCACCATATATTGGGGCATCATTGCCGACAGCGACTTTTTAATTTTTGCTTGACAAAAAGTCCGACCGATAGATATTTCTAGCAGATAAGGACCTCTCAATGGGCCAACATGGTGCAGGCATTGCAATGAAATTAAAGGATTTACATCGCCAAGTGCCGGTCGCTGAGCGAGTCGGCGTGGATTTTCCGCGGTATTTCACCGCGCGGCTGGAAGCCGGCAATACACCGTACGACGAGGTGAAGTGGGACCTGCGCACGGCCTCGATTGGGAACGATAAAGGCGCGGTCATCTTCGAACAAGGCAACGTCGAGGTGCCGGCGGACTGGTCGCAGACCGCAACTAATATTGTTGTCAGCAAATATTTTTACGGCAAAATCGGTTCGCCCGGCCGCGAAACCAGCGTGCGCCAACTGGTGCATCGGGTGGTCGATACCATCGCCGGGTGGGGCGCGGAGCAGCGCTATTTCCGGACGCCCGACGACGCCGCAAATTTCCGCGATGAGCTGGCGCACCTGATGCTCACGCAAAAGGCGTGCTTCAATTCGCCGGTGTGGTTCAACGTCGGCGTCAAAGAAGCGCGCGGCTACGGCTGGTATTTTGATGAAACGTCGGCGGCGATCAAGCGGCTCCAACCTGGCGAAACGCGTCCGCAATGCTCGGCGTGTTTTATCAATTCGGTCGGCGATACGCTCGAATCGATTCTCGATCTGGCCAAGACGGAAGGAATGCTGTTCAAGTGGGGATCGGGGACGGGCACCAATCTTTCGACGCTGCGCGAAGAAGAGGGCTTGCTTTCGGGCGGCGGGCGCGCTTCGGGTCCACTGAGCTTCATGAAGGGATTTGATGCCTTCGCGGGGGTGATCAAGAGCGGGGGAAAAACGCGGCGCGCGGCGAAAATGGTGATCCTCAACGCCGACCACCCCGACATCGGGAAATTCATCTGGTGCAAGGCCAAGGAAGAAAAAAAGGCGCACACGCTGATCGACGCCGGTTACGATTCTTCGCTGGACGGCGAAGCGTACAGCTCGATTTTCTTCCAGAACGCGAACAACAGCGTTCGCGCGACCGACGATTTCATGGAAGCCGTGATTCGCGACGACGAATGGTGGACCACCACGCGTCTGACGGGCGAAAAAAGGGACCGTTATATGGCGCGCGAGCTGATGCGCCAGATCGCCGAGGCCACCCATCAGTGCGGCGATCCGGGCATGCAGTTCGATACCACCATCAATCGCTGGCACACCTCGAAAAATACCGCGCGAATTAATGCGTCGAATCCCTGCTCGGAATATATGTTTCTGGATGATTCGGCGTGCAATTTAGCGTCGCTCAATTTGATAAAATTCGTCGGTCCGACGGGTGAGTTTGACGTGGAAGCGTACCGGCACGCCGTCGACACGGTGACTCTGGCGCAGGAAATTATTGTCGATAATGCGGCCTATCCGACGGAAAAAATCGCCAAAAATTCGCACGATTTCCGGCCATTGGGGCTCGGTTACGCGAATCTGGGCGCGCTCCTGATGTCGATGGGTATTCCTTATGACAGCGATCAGGGCCGCGATTGGGCCGCGGCGCTGACGGCGATCATGTGCGGGCAGGCGTATTTAACCAGCGCGCGCATCGCCGACAACGCCACCGGTCCGTGCCCCGGCTACGCGATCAACGAAGAACCGTTCCTCGACGTGATCCGCATGCATCGCGATTCCACTTCTCGAATCGACAACAGACGAGTGCCGGAGGCGCTCTATCAAAACGCCCGCCGATGCTGGGAAGAAGCCTACGAACTGGGCCGGCGCGCGGGCTTCCGCAATGCGCAGACCACGGTGATTGCGCCGACCGGGACCATCGGCTTCATGATGGATTGCGATACCACCGGAATCGAGCCGGATCTGGCGCTGGTGAAGTATAAAAAGCTGGTCGGTGGCGGGGTGATCAAGATTGTGAACCAGACCGTTCCGGCCGCGTTGGCGAAACTCGGCTACACGCCGGACCAAGTCAACAAAATCGTCGATCACATCGATTCGACGGGAACCATTGAAGGCGCGCCGTATCTGAAGGACGAACATCTGGCGGTATTCGATTGCAGTTTCCGTCCGCAGAACGGCACGCGGTCGATTCACTACATGGGCCACGTGCGGATGATGGCCGCGGTGCAGCCGTTTATTTCCGGCGCGATTTCGAAGACCATCAACATGCCCGAGGAATCGACGGTGGAAGACGTCATGAACGCCTATCTCGAGAGCTGGAAGCTGGGGTTGAAGGCGGTCGCGATTTATCGGGATAATTCAAAACGCGTGCAGCCGCTTTCGAGTGGGACGGCCAAGGGTGCAAAGGAAAGCGCTGCCAAGGAAGCGCCCGCACCGGTGGTGAAAGTGGAAGAAAAAATCGTTTATCGGCCGATTCGCAGAAAGCTGCCGGATGAGCGGCAGTCGATCACCCACAAATTTTCGATCGGCGGGCATGAAGGCTATATCACCGTGGGCCTGTACGAGGACGGCACGCCGGGCGAATTGTTCATCACCATGGCCAAAGAAGGCTCGACCATTTCGGGCCTGATGGATTCGTTCGCGACGGCGATCAGCTACGCACTGCAATATGGCGTGCCGCTGAAATTTTTCGTGGACAAATTCAGCCACGTGCGTTTCGAGCCGAGCGGGTGGACGGGCAATCCGACGGTGCCGTACGCCAAGTCGATCATGGATTATATTTTCCGCTGGCTGGGCGCGAAGTTTCTGGGTCCGGAGTACGCCGTCGGCGAAGCGGGCGATACGCCGAAGTTGCAGGTGACCGAGCCGAGTCCGCAACAGGCGCTGCCATTCCCGCCGATAGCCGCGGACGCGCCGACGTGCTCGGAATGCGGCGGCCTGATGACGCGGAACGGGTCGTGTTATAAGTGCGAGAACTGCGGGGGGACGAGCGGGTGTAGTTAGGCGCTCCTCGGATTTTGTGGCGGGATCGAGCGGCTGCTAGCCGCGAGCAGAAAAATCCACATCAACTTGCCCTACTTGTAGTACGATACCAACAGGAGGACGTTACCTGGGCGGGGCTGAAAAACTGCACTCGATCGAAAATCGTGCAGAATCCTCGTGGCTGATGGCTGCCCAGGCCGCCGAAGCGAAACAGGCGCGCAATTTGGTTGTGCTCGACGTTCGCGGGTGCACGTCCTTTACCGATTATTTTGTGATTTGCAGCGGCGCCAATTCCCGCCAGATTCAGGCCATCGCCGATGAGGTTGAGCAAAGGTTGAAGAAACACGGCGAATATCCAACGAGCATCGAGGGTTACGAGAATGCTGAATGGGTGCTGGTCGACTATGGCGATTTCGTGGTTCACATTTTTTCAGAAAAGGCCCGCACCTATTACGACCTGGAACGCCTCTGGCGCGACGCCAAGACGGTGAAGATTTAACCCCCTGGTGACGTTTTCGCGGGCGCAAAGACAGCGAAGTGTGATATAGTGGCTAGGGTTAAAATACTCACCTGGAGGCAACATGAAGAAACTGGTTGTTCTATTAGCTCTCGCTGCCGCGTCCGCTTTTGCTGCGGAAGTCAACGGATTCATCGCCGATTCCAACTGCGGCGCAAAGCACGCCGCCGGGACGGCCGCCGATGCGAAGTGCTCGCAGGGCTGCATCAAGAAGGGTGCCGCCGCGGTTCTGGTGACCAAAGACGGTACTGTCTACAAGATCGCCGATGATTCGCAGGCGAAGGCCAAAGCGTTCGCCGGCAAGACGGTGAGCGTCAATGGCTCGGTGGAAGGCGACACGCTGACCATCAGTTCCATCCAATAAACTCTGACACTAGCAGGCGTCTGAGCCGTTCAGACGCTTGTGGTGTGTCCGTCTTCTGATAACCGGGCGGCGCGGTTCGCGGTGGCGTCGTAGTTGTTTCACTTGAGCCGGGTGCCGGTTACCTCATAGCCGCCGCCGGGCCACGCCCATGCGCCCCTGAATGAGGCGCCGTCCTTACTGAACTCTCCCTTGTATCGGTTATCGGAGCCCTTCTTCATGAACCAGATGGTGAGCGCCCCGCCGTCAAGTTCGTACACGTAATCGAGCGTCAGACCATCGCAGAAGCTGTAGAAGCGTGTCCAGATCTCCTCGCTCGGCTCTTCACCAACGCGGTGCAGGTGTCCAACGATTTCGACGCCTTTGATTCTTCGGCCGAAAACTTTCAGATCGACGTGCTGAATCAGGAAGAATCCACCTTCGGCCCACTCGTATCGGATTTCCCCCTCGGCGCCGCCGGTCAATTTCCATGTGCCAAGAAGCGTTTCCCCCATCCGCTTAAGGGCCGCGGATGGGGCGTTAGCGTCGCGTGAATCGCCAGGTTTTTTCTCTGTGTTCATGACATTCTCCGACATTTTGGTCTTGCCCGGATTTCAGTCATCTCGGATGCGTTTCCGATCGGATTACGCACCCCCGGGAACTGAAGCATGACTCGAATCTGAAAACAAAGGGACTTGGCGAATTCGCGGTGTGAAGGCGCCCTGCTTAGAAATCAACCGCGCGCCGCGCGCTATTTCCGGATCACCGTCAACGCCACCTGCGACGGATACTCCGCCGAATGATGCACCGAATTGTGCGCGACCACTCCCTTGACCTCGTCGTAATTATTCCCGCCCGTATTCAAATTGCGATCGAATCGCGGAAAATTGCTGCTCGATACTTCAATCCGGATGCGATGGCCGGCGGCGAAATAATTACTCGTGTTCATCGGCGAGAGCGTCACTTTATAAACCTTGCCCGGCTCCATGAACACCGGCGGTTTGTCGTAGCCGTCGCGATATCGCACCCGCTGGATGGTCTCATCAAGGTTATACGCGGTGCCGTCCGGCAGCACATCGATCACCTTCACCGTGAAATCGGTGTCCTTCGCATCGGAAGAGACATACAGCGTCACTTCCATCGGGCCGCTCACTTCAATCGCCTCGCGCAACGGATCGGAGGAATATACCAGAATGTCTGAGCGCGCTTCCATTCTTCGTTGATCCCACGCGCCGCCGGTGACCGCGTTGCCGGTGCAGCACACGTTCCCGCCATAGGACGGCACCGGATTCATCGGATCATAAACGAAATGATCCGGATGGTCCGACGGCGGCGCGCCGCGGCCCAGCGTACCATCGCCATTTAAACTGTTCGCCAGGCCGCCGCTTGCCAGATACAGCGTCATCGGCTGCGCCCCTTGCGGAGGCCAGGTATCCGACGTCTGCCACTTGTTCAACCCCATCGTGTAATAACGGACGCGCGGCTGATTTTCCAGAACGTGATTGTCTTCGCCCTTCAGAAAATGATCGAACCAGGCGTAATGCAACTGGTCATAATCGAGCCGCGCGTCGCCCATATCGCGCTCGCCGACCACGGTATGCTCGGTTGCGCGGGTGTACTGGCAATGCAGCGTCGGCGCGATCACCGCGTACTGTTCTTTGCCGATTTCCGGTTTCGCGGTCTTACGCACGAAATTATATGCAGCCAGATTCGGCCCGATGGATACGTCGTACCACGACATAAACCAATACCCCGGCACGTTGATCGTTTTATCGTCATGCCACAAACCGCCGCGGTACCATGCCGGATCGTTGGGCGTGCGCTTGATCATCGCGCCGCCGGTGGGCACCTCTTCGCGATCCGCGAAAATTCCGTGCGGCCCATCGACGGCCTTAATAATGTCCTCCTCCGGCAGATGTCCGAGCGCCTTCGACCAGTCGACCGGTGGAAGCTGCTGCGCCAGATCGAATTCCTTGGACACGCGAATCAAATCCTGCTGCGAAGTTTTGGCCGGCATCATCGGCCGCACCGTGTTCTGCTCGCCGTAGAGCCAAGCGATGAACAGCATCTGCACCGCGCCGCCGCGATACCAGTTGCCCTGCTCATAATACGGTCCCACGCGGCCCACGCCGGCGCCGAATCCTTGCGGGATCATCGCCGCGAAATGCGGATTTCCCTGTCCCGCGACGCCAAGCTGCCACTCCGCCGTCGACGAACAGCCGATGGTTCCAACTTTTCCGTTCGACCACGGCAGCGCCGACATCCAGTTCAGCTCCTCATCGCCATCGCTCAGCGGCGGACCCAGAATATCGTAATTTCCTTCCGAGAAAAAATGCCCGCGCTCGTTGATTTCGACGTAGGCATAACCGCGCTTGACCGCTTCAATCTGTTGGCTCATATCCGCCGGCGCGCCCAGCTTCACGTCCCAATAATTGAAGTCGTACGGCGTCCGCACGAAAATGATCGGGACTTTTTTCGAAGTATCCTTGGGCCGGTAAATATCGGCGGCCATGCGCTTGCCGTCCGACATCGGGACCATCACCTTGCGATCGATGATGGCGATGTCCTCAAGCTGCTTCTCCAGCGCGTTGCGCCTGGCGATCAACTGCACGTTCGGCGACGGCGGCTGCGCAAATCCCGGCGCGGCCAAAAGCAGGAGCGGAGCGATCCTTCGAAATTTCATGACTATGAGGATTATACTTCTACCAATGAGACCGCTTGTGCTGTTCCTGCTGGCGAGCTGCGCTTTTGCCGCGGAAAACGTTTCCACCTTTTCGATCGTCGCCTACGACGCCGCTGCCGGCGATTGGGGCGTCGCCGTCGCTTCGCGGTATTTCGCCGTCGGAGCCGTGGTGCCGTGGGCCGAAGCAGGCGTTGGCGCCATCGCCACGCAGGCCAACGTCAACGTCGGCTATGGACCGCGCGGGCTGGAGCTGCTGAAGCAGGGCCTCACCGCGAAACAAGTGCTCGATCGTCTTTTGGCCGACGATACTTTTGAAGGAAAAGACGGGCGCCAGGTCGCGATCATCGATTCCAAAGGGAACATCGCCGCGTTTACCGGACCGAACGCGCCGCACTGGGCGGGCGACCGTCAGGGAAAAAACTGGTCGGCGCAAGGAAACATTCTGGTCGGCCCGCAGGTGGTCGACGCGATGGGCAAGGCGTTTGAAAGCAGCAACGGCGAGCTGGCGGAAAAATTGTGGGCCGCGCTCAAGGCCGGCAACGATGCCGGAGGCGACGCGCGCGGCAAACAATCCGCCTCGATGCTGGTGGTGCGCAAAGGCGGCGGCCGCAATATTAATAATGACCGTTATATTTACATCAACGTCGACGACGCGCCCGATCCGTTTCCCGAGCTGCGCCGTCTTTTAAACATCAATCTCGGACTTTTGTACCAGGAAAAAATCGGAAAAATGCTCAGCGCGAACCATCCCCGCGAGGCGCGTGACGCGGCCATGAAGGTCGAACACTACATGCCGCAGAATAATCAGGTCCACATCACGCTGGGGTTGCTCGATTATTTTTCCGGGGATAAACCGGCGGCGCTCGACGAATTGCGCAAGGCGCAGAACGCGGACGGCGCCAATTTCAGGCAGCGCTTCGACCGCGCTTCGCATCAGCCGGAGTTCCGGCCGATTTTGGACGATAAGGAATTCCTGAAATCGCTTTTTCCGGGAAATTAGAGCGTTTTCAGACTTTTTGTGAAGCCGCGTCTCGCTGGTGGCCCTGAGGCGCGACGCTAACGGAGCGCGCCGGGCGGCTTTCAGGAAGTCTACGAAAATATTGAAACCGTCTAAAATTGCGCCCGCGCCGGAGGATGGGGTTCGGGGCCGGGGACGGCGTTATAAAGGGCGCGAATTTCACGCGTGGTCTCGATGGAAAGAGCGGTCATCAGGCGCAGCCGCGCCGAAAGGTAGGCTTTCAGCGCGGACATTTCCTGCCGGCGCAAGTGAATCAGACGAGCCCGATCCGCGGACGTAAGCGGCGCGGCCGGCGATTCCGTCAGAATTTCGCAAACAGCCCCGCTCAGATCCATATATAATACCGACGCCGTGAATAACTCGTTTTGCAATTGCTTCAGCGCGTGTTCTTTCATGGCCGCGATTTGTCTAAGGTTAACCGATGTGATGAGCGGAATCAATTGGATTCGTGAAAACCTTTTGTACAGAATTCCTGTCCGGTTCGGACGCGCAGCGTTACAGTCCTTCGCGATGCTCCGAGACGTGCGCGAGGAACGCCCGCAGCGCGTGGTCCAGCGCGAGCCGTTGCTCCTCGATTTTTTCGACCTGCTCCAGCGTGGGCGGGAATTGCTGCTCGAAGTCGGCCAGCATTCCTCGTAATGCCTCGAGAGCCGTACCGTACTTCGCTCTTAAGTCGTCACACTTACGACAGGACATATCCGCTCATCGGCGGAAGCCGCCGAAACGGATAGGGCCGTAATCAGATCCATTCTGGCTTGAAAGTAAGCGGTCATCGCAGCATGCTCCTGGCGTCCGAGCCGGGTCTTCCGGCGGCGATCCCGCGCCGAAACGCCTCCGCCCCTAAGGCGGATCAGCAGTTCGCAGCCCGCCTCAGCCAGGTCCGCGTGGAGTTGCAGCGCGCGGACACACTGGCGTTGCAGAGATTTCAGCAGCCGTTCTTTCCGTTCGCTTTCTATCGCCGCTTCAATATGGACAGATTAATCGAAATTTAAGACATTGCAATGAAAAAATCGTACTCGACTGCTGTTTCCGCAGATCCACTTTCAAGTTGTGCTACTCTGGGCGCGTTTGCTTATGGACATCCTCGAAGCCAACCGGCGCTATGAATCCTGGCTCGGCGAGCGAATCCCGCTGATCCGTGCCGATCTGGATCAGAAACACGAATCGATGGCGGAAGCGCCGTTTCCGTTCCTGCGCGCCACCTTCTATCGTTGGGCGCAGACGTGGCCGCAGGTCTCGCCCGATTCGGCGCGCGCGCCCGTCGCGCTGGCCGTAGGTGATCTGCATGTTGAAAATTTCGGTACCTGGCGCGACATCGAAGGCCGCCTGATCTGGGGCATCAACGATTTCGACGAAGCCTGCCGCATGCCGTACACCTGCGATCTGGTGCGCCTGGCGGCCAGCGCGCACCTGGCGATTGCGGCCGAGCATCTTTCGATTGATCCGCGGGACGCGTCGGCGGCGATTCTGGACGGCTACCGCGAAGGGGTTTCAACCGGCGGGCGCGCGTTCGTTTTGGCGGAGCATCACACCAGTTTGCGGCAGATGGCGGTGGAGCGCTTGAAAAATCCCGAGGGATTTTGGGATAAATTGAACCGCCTTAAAACCTGGCGCGGGAAATTTCCGGCGGGCGCGGGAAAAGGTTTGCGGCGTATGCTTCCGGAGCGCGGGCTGGAATATCGCGTGGTGCATCGCGTCAGCGGCTTGGGAAGCCTGGGACGCAGGCGATTCGTCGCGCTGGCCGAATGGCGCGGCGGAACGATCGCCCGCGAAGCCAAGGAATTGACCGATTCCGCCTGGTTCTTTGCCTATCCGCGGCGGCGCAATCCCGGGATTCTATATCAAATAGCGCTCGATTGCACACGGCGCTGTCCGGACCCCTTCGTGAAGCTGCGCGGCCGCTGGATCGTGCGTCGTCTGGCGCCGGATTGTTCGCGCGTCGAGCTGGCCTCGCTGCCTTCCAAACACGACGCGACCCGGCTGCTGCACGCCATGGGATTTGAAACGGCGAACATCCATTTGGGAACGCTCCAGCCGGCGGCGATTGAAGGCGACCTGAAAAAACGTAAACGCGGATGGCTGCACCAGGCAGCCTCGGCGATGGTGGAGTCCGTGGTCGCCGATTGGGAGAAATGGCGGGCCCATAAGATAGGGAGTCCGCACAGCTCCTGACCGGATTCACGCCTCTTGAGAATCCCGCCCGGAGGACTGAACGGACTCACCTGCCTGTCCTACCCTCACGCACGATGGGTAGCTTTCGGCGATTCCAAACGGAAATCGCCGTAATCTTCTTATTATCGGCACGATTTACTCCACTAATAAGAAAACTACGGAAAAATTCGGCTGTCAAGCCAAATTTTATAGGCCGGCTTACATTGAAGTAAATAAACAAAATCCGGGCAAGCCCGGCTGCTAATGTAAGGATTTTCGATTTTTGGGCCGCTTCTTGGTGAGTGGAAAAACCGCCCGGTGGGCGTAATCGCGCTGCGCCGAGGCTGCGCCAGAAGCCACACCCGCGGACCGATCGCTGGCTTGACGTTCGGAAGATTCGAACCGGCGCAGGCGGAGCGCGCGCTGTGCCGGGGGTAAAGCTTCAGAGCTATCATGTCTAGGTGATGGAAGCGACCGCTCTCGAAACCGCCGCCGACATCGCGGTGCTCGACGACGACCTCGATTTTCGCAATTACATCGAGGATTTACTCAAAGACGAACGCGCTTATTCGGTGCGCAGCTTCGGCTCGCCGGCGGAATTGTTTGAAGGATGCGCGGAACGGCTGCCGGATATCGTGCTGCTCGACATGAAAATGGGCGAATCGAGCGGCGCGAAAGTCCTGGAACAATTGCTGGCGCGATGGCCCGGCTTGTGCGTGATCATCGTCACCGGCTACCCCTCGCTAGAGGACATGCGCGCGACGTTCAAGCTGAAAGTGTTTGATTATCTGGCGAAACCGTTTTCCCTGGCGCAGCTTCGGCAGGTGTTGAAGAACGCCATCGAGGCGTTCGGCCTGGGCCGCGCCTCGCACGACCGGTTGCGCGAGCGGCTGGGACACGCGATCAAGATGCTGCGGGTGGAGCGCGACTGGTCGCTTAAAGATCTGGCTGCGCAGACCCGCTTGAGCGTATCGCAGATCAGCGCGATCGAGCGGGGTACCAATCTGCCGAGCATCGAAAGTCTGCTGGCCATCGCCAAGGCGTTCGAAAAGAAACCGTCCGAGCTGCTCGGCGGAATCGATTTTTAGATACGGCCGGCCGTCCTCAGGAACGCATTCGGGGGCCATAGCCGCGCCCGTTTACACGCTCGAATTGTCGTCAATCGTTCGGCAAGCCGCGGCAGTTCTGCCGGGGTTGAACTAAGGGCGCGGCTGCCGGGCGACAAGTCACGCCGCGTGCGTCCAGGCCCACACCAGATAAGCGGTCACGATCATCACCGTGATGGCCGCACAGCCGAGCGCCATCATCGCCGCTTCCGTGCGCATCCACGGCGGAAGTTTTTCGAAGCCCCCCGGCGCCTCATCCCTGGGAATTTCGAGCAGCGGCGGAATATAGGAATTATACGGACTCATGATGCGCTCGATCTCGTCCGCCACCAACCCCAGGCTCGACGGCCGCTGCGCCGGCTGTTTGTCGAGCATGCGCGCGATCAACTCGATCAGCGCCGGCGGAATTTTCACGGCATCGAGCGGGCTCAGGTCCACGGGCTGATAAAGGATGTTCTCGAAAATCTTATCGACGCTGGATCCGCCGACGATTTTTTGCGCGGTGAGCATCTCGAACAGCAGCGCGCCGAACGCATAAACATCGGCTTGCGGCCCGAGCGTGCGCCCCAGCACCTGCTCCGGAGCCATATAATACGGCGTTCCCAGCGTGAATCCGGCCTTGGTCAGATGCATTCCGGCGGCTTTGGCGATGCCGAAATCCATCAGCTTGATTCTTCCCGCCACGTCCAGGTGAATATTTTCCGGCTTGATGTCGCGATGAATCACTTTTTGCGAATGAATAAAATCGACCGCGCGCGCCACTTGCAGCGCGATGTTCATGCGCCGCCGGAAATCGCCCAGATGGCCGTTGCGAATGGCCGCACGGAGGCTTTCGCCCTCCAGATATTCCATGACGATGAACGGACAGCCGTGCTCCTCGCCAAAATCATAAACGCTGATAATGTTTTCGTGGTGCACGTTGGAGGCGACGCGCGCCTCATTTAAAAACCGCGCTTTCGATTCCTCGTCCGCGGTTCCTTCTTCGGTGAGAATTTTCAGCGCGACGCGCCGGCCGAGCACAGTATCGGTAGCGCGGTAGACACGCGACATGCCACCGCCCAGGAACTGGTCGATCTGGTACTTGCCGACCCGCGCCGGATGATCCATTTCGCTCTATTTAGTGTATCCAATGCGCTCGGCGCGGCGTCAAATTTGGGTAGTGCGCTAAATCTGCCGCTCGCCGAATTTGTTTCCATCAGCCGAAAACAGCGCCATCTGACCGCCCGTGTGCAGAAACAATACATTCTGATCCGCGGCGAAGCGGCCCTGCCGCACCCGCGCGATCAGCGCCGCCATCGCCTTCGCCGTGTACACCGGATCGAGAACGATTCCTTCGGTCCGCGCCAGCAGTTCCGTCGCCTGGTTGCCTTCCGGCGTGGCCACGCCATAGCCTTCGCCGACGAAACCGGCGTCAACTTCGATCGCCGGCTGAAAGATCCGGTCCAGCGCTTCGCCGATGCCCGCGACAATTTGGGCGACGCGCGCGGCAATCTCGACCGCGCAATCATCCGCGCTCACGCCCACCACTTTCGTACTCAACCCCGCCATTTCCATCCCGGCAAGCAAGCCCGCCTGCGTGCCTCCCGATGAAGTCGAATGAAAAACAGCGTCGAAGTGGATGTTCGCCATCGCGATTTCGGCCGTCACCGCGCGAACGTAGCCGAGCGCGCCGAGCGGTGTCGAAGCGCCCAGCGGAATCTGATACGGCGTGCGTCCCTGGGCGCGAAGTTCGTCGGCCAGGCGCTGCATGGTGGAGGCCCGCTCCTCGCGCGCCATCACGCGATGAATTTTCGCGCCGTACAGATTATCGAGCCACAGACTCGCGGGTGTATTCGGAAAATCGCCGCTCAAAATCAGATGGCATTCCAGGCCGAGCTTCGCCGCCAGCGCCGCGGTCACGCGGGCGTGATTCGACCGCACCGTGCCGATGGTGAGAACGGCGTCGGCTTTTTCGGCCTGCGCCGCTGCCAGCACGAATTCGAGCTTCCGCACTTTATTCCCGCCGAATGCGGGCCCGGTGTAATCATCATGCTTGACGAACAATCGCGGACCGCCGAGCACGGCGCGCAGCCGCGGCATCTCCTCGATCGGCGTGGGATAAAACCCGAATTTCAGCCGCGATTCGTCAATCGGAGAAAATTTCAAGTTGCACCTCCGCCCCCGCGCCGCACCCCAGGATTTTCGCCGCCGACGCCTGATTCGCCGCGATTTCCAGATAACCCGCGCTGCCCACGATGGCGAACACCTCGCCAATTTCCGCTTCCGTGTAGGTCAGCGCCAGACGGCGGACGCGTTCCGCGCCGATGCGCAGCTCGATGGGCCGCGTTTTCACCGCCGCGAAATCGCCCATCGAAAAACTGGTGATCAGATTGCCGAAATGGTCCACTTTCAGGATCGCGCCGGACCACGCGTTCGGCGAGATTTGCCGCGGTTTTAATCCGGCGAGGCGGATAAAATCGGCAACCGGCTTGCCGAACTTCGCCGGCGCCACGCCGCGCGCCAGGTGCGCCGCCGCGGGAGCAAAAACATCGCGCCCATGAAATGTTCTGCTGATATTTTTGAGCATCACCCGCGGATTGGTGATCACCCGAACTTTCGGCCTGGTTCGAGGGGCGCTCGTCGCGTCGTAAATCATCGACAGAACGCCATTATCCGGCGCGATGAAATAATGGCCGCCGGCCTCGCACAAAACCGGCCGCCGCGCGCTGCCCACGCCCGGGTCCACGACAATCACGTGAATTGTTTTTTTCGGAAAATAGCGCCAGGCCTGTCCGATGATGAACGCGCCTTCGTTCAGGTCCTGCGGCGCGATTTCGTGGGTAATATCGACAATGGTCGCGCGGGCGGCGATGCTCAAAATAACGCCTTTCATCACCGCCGCGAAATGGTCGGTCGAGCCGAAATCCGTTGTGAGGGTGATCACCGCCATGTAAGAATTGTTATGAGTGCATCATTATTATTTCGATCACAACGCCACCACGCCCGTTTCCGCCGAAGTTCTGGAAGCGATGCTGCCGGTGTTGACCGAAGTATACGGCAACGCTTCCAGTATCCATTATTTCGGCCAGATGGCGCGGCAGAAACTGGACGCGGCGCGGCGCACCGTGGCGGCGATGCTCGGTGGCTCGGCTGAAGAAATCGTGTTTACCAGCGGCGGCACCGAAGCGGACAATCTCGCCGTGCTGGGCGCCGCGCAGGATGGTCATGTGATCACCACCGCCATCGAGCATCCCGCCGTTCTGGCCGCGACCGGCGAGTGCGCGTCGATGACCGCGGTGCGCGTGGATGGCCGCGGCATGGTGGATCCCGATGAGATTCGCCGCGCTCTTCGGCCCGGGACCAGGCTGATCAGCGTGATGCATGCCAATAACGAGCTCGGCGTGGTTCAGCCGATCGACGAAATCGCGAAGATCGCGCAGGAAGCCGGTGTTGCGTTTCATTCCGACGGCGTGCAGGCCGCCGGCAAAATTCCCGTGCGCGCCGCCGCGGCGGACCTGTATTCGATCAGCGGGCATAAAATCTATGCGCCGAAGGGAATCGGCGCGCTGTTCGTGCGCAAGGAGACGAAAATCGCGCCGCGCTCCTACGGCGGGCATCATGAGCGCGGGTTCCGCGCGGGAACCGAGAATGTCGCCGGTGCGGTCGCGCTCGGCCGGGCGGTGCAGTGGGTGCTGGATTCGGGCGCGGCGGAGCAGGCACGCGAAGCCGCGCTGCGCGACCATCTGGAGCAGGCAATTGCGGATCGCGTCGCCGATACTCATGTTAACGGAGCCGGCGCGCCACGCACCGCCAATACAACGAATATTCGTTTCGACGGCGTCGATAGCGATGCGTTGCTGATTGCCCTCGATCTTCGGGGCTTCGCCGTTTCGAGCGGCGCGGCGTGTTCGAGCGGAGCCACCGAGCCGTCGCACGTTCTGCTGGCGATCGGCCTGACCAGGCCGCAGGCGCGATCGAGCATCCGATTTTCTCTGGGCCGCGCGAACTCCATCGAGCAAGTCGATGCGTTGATCGGCGCCGTCGCCGATGCGGTGGCGCATTTGAGGAAACTGGCGCCCGCCTATGCCTGAGACGACGATCGCTGTCGCCATGTCCGGCGGCGTAGATAGCTCGGTGGTGGCGGGAATGCTGGCGCGGCGCGGCGAGCGGGTTATCGGCTTGACCATGCAGCTCTGGAATCAGCGGCGATTGCCGGAGCTGGCGCCAAACGGGTCTTTTTCCAAGAGCGGAGGCCGCTGTTGTTCGCTCGATGACGTCTATGACGCGCGCCATGTGGCCCAGCATTTAGGCATTCCTTATTACGTGGTCAACTTCGAGGAGCGTTTCGAGCAGCAGGTGGTGAAGCCGTTCATCGACGAATATCTCGCCGGCCGCACGCCGATTCCCTGTACGCTGTGCAACAACTTCATCAAGTTCGATCAATTCCTGGAAATGGCCGAAGGCGCAGGCGCGGAGCGCATCGCGACCGGCCATTATGCGCGGCTCGAATGGAATCCGTCAGGCGAGCGCTGGGAAATGCGCCGCAGCGCGGATCGATCCAAGGATCAGACCTATTTTTTATTCGGATTGACGCAGGCGCAACTGGCGCGAACGATGTTTCCGCTGGGAGGGTTTCAAAAATCGGAAGTCCGCGAGCTGGCCCGTGAATTAGGTCTGCCTACCGCGGAGAAGCCAGATAGCCAGGAGATCTGTTTCGTTCCCAACGGCGATTACGCCGCGTTTATCGACGCTTATTTTCGCGAGCAGGGCATCACGCCGGCGCAGGTCCGCGGCGAATTGGTGACCAGCGACGGACGCGTCATCGGCGAGCATTTGGGCGTACATCGCTTCACCGTCGGCCAGCGGCGCGGGCTGGGTGTAGCCGCGGGCGAACCTCTTTATGTGATCGCGACCGAGCCGGCCACGCGTCGCGTGGTGATCGGACGCAATGACGAGCTGCTCCGCGCCAGCATGCGCGTAAAGGAGATCAACTGGATCTCCATCGCATCGCCGTCCGCGCCGGTTCGCGCCAGCGTGAAGATCCGCAACAAGCACGGCGCGGCCGCGGCAACCATTACGCCGATCGGCCCGGGCGAAGCCGAAGTGCATTTCGACGAACCGCAGCGCGCCGTCACGCCAGGCCAGGCCGCGGTATTTTACGCGGACGATTTAGTGCTCGGCGGCGGCTGGATTTCCTGAGTGCGCACGCTCGAGTATGGGGCCGTGCGATTGGCCATCGCCAGTGTCGCCCTGTGCCCGCCGCTGGCTCGCGTTTACATTCAGCTGCTCGATCGAGCCGTGCCGCGTCTGCGCCGCACGGCGGAAAAAAATCTGCACCTCGCCGGTCTCGCCGCCGATGGAACGGTTGACGGCATGTTCCGCTCCATTGCGCGGATGCTCGAAATGTTTGCGCGATTGCCGCGGATCACGCGCGAAAATGTTCACCATCTGATTCGTTATGACGGCCTGGAAAACTTTAAGAATGCCCTGGCCGGCGGCCGCGGCGTATTGGTCGCCACCGCGCATTTCGGCAACTGGGAATTGAGCGCCTTCGCGCACGCGCTGATGACCGCGCCGATGCACATTGTGGTCCGTCCGCTCGATAATGCGCGCCTGGATGCCTTCGTGGAGCAGCGCCGCGCGCTCAGCGGGAATCGGATCATTTCCAAACGCGACGCCGCGCGCGAAATTCTGCGCGCGCTCAAGGGCGGGGAAGCGGTGGGCATTTTGATCGACCAGAACACCGCCATCGAGGAAGGCGTGTTCGTCGATTTTTTCGGAACGAAGGCCTGCGCGGGCAGCGGATTCGTGAAGCTGGCGCAGCACAGCGGCGCGCCGGTGGTGCCGGGTTACGCGCTGTGGTCTGAAGACGAACGCAAATACATTTTGCGCTTCGATCCGGAAATTCCCATGACCGGCGACGTTCTCACCGACACGCAACGAATCCACGCGCATCTCGAAAACGTGATCCGCCGGCATGCGGATCAATATCTGTGGATTCACCGCCGCTGGAAAACGCGTCCGCCGGGCGAGCCGCCGTTATACTGATACTCACGCGTCGTTTCGCAGCGCCGCCACCGGATTGAGCGAAGCCGCCCGCCGCGCCGGTATCACGCACGCCGCGAGAGCGACAAAAATCAAAATGAGGACGCCCGCCGAAAAACTCACCGGATCGATCGGACGCACGCCGAACAACAACCCGGAGATCGCGTCGGCGCTCCACACCGATCCGAGCAGGCCCGCGCCAATTCCAACCGCGGCCAGGCGCGTGCCGTCCCCGATCACCAGCGAAAGAATGTTCGCCGGCCGCGCCCCGACCGCCATGCGGATTCCGATCTCGCGCGTGCGGGCCGCCACCGCGAAATGCATCACCGCAAACACGCCCAGCGCGGCCAGCAGCAGCGCCGCACTCGAGAACGCGCCGATCAGCCAGGTCTCGAAGCGCCGCGAGGATTCCTGGGAATCGATCACTTGTTGCATGGTCTCGACCGAAGCGACCGAAACGGAGCCGTTGATTTCGCGAATCGCCGCGCGCACGGCGGCAGATACGCTCGCGGGATCGCGCGCGGTGCGAATCACGAAGCTGGTTGGGTTCACGCCGCTCTGCGCCTGCGCTTCGTAAACCTGGGAGAACGGCTGCCGCTCGCGTCCGGCGCTGCGCACGTCTTTGACGACGCCCACCACCGTCAGCCAGTCGTCATTCTTGCCGCGCGCATCGAAACCTTTCACCCGCTTGCCCACCGCATTTTCGCCCGGCCAGTAGCGCCGCGCCAGCGTCTCATTTACGATCACGGCCGGTGGAGCATCGGGGCCGTCGCGCTGGTCAAAGTAGCGTCCGCGCAGCAGCGGAATGCCGAGCGTCTGAAAATAATCTCCCGCAACCGTCGACCATTCAAGCGGCTGCCACTTCGCAACCGGCTCCGGAGCCTGACCCTCCACTAAACGCAAAGCGTGAGTCCGCTCCAGGCCCAGTTGAAAAACGGTATCCGTCGCGCCCACTGACACCACACCTGGAATTTCGCGAATCCGTTCGATCACCTGTTTAAAGAACCCGGTGCGCCGCGGCGCGGTCATGCCGTCGGGAAGCTCCACGCGGGCGGTCAAAACATGTTCGGCGGCAAATCCGATGCTCACGTCCATTACCGCCACGAAACTCCGAAGAAGCAGCGCCGAACTGGTGACCAGAACCATGGCGATGGCGAATTCAGCGGCCACCAGCAGATTTTTCAGCTTGCGTTTCCGCGGCCGGAAATTTCTGCTGGCGGAAGCGATGCCGAGGCCGATTCCGGTTGCCGCGCTCAGCGCGATCGCGAATAACAAGACCCGCGAATCGACGGCAACTTCGTCAAGCCGCGGCGTTCCCGCCGGCGCCACCGCTTTCAAAACGCGCACCATCGCGACCGATAACGCCGCGCCGATGGCTCCTCCGACCGCGCACAGCACGATGGTCTCCGCCATCGTCTGGCGCAGCAGCCGGCCGAACCCCGCGCCCAGAGCCGCGCGGATGGAGAACTCGCGCGCCCGCATGGCCGCGCGGCCTAGCAATAAATTCGCGGCATTCGCGCACGCGATCAACAGCAAAAGCCCGACAGCCGCGGACAGAATCGCAAACGGTCCGCGGACCTGCCGGGTGAAATGCTCCCGCAAGGGCACGACGCGTGCGGCGTCGGTGTGGGAATCGGGCGCAGCGCGGCGCAGCGATCCGTAAATCGAGTCCAGCTCGGCTCGGGCGGCTGCAATTGATACGCCTGGACGCAGCCGCGCCAGCAGATCCCAACGCATTGCCCCAGAGCGGGAGTTCGGTTCCTGCCGGTCGTTCCATTGCGGATGCGATTCGATCGGCGCCCACATTTCCGTATCGAGAAACGGCACGCGAAAATCGTTAGCCATCACGCCGATGATGCGCCACTTCAAGCCGGCCATTTCCAGATCGCGGCCCAGCGCCGCGCCGGCCGAGCCGAAGCGCCGCGTGGCCAACCGTTCGCTTAAAACCAGCACCCGGTCGCCGTTTTCGGTCGCGCTGAATACTCGGCCGAATACCGGCGAGCGGCCGAAAAGATCGAAAAAATCAGGCGAGACGAATCCGCAATGCACCCGCTCGCCGCCTTCGGTCAGCTCCATTCGCGACCATCCGTCGCGATACATCACTGCCACATCTTCAAACGATCGCGCCGCGCGGATTTGAGTGAAATCGTCGTAGGTGAAAGATCCGTTCGATTCAAACGGCGGTTTCGTGGCGACGCTTTCGAGTGCGATCAACCGTGCCGGATCGCGATATGGCAGCGGCCGCAGCACTACTCCGTCAATCAGGCTGAAGACGGAAACGCTGACCCCGATTCCCAGCGCGAGAATCGCCAGCAGTAGCCCGTAAAATCCGGGCGACCGGCGCATGGCGCGCAGGGCATAGCGAACGTCGGCGAGCATGTGAGCACAATAGCAACACACTTGCCATTCGGGTCCGCCGCGAAGACCGCCGCTCGCCGTGGGGCGGGCTTTAAGCTGCGGCGGATTTCCAATCCGCCTGTTCGTTTGCAAACGTGATGTGCGCCGGTCAAAAGGCGGCGCGCAGGCTGCACGCCTGCCTCACAACGACGAATCTGTTCGATTTTGAGATTTCGAGCGTTCGCTGCCGGACGCTTACGCCGGCTTACGGCTCAATTCTTCGGAAAGAATGATGGCTTCGGCCAGTTCCTTCATCGGACGGCGCAGCCGCCGGCTTTCGTTGCGCAGGCGCAGGTACGCGTCTTCTTCGGTCAGGTTGTAGCGCCGCTGCAAAAGTCCCTTGGCGCGCTCCACCATTTTGCGCGTCTCAAGCTGCCGCTTCATCTCCGCGGTTTCTTCGGCCAGGCGCGCGTTTTCTTCCTCAAGAAGACTCTTGGCGATGGCGCCGCCCATCTGCTCACCGATGAACGCCAGCGTCGAAATTTCTTCTTCGTTATGCTCGTGCTCGTCGCGATGGTGCACGTTGATCACGCCGATCGCGCGTCCTTTATTCACCAGCGGCACCGACAGCAGCGCTTCGTAGGTGTCTTCGATCAAGGTCGCGAAAATCTTGAAGCGCGGATCTTCTGACGCGTTGGACGACAGCGCCACCGGAGCCTGATTTTCCGCGACCCACCCCGTCACACCTTCACCCATCTTCAGCCGGATCTGGCCGACGTCGGAAGCGTGCGGAACCAGCGAGGCGCGCAGCACAAACTCGCTGCTCTCGTCTTCGATCAGGTATATCAGACACGCGTCGCAGCCAGTCACTTGAGCAGCTAGCCCGATCACTTCCCCCAACATTTCATCCAGTGAAATTTCGGAGCTGACAATTTGGCTGACACGGCGCAAAATCGACATTTCAGACTCGATAACCATGGTAAGAGCGTACGGCGGTCCGGCCTTGGCGTCCAATCAAAGTTTTCTATGAGGGTTATCCGTCGATTTGATTCCAAAAATTTCCGCGGCGGTACGAAACGTGTTGGCGTGCGCTTCCACCGTGTGTTCTATTGGATTTGCATACCCTCCGCCGAGCGTGATCACCAGCGGAACGCCGCGTTCGTGGGCCCCTTCGATCACGCGCCGGTCACGCAATTTTAATCCTTGGTGCGTCAGCGACAACCGGCCGAGCTTGTCCGCGGCCAGCGCATCGACGCCCGAGAGATAAAAAATCAGGCGCGGCGAAAATTCCCAAACGCGCGGCAGCACCACGTCCAGCGCGCGCAAATATTCCTCGTCGCCGGTGCCATCCGCCAGCTCGACATCGATGCGGCTGCGCTGCTTGCGAAACGGAAAATTATTCGCGCCGTGCAGGGAAAGCGTCAGCACTTGCGGATCGTGCTCGAAAAAATGCGCGGTGCCGTCGCCCTGGTGAACATCCAGATCGACCACCGCGAACCTTCCCGTTTCGCCCTGCGACCGCAGCCAGTGAATGGCGATGGCGACATCGTTGAACACACAAAATCCCGAGCCTTCCTCGCGAAACGCGTGATGCGTTCCGCCGGAAAGCGTCGCGCCGATTCCCTTCGTCAGCGCATCGCCCGTGGCCGCCAGCGTCCCGCCGGCCGACGCCAGCGTTCGCTGCACCAGTCCTTCAGACCATGGGAATCCGATGCGCCGCATTTTCGCCGGCTCAATCGCGCCGCTCAGAAATTTTTCGACGTATTCCGCATCGTGCGCCAGCGCGATCACCCGCGGATCGGCCGGCTTGGCCGGCTGCAAATCGAAGCGCCCGTCGGCCGCCAGCATTTCGCGAAGCTGGCGATATTTCGTGATCGGAAATTTATGTCCGGCGGGAAGAGGAATCGCGTAATGATCGCAATAATAAACGCGCAGGCTCACGCCGGACTTTTCAGCTCGTCGACGATTTCCTGCGCCGCTCTGCGCGCTTCGTCCACCGCGCCAATCGGAAAGCTGATCGCTCCGACCTTGGGATGCCCGCCGCCGCCGTAGCGCTCGCAAATCGACGCCAGATTAAATTTCACCGGCCGCAAAGACCACGGATTCGATCCCACCGAAACCTTGGTCCGGAAGCTCGAGGTGCTCACCGAAACGGTGTACACCGATTGCGGGAACAGATAATACGGGATGAACTTGTTGTAGCCTTCCAGATCCTGCCCCACCAGATCGAAATACACCACGCCGTCTTTGCAGATCGATTGCCGCTGGATCACCTCGATCGACCGCAGATGGCGATCGTGCAGCGGCTGGTACACCTCGACGATTTCCGGATCGGCGGCGATCGCTTCGAGCGATTCATGCCGCATCTTCACGATAATTTTCTGCACAATCTCGCTGCCGGGCGCGCCCTCGATCACCAGCGTCAGGCGTGTCGCCGGAGCCCGCAGTTCCACGGCTTCGAGCGCATCCCGATATTGCGCGCCGTCGATCACGTCGGCCCATTTCACCAGATCCTCCAGGTCCGGCGCCGTGTATCCGAATCTGTCCCGCGCCACCGTGCAGATATACATGGTGCAGGAGCGGAAACTCGGATCGTACATTTTCTTTCCGCTGCGGTCGTGGCGGAAATGCTCGGCGTCCTCCGGCGTGAGGAACGCGCTTTGATGATGATCGAACCACCAGGTCAGGTGCGGATCGGTGGAGTATTTGAAATCGACAATCGCGTTGACGTCGCCGTCAAACATCGACGGCTCGAAAAGCTGATCCGCGCGATGGGCCAGGCCGGTGAAGGCGAATTCGGCGTCGGGATAAAACTTGGCTTCGACGAAACGGCTGAAAAACGCGGCGGAAGCCGCGCCGTCGAAACAATGATCGTGATGTAAGACTCTCACCAGCATTTGTTAAAAGAATCCACAGGAAAACCTGTTAGTGTCTCGCAAAATACGGTCGTAAATCAAGTGGGCCTTGGTATCATATCAAGGTAGCGTTTCTTAACAGGAGGATTCACCCACTCATGAGCACCACCATTGCGGCCGACTTCAAAGTCGCCGATCTCGCGCTGGCCGATTGGGGCCGCAAGGAAATCAATATGGCCGAGTTCGAAATGCCCGGCCTGATGGCGATCCGCCGCAAGTACGCGCCGGAGAAACCGCTGCGCGGCGTGCGCATCAGCGGCAGCCTGCACATGACCATTCAAACCGCGGTGCTGATCGAGACCCTGACCGATCTCGGCGCCGACGTCCGCTGGGCCAGCTGCAATATTTTTTCGACGCAGGATCACGCCGCCGCGGCCATCGCGGCCGTCGGCATTCCGGTGTTCGCCTGGAAGGGCGAATCGCTCGAAGAGTATTGGTGGTCGACGAATCAGGCGCTGAGCCACGCGAATGGCAAGGGTCCACAGTTGATCGTCGATGACGGTGGAGACGCGACGCTGCTGATTCATAAAGGTTACGAGCTCGAAGAAGGCTCGGACTGGGTGAACACGCCGTCCGAGAGCCACGAAGAGAAGGTCATCAAGGATCTGTTGAAACAAATTCATCGCGAAAATCCACGCCGCTGGCACGAAACCGCGAAGGAATGGCGCGGCGTTTCCGAGGAAACTACGACGGGCGTCCATCGCCTGTACAAAATGCATCAGCAGGGTAAGCTGCTGGTGCCGGCGATCAACGTGAACGATTCGGTGACCAAATCGAAGTTCGATAATCTGTACGGCTGCCGCGAATCGTTAAGCGACGGGATCAAGCGCGCCACCGACGTCATGATGGCCGGCAAAGTCGCGGTCGTGTGCGGCTATGGCGACGTCGGGAAAGGATCGTCGCAATCGCTGCGCGGCTTCGGCGCGCGGGTCATCGTCACCGAAATCGACCCGATCAACGCGTTGCAAGCCGCCATGGAAGGCTACCAGGTTTCGACGCTCGAAGACACGCTGGGCACCGCCGATCTCTACGTCACCTGCACCGGAAACTGCGACATCCTCACGCTGGAACACATGAAGCGCATGAAGGATCAGGCCATCGTCTGCAACATCGGTCACTTCGACAACGAAATTCAGATGGACCGGCTCAACTCCGAACCGGGCGTGAAGAAGACCAACATCAAGCCACAGGTGGATATGTACACCTTCCTCGACGGGCACAGCATTTACGTGCTCGCCGAAGGCCGATTGGTGAACCTCGGCTGCGCGACCGGCCATCCCAGCTTCGTGATGAGCAACAGTTTTTCGAACCAGGTGCTGGCGCAGATGGATCTGTGGAGGAATCGCGACACGTACCAGATCGGGGTGTACACGCTGCCCAAGAAACTCGACGAAGAAGTCGCGCGCCTGCATCTCGATCGAATCGGCGCGAAGCTCACCAGGCTGAGTGAGAAGCAGGCCGAATATCTCGGCGTGCCGGTTGAAGGTCCGTACAAGCCGGATCATTACCGCTATTAGTGTCCAAGGCTCTGGCGAATACAGCCCCGCCAGTTATGGCGGGGGTTGGCCTTTTTTTCCGCAAGCTCCTGGTGGGGCAGGCCCCCGGCCTGCGGCGGGCGCGCCGCCGGCCCCTTGTCCACTGGGCCCCCGAATCGGTTCGAGCCGCGCCCGTAAGGGCGCGGGCCGACCCACACAAAACAAATGCGCAGACTGCTAATCCGCCCCGGCGCCATCGGCGACGTGATTCTTTCGTTGCCCGACCTCGAACGCGCCCGCGCCGATTACACCGAAGTCTGGGTCCCGCGCCCGGCGGTTCCTCTCATCGGCTTCGCCGACCGCGTGCGCGCCATCGCCGATACGGGCATCAGCCTCCTGGGCGTCGTTGAAGACGCGCGCGTCACGGCGCTCGAACAATTCGATTCGATTTATTCCTGGTACGGCACGCAAAACGAAAATTTTCGCGACGCCGTGCGCCATCTTCCGTTCACGTTTTTCCCCGCGTTTCCGTTGCAAATGCATTCGGCTCCCAGAATCGAAGTTCCACCTGCGCCGAAGGAAAATTTCGCGATTTTCCATCCCTTTTCCGGCAGCGCCCGCAAAAACTGGCCTCTCGAATGTTTTCGCGAAGTGGCGAGCCGCCTCGATTTTCCAGTCCGCTGGTGCGCCGGACCCGAAGATGTTCTCGATGATGCCGTCCGCATCGAAAATTTATACGATCTCGCAAGCTGGATCGCCACCGCGCGAGTTTTCGTCGGCAACGATTCCGGCATCAGTCACCTGGCCGCGGCGGTGGGAACTCCGGTGGTTGCGATTTTTCTTTCCACCGACCCGAAAATCTGGTCGCCCCGCGGCGAGCGCGTGACGGCGCTCGAAAATCCATTGGTCGATCAGGTGGTAGAAGCGGTGCGAACGGCATACACTGGTTCTTATGACTCGTGATCAGGCCTGGGACATTGTCTGTGAATTCGTCCAGTCCGAAAGCCTTCGCAAACACATGCTGGCGGTGGAAGCCTGCGTCGTCGCCTACGCCCAAAAATCCGGCGAGGACCAGGAAAAATGGGCCATCACCGCGCTGTTGCACGATTTCGATTGGGAGATTCACCCCGAAGCTCCCGACCATCCGATGAAAGGTGAGCCGATTCTCGCCGAGCGCGGCGTCAGCGAAGAAATCCGCCGCGCCATTCTCTCGCACGCGCAATATAGCGGTGTGCCGCGCGTTTCGCCGCTCGAAAAAACGCTGTTCGCCTGCGATGAGCTGGCCGGATTCCTCACCGCGTGTTCGTATGTGAAGCCCGGCCGCAGCATTCACGAAGTGGAATTGAAAAGCGTGAAGAAAAAATTAAAGGACAAAGCCTTCGCCCGCAACGTGAATCGCGACGACATCACCAGCGGAGCCGCGGAAATGGGCGTCGATCTGGACCAGCACATCGAATTCTGCATCCGCGCGATGCAATCCCACGCCGATCAGCTCGGCCTGGCCGGCACCGCCGCCGCAGCGCAGTAGAGCGTGCTGTGAGTGGCATAAGCCGCCAGGCTTGTGCTGTTCGCGCGTCAGGCAATCCGCAAATTCGCGTCCACGCGCAATCCCGAATCCACAAACTCCCCGCGCCGCAACTTCACAAACCCCGCCGCCGCGGCGCAGTAGAGCTTTCCGTGAAGTGGCATAAGCCGCCAGGCTTGTGCTGTTCGCGCGTCAGGCGATCCGCAAATTCGCATCCGCCCGCAATCCCGAATCCGCAAACTCCCCGCTTCGCAACTTCACAAACCCCGCCGCCGCAGCAGAGCATTTCGTGAAAGTGGCATAAGCCGCCAGGCTTGTGCTGTTCGCGCGTCAGGCAATCCGCAAATTCGCGTCCGCCCGCAATCCCGAATCCGCAAACTCCCCGCGCCGCAACTTCACAAACCCTGCCGCCGCGATCATCGCCGCATTATCGGTCGACAGCGCGAGACTCGGAAAATAAACCGGATACGGCAAATGCATCGCTTCCGCCGCGCGCCGCAACCCGCTGTTCGACGCTACGCCGCCCGAAACGATCAGCGCCCGCGCATCGATCTCCTCCGCGCTACGCGAAGCCCGCCGCAGCAACTCTTCGATCACCGTCCGCTGAAACGACGCCAGCAAATCCAAAGTCGCGCGCGGCGTCACCCGCAGCCACTCCTCCACCGACGGCGCGTGATTCTCTTCGAGCACCGCCCGCCGCCGCGCGATTTCGTCTTCCATCGAATGCGACTCCACCCACCGAAGCACCGCCGTTTTGATCCCGCTGAAGCTGAAATCGAGCGTATTGCCCTTCATCTTCGCCAGCGTAAACCGCACCGCGTGCGCGTCGCCGAACGGCGCGAGTTTATCGATCACCGGCCCACCCGGATAACCGAATCCCAACAGCTTCGCGACCTTATCAAACGCCTCACCCGCCGCGTCATCCCGCGTCTTGCCCAGCAGCCGGTACTCGAACCCCTCGCGCACTTCAAACAGATGCGTATGTCCGCCGCTCACTACCAGCGCCAGCGCCGGAAACTCGATCGCATTTTGGCTGACCACCGCGTGAATATGACCTTCAATATGATTCACCGCGATCAACGGAATTTTTTCCACCACGCTCAGCGCCTTGGCGTAGGTGATGCCCACCAGCAGTGACCCGACCAGTCCCGGCCCCTGCGTCACCGCGATCGCCGCCAGCTCCGATAAACGCGTCGCCGCATTTTCCAGCGCCAGCCGCACCGCCGGCACAATCGCCCGCAGATGTTCGCGCGACGCCAATTCCGGCACCACCCCGCCGTACCGCGCGTGCGTCGCCATCTGCGAGGAAACGATCGACGACAAAATGCGCGACCCGTCTTCAACCACCGCCGCCGCGGTTTCATCGCAAGACGATTCAATCCCCAGAATCCGCATCAGCACTCCACCGTCGTAAACGCCCAAAAGATCCACAGGGCCGTGCACACGCCCATCGCCGCCCACGGATTGAGCCACGCGGAAGCCGTCGCGATCAGGTACATCGGCGGACCCCAGCGGTAATTGCGCCGCAGCCGTTCAATCCTCGCCCGTGAAGCTTGTGGATCGAGCACCGCCGCGCGAAACGCCGCCGCGCGCAGCACCCAAAACACGATCGCCACCAGCACGAAAAATCCCGCATAAAACGCCGCTGCCGCGCGCGCCGCCGGTGTGGTCAAATACTCGGCCACCACCGCGGTCGGAAACGGAACCGCGGTCACGATCATCAGGAAAACTCCGTTGGAAAACAGCAGCCGCACGTCGGCGCTGCGCACCATGCGAAAAATCGCGTGGTGGTGCACCCACATGATCAGCACGGTGAAAAAACTGGTGAGAAACGCGAAATATCCCGGCCAGCCGCGCGCCAGCGCGATCGCCAGGGCGTGCGCCGTCAGCGGACCCTCCACCTGCGGAGCCTTCAAATCCACCGTCAGCAGCGTCATGGCGACCGCGAAAATCCCGTCGCTAAACGCCTCGAGTCGCCCGGTCTGTTTTTCCGAAACTGCGGTTGGCTTTTCCGTGCCCCAATTTTCGCACGCGCGCGGTGGGGGCAGGATTTCAGCCGGCGGCGGATTTTTTTTATCCGCCTGTGCGGCCTACGGATTCACGCCGAAATCGAAAACCGCCTGAATGTTCCCCGCCGCCGGATCGAACGGAGCCACAATCGCGTACTCGCCCGGCTTCAGATTATCGCGCGGCGTCAGCGCCGTGATATTGTCGCCGGCGAAGTGCGTCTCGATCGCCACCAGATCGCTGCTCTTCACGTGCGCCCATTCGATGAAGTCGCCGCTCACCGGCATGCGCAGTTGGCGATAACTCATCTTCTGCGTCGCGCGCACCAGATACAGGCCGCTGGTCGGCGGGAACCCGCGCAGATAAAACGTCGGCTTGACCTGCGAAGTCTGCACCGCCGCGTGCGGACCCGGAAAATCCGCGATCGCGTCGCTCTTCCCGAACCCGAGCAGCCATCTCGCCGTTCCATTTTCCATCGGCAGCAGCGGATTGGTCGGCAGTCCGATCCATCCCGCCGGCGAATGAAAATAAACGCCGCGCAGCGTGGGCAATCCCTGCGAATCCGGGGTCGCCGTTTGCGCCCAAACACCCATGCTCAAGAAAACCAATCCGGCCAAAACCTTAGTTCCCATGGCCACATTTTACGTAGTACGAACGTTCTTGCCAATATGTCTTTGTTGAAAACCTGTCCTACGCGTACCTGGAACTTTTCGCGGCCTTCGATCAAGTCGTATGACCAGCCTTGACGGGGCTTCGGAAGGGCTTTTTCGAACGAACCTGCTACGCTGGAAACAATGCCTGAATCTCCCATCACCCCTCGCGCGCAGGACTTCGCCGCGTGGTATCAGGATGTCGTTTTGCAAGGCGATATGGCCGAGCCGGCGGAAATCGTCAAAGGCTGCATGGTCATAAAAGCTAACGGTTACGCGGTCTGGGAACTGCTCCAACGCGAGCTCGATGACCGTTTTAAAGCCGCCGGCCATCAGAACGTCTATTTCCCGCTTTTGATCCCGCAAAGTTTTTTGCAAAAGGAAGCCGAACACGTCGAAGGATTTTCGCCGGAACTGGCCGTCGTCACCCACGCCGGCGGCAAGGAACTGGAAGAGCCCTACGTCATTCGCCCGACGTCGGAAACCATCATCGGCCACTTCTTTTCTAAATGGATTCAGAGCTACCGCGACCTGCCCGTTCTGCTGAATCAATGGGCCAACATCATCCGCTGGGAATTACGCACGCGGATGTTCCTGCGCACCACGGAATTTCTATGGCAGGAAGGCCACACCGCCCACGCCAGTCACGAAGAAGCGGTCGAAGAAGTCCTGCGCATTCTGGATATTTACGCCGATGTCGCCGAAAACATCATGGCCATGCCGGTCATTAAAGGCGTTAAGACCAGATCGGAAAAATTCGCCGGCGCCCTGCGCAGTTATTCGATCGAAGCGATGATGCAGAACGGTTTAGCCCTGCAGGCCGGCACCAGCCACGACCTCGGCCAGAACTTCGGCAAGGCCTTCAACGTGCAATTTCAGTCCAGGGAAGGCCGTCTCGATTACGTCTGGCAGACCAGCTGGGGCGTTTCGACCCGGCTCATCGGCGGCCTGATTATGAGTCATTCCGACGATAAAGGTTTAGTTCTTCCGCCGAAATTAGCGCCGATTAAATGCGTAATTGTTCCGATTTATCGTAAAGAAGAAGAAAAATCGCGCGTTTTGGAGGTGGCCCATCGTCTCGCCGTTGATTGCAAAGCGAAAATCGACGACCGCGAAGGCCAATCCCCCGGCGCGAAATTCTTCCATTGGGAGCGCCGCGGCGTCCCGGTGGTGCTGGAACTGGGTCCGCGCGACGTCGCCTCCGGCAACATCGTTCTCAAGCGCCGCGATACCGGCGCAAAAGAAACGATTCCGCAGGACGAACTGCCCTCGCGCCTTTTGTCCACGCTGACGCAGATGCAGTTGGATCTTTACGGCAACGCCCAGCGCCGGTTAAAGGAAAACACGGTTCTCGCCAATTCCATTTCCGAAGTGGAAGAAATCCTCAAAGACACCACCGCCGAAAAAGGCGGCGGAAAATTCGTGATGGCGCACCTTAAAGACGATCCCTCCTGCGACGCCCGCCTGAAGGAATTCAAAGCGACCGCCCGCAACATCCCGTTAACCGACGAATTCGACGGTCCCGGCAAATGTATCCTCACCGGAGAACCGGTCGATCGCCGCGTGGTCATCGCGAAAGCCTATTGAATCTCCACCGCAACCACGTTTGCCGTCTGCCCATCCACCGTCAGCACCACGTTCACCTCTCCGCTTCCGCTCAGCGACGGCGGCAGCGCCAGGTTCACCTGGTCCAATCCGCCATATGTCGGCTGCGGTCCGGCGTATAGCACCGGCACACTGATGCCGTTGATGTTCGCCGTCACGTTGGCGAGCGAGCTTCGTCCGCGAATTCCGGTGCCGTAAAGAACCAGGTAAACCGTCGACGAAGAATCGAGCGCGATGGGCGTCGTCGCGCACGGACCGTCCGAGCATTGAAAAACCGGAACGGCCTGCGACTGGGCTCCCGTTACGCGAATCGCAGTCGCCGCCGCGACGCCCGTACCGGTACCGCTCATGCTGAACAGCGCCGGCGCGACGGTTTGAATCAGCCCCGGCGCCACCATGTTCCCGATGCTGAACTGCGCAGTTCCCGCCGCCGTCCCGCCGGGAACGATAAAATTGATCTGCGCTGGCGAAACATACATCAGCGACGCCGTTCGCGCGATGCCGGCCGAATCGGTCACCGTCAGACCACCCTGCGTAGGCAGATTCGATCCGTAAATCGACGCGATCGAATCCGGCGCAACCGCCCCATTCGGCGCCGCGCCCGACTGCACATTCACCGCGCCGGTCACGCCGTAATAGCGAGCCATCCAATACGGCAAAATATAATCGATCCCCGCCGTTTCGATGATCCCGCTGCCGCCGCCGCTCATCTGGTACGGACTTTCTTCCCACAAAAATTCGTCCGGCGGACGCAGCACCACCGGAATCGGCGAGCACGCGGTGCTCCCGCAGGCCGGCAGAACGTTCACCAGATTCACGCTGTTATCGCGCCGCGAACGCTCCAGCCATTGATCGATCAGAATCGCCGCCTGCTGATCCCGTGCGGCGTTGGCGCCGTTCAGCCCGCGGTCGATCATGTCGAAAAACGCGTTTTCATCGCCCGAAGTGGCGCTGCGCAGCACCTCGTAAGCGGCCCTATAGAGCGTCTGCGCCGAGCTCGCGTCCATGCGGATCAGATTGTAGAAGGAAATATAATCCAGGTTGAATTTGAAATAGGAGCTGTCGCTCGCCGCATCGACGGCAATCGGCGCCAGCACCGTCGCCGACAGCAGATCGCGTTGCAGGATGTATTCGCTCGAAAACGCGCTCGAATCGACGTGAGCGCCCACCTGCAACAGCGTCAGCATCTGATCCGGACGAACCAGAAACGTCGCGCTCACGCTTCCGTTCGGCATCACGACGGACCAGTCGTGCCCCGTCAAAAATCCGATCAGCCGCGCGGCGATGGCGGTAATCGAATCGCGCACGCCCTGATCGCCCACCATGTCCCAGGCGACGCCCAATCCGAACGCCACGCCCATATACTGATCGCGCGAAGTGTTGCCCACCCAGATGTAGCCGGCTTCGGAATTGGTATAAATCCCATTCGAGGCTTCTTCGCTGGCGATGCCGGCCGCGTACGGCGAATTCACCGGAACCAGGCAGCGCGCCAGCAGATTGTTGCCGGTGACGTCGAGCAGCGATTTAATCCCGGCCAGCGCCTGCTGGACATTATTTAATGCGCCGGGATCCTGCGTGACCTGATAGCGGAACGCCTCGGCGGCAAGATAATGACCGGTCCAGATGGCCGAATCGCCGCAGCGCGTGTAGCCGACAATCTGATTGCTTGAAGGCGAGGCGTAAATCGGATCGAGAATGGTCCCGTAAGGAACGTGAATCGCCTGAATATTCGCGGAGATCGCGAGCGCATCGGCTTCCGTCGCGCGCATCGGCACGGCCAGGGCAAAAACGGCCAATCCGGCCCCAGCGTGGCAAAAGGCGCGGAAAAAACTTCGCAACACTTAAATAATGATGCCGTCCGCGCCGCTAACGTTCCATAAAGTACCATAGGCGACGCGCAAAGACTCAGTACCGATGCCGCTTTCGGCCCATTTCCGGATGCGCCGGGCGCGGCTATTTTCGATGAAAGCTGATGGAAAATCCTTCTTCTGTTTCTCCTGGCCTGGCGCTGAACGCGACGTGAACGGCACCGCGTTCAGCGTCAGGCAATTTTCTGCCTTCCCGAAAAACTCCGTCCTTCAAGAAACCCCGCGCTCCTGTGGCGCACGCACTTTGCGTGCCGCGTCGACATTTTGTCGACGCCTGCCGGCGTGTACAGACTGATGTCGCGATGAGCCGCGACAAGGCGCCCAAAGTAGGTGCGCCATAATTACCACACGATCTCTCCGCGACGCGCGACCTGGCCGGCATTTCTACCGCGTGTTCGTAGCCACGCGCCGCAGCGCTTCCATCCGTCCGCTACCAATCAGCCGCGGCGTGGCCCGGCCGCACGCGCATACCGACCGGTCGATGTCCCGATCCCCGATCGCCAGCTTCGACGATTCGATGTGCAACCCATCATGCGCCTCGCACTCCGCGGCCAGCAGCGTGCAATCGGCGGCGATCATCTGCTCGAACACCGGCACGCGAAAGGCGTTCCATAAGCAGTCGCGCTCGGCGTCGTTCACGCGCGGCTCGAATTCCCGGCGGAACACGATCACCGCGTGACTCAACCGGACCACCCCGGCGAGCGCCTCGAGCTGCGCCAGCGTCGCCGCGATCGCCTGCGGCTCAAACCGGGCCGCATCCTCACTCCATCCATCCGAAAAAACGCGCACCGGAGCGCGCGAGCGGAAGCCTGCCACCAGCACCGCGCAGCGCGGCACGGGACGGATCGGATAAAAGAAAGCTGCCTGGCGCAGCCAAGAAACGCGCAGCCGCGAAATTTGTGCGAGCACGTAGAGAAAGTCGGCTCAGCGAGCTAATATTCTCAGCAGATTTTCCCCGAAAATCGCCCGCGCATCGTGCAAACTCACGCCGAGCTCATAGAGCGCCGTCGCCTGATCCTCGAAAACCTGCTGCTTCCAACCCGGCGGAAACAGCGCCGAATCGGTGCCAAACAGCAGCCGCCGCGGACCCACCACGTCCAAAGTCCGCCGGAACACCTGCCGCAGATCGAGGTGCGATTCCTGATACTTCATCCACGAATTGGAACTGGACGTGTCCAGGTAAACATTCGGGCACAGGTCGGCCAGCATCAGCGCTTCTCGAAAATATCCCGCGCCGAAGTGCGGCACCACCATCGGCACCGCCGGATAACGCAGCGCGATGGCGTGCAGATCGATGGGGTTCGAAAAGCGCATGTCGAACGGCGAAGCGAGGCCCAGCCGGCCGCGAATGCCTAGGCTCAACACTCCGCAATGCACAAACACCACGCGCCGGTTTTGTTCCGCCCATTCAAACACGGGCCGCACGCAGTCGTCATGCACCGGGTAGCAATGCATCGCGGGAAACAGGCACACCGCGCTCACTTCGCTCAGATTTTCCGGCCTCCACATCCGCGGATTCACCATCGCGTAGGCGAAAAACCGGAAGGGATGGGCGTGCACCGCGGCCAGCACGGACGCTTCATCGCCCGGCACGCTGGCGATCAGCGTGGCGCGCTCGACGTGATGACGATCGAGCTCCTGCGTCCACATGGACGCCAGCTTTTCCGGCTCCTGCGGCGGCAGATTCAGCCCGATTTTGGCGGCGATTTCTTCGGGCGTCAATCCCGGCTGCTGCGCCGCCAAGGCGGTGAAGAACCGGTGCGAGAAAAAATGCAGATGCGCGTCGGCGACGGCCAGGGGCCCCCAGGGAGAATCGCGTTTCATGACCAACGGGCAGTGAGGAGCGGGGCAGCCCACTTCCCACTATCCACTTTCCGCCGCCCCCTTCGGCAACTGCGTCAATCCCGTCGACAACGCGAGCTGCGTCAGCCCCGCCACATTATTTACGCCGAGCTTCTTCATCATCGTTTTGCGGTAACTGCGCACCGTCTGCTCGCGCAAATCGAGCACCACGGCGATTTCCTTGCTCGTCTTTCCCTCGGCGACCATCCGCAAAACCTGCAATTCCCGCGGCGACAATCCTTCGAGCGCGGCCGGCGCCTGCCGGGCCTGCAAATCTCCTTTTTGAATGCGCGTCAGCAGACGATCGGAAACCTGTGGGCTTAAATACGCGCCGCCGCGCGAAACCATGCGCAGCGCCTCGATTAAATCCGTGTCCGAAGCTTTCTTCAAAATAAACGCCCGCGCCCCGCTGCGGATCGCGCTCACCACCGAATTTTCGTCGTCGTACATCGACAGAATCACGATCTTGCACTCGGGGTGGTAGCGCAAGATTTCGGCCGTCGTTTCGACGCCGTTCAAGCCAGGCAGGCCGATGTCCATCAACACCAGGTCCGGCCGGTGATTCTTGACGAACTGCACCGCGTCGGTGCCGCTTTCCGCTTCGCCGGCCACGCGAAATTCGTCGCCGCGGCTCAGGATCGCCTTGATCCCGTCGCGCATGATTTTGTGATCGTCGACGATTAAGACGTCGAGGGCCATAGAGGAATCATTGTACCTTTATCAACGATCGCGCAGAATCTCCCGCGCGCAGTTGTGCCCCGGCGCGCCCATCACCCCGCCGCCGGGATGCGCGCCGGAGCCGCATAAATACAGCCCGCGGACCGGCATCCGATAGCGCGCAAAGCCCGCCACGGGCCGCAGCACGAACATCTGGTCCAGGCTCATTTCGCCATGAAAAATATTTCCGCCGGTGATTCCGAAGCGCCGCTCCAGGTCCAGCGGAGTCAGCGTCTGCCGGTGCTCGACAAGCGATTTGATGTTCGGACAATATTCTTCGATCACGTCGAGAACGCGATCCGCGTAGCGTTCGCGCTCCTCATCCCACGTCGCGCCTTGGAGCGAATAGGGCGCATATTGCAGAAAAATTCCCATGATGTGCCGGCCCTCCGGCGCCAGCGACGGATCGTACATCGTCGGAAGGGTCATCTCAATCAGCGGCGAGCGCGACGGCCGCCCGTATTTCGCGTCATCCCAGGCTCGTTCGATGTAATCGACCGAAGGACAGATATGCATCGTCGCTTTATGCTGCGGTCCCGGCGCGTCACCTGGGAACGCCCGAAATTCCGGCAGCCCGTTCAGCGCGAGATTCATCTTGAGCGACGTTCCCTCACTTCGAAAATGCTTGATGCCGTGCAGAAAATCCGCGTCCAGATCGCCCTCCTCCATCAACTTCAAAAACGTTCGCCGCGGATCGACGCCGCTGGCGACGATCTTGGCGTGAATCTCGTCGCCGTTTTCGAGCGCGACTCCACGAACGCGATTATCCTTCACCAGAATTTTCGCCACCGGCGAAGCGGTTCGAATCACCGCGCCGCGCGACCGCGCCGATTCGGCGATCGCGTTCGACACCGCGCCCATCCCTCCGCGCACGAAGCCCCACAATCCGCGATGCCCGTTCACCCCGCCCATGCAATGATGCAGCAGAATGTACGCCGTCCCCGGCGACTTTGGCCCGCCATTCGCGCCGATCACGCCATCGGTGGCCAGCGTAACTTTCAACTCCTCTGATTCGAACCATTCCTCCAGAAAATCGGCCGCGCTTTGCGTGAAAATCTTGATCAGCGCCACCACTTCGCGTTTCGACAGCCCGCGCATCGATCTGGCGAGCTTCAGATAATCCATCGCATCGCCCATTCCGCCCGGCGGAAATGGCGGAGGCGTGGTGAGCAGCATTTCTTCGGCCACGCGCGCCAGTTTTTCCAATCGTTCTTCGTATTGCGGATAAACCTCGGCATCGCGTTTGGAAAATTTCGCGATTTCTTGGATCGTTTTCGCGCGATCCTGCCACATAAACAGGTGCCGGCCATCGGGAAACGGGGAAAAAAACGCGGGATCTTTGGCGTCCACTTTATAGCCGAATTTCTCCAGCTCGAGCTCGCGGACGACTTTTTCTTGCAGCAGGCTCGCAAGGTACGCGGCGGTGGAAACGCGGTAGCCAGGCCAGATCTCTTCGGTGACGGCGCACCCTCCCACGAGCTCGCGGGCTTCGAGAACAATCACGCGCTGTTTCGCGCGGGCGAGGTACGCGGCGGTGACCAGTCCGTTATGTCCGCCGCCGATGATGATGGCGTCGTAATTTTCAGGCACAGATTTTCAGGATACAAGCCGGCGGTTCTTGTGGCGCGCGCACTCGTGCGTGGGCCACGCGGACGCGATTCTGCTTAGTGCAACAGCGCCCCTGGGCCGATGTTCAAATGATGGCTGATCGAATCCGGAACCGCCATAAACAACAAAAAACCCAGCGTCGCGTGGGCTACGCCGAGGAACCACAAATTTGAATAGCGGCGATAAACCTGGATCGCGCCGTAACCACCGAACGACGTCACCAGCATCAGAAACCAGTTCGGCGAATGCACCGCGGAAAATAGCGCGGCCGTGGTGAGTCCGGCGGCGCGCGGTGAAAGAACGGATTCGAATCGCTTGAGAAAATACGCGTTCAACAAATATTGCTGAAACAGGCCCCATGGCAGATACAGCCCCAGCGCGATGGCCGCGTGTTCCACTCCGATGTGGCGTATGGTTCCGAGCAGCACGCCCACGCCGCACAGGATCACCGCTAACGCGAGCAGAACCGGTCCGAACAGGCGCAGGCAATCCCACAGATGCTGCACGCGAAAGCCGAGCGCCGTCGCGCGCTGATGGCGCCACACGTGCGACAGAACGACAATCGCCAGCAGCGGGACCCACGACCACGAATGCACGAATCGCAGCTTCCAGATGTAGATCATGATGCCGGCGAAGATCAGCAACGGCTCCAGAAAGGCGAGCTTGCGAGGTTTCACTAAAATCAGATTAACGCGGACAGTCTCTGCGTTACGCTATGCCGCGCATTACAGCCCCGCCAGTGATGGCGGGGGCTCTCCCAAACCACCGATGGGATCTTTCTTTGCACCGACCGTTTATAATTCCAGACATGAAGCAATTTACGCTCGCCGTGATCGCCGCGCTGTGTCTTTCGGCACAAAACCTGCCGTCCGGAATGCAGAAAGTCACCTCGGTTGAGGGGATCACCGAATACAAACTGGACAACGGCCTGCGTGTGCTGATTTTTCCCGACCCCTCCATCACCACCGCGACCGTCAACATCACTTACCTGGTCGGATCGCGGCAGGAAGGCGCGGGCGAGCGCGGCATGGCCCATCTGCTGGAACACATGATGTTCAAGGGCAGCACGCATCACACCAATATTCCGCAAGAATTGTCCGCGCACGGCTCGCGTCCGAACGGCACCACAAGCTGGGATCGCACCAATTATTTCGAAACCTTTCAGGCCACCGATGAAAATTTGCAATGGGCGCTCGATCTGGAATCGGACCGCATGGTGAATTCGTTCATCCGCAAATCCGATTGGGATTCGGAATACACCGTGGTTCGCAACGAATTCGAGATGGGTGAAAACGATCCGATCGGGGTTCTGTTTCAGCGCGCGATGTCGGCCGCGTACCTCTGGCATCCCTATGGGCACGCGCCGATTGGCGCGCGGTCCGATATCGAAAACGTGCCGATCGATCGCCTGAAGGCGTTTTACCAAAAATATTATCAGCCGGACGACGCGATTCTCACCGTGGCGGGAAAAATCGATCCGGCCAAAGTTCTGACGCTGGTCGCCCAGGATTTCGGTCCGATTCCGGCGCCGGCGCGGAAACTCGAACCGCCGTACACCGTCGAGCCGCCGCAGGATGGCGAGCGCGACGTGACGCTGCGCCGCGTGGGAAATATTCAGGCGATTATGGACGTCTATCACGTGCCGGCCGGCTCCGATCCGGATTTTCCGGCGATCGATGTGCTGGTGGGAATTCTCACCGACACTCCTTCGGGACGGCTGTACAAGGCGCTGATCGACAGCAAAAAAGCGTCGCACGTGATGGGCTTCGATCAGCAGTTGAATGAGCCGGGAACGCTGATTGTGGGCGCGGTGCTGAATCAGCAGCAGTCGCTCGACGATGTGCGCAAGACCATTCTCGACACCATCGCCGAAGTGGCGAAGGAGCCGCCCAGCAAGGACGAAGTGGAGCGCGCCAAGGCGCACCAGTTGAAAGATATCGAGCTTCAGATGCGCAACTCCGAACAGATCGGTCTGGTGATCAGCGAATGGGCGGCGATCGGCGACTGGCGGCTGATGTTTCTGGATCGCGACCGTTTGAAGAAAGTGACGCCGGAAGACGTGCAGCACGTGGCCCAGGCGTACCTGAAGCCGTCGAACGAAACGATCGCCGAATTTATTCCGGACGCGCATCCGGACCGCGCGGTGATTCCGCCCAAAGTCGATTACGAAGCCGAATTGAAGAATTATCACGGCGATGAAACCATGGCGCAGGGCGAGGCGTTCGATCCGTCGCCGGCTAATATTGAATCGCGCGTGGTGCGGTCGAAACTGGCCGGCGGAATGAAGCTTTCGCTGCTGTCGAAAAAAACGCGTGGCGCGACGGTAAACGCGACGCTGCGGCTGCACTTCGGCACGCTGGCTTCGCTGCGCGGCAAGGATATGGCGGCGTCGATGGCCTTCGCCACGCTGATGCGCGGCACGGAAAAGAAAAATCGCCAGCAGATTCAGGATGAGCTGGATCGTTTGCAGGCGCGGGTGCGCATCAGCGGCGGCGCGACCGGCGCCACGGTGTCCATCGAAACCATCCGCCAGAATTTTCCCGATGTGCTCCGGCTGGCGGCCGAGATTCTAGAGCAGCCGGCGTTTCCCGAAACCGAATTCGAGCAGATCCGCTCGGAACGGATCACCGGTGAGGAGGCCAACCAATCCGAGCCGCAGACGCTGGCCGTGACGGAATTATCGCGCGTGCTGTATCCGCATCCGGAAGGCGATGTGCGGCACACGCCGACGCCGGCGGAGGAAATCGATGAGCTGAAAAAGGTGACGCTTGACGACGCCAAAACGTTTTATCGCGATTTCGCCGGCGCCTCGAACGCGGAGTTCGCCGCGGTCGGCGATTTCGATGCGAAACAGGTCGCGTCGCTCGCGGGCGAGCTTTTCGGAAGCTGGAAATCGCCGGCGCGTTTTGAGCGGGTCACCGATCCCTATCAGAAAATCGCGGCGGTGGACCAGCCGATTGAAACGCCGGACAAGCAGAACGCCATGTTCATGGCCGGTATGCGCCTGAATCTTTCGGCGATGGACGCGGATTATCCGGCGCTGCTGATGGCGAATTACATGCTCGGCGGCGGATTTTTGAATTCGCGGCTGGCGGTGCGCATCCGGCAGAAAGAAGGTTTAAGTTACGGGATCGGGTCGGGGCTGAGCGCGGATCCGAAGATTAAGAACGGAGCGTTTCGCATTTACGCCATCGCCGCGCCGCAGAATATCGCCAAAGTGGAAGCGGCGACCAGGGAGGAATTGCAGCGCGCCATCGACGGCGGATTCACGGCGGAAGAAGTGGCCGCGGCCAAATCGGGCTGGCTGCAATCGCGCAAAGTGGACCGGTCCGAAGACGGCGGGCTCGCCTCGACGCTTGCGCAGCGCGATTACGATGATCACACGCTCGCTTACGACGCCGATCTGGAAAAGAAAGTCGCGGCGCTGACGCCGGCGGAAATTCAGGAAGCGCTGAAGCGCAATTTCGATCTGTCGCAGCTTTCGATCGTGAAGGCCGGCGATTTCAAAAAAGCGGCGGCGAAAGCGAAGTAGCGAACGCGAGGCGAAAGTTTTTCCCAAGCCTCCTGGAATCAGTTTTTACATATAAAAATTTACAAAACGGAGGGGCCTCTGAAGGGGTTGCCTATACCTGAGTATCAAAAAATGCGAAAACGCGTCTACGCGCGCGCTAGGTACCAAGGAATCGAAATCGACCAGAACGATTTTCTGAACTATTTTTAAGATTTACGGGGAGCCACTTAGTGGGGCAGGCCCCCGGCCTGCGGCGGGCGCGCCGCCCGCCTCTTATATAGGCCAGGCAGACTGGGAGCTGCCCCACAAAGGACTATTTTCGAAATAGTCGATACGCCGGAAGGCTCGCGCCGATCAGCGCCGCGGCGTACAGGCTGTGGCGCGGGTCGCTGTAGAACGATCCGGCGACCAGCGCGGCGGCCGTCATCAGCACCAGCGCGCTGATCCATGGATAGCCCCACGCGCGAAACGGCCGGGGCAGGCCCGGCTCGCGGCGGCGCAGAACGAATAGCGCGCTCAGCGCGAAACAATGGTTCACGATAAAGATGACGCTGGCCACCGCGATCAGCGTGCGGAACGTCCCGCTGGCGGCGAGCGCAATGGCGATGGCGATGGTCGTCAGCAGCGCCCAATCGGGGTTGCCGCGCCGGCTGACGGCCGCCATGCGCCGCGGAAACAGGCCGCCGCGGGCCATCGCGAAAAGAATTCGCGGCGCGCACAGCATCACCGCGTTGATCATCGGCGGCAGCGAAATCAGCGAGAGAATGGTGATCCATTCGCCGCCAGCCGAGCCGAACAGCCGCTGCGCCGCGGCCGCCGCCGGCAATTTCGAAGCGGCCAGATCGCGCAGCGGCAACACGTAAACCAGCGCGGCGTTCACCAGGACATAAATCACCATCACCAGGGCGACGCCGCCGATCATCGAACGCGGAAGATAACGCACCGGGTCCTTAATTTCTTCGGTGAAATACAGCGCTTCATACCATCCGTCGTAAGTGAGAATGACGGCCTGCGCGGCCAGAATCACGGCCACGAAGAGCGATTCCGCGCGAACCGGCTCAGGCGCGGCGGGTTTGTTTCCGCCGTACAGAAAACATGCGGCGACCAGCGCCAGAAACGCGACGGCTTTGATCAGGCTGGTGGTCTGCTGCACGCGGCTGCTGGCGCGGATGCCGCACCAGTGCAGCGCGCCGAAGGCGGCGATCACCGCGACGGCGACGATGGTTTCGCGTCCCGCAAAGGCCGGAAACAGCGCGGCGAAAAATTCGCCGAACGCGACCGAGGCGTAGGCGATGGCGGAGGTTTGGCCAATCCAGTCGGTCCAGCCGACGGTGAAACCGGCGGCATCGCCGAAGGCGCGGCGGGAAAAAACAAAATAGCCGCCGGTTTCAGGCAGCATGGTCCCCAGTTCGGTGACGCAGACGGCGGCGAGCAGCGCGTAGATTCCTCCGGCGACCCACAGCGCCAGGATCAGCGGCGCGCTGGCCAGATGCGCGGCCACTTCGCCGGGAATGCGCAGAATGCCGACGCCGATCACCGCGCCGACAATCACCGCGACCGCGAATCCGGCGCCTAGAATGCGAAGCAGTTTATGGTCGGCCGCGC
>DATJNW010000013.1:0-127286 GCA_035507655.1 Bryobacteraceae bacterium | reverse complement strand
CGACGCCACGCCGGCGCCGGCCGCCGGCCCTCCGTCGCTCCAGGACACCGAGTCCGAGCGCTGGAATCTCTATTACCAAGCCACATCTATCGGCGACTATCACGGCACTTTTAACTCCCCTTATCAAGGCCCTCTCAGTTTGCAGGACTCGCCCGAGCGCGACGTCTCCCTGACCACCACGCTCTTCTTCACTTTTCGTTTCCTGCAGAATTCGATTCTGATCTTCGATCCGGAAATCGCGGGCGGCCGCGGATTCTCGGGCGTCGAGGGCATCGCGGATCAGCCCAACGGCGAGATTCCCCGGGTGGCCTCCGCCACGCCCAAGCCTTACCTGGCGCGTCTCTACCTCCAGCAGGATTTCGCTTTGGGCAAGGAGATGGAGCGACAGGAAAGCGATGAGAACCAGCTTGCCGGCGAGCGCCCGTTGAACCGCTATTCCGTCTATGCCGGACGCTTCACGCTGACCGATTTCTTCGACGACAACAACTACACGCACGACCCGCGCACCCAATTCATGGCTTGGGGCGTTATGTACAACGGCGCCTGGGATTATCCCGCAGATACGCGCGGCTACACCTGGGGAATCGTGCAGGAAGTTCATACGCGGAACTGGTCGTTTCGTTACGGAATCGCGGCCATGCCGAAGGTCGCCAACGGTTCGCAGCTCGACCGGCGATTGTTTCGCGATCATGGCCAGGTAATCGAGGCGGAACGGCGCTATTCGATTCGAAAGCGCTCCGGCGCGATTCGCGTGATGCCCTACTGGAATCGGGCGGATATGGGAAATTACGCGGAGGCGCTGAAGCTGGGCGAAGAAAGCGGAACCACGCCGAGCGTAATCGCCACGCGGCGCGTGGGGACGCTGAAGTACGGGATCGGGATCAACGTGCAGCAGGCGATTACCAGCGACATCGGGTTCTTTACGCGGCTCGGCTGGAACGACGGCAAGACGGAAAGCTTCGCCTTTACCGCGATCGATCGCCTCGCCGGCGGCGGCGCGCAGGTGAAAGGCACGCGCTGGCATCGCAAGAACGACGTGGCGGCGACATCGTTCACCGCGGGCGGAATTTCCGGCGTCCATGCGGAGTATCTGGCGCACGGCGGGCTGGATTTTCTGATCGGCGATGGGACGCTAAGCTACGATCCGGAAATGGTTTGGGAGAGCTACTATTCGGCGCGGCTGATTCCCGGCTTTTACGGCAGCTTCGACGTTCAGCGCGATTACAACCCGGCGTACAACCACGATCGCGGTCCGGTGACGATTTACAGTGTGCGGCTGCACATCGAGCTGGGATTCAAACCGTGGCAGGCGCGATAACGATCCGATAAGATAAATAGAGATCCCCTGGTGCTGGGAGGTCGTCTAATGGTAAGACTGCAGACTCTGGATCTGCGTATCGGGGTTCGAGTCCCTGCCTCCCAGCCAAATATTGCGGCATTCCAACCTCCGCGGACACGGCTTGAGGCGAAAAACAACGTTTCCTTCGCAAAGTCTTCGTCCGCTTGCGGCAGACGTAAGCGAATCATACCTTTCACATTGAAGCCCTCGGCGACGGTCTTTCTTACGATCCTTACCTGGGCTCATGTAATCACGCGGTGCGGACGATCAGTTCACTTGAGCATCGCGACTCCGAAATCTAAATTCCGCGTCAAGGATCCGGTTCCGGCGGTGCTGCGCGTTAATAGCCGCAGGAGCGAATACGTCAGCTTGCCCGTCGGGGCTGTGCTGACCAGTGTTCGCGGCGTCGCCACGCCGGTGATCGGTATGTTCAGCGTGATCTGCGAGCAGCGAGAATATTCCGTGCTTGGGTCCGACCTGGTGCGGAAGTGTGATGAATTCCGCGCCTGACCGGCGGCGGCTCAGTTCCGGCCGCCCGTGAAATCGCCTGCCGTGATAACCTGCCCGCGTGACGGGAAAAGATGGTCCATCAGCGCGGTATGAAGTTCCGGATCGCGATCCGCGCAGCAATCGGAAATCACGGTCACGTTATAATCCGCGTCGCAGGCCTCGAGCATGGTCGAGAGTACGACGCCGCTTGTGGCAATGCCGAACATCACAAGGTTTTGAATTTCGCGTGCGCGCAGAATCATTTCGAGATCGGTTCCCGCAAAAGCGCTCACGCGGTGTTTCGTGATCACGATGTCGTTCGGCTCGGGACCGAGCGCCGGGTGTATGGCGCCGGACGGTCCGCGAAAAAACTCCTGACGCTGCGGCGACGCTTTGATTGCCGCAAACAGCTTGTTGCGCGCGCCGATCTCGGGCATGCCAGGCCGGAATCCGACCTGGATGTGAATCAGCGGCATCGCGGCTTGGCGCACCGCCGCCAGAACCGCGGCCGCGCGTGCGATAAATTCCTCTTGTGGTTTGGCGTAAACCGAAACGATTCCCGCCTGGCAGTCCATGGCAAGCACAGCGGTGTGCGATGTGTCCATCGCCTCAGTTTACTTGGGTGAAAGTTCCGCCATTCAACCCCGGCATAACCGCCGGGCTTTCCAAAATGATGACAATCGGGCGTTTAAATCCCCGCCATCAATGGCGGGGTCTAAATCCCCCGGTAACCAAGGTGGTGGAAATCACCAGCGCTGTTCGGTGGCGTAGGAAAAACGGGAGATGTTTTGCGACTCGCCTTCCAGCCGCTCGTACACCGATTGGATCCCCACCCGGCCGGGCCCCACCATGCGCAGCCAGAGATAGCGATTGCCCCAGTTGCCCCAACCCACGAACCCCATGCCCGGATGCTCGAAGTGCAGATGCATCTGGACCGTGGGGTCCTTGAAGATCATCGCGGTCGGTTTCACCAGGATCGTCTCGCCGGGCTGGAGGTGGCGCGTGAACACGTTTCCGCCGGCGTGCAACAGCAGCAGCCCCGGATCGCTTCCGGCGGAGAAGCGATCCATGAACGCGCCAATGGGGTAGTGCGTTTCCCGCTCGTCCTTTCCGGTTCTCGTCTCGAACCAGATGCCGCTTTGAAACCAGTCGTAGGCGATGTGGCCGGTGGCGGCGAGAAACAGGTGCTCGCGAACGTCGATCGATTCTCCCGGCTGGATCGGCACCGGAATCAATTCGCCGGGCAGATCCCGGGAAAACGCGATGTGTCCGGGTCCGTGCGCCTCGGTCATGATCAGCGGCAGGCCCGCGAACATTCGCTTCCAGGCGCCCTTGAGCGACATGGGCGCCACCTCGAGGTGCGCGTCCTTCCATAACAGCACGTGATGCGAAAAATAGACGCGGTCACCCGCCGCCAGATTCACGTCGGCGACCGGGACGTACACGCCTTCGATCTGGCAGAACGAATTTCCAAACTGAAGCTTGGCCATGTCCTTTCGCGCTGGCAGCTGCTTCCAGCCCGACTGGCCGGTCAGCGGTGGAAGATTCAGCGTCGCGCCGCAGCGCGGGCAGGCCATGGGAGCGCCGTCGATTCGGGCATGGCACCAGGCGCAAGTGGCGACGGCCGCCGGTGTGGGCGATGCAGGGACAGGAGGCGCGGCCATCGGCACAGGGCCGGGCGGGGGCGGAACGGCTGGTGTCGAGGCGATTGGCGATGACGCGGGGCGTTTCACCGGCGATCCGCAGCCGGTGCAGAAATTCGCCGTGTCGGCAAGTGGGGCGCCGCAGTGGGTACAAAACATGATTACTCCGTTTTGTGATGGACGTACATCGACTGAATGCCGACGCGTCCCGGTCCGGTCATCTTGGCCAGGCTCATGCCGGCGCCGCCGAACAGCCCGCCGCCGAGTTTCTGAAACTCGACGTCCATGGTCACCGACGAATCTTTATAAAGGAACGCGCCGGGCTCGACCATGATCGATTCCCCGGGCGCCAGCCTGCGCTCGAACACATTTCCATAGCCGTGCAGGATCAGCAGGCCCGGCGTACCCGTGGTCACGAAGCGGTCCATGTACATGCCCTGGCCGCCGAACAGAATGTTGGTCAGGCCCTTGATGCGCACAAAGGAGTAGCTGATGTGGTGAGAGCACAGCAGAAAGGCATGCTCGCGAACGTCCATTTCCATTCCGGGGTGCAACGGCAGAACCACCAGCTCCCCCGTAGCGTCGCGCGAAAAGGCGATGCGGCCGGGTCCGGTGGCGACGCTGATGATGAACGGCATGCCGGCGAAAAGGCGCTGTAGGCCTCCGGAAAGCTGCATGACGCTGAGCGGAACGTGCTGCTCCTTCCACAGCATGACGTGATGCTCGAAGAAAATCGCGTCGCCCGGGCCCAAGTTGATTTCCGCGACGGGCACCACTTCGCCCTCGACCTGGCAGGTGCTCGATCCGAAGTGAATTTCGGTCATGTCGCGGATGCGCGGCGCCTCACGCCAACCCGATTCGCTGACCAGGTTGCGAATATCGAGCGGCGCGCCGCAGGAACGGCAGGACAAAGCCGACTTTTCGTTCATGCCCTGGCACCACTGGCACTGGATACGTTCGAAGGACTCCGCACTGGCTTGCATCTTTACAGGATAGCGTCGGAGCGTCGGCGGACGAAAATCCAATTTGCGCGCCTTGGCTGCGGCCTCGCATCGAACGCATGGCGCACCAATCGATTCCGAACAGAGTCTGACGACACTCCGTCTATGGGAAAATGTCAGATTATGCGCATACAGCACACACTCGCCGTTTCCTTTTTCTGTGCCGCGGCGCTGGTGGCACAGCGTGGTCCGGGCTCGCAGGCTCAGCCCTCCGGCGGCGAATCGACTCCGATTCCACCTGAAAACAGCGCGGTCACCCAGCATGAGCTGACGCTCGATGGCAAAACACTCAATTACACCGCGACCGCGGGCACGCTGCTGATCGATGATGAGTCGGAGAAGCCCTATGGGAGCATCTTTTATGTCGCCTATACGCTGAACGGCGTCAGCGACCCGCGGACGCGGCCCGTCACTTTTCTTTATAACGGCGGACCAGGCTCGGCCACAATACCGCTGCACATGGCTTCCGTCGGACCGATGCGCGTCGTCACGGGCAGCCCGGAAGCGACCGCTCCAGCGCCGTATCAGCTCATTCCCAATCAGTACAGTCTGCTCGACAAAAGCGATCTGGTATTTGTGGATGCGCCAGGGACGGGTTATTCACGGCCGGTGGGCAAAGCGACCATTCGCAACTTTGCCGGCGCCGATCAGGACGTGCAGGCATTTCTCAAATTCATCGAGCGGTACATCAGCGTAAATCATCGCTGGAACTCGCCCAAATTTCTGTTCGGCGAGTCTTACGGGACAACTCGTTCGGCGGCGCTGGTGGACGCGCTCGAAAACGACGGAGTCGCCGTCAACGGGGTGGTGCTGATGTCGACCATTTTGAATTATTTCGTCGAAGCGCCGGGCAGCGATGAAATCTATATCGGCTACTTGCCGACCTTTGCCGCGATCGCCGAGCACTACGAGAAGGTACAGCACAAGGGCAAGGATCTGACGGCGTTTCTGAACGAAGTGCGGGCCTTTGCCCGCGGTCCGTACGCGGAGGCGCTGGCGCAAGGCCAGAACCTTCCGGCCGCGCAGGAGGATGCCATCGCCGCGAAAATGGCCGGATACACCGGATTGAGCGTGCAGTTCATCAAAGAAGCGAATCTGCGGGTGAGCGCGGTGCGTTTTCGCAAAGAATTGTTGCGCGATCAGCGCGTTATTCTGGGCCGCTACGACGCTCGTTTCGAGGGAACCGATGTCGATGCGGCCGGCGAGGATCCGGGCTACGATCCGTCAGGGACCGGAGTCAGCAGCGCATTTAATTCGGCGTTCCATGATTATCTGGAGCGCGAACTGAAGTATACGTCGAAGGAAACTTATTATCCGCACGGGCCCAACGTAAATCAGCTCTGGGATCATACTCATCGGGCGCCCGCGGCCGGCGGAGGGCGCGGGGGTCGGCCGTTGCGCGATATCTACGTGGCGGGAGATCTGGCGGATGCGATGCGAAAAGATCCGCGTCTGAAAGTTTTCTCGGCAAACGGTCTGTTCGATCTGGCGACCCCGTTTTTCATTACCGAATATGACCTCGCACACATGGAGCTGGAGCCGAAGCTACGGCAGAATATCCAGTTCGGTTATTATCCTTCCGGTCACATGATCTATTTGAATGTCGATGCCTTGAAGCAGTTGAAGGGCGACCTCGGGCGTTTCTATTCGACGGCGGCGCCAGGTGTGCAGTAAGTTAAGACAGTTCGGGCGAGCCGTGACCAGCATCACCGGCTCAGATAAACCGCGGCCACCGCGAGCGGATCGAAGCTTTGCGCCGCGCTGGCGGCGGACAAACCCAGGGCGCACCAAGCCAGGAAACGGAATCCCATGCCTTCTAAATCGTTTCCGGATGGAGTCGAAGGCGTGATCACCATTCAGCGGCGAGGTGATCTCGAATGCACCCACGCCAGCGGCGTAATGAACCAGAAGAATAAGGAATTTGTTCCCGATCTTCCCGCCATTTGCGCTGGTTCCACGGTCTCCTTTCCGAATCTCGATCCCATTTTTCACAATGTTTTTTCGCTATCGAGGCCCAGGGAATTCGATCTCGGAAATTATCCGATGAACAAAACGCGGCTCGCCTTTCCCAGCGGAACCAGGTTTACGAGATCGCGGCAGCTTACCGGCCAGACAGGCGCGAGTTGATCAAACTCGATTACGAAATCATCCCGGGTCCACCCATCGGTGGCAGGCCGCCACATAGCATTGCCCTCCAACTGGTCACCACGTTCGGCCCACTCTCGGCGTCGGGCAACTAGCCGATCAATCGATCTTCCACCCTGCTAGTGAGCGGGTTTTTGGAAGTGATCGTAACCGCGCGGCGGAAGCGTGCGGTCCTGCCATCTGATGTGCCCCGGCTTGCCGCGCACGATGCAGCCGATCCGCAAGCTTCCGCGCGGCGGTTCGCCTTGCGGCGGCAGAGTAAACAGCAGTTCATAGTCCTCGCCGCCGTGGAGAGCCCGCTCGAGCGTCGAACCGCTCGCGACCGGAATGTGTTCGAGCTCCGCGGCGACGCCTGAAGCGCGGCACAGCCGGTACAGATCGAGCGACAATCCGTCGCTTAGATCGATGCAGGAGTTGGCGCGACCCCGCAGCGCGAGGCCGAAGGCAAGACGCGGCCGGATCGGCTGATTCCACGATTTCCCAAGGCGTCCGGAAACGAACAGCGCATCGCCCGCGCGCGCGCCGTCACGACGCAGTGCGGTTCCGCGCGGCGCCGCGCCGCAGACCATCACATCGCAGTAAATTTTTTCCGCATGAGCCAGATCCCCGCCGGCGAGCACGGTCCCGCTCCGCCTTGCCAGCCGCAGCAGCCCGCGAAAGAATTCATCGATCCACTTTTCGTGTTTCGCGGGAACCGCCAGTGCCACCAGGCAAAAGCGCGGCTCACCGCCCATCGCCGCGATGTCGCTCAGGCTGCGCGCCAGCGCCCGTTCCCCGACCGTGGCGGCGCCTGCCGATCGCCTGAAATGTATGCCTTCGACGGTCTGATCGGTCGTGAATAACAAGTCCTCGCCGGCGCGCGGCCGGAAAATCGCGCAATCGTCGCCGATCCCCAGCACCAGGGAACAGCGCCCCGCGCGCTTCCGGATTCGTTCGATCAGCTCAATTTCATTCACGCATTCACGGACTCAAATACGAGCCCCGCCGGCAGTTCTTCGCCGAAAACCTTACCCATCGCCGCAAGCTGATCCTGCGGCTCCGCATCGAGATCGACCTCCGGAAACGCGCGCCGCACCAGGTCGAGCGTCACCGGGGGAAGATCGCGCGCCGCATCGCCGCTGCGCCGAGCCATTGCGGCCACGGCGTCTTCGGCTTTTTCGATTTTCAAAACCGCGTCGATCCAGCGCGTCGCCGTGGACGCCGGAACCACCTGGTTAATCGGTCCGTAAAAAAGCTTTCGCGCGCCCAGCCGCGCCAGGCACCACAACCCCGTTTCGACGAAATCGCCTTTTTTAATCCGCGCGATCAACTCATCGCCGAGCTGCGTTTTGGTTGGCACCGGCAGTAATTCCAGGCTCGCCGCCGCGCGCCACATTTCGCGCAGCAAACTCGGATTCACGCGCGGCCTCTTCTGCCCGCGCGGCAGAAGCGTCGGCGAAAGGCGCTGGAAAATATCGGTCTGCTGGTTGCGATTCAACCCTCCCGCGACGCGTCCCCAGAAAATCCACCACTCGATTTCGTTCTGCACCTGATTCGAAAATTGCAGGCCGCTCGCGTAAACGCGGCGCGCCAGCTCCACCCGGAAATCATCGCCGGGAAAACCGAAACCGGGGCGCAGGCAGAATCCGCACAGATTCAACCAGCGCAGCTCGTGCGCGGCGCTGCGCCTGCGTCCGTCGGCCGATTCGAGCATGCGATCCGCCAGCTTGCGAATTGCCGAAACCGGCCACGAATTTCGTCCCAACCCCAAAGTTTGTTCGAGCTTCGCCGGCAACTGCGCCGGCTCGATCGTCGTCTCGACGAACGCGGCCGGAATCATCGTCTCCGCCTGCGACAGCGCTTCCTCGCTGACCACCGCCGCCGGTCGCGACGGCGCTTGCGTCACCGCTTTTCGCAATTCGAACTGCAACCGCCAGCGATGCTCGGTTTCCTTCGAATCGGCCCAGATTTCGAGCGTGCCGACTTCGGTGAGGCGCGCTCCGAGCTTCACCGGAACCCGCCGCTCGCCCGATTTTCCGAAGCGCAGAACTGCATTCAGCGGCGCGTGCAAATGCGGTTCGCCATCGGGCGACGTCAAAGGAAATTCGACGATCTCGCCGGGCTTGTCTTCACTTCGCGTGCGCGAACTGTATAGCCGGAACGACACCGGCCGATTGGTCACCAGCTGCAAATTTCCCGGATCAAGCTCCAGCGTCGATCCTTCTTCGGCCCCGCGCGGCACCAGGCACATGGTGCGCAGCGCGGCGGAATCGCCCGCCAGTCCGATGAAGTACGCGCGCGGCAAACCGCCGCGCACCAGCAGCCCCGCGCCCGTCGCGCGAACGTAGGAATAATACGCCGCGCCGACCGAAACCGCCAGATCCAGATCGCGATTCTCGAAAATCACCGGACGCCGTCCGTACCAGTGCTCCATCACGTCAGCGACGCGCTGGCGCAAAATTTCGGGGATGAAAAATCCGCCGTTGAACAGAATCGCGTCCGGCTTCACATCGCCCGCCGCGGCGAGAAACGCCGACAAATGGCGCGTGACCGCGGGGTCAGCAACATACGGCAACCCCAGCTCGCGAAATACGCTCTTCTCTTCTTCCTTCGGTTTTTCCCCGGGCGCGCAAATGGGAAGAAAACCGTCCAGCGCCAGTTCCAGCACTTCCTCGCGCAGAATGTCCGTGCGCAACGTTCCACCCACCAGCGCCGATCCCGCGCCCAGCACGGTCACTTCCACGCTTTTCAAGTTCGGATCGGACAGCAGCCGCTCCTTCGCCGACGCGCACTGCCTTCGCAATCCGCTGCGCTGGCGAATCGACAGTGATTTTCCCAGCTTCGCCTCCACCAGCCACGCCAGCGTCAGATCCAGATTGTCGCCGCCGAGCAGCAAATGCTTTCCCACCGCCGTGCGCGTAAAATCGATGCGATCGTTCTCGCGGGAAACGCGAATCAGCGTGAAATCGCTGGTTCCTCCGCCGACGTCGCACACCAGCACGGTCTGTCCGTCAAAAAGATTTTTCTGTGACCGCGCCAGATCATTCGCGATCCAGGAATAGAACGCCGCCGCCGGCTCTTCGAGCAGCGTTAAATTTTCAATCCCGGCTTCGCGCGCCGCCATCACGGTCAGCTCACGGGCTTCTTCGTCGAAACTCGCCGGAACCGTCAGCACCACATTGTGTTCGGCGATCGGCGAATGATGCTGCCCGGTCCACGCGACCGCGAGATGATTCAGAATGCGCGTCGAAACTTCCACCGGCGAAAGCACGCGCCCGCCTTCCTGCGCATCCCACGGCAGAATTTTCGCGGTGCGATCGACCTCCGGATTGGACAGCCAGCTCTTGGCGGAATGGACGCTTTTGGTCGGTACCAGCGCGCCCTGTTCGCGCGCGAACACGCCGACGTATTCCTGATCGCCTAAATATAAAAAAGACGGCAGCGTGCGCCGCGCTTCCACGCGTCCCTGCGCCACATATTGCGGCACCTCCAGCACGCGGATGGTCGGATAATCGGCCTCAGCCGCTTCTTTCGGATCGATAAACGCGAGCGCGGAGTTGGTGGTCCCGAGATCGATCCCTATGTTCATGGTTGAAGTGGCCCGCCCAGTCCCGCAACTTTCATGGTTCGGTCGAGGCGATCGGAAGTAGCCATAGGCTACTCGACTTCAATCTCCGCCGGCGCGAGCACGTTTCCCGGCGCGGTCGCCGGCAGCTCGACTTTCGCCGCGCGCCATCCTTTATGACGGAGCATGCCGCCCGGAGCCTTGCCGCTCGCCGGCACGTTGCCGATCAGCTTCACGTCGGAGACCTCCGCTTTCGTGTAGGTGCCTTCCACGCCATCGATCACCGGCGCGAGCTGCAAATATCGCTCCATCGATTTACGCGCCTGCTGCTGTACGTCGCGCACCGCCGCGCCGACCTGTTCATCGGAGTACGCCGAAATATCTTCCATCAGAAAATCGATCAGCCGCGAGTCGCGCTGCAAAATCGAAAGAATCTGCACCGCGCCATCGGCCGGCCCCGCGATCGGTTTCGGCGCCGGCGCCACCCGCACCGGCGCGGCCCTGGTGTATCCGAACGCCTGCGCGATGTCCGCCGCCAGTTCCGCTTTGAACAGGATCGAAAAAAAACTGCGGAATGCAAAAGCAATTCTATTCAAGAAACGTCCTCGGTCCTATTTTAAGGGGTAGTGGGCGGTGGGGGTGGGCAGTGTCGATCGCTTAACCCACCTCCTACTGCCCGCTCCCCCCACTTAGCACCGTCGCCTCGCGCAGCTTGTTCAATTCCCGGCGCGCGATCGTCGCCCAGCGGCTGGACGGATCCAGTTTCAGATAGGCCGTCCAATGGCGAACCGCCTTCATCGGCTGATTCTGGCCCTGATACAGCAGGGCGACATTGTAATGCGCATCGGCGTAATTGGGCGAAATGCGCAGCGCCGCTTCATAGTGCGTGAGCGCCCGCAGGCGATCGCCGCGTTCGTCGTAAAGATTGGCCAGATCGAAATGCGCCAGCGCGTACTCCGGATCGGACGCCAGTGCCTGCCGGTAAAATCTCTCCGCGTCCGCGAATTTCTGGGCGTTGAAATAAATGGTCCCCAGATTCACCAGCGCCCCCGCCGATTTCGCATCCAGCTCGATCGCGTGTTTATACGCGGCGATAATTTCCTCGGCTGGCGCGCCGGATTGCTCCAGGTCCAGCCCGCGCTGGAACCACCGCTCCGCCGTGAACCTTCGGTCGCGCTCCACCGCCGCCGCGTCTTTGGCTGGAAACGGCACCAGCCGTTTCAAATCGTTCGCGCCGAAATTCAGCAGCAACTGGCCGGAAACGGCGTCCATCGCTCCGCCGTCGATCTCCACCCGGATTTTCTTCCCGTCCGCGAAAAGCTTCAGGTCCTTGAGCGGATCGCCCACGTCGCGAAGTTTTTTCCGCAGCGCTTCCAGAGCCACGCGAATTCGCGCCGCGCTGACCCGATTTTTTTGCAAGCGCAGCAGCGTTTGCAGCGCCAGCAGCTCGCGAAACCCGTACTGCGCCGCCGGCTCGACCAGCTTCTGCCGTTCCCAGGACGCCAACTGGCGCTCAGAAATGCCGGCAAGACGCCGCGTTTCTTCCCGCGAAAACGCCTGCTTTGCCGCGGCACTGCTCACGGTTACAGATTATCAATTCTCGAAAACGGAAATCCCGGCCATACCCGCCGCGCCGGCCGCGACGCACTCTCCCGCGTTTTCGCGCGTGATCCCGCCCAGCGCCAGCACCGGAATTTTCACCGCCCGCGACGCTTCAGCCAGCTGTTCAAGACCGCGCGGCGCCAGATCCGAAGTTTTCGAAAGCGGCGCGAACACTGGACCAAAAAAAACATAATCCGCACCTTCTGTTTCCGCCGCGCGAACTTCCACCACGGTGTGGCACGACACACCGACCAGGAATCCAGGCGGCGCGATGGTCCGCCAGCGCGACGGCGCAATCGATCCCGCGGGAAGGTGCAACCCCGCCGCGCCCGCCGCCAGCGCGACGTCCATCCGCGTGTTCACCAGCACCTTCGCGCCGGAAGCCATCGCGCGTTTAACGGTTACAAGCAGCTCCCGCGCCGGAAGCGTCTTATCGCGAACCTGCACCCAATCCGCGCCACCCCCCAACCCGCGCAGGCGCCTGTCGGTAATCGCGCAGGTTAAGAACGGAGTGATCATCGGACGCGCCTTCGCTCCGGCAGCCGTACCAGAGCCTCATCCATCTCGAAATAATGCGCGATTTCATGCACCGTATCGGCGATCATCTGTTACCAGATCCTTGCGGGCGCGGGCCAGCCGCGGCGCAAACGCTAACACTAACAGCCCGAAACCGTCGGGATGAAACTAATGCTAAACCATAGATCGCTTCGGGTACAATTGCAACTTGCGATTTTCCAATATGATTACGGCGGTCGACGCGCACGCCTGCGGCGAGCCGGGACGAGTGATCACAGGCGGCGTTCTCGATGTGCCGGGCGCAACGATGTTCGAAAAAAAATGCTGGCTCGAAACGCAGGCCGATCATCTTCGCAAACGCATGCTGCGCGAGCCGCGCGGCTATCCGGCGGCGAATTGCAATCTGCTCCTGCCGCCCACGCATCCCGAGGCCGACGCCGGGTTCGTGATCATGGAACAGGTCGAATACCCGCCGATGTCCGGCACCAACACCATCTGCGTGGTGACGGTGCTGATCGAAACGGGGATGGTCCGGGTCACCGAGCCGGTGACCACGCTCAAGCTCGACACGCCGGCGGGGCTGATCGGCGTGGAGGCGGAGGTTCGCGACGGTAAGGTAAAGCGGGTGACGTTTCGCAACGTGCCGGCATTTGCGACGCATCTGGATGCTCGCGTGGAGGTGCCGAATCTGGGGACGGTCGTGGTCGATGTCGCCTACGGCGGCATGTTTTACGTGATCGCGGATGCGGAGCCGCTGGGGTTGGGCCTGACGCCCGATGAAGCGCGCGACATTGTGCGCGTGGCGGAGATGATCAAGGCCGCGGCGCGCGAGCAGTTGCCGGTTTCGCATCCCGAAAATCCGGGGATTAATGGAGTGACCATCGCGCAGCTTTCCGCGGCGCCATCGCGCGCAGGAGTTCATCGAAAGAACGCGGTGGTCGTGTCCACGGGGGCGCTCGACTGGTCGCGCCCGGCGTCGTGGACTGGCGCGCTGGACCGGTCGCCGTGCGGGACCGGCACCTGCGCGAAGATGGCGGCGCTGTATGCCAAGGGGAAATTGCGGCTCGGCGAGGATTTCGTTCACGAAGGAATTTTGGGCACGACGTTCACCGGGCGATTGATTGAAGAAACTCGCGTGGGTAAATACGCCGCCGTGGTGCCGGCGTTATCGGGAACCGCATGGATCACGGGTTTCGCACAATATGTGCTCGATCCGGAGGACCCGTTTCCGGAGGGCTTCACGGTCGGCGATATTTGGGGATAGCATGAAATCGGATTGCTTGCTTGCGGTTAGAGGGGCTGAGAAGCTGTCGCGCGCAACAGCACAATGCCGGCGACGCTGCTGAAGATCTCTGGTACGCTATGATTCTTTATGAGAGTTGCGCATAAGGAGGATACGATGGCCGATCGGAAGCAGTTTCAAAACGTCGCTGAACCAGATCCTGAGTTGATGCGACTGCTGGAGGCTGCTCGGAGCAGGATCGTTACCGAAGAGGAGTTGCGGGAGCAGAGAATTAGTTTTGCCTTCGGAAACGCCCCTGATTCGGCGCTCATCACGAAGGAGAGCGTCCGGCGGGCTTCTAAGCACATAAAGCTCATGAGTTGAGCTGTTCCTATCGCAATTGATGTCCGTCAGAGAAAAGGACGATCCGGAGCTCTACGCCAAAGTTCAGGAGCAGAACCTTTTGCGACAGTATGACCTGCTGGCGAACTGCATTGAAATTGGCCTAAAGAAAGGCGTCGAATTTTTCGACAAATATACGCTCTGGGCATTGAATTACGCGGCCGTTTCGAATATTTCCCAGTTTGGGGGGCGCTTCCGCGAGGAGCCGATCTACGTCGGAAATCACTTTCCCCCTCACTTTAAGGAAGTCCCCAACCAAATGGATCGATTTTTCTCCGTGGTTCATGAAAACTGGGCGATTCTGGATCATCCCACAGTGCTTCCGGCGTACGCCTTGTGGAGGCTCAACTGGATCCACCCGTTTGTGGAAGGAAATGGAAGGACCGCACGCGCCGCTTGCTATTACCTGATCTGTTTGAAGCAGGGGCAATTACTTCCCGGAAAGAAGATCGTACCGGAGCGGATTAGGGAGAATCGCGCGCCCTACTACGCTGCGTTGCAAGCCGCAGATCGAGCGTGGGATCAGGGGCACTTCGACGTGTCTCAGTTGGCGGATTATCTTGCCGGACTCTTGCGAGCACAGCTCGCAGAAGCCTAATAAATATTGGTCTCGACCGGCTTGCGTGCGTTTTGGAATCTGGTGATGCGCAGATCGTCGATGTTGATCGAGTGCGCGCGGCCGTCTACAATTTCTTCCGCGATCAACATTCCCGTCGCCGGCGCATGCATCACGCCGTGGCCGCTGAAGCCGCTGGCATCGAGGTAATTTTCAAGCTCGGGATGACGGCCGAGGATCGGCGAATGGTCGGGCGTGTTTTCATACAGTCCGGCCCAGCAGTTGCGGCGCACGATTCCGGTTTCGGCAAGGAATGGAAACCGCCGCGAGCCGCGTTCCAGAACCGTTTCCAGCCACTCCCAATCGACGGCGAAATTTTCGCCGGGCGGTTCGGCTTCATTGGTCACGCCGATCAGCAGCTTGTCGCCCTCCGGGCGCATGTAAAAGCCGCTGGCGGTATCGATGACAAAGGGAAATTCGCCAAGCGTCACCGGTTCGGTCATGTACACGCAGCGGCGATACGGGAGCACCGGAATTTCGAGACCGGCCAGCGCGCCCACCTGCCGCGCCCACGGTCCCGCGGCGTTGATCACGGTTTCACAGGCGATGGAGCCTTGCGGCGTCTCGACGGCGACCACGCGTTCCTTGCTCCGGCGAATCGCCGTGGCGCGCGTCGCGCGGCGCAATTCGACCCCGGCGCGGCGCGCGGCGTTGAGATAACCCGTGGCGACACCGTAAGGATCGCAATGGCCGTCGTCGGGGCAAAAGGTGGCGCCCACAAGATCGCCGAAATTGCCGAAGAGAACCAGCGCGCAGGCTTCGGCAGGTGACAATATTCGACTGCGCACGCCTAGCCGTTGTTGCAAGGCGACGTTCTCCTGGTATTGTTTCCAGGTTTCCGGATCGGAGACCAGCAGCAGGTAACCGATCTGTTTGAGACCGGAAAATCCGCCGACCTCCTCTTCGAAGTGTTTCAATCGTTCGATGCTGTAAAGCGACAGACGGATGTTGACTTCGTTCCCGAACTGATGGCGCACGCCCGCCGCGCTGCGCGAAGTGCTGCCGGACACCGCGGTGTCGCCTTTTTCGAGAATGACCACGTCCGTGTAGCCGCGCGCGGAAAGGTGATAGGCGATGGACGCTCCCACGATTCCGGCTCCGATGATAACCACCCCTGCGGCGTCACGAGACATGTTTTTATTTTAGGAGCTTCGCGCAAAACAGCCGGCATCCGCCGCTTCCGCGAAGAAAATGAGAGTCCGCTGTGGGGCAGACTTCAGCGCGCAGAAAGCCTGTCCCACCGGGCTTTTCGTGTCTCCGGCGTGGGATTCGATATAATCGCCGAATGGATTCCAAGCTCCCCAATACGTCAAGCAACACATCAACCAACACATTGATCAACAGCGACGACAACAGACGGCGCTTTCTCGCCTATTTCTCCGGAATCGGACTCGGTTCCAGCCTTTTGCCCGGCGCGCTGTGGGCACAGACGCAGCAGGACGGCGACGGCGAACCGCGAATCACCGCGGAGATGATCAAGGACGCGCTGGCCATCGCCGGGTTGAACTTCAGTGATGAGGATGTGAAGGCCATGGTGCAGGGCGTGAATCGCGCCTTGACCAGCTATGAAGAAGTGCGCCATCTGCAAATTCCGAATGACGTGCAGCCGCCGTTTTACTTCAGCACCATCACGCCGGGAATGAAGGTGAATCGCGCCAGGGAGCCGCTGCATTTCAGCACGCCGTCGGTGAAGCGTCCGGCCAATGTGGAGGATCTGGCGTTCGCGCCGGTGATTCAGCTCGCGCAGCTCTTGCGAACGAAGCAGGTGACCTCGGTCGAGCTGACCAAAATGTATCTCGACCGGCTGCATCGCTACAATCCCAAGCTGAATTGCGTGGTGACTTTTCTGGACGACGTCGCTATGGAACAGGCCAGGCAGGCCGACGCGGAAATTCAGGCGGGACATTATAAAGGTCTGTTGCACGGCGTTCCGTGGGGCGCAAAAGACATCATCGCGGTGAAGGGCTATAAGACCACGTGGGGTTCCGGCGCGTACAAAGATCAGATGATCGACGAAGACGCGAGCGTGGTGGAAATGCTGCGCAATGCCGGCGCGGTGCTGCTGGCGAAATTAGCTTCAGGCGAGCTGGCGCAGGGCGACCAGTGGTGGGGCGGGCGAACCAATAATCCGTGGGACATCAACGAAGGGTCGAGCGGATCGTCGGCCGGTCCGGGATCGGCGACCGCGGGCGGTTGTTGCGCGTTTGCGATCGGCACCGAAACCAGCGGATCAATTCTGAGCCCGTCGGGGCGCTGCGGCGTCACGGGTTTGCGTCCGACGTTCGGACGTGTCAGCCGGCATGGCGTGATGGCGCTGAGCTGGACCCAGGATCGCCTCGGTCCGATGACGCGCTACGCCGAGGATTGCGCGGTGGTGATGAGCGTGATCGCCCGGCCGGATGGCCGCGATCTGAGCGTTTCCGAAATTCCCTTCAACTGGAATGCGCGCCTCGATATTAAAAGGCTCCGCGTGGGCATTTTGCAGGCGGGGTTCGATGAAGTGCGCGATCCGGCGGCCAAGGCGATGAACGACAAGGCCATCGCGGCGGTGGAGGGCCTGGGGTTCAAGTTGACTACGGTGACGCTGCCGGACTGGACGGTCGACGGCTCGGCCTACGGGGTCGAGTCAGCGGCGTTTTTCGACGAGTTGATCCGCACCAACGGCGACAAGCGCATGACCAATCCGGGACGCGCGGCCGGATTCCGGACGGCGCGTGTGGTGCCGGCGGTGGAATTCTTGCAATCGCAGCGGGCGCGGGCGATGATGATGGCGAAACTCGCCGAAGCGACTGCGGATGTGGACGTATACCTGGTTCCGGCGAATATGGGCGGCGGGGGTGGTCGCGGTCGCGGCGGAGCGGGAGCGGGCGGACGCGGCCGCGGCGGATTCAATTTTGCGGCAATGCGCCGCAGCGTGACCCAGCGGCATTTCGGGATGGCCAATACGGCGGGGTATCCGGCGATCAACGTGCCCCACGGATTTACCGCCGCGGGAACGCCGGGCGCATTTACGTTTTACGCGCGGCCGTTCGGCGAACCGGAGCTGCTCGCCGTCGCCAAGGCGTATCAGGACGCGACTGGCTTTCACCTGAAGCATCCGACGCTGACGGCGTGATGGCGGTCCGCAGGCGCGTACTCCGGAGAAAAGCTGAACGTGATCTAACAGGGTGCTGAAAAAGGGGGCAGAGTCTGTCCCCTAATGCGCCCGCCCATGGTGGTCATCACCTGATTTGGCGAGATCCAGCGGAAATCGTGCTCAGTATCAGCAATTTAGCGGCTCCATCGCTGGAGAACGCCCCAACTCTGGTGGCTCCCATCCCCTGAAAACGGGATTCGAAATACCCCGTCGCAGCCGGCAATCTTACCCGGCCGACTCTATTCGGAAAACCGGCTTTACACCCTAATCTGTAAGCGAGGTGGCAAGCCAATGAGAAACTTCCTGACGAGCCGGCGCGCGATGGCGACGGCTGCAGTGAGTGCAGTGCTGGTTGTAGGCGGAATTCTGGGCATTCGGGCTGCAACGCTTCCCAATACCAATCCGCCGGCAACCATTAAAACGGCCCCCCGCTCAGTGGAATCGGCACGGCGTGGATATTCCGCGGTCGTGAAGAAAGTGGTTCCCGCGGTGGTCAATATTTCCTCTTCCCGAATGGTCAAAAATGACATGAGCGGAATGCAGGGGATGGGCATGGACCCCTTCTTCCGCCAGTTTTTCGGGAATAACTTCCCGGGATATAACGTCCCCAAGGAACAGCGTGAGAAAAGTTTGGGATCGGGCGTGATTGTGAGTCCGGAGGGTTACATTCTGACCAACAATCACGTGGTGGATCACGCCACGGACATCACCGTGACGTTGCATGATAAGCGCGTGTTTAAAGCGAAGGTGATCGGCACCGATCCGCGCACCGACATCGCGGTGCTGAAGATCAGTGACGGTTCAAACAATTTTCCGTCCCTGGTTCTGGGTAATTCGAGCCAGGTGGAAGTCGGCGACATCGTGCTGGCCGTGGGCGATCCGTTCGGCGTGGGCCAGACGGTGACGAACGGCATCGTCAGCGCCACCGGACGCAGCGGGCTGGGTATTGAAGACGTGGAGGATTTCATCCAGACCGACGCTCCGATTAATCCCGGCAATTCGGGCGGCGCGCTGGTGGACGATGAAGGCCATCTGATCGGCATCAATACCGCGATTCTGTCGGGCAATTCCGGCGGAAACCAGGGCATCGGCTTTGCGGTTCCCATTAACCTGGCGCGGCACGACATGGATGAAATTCTGGCGCACGGAAAAGTGGAGCACGGCTATCTCGGCATTCTGCCTGAGGACGTGACCCCGGCGCTGGCACAGGCATTCGGCACTTCCAAGACCGGCGGCGCGCTGGTCGGCGATGTGACTGCCAACAGCCCGGCGTCGAAAGCGGGATTACAGAAGGGCGACATCATCACCGCGGTGAACGGCAAACCGATCGTGGATGCGAACCAGTTGCGGCTGGTGATCGGCGACATGGATCCGAACACGACGGCGAATCTGACGGTGCTGCGCAACGACAAACCCGAGCAAATCGCGGTGACCCTCGGCGAATTCCCGTCGAGCGAGCAGCAGGCTTCGAACAACAACGGAGAGAAAGAGAACACGCTCCAGGGTGTGCAGGTGGAAACGCTGACGCCGGACACGGCGCAGCAATTGAAACTTTCCGCCCAGACCAAGGGCGTCGTAGTGGACCAGGTGAATCCGGACAGCAAGGCAGCCGACGCCGGATTGCAGCGTGGCGACGTGATTCAGCAGGTGAATCACAAACCGGTCGCTAATGTGAGTGAGTTCAGGCAGGCAGTGACCAGCACAGCTAAAGATGCTCCGGTCCTCCTGCTGGTGAATCGCGATGGAACTACCCTCTTCATTGCGGTTTAAACTGGGTTGCCCCGCCACCTTGTAAGGGGGGCACCGGCCGGGCCATGGCGAATCCGATCCTCCGCGGGTTCGCCGGGTCCGGCCGATTTTTTTTGTTCGAAGTGTAAGCCGTCAGGTTTGCGAGCACTCGTCGAGGTTGATTTTCATTGCGGTTTTTCCAGTGGCGATTTCTTTTCCCTCACAAACGCCTTAACTAGGGTGGTCGCTTCGCTGAAAGAGATCCGGATTTCAGCGTGGCCCGGTTTTTTTCCGACGAAAGCGCCGTGCGCGCGATCCACCTGCACAACCTCGGGATCGGACGAAGTGATCGTCAGGTAGGGAGACGTAGTCAGGTTCGCTTTTACGTCGCGGCCGTTCAGACCCATGATGGTATACGGCTTCGACTCACCCACAGTAAGCAGGACGGGCGTGATCGGCTCGACCCAAACGGCTTTCCAGTTGATTCCGGCGACGGCTACCATCGAGAGCGCCACACCCAAAAATCCCAAGCGTCGCATTCCGCTTACCTCGACGAAAAGTTTATCGGGCGAATATTGCGGCGTCAAGGCGCGCAAAATCGCAAGCCTGACGGCTTACGCTACTAATAGAAATGTGGCCCTCTTGTGCCGTGCTGCTGACCTTCGTGCTTGCGCAACAAATCGAGCTGCCGCGTTCGATCCCGAAATTGCAGGGCAAGCTGCTGGTGGCTACGGCGAAATCGCGCGATCACGATCTGGGACGCTCCGTCGTGCTGGTGATTCATTCCGATGTCGATGGCGTGATCGGCCTGGTGATCAATCATCCGGTGGCGGGAACGAAGCCTGAAACGTGGTTTGGCGGGCCGATCCCACTGGATGTGCGTGAGCTGTTCCGTTCGCGCGAGAAGCCGGCCGATGCGGAACTGGTTTTCGCCGGTGTTTACGTTTCGCGCAAGATCGACGATCGTGCCGGCTCACGCGTTTATGCAGGTTACGCCGGATGGAGCGTGCCGCAGTGGAACGATGAAGTCGCGCGCGGTTTGTGGAGGATCGTCCCGGCGGAGACAACGCTGGTGTTCGATGCGCATCCGGAGACGTTGTGGCGCCGGCTGTCGAACCCAAAGCCCCGCCAGTGATAGCGCGCGGGATTCAATTCTCCACTACACAATTTTGTGGAGCAGTGGCATAAGCCGCCAGGCTTGTGCTATTCGCGGCCGATGAATCAACAGCCGTCGAAGCACAAGTCTGGCGGCTTATGCCACCCTCTGGCGGTGTACAGACAACTCGAAAATGCTCTAGCATCGTGCTGAAAAACAGACTACTCTGTCCTGTAAGTTATTCATGCCGCGTGCGACCAGGGCCGTGGACAGAACGGTCGCCTTTTTCAGCACCCTGCTGGATTATGAGCCGTCGCTCGCGGTGAAGTAACCGCAATCGGGATGGTGAAACACTAACGCGCTGACGCTCGCTTCCGGGTCCATCATAAAACCCTCGGTGAGTTTCACGCCGATCTCTTCGGGCTTCAGCAGCGTCCACAATCCGGCCTGATCCTCCAGATTCGGGCACGCCGGATAGCCGAAACTATAGCGCTTGCCGCGATAACGCGAGGTGAAACGCTCCTGCATGGTCATCGTGGGCGGATCGGGGAAACCCCAATCCTCGCGGATGCGGCGATGCAGCCATTCGGCGCAGCCCTCCGCTGTTTCGATCGCCAGCGCTTGCAGCGCGTGGGCCAACAAAAATTCGCCGCGCTGCTTGGCATCTTCGGAATGCGAGCGCACGCATTCGCCGGCGGTGACCACGAACAGCGCGAGATGATCGCGGCGGCCATCTTCGGGATCGAGAATGTAATCGCTCAAACACAAGCCGTCCGATTTGGGCTGGCGGCCGAATTTAAAAATGTGGCGAGGGCTCGAAGATCCCGGATCAAAGAGGCGGATCGAGTTGCCGTCGCGCTCGGCTTCGAAAAATTGCCAAACCGCGCGGATCTTCATGAATTTCTCGGCTTCGCGCTTGACCTCCTCCATCTGGTGGAAAAGTTCCAGAGCTTTGGCCTCGCGCTCCGCTAATAATTTTTCGAAATTGCCCTTGAAGCCGAGGTGCCGTCCGTACAGCATGAACGGATTGATGTACGTCCAGACTTCATGCAGATTGGGCACCTCGCGCACGCGGCGGTCGAGATAGGGCGCGGCGGGGATCGGAATATCGATGCGAACCTTGGGACTGCGCGCCGTTCCGCGATTGACGGCCGGCTGCACATCGACGTTCAGCGGAGCCGCTGTTGAGAAAATGTGCGTGCTGATCACCACCTCGCGCTGCGCCGGGTCCATCAATTCGTTCATGATGCGTAGACCGGTCATCGCGTCCTTGGCGTAAAACGTGGGCGCGCCGTAGGCGGGGCCGATTCGCGTCGTCGTGAATTTTTCCGACAGCGCCGCGCCACCCACCAGCAGCGGAACGTCCACGCCGTGGTCTTTAAAATCCGACGCGGTGGTGACCATCTGGTGCGCGCTCTTCACCAGCAGGCCGCTCAAGCCGATCGCGTCGGGTTTGTGTTCGCGCCAGGCTTGGATTAAATCTTCCGGCGGAACCTTGATTCCGAGATTGATCACCCGGTAGCCGTTGTTCGACAAAATAATCTCGACCAGATTTTTGCCGATATCGTGGACATCGCCCTTGACCGTCGCCAGAACGATTTTTCCCCGCGTCGACGTCTCCGATTTTTCCATGAACCGCTCGAGATGGCCGACGGCGGTTTTCATCGCTTCGGCCGATTGCAGAACTTCGGCGACGATCAGCTCGTTATTGTTGAACAATCGCCCGACTTCGCTCATTCCCGCCATCAGAGGGCCGTTAATAACGTCCATTGGCGCGATGCCTTGTTTCAATTTCAGATCGAGGTCGGGAATCAGACCGTCTTTGGTGCCTTCAATGATGTAATTCGCCAGCCGCTCATCGAGCGGCAATTCCGTGGCGCGCTTTTTCTCTTTTTTGCCGGCTTTGCGGAAATGGTCGGTGACGGCGGCAATATGGAACTGATTGATGGCGATTTTCTGTTCGCGCGATTGCTCGCGCCAGTCTTCCGGCGCTTGAATTTCCGGCGGCGGCGTGTTGAACAGAAGATTTTCAGCCAGGCGCCGCTCTTCCACCGGAATCGAAGCGAAGCGTTCCAGTTTTTCCGCGTTGACGATGGCCAGATCGAGACCGGCTTTGGTCGCGTAATAGAGAAAAACCGAATTGACCACCTCGCGCGCAGCCGCGGGCAGGCCGAAAGAAATGTTCGATACGCCGAGAACGGTCTTGACGAACGGAATATTTTCTTTCACCAGCCGGATCGCCTCGATCGTTTCGACCGCTCCGCCGATGTAATTCTCATCGCCCGTGGCGCAGGGGAAAACCAGCGGATCGATGATGATGTCCTCCGGCGCGAAGCCGTATTTTCCGGTGAGCAACTCGACGCTGCGCCGCGCGACCGCGAGTTTTCTTTCACGCGTGAACGCCTGCGCCTGCTGTTTGTCCTCGTCGATGGTCCCGACGATCAGCGCGGCGCCGTATGACTTGGCCACCGGACAGACGCGCTCGAATTTTTCCTCGCCGTCTTCGAGGTTGATCGAATTGATGATGCTTTTTCCCTGGCACCACTGAAGCGCGCGTTCGATGGCGTTGGCGTCAGTCGTGTCGATCATCACCGGAGCCTTGATCTTCGGCATCAGCTTGGCGTAGAACGGGTCGATGTCCTTTAGTTCTTCGCGATCCGAGGATTGCAGGCAGACGTCGATGATGTGCGCGCCGTTCTTCACCTGCCAGCGCGCAATTTCACTCGCTTCTTCCCATTTTTCTTCGCCGATCATCTGCTTGAACAGGCGCGAGCCGATGACGTTGGTGCGCTCGCCCACGATCAGCGGGCGGTTGGAATCCTCGGCTTCCACCAGCTCAATTCCCGAAAAATAGGTTTTATGGCTGGGCGAAGGAATGGCGCGCGGCGATTTGCCTTCGGCCATCTGTGCGATGGCTTTGATGTGCGCGGGGGTGGTTCCGCAGCAGCCGCCGACCATGTTCAGCCAGCCGTGCTCGACGAATTTTTGCAGCTGCGCGGCAAGTGAATCCGGTGTCTCCAGATATTTGTCTTCCTCGTTCGGCAATCCCGCGTTGGGGTAGCAGGAAATTCGCGTCTGCGCCATCTGCGCGAGGGTGCGGATGTGATCGGTCATCAGATCCGGACCGGTGGCGCAGTTGAGGCCGATCGAAAGCAGGTCGGCGTGCGAGACGCTGGCACAAAACGCCTCGGCGGGCTGACCGGCAAGCATCGCGCCGAAGCGTTCGATCGTGCCCGAGATCATCAGCGGAATCCGCGTGCCGGTCTCGCGCTCCAGCCGCTGAATTCCGAGAATCGCCGATTTGATGTTGCGGGTATCGAACGCGGTTTCGACCAGCAGCAGATCCGCGCCGCCTTCCATCAAGCCCTTCGCCTGCACGTAGTAGCTTTCCGCCATTTGCGGCATGGTGACGTCGCCGCGCAGCGTAATGGATTTAGTGGTCGGCCCGAGCGATCCGGCGACGAATCGCGGTCTTGAGGTGCTCGAAAATTCATCCGCGGCCTGGCGCGCGAGCTTTGCGGCCAAAACGTTTAATTCATGGGTGTCGGCTTCGAGTCCGAATTCGGCCAATACGATCGGCGAGCCTTGAAAACTGTTGGTTTCGATGATGTCGGCGCCGGCGTCGAGATACGCGCGATGAATGGCCAAAATCCATTCCGGATGAGTGCGCGAGAGATTTTCGCTGCAATTTTCCAGGCGTGAGCCGCCGAAATCAGCGGCGGTGGGCTGGTAGCCTTGCAGCATGGTGCCCATCGCGCCGTCGAGGATGAGAATGCGCGAGGCTAGAGCATCGTAGAGTTGCGCGCGCCGCGATTCGTTCATAGGCGAGGGTGCGGAGACCACTCCCTTAGGGATCGTGGCTCTATGTTCTTATTGTAAATGAAGCGGCGGACCCGTCAGGGAACCCCCGCCATGACTGGCGGGGCTGGAGGTGCGCGTTACAGCCCCGCCAGTCATGGCGGGGGCTCATCGCGAATCAACGCAGATCTCAGGCACTACCGGGAACCCGGACGTCACCAGGGCTTACCCGAATCAGAACCCCCGGGTTTTTTTACGGGTTACTGCAACTGTTCTTGCGGGACCTCGGAATTGAAGCTGTAGCCGAAACCGCGTACGCTGCGGATAAACGCCGGTGCGCCTTCGCTTTCGATCTTCTGCCGCAAACGCAGGATGTACACATCGACCGTGCGATCGGTCACCGCGCGGTCGTGCCCCCACACCGCATCGAGCAACTGTTCGCGGCTGAAAACAACACCAGGCCGGCTCATCAGAAACTCGAGCAGGCGAAATTCGGTCGCGGTGAGCGACAACTCCTTACCGGCCAGGTGAACGCGGCAGCGGGCGCGGTCGAGTTCAAGGTCGCCGCTTTTGAGGAGTTTTGAAACCGGCGGCTGACCCCGAAAATGGATCTTGATTCGGGCGATGAGTTCGCGCACGAAAAAGGGCTTGACAATGTAGTCGTTGGCGCCCAGTTCCAGGCCCACGATGCGGTCGGTTTCAGAGGCGCGGGCGGTCAGGAAAATGACGGGAACGGCGGCCAGCTCGGAATTGGCGCGAATCTGTTTGCAGATTTCCAGGCCATCCGAATCGGGCAGCATTATGTCCAAAATGATCAAATCCGGCCGCTCACGCCGGCACAGATCCAGAGCGCCTTTGCCGGTTTGCGATCCGGCGACGGCGAAACCCTCTTTTTCCAGGTTGTACTGGATGAGCGAGTACAGATCCTGGTCGTCCTCAATCAGTACGATCTTCTTCATAAATCCTTTACTGACAGATTAACCGATACCTCATTACAGTTAAATTACAATCGCAAGACAGATTCCTGACCACGCGGCGTTTCGAACGATCTTTCAGAAAATTCGTATCATTTTGGCAGTGGAACCGATTCATGTCATCGAGGATATCTGGGTTGCGCTGGGTATCGTCTGGCTGTTGGCTGCGCTCCGTCTCAAACCGGCGCAGAAGAAGGAAAGTTCGGCTGAGCGCGCACTCTACGCGCTGGTCATGATGCTCGCTTTTTGGTTGATGGTCGATGCACGAATTCGCATCGGGTTTCTTGGCGATCGATTTGTGCCGTCCGCCGGCTACCCCGGGCTGGCGATGGTCTTCGCGGGCGCCGCGTTCGCTGCCTGGGCGAGAATTTATATGGGCGCGAACTGGAGCGGCCGGGTGGCAATTAAGCAGGACCAGCAATTGATCCGCAGCGGTCCGTACGCGATCGTGCGCCATCCGATTTATGCGGGTTTGCTCCTGGCGGTTCTCGGGACGGCGGTCGCGATCGGGGAAGTCGGCTGTCTGATCGCGTTTGGGTTAGCCGTCGCCGGATGGCGCATGAAATGGCGGCGCGAGGAGCAGTTTCTATCCGAACATTTCGGCGCGCAATACGACGACTACCGCCGGCACGTGAAGGCGCTGATTCCCTTTGTGTATTAAATTAATGGCGCTGGAACGGCAGGTGCCGCTTTAGGAACGCGCTGAAATCGGGCCAGAATTCAGGCATCAGGTTGGCCAGGCCGCTTCCGGCGATGCTGGTGCTCCAGTTGGTGACGGTCTCTCTTGCGGTGCGGCTGACCGGAGGGTAATAGGCGTTGGAAAGGCCGGCGCTCATGGCCGTGCCCAGCACGTTGGCGAAATTAAAGGATTCACCGCCGGAATCGGTGCGGACGATAATGGAACGGCTGATCGCGTATCCGATACGGGACCACGTCCGGTGCGCAGACCCGCGGCGGACGTATCGCGTATCTTCATGAAAAGCGGACGCCAGCAGGAAATCCCCGAAGAAATTCTGGCTGACGATGTCGCCCACGGAAGCGCCCAGACGCTTCGGGTAGGCGTCCCAATGGCGGCCGTAGAGCGGAGCGGAGCGGGTCGCCTGAGAGACTGCGGCATTGAAGGCTCCCGCGCCGAAGGTGAACCAGGAAAAGGTTTCGTCGACCGTATGGTCCCATTTTTCGGCGACCGAAGGTGGCGAAAGCGCGGCCGGGGAAGTTGCAGTGGATTGAGAAGCGTCCTGCGCAAACAGGATACCGGCGGACGCGAACAGAAGGAAAAGTCTGATTTCCACTCCCAACGACTGGGGCGGCTGGTGGGATTCGAACCCACGACATCCAGAACCACAATCTGGCGCTACTACCAACTGAGCTACAGCCGCCGTGTTTACTTATTGTAACATTCGAAGCCAGCTCGACTTGTGCTAACTTCCGATTATGGTCGGCGTTAAGGAAGCTGTTCAAAAATCCGCCGAGTTTGCGACCGAGGTCTTAGGCGCAGATCGCGCGCATGATTTGCGCGTCGAAGAAGTTGAATTAGACGAGGCGAATCATCGCTGGATGGTGACCCTAAGCATCCCGTCCTTCGATGCAGCCAACTTCCTCAGCCCCGAATATGCCAAGCGGGATTATCGAGCCTTTACGGTGAATGCGGACTCGGGTGTTGTGTTGGCGATGAGAATCCGAGAGCTCACCGGGGCGGTGTGAGCGAACTCAAGCGGCTGATCGAGAATGCGATTCCCGATATCATAGCCCGGCCTTCTTCCAAAGCTCATCCACGCGGCGGCGCACCTCTTCCGACATGCGGATCACGTCCGGCCATGGCCGCGTGAAACCTTCGCCGGGCCATTTCTTGGTCGCGTCGATACCCATTTTCGAGCCGTAATTCGGCAGGCGGCTTGAATGATCCAGCGAATCGACCGGACCGAGCACAAATTGAACGTCGCGCTCCGGATCGATGTTGTTCAGCGCCTTCCACGCCACTTCCCCGACGTTCTGCACGTCCACGTCTTCATCCACCACCACGATGCACTTTGAAAACATCGCCTGGCCGAGTCCCCAGATCGCGTGCATCACCTTGCGCGCGTGGCCGGGATAGGACTTGCGAATTGCCACCAGAATCAAATTGTGAAAAATTCCTTCGGCCGGCATCGAAATATCGCGAATTTCCGGTAATTGCAGGCGCATTAATGGCAAAAAGATGCGCTCGATCGCCTTGCCCATGTAAAAATCCTCCATGGGCGGAGGGCCGACGATGGTAGTGGCGTAAATCGGATTTTTTCGATGCGTGATGCAGGTCAAATGAAATACCGGATAATCGTCTTCGAGCGAATAAAACCCGGTATGATCGCCGAACGGACCTTCGCGGCGCAACTCGCCCAATTCGACGTAGCCTTCGAGAACAACTTCCGAGTGCGCGGGCACTTCGATATCCACCGTTTCACATTTGATCATTTCAACCGGCTTGGTCCGCAGAAAACCCGCGATCATCATTTCATCAAGGTCCGGCGGCAGCGGCAGAATTGCGGAATACATGGTCGCGGGATCCGCGCCGATCGCGACCGCAACCTCCATTCTTTTGGACGCGCGCCGGTAGTGTTCCGCGCCCTGTTTGTGCGTCTGCCAGTGCATCCCGGTGGTTCGGCCGTCGTAGATTTGCAGGCGATAGCAGCCGCAGTTGCGTTTTCCCGTGTCGGGATTTTTCGAAAAAACCATGGGCAGCGTGATGAATCGGCCGCCGTCCTGGGGCCAGCACTTGAGGATCGGAAAATAGTCCAGCGAAAAATCGTCGCGCCGGATCACTTCTTTGCAGGGGCCGTCGGAAACCATTTTCGGAAAGAACGCGCCCATCTCGGCGAGCTTTGGCAGCATTTTCAATTTGCCGATCAGTCCCTCCGGCATGCGCATCTCCAGAAATTCCGAAATGCGCCGCGCGACTTCATCCACGGATTCGACTTCGAGCGCGATCTCCATGCGCCGCATGCTGGCAAAGGCGTTGATCAGCACCGGCACTTTCGAGCCCTTCGGTTTTTCGAACAGCAGCGCGGGACCGGCGGATTTGACGCTGCGGTCGGCGAATTCGGTGATTTCGAGTTCGGGATCGACCTCGAAAGAAATGCGCTTCAGCTCTTTCGCTTTTTCGAGCGCGCGCACGAATTCTCGCAGGTCGTCATAAGCCATAATTTCTACTATGACAAACAGGACCGCATTTGTTACGGGCGCCAGCCGCGGCATTGGACTCGCGTGCGCGAAAGCGCTGGCCGCGTCGGGCGCGCGCGTGGTGCTGGCGGCTCGCGATACCACCAAACTCGAAGCCGCCGCTGCGGAGATCCCCGGCGCGAGCTGGGCGGAACTGGATCTGGCGTCGCCCGAATCGATCAAGGCGGCATTCGCGAAGGCCGGCCGCGTCGACATTCTGGTGAACAACGCCGCGATCACCAAGGACAACCTCGCGCTGCGCATGAAAAAAGAGGATTGGGACGCGGTGATCGCGACCAATCTCACCGGCGCGTTTCTGGCGATTCAACAGGTGCTGCACGGAATGATGAAGGAGCGCTGGGGCCGGATTGTCAATATTTCTTCCGTGGTCGGCGAAGCGGGCAACGCGGGGCAGGCGAATTATGTGGCATCGAAAGCGGGGCTGATCGGATTGACGAAATCGATTGCGCAGGAGATGGCGAGCCGCAACATCACCGTAAACGCCGTCGCGCCGGGATTCATCGAGACGGACATGACAGCGGTGCTTTCCGAGGAGTTGAAGTCGGCGATGCTCGGTCGGGTGCCGTTAAAGAGGTTCGGTAAAGTCGAAGACGTCGCGTCGGCGGTGCGGTTTTTGGCGAGCGAAGAGGCGGGATATATCACGGGACATGTGTTGGATGTGAATGGCGGGATGTATATGTGACGTTGAAAATGTGGCGCACATGTTTGTATGCTGTGAGCATGCCGAAGATGATTCAGGTGAGGAATGTTCCCGATGAAGTTCACCGCATCCTCAAGGCCCGCGCGGCTCGTGAGGGGATGAGTCTCTCTGATTTCATCAAGCGCGAGCTGGAACATTCCGCCGAGCGGCCGACCATGCGGGAGTGGCTCGACCGCGTCGCGCAAGCCAAGCCGATTCCCGTCCGGCGGAGCGCCGCGGCGGTGTTGCGGGAATTGCGCGAAGCGCGATGATCGTACTGGACGCTTCCGTCGTGGTCGAGCTTCTTTTGGAGACTCAGCTCGCCCACGCCGTGCGGCGCGAACTGGCGGCGCGAAGCGAATCGCTGCTCGCTCCGCATCTGCTCGATATAGAAGTCGCGAGCGCGCTGAGGAGGCTGACGGGCGGCCAGCGCATCGATGCCCATCGGAGCCGGGAGCTTCTGTCGAGTCTTGCGGCTCTTCCGGTGGAGCGCTACGCGCACACACCGCTGCTCGGGCGAATTTGGGAGCTGCGGCACAATTTCACTTGCTACGACGCCGCCTACATCGCTCTTGCCGAAGCTACGAATTCGTCTCTGTATACGACCGACGCGAAATTGATCAAGGGCCATCGCGCCCGAGTCGTTCTGGTGCGGGGCTAAAGGCGTGCTGCTTTACTCATCCAAGCAGGCTCGCCCTCTATGCCCGACGATTACGGCCACGGTGGCCCGCCGAGCATCGCAGCGGTCTGCTGCGCCAGATGGGCATCTGCGCGGGGGCCGAGCGCACCGTTGTGATTTTCTTCGCGATACGTTCTTTCCGGAACGGTGCTAGGATGGCAGGCGAATGGAGAAGCTTATGGCATACAGCTCCAGACGCAATTTCCTCAAAACCGGTCTCGCCGCGGGAGTCCTCACGGCCACCGGAACCCTGCCCCTGCGCGCGGCCCGCGGAACGGCCACCGATTGGGTGACGCTCGGAAAATCGGGAGTGAAAGTGACGCGGCTCGCTTTCGGCACGGGAACCTTCAGCGGTCAGGTGCAGCGCGATCTCGGCCAGGATCAGTTTACCCGCCTGGTGCGCCACGCCTATGACCGCGGCATTCGATTTTTCGAAACCTCGGAATCTTATCCCGGGATGCACCAGATGCTCGGCATCGCGTTAAAAGGAGTTCCGCGCGACTCCTATCGCCTGATGACCAAAGTGACCACCAGCCCTGGCGTCGATGCCCAGGCGAAAATCAACGAGCTGCGCAAATTGGCCAACACGGAGTATTTCGACATTGTGCTGCTGCATTATCAGCACGTCACGACGTGGCCCGCCGACACGCGCGCCTGGCAAGACGGCATCGACGAAGCGCAGATGAAAAAAGCGGTGCTCTCGCACGGCGCCTCGGTGCACGGATTGCCGGCGTTGCGCCGGATGCCCGGCAATGAATGGTTGCAAATCGCCATGATCCGCATGAATCACAAAGGCACGCGCATGGACGCCGAAGATTACAACGCCCCCACGGGAAACGTCCACGAAGTCGTGACCCAGGTTAAGCAGGTGAAGCAGGACGGCCTGGGCGTGATCAGCATGAAGCTGGTCGGCGAAGGCCAGTTCACCACGCGCGAGGACCGCCAGGCGGCGATGCGCTTCGCCTTCAACCACGCCGGCGTTGATTGCGTAACGGTCGGCTACAAAAGCCCGGCGGAAGTCGACGAGGCGATCGAAAATCTGAATCTCGCGCTCGCGTAGCTCAACCGCGCACGGCTTCTAGAACCTGCGCGGCGTGTCCTTCGGGTTTGACCTTCGAGAAAATTTTTTCGATTTTCCCGTCCGCGCCGATCAGGAACGTAGTGCGCTCGATGCCCAGGTATTTTCGCCCGTACATACTTTTTTCCTTCCACACGCCATAAGCTTCAGCGATGGAATGATCGGTGTCCGGCACGAAGGTAAAATCGAATCCGTACTTGGCCGCGAATTTCTGCTGCGCCGCGGCCTGGTCGGGCGAGACGCCAACAATTTCGGTGTCGAGCTTCGAAAATTTTTTCGACGCGTCGCGAAACTCGCAGGCTTCCTTGGTGCAGCCCGGCGTATCCGATTTGGGAAAAAAGAACAGCACCACGCGTTTGCCGCGCAATTTCGCAAGCTCAAACGCGCCGGAGCGAATTTCCGGCGCCCGATCGCCAGGCTGTAGAGGCATACCTGGAACATTGTAAACTAAACACATGCGAATCCTGAGCCATCTCCGCACCACGATGATTGCCGTAGGCTGTTTCGCGCTGCTCGCCGGAGGGCCGACCCTGTTCGGCCAGAAGAAGGGCGACGCCGCGAAGGGAAAAGAAGTTTTTGATTCGAACTGTTCGGTCTGCCACAACGCCGACAGCACCGAGAAGAAAATGGGTCCGGGCCTGAAGGGCCTGTTCAAGCGCGCGAAATTGGCGAATGGCAAGGCGGTAAACGAAGCCAACGTTCGCGCCATGATCAATGAAGGCGGCGGCGGCATGCCGGCGTTCGCCGACACTTTGCAGGCGGACGAAAAAGACAACGTGATCGCGTATTTAAAGACGCTATAGCGCGCGGCCGGTTGCGGCTGTTACTCTGATCATAGCGCGAAATTTCTTTTCGCCCGAGCGTCCCCATCGTCTAGCCCGGCCTAGGACATCGCCCTTTCACGGCGGTAACGGGGGTTCGAATCCCCCTGGGGACGCCAAAGATTCCACACACAGGTTACGCTGCCGAGAACGGGCGCGTGTCGGCGTCGCGGATTATTCATGCCCTGACCCATGTTCAGGAACAAATGTGCTTTAAAAAGCGGCGAAGATGAAACCCATTGTTGCGGGCGCCACCGGGGTGTGCTATTTTTGGGTCCATTCCAAACGCGATATGGGGAAATTCTACGTCGGTTGGACGCATTGTCTTATCCTTTCCTGCTGTTGCGTGGCCTGGGCGCAAAATCGATCAGACGTAAGCTCTAAGCCGAAGAATTGGTCTATCGCGTCCGAGCCGTTAAAAGCGCAGCTCGCAAGGCTGGCCGGCGTGCGCGCCAGCACTTCACCAAGTGGCACGGCGGCGCCGCTGCTTTTCGTCGCGGTCGGCCCTTGCCGGGTTCTCGACACGAGGACAGGCCAAGGTTTCACCGGTGCCTTCGGTCCGCCGGCGTTGACTGGCGGTCAGCCCAGGACGATCATTATTCCTCAATCGAGTTGCGGCGTCCCCGCAGCCGCCGCTTACTCGCTGAACTTTGCGGTGGTGCCGCCCCCCGGCGGAACAGTCGGCTATCTGACCGCTTGGGCCACGGGGCAGCCGATGCCAGGCACGGCCGTACTCAACGATTCGCAGGGAGGCGTGACGAACGAGCCGGCAATCGTACCAGCCAGCGCGAACGGGAGTATCACCGTTCAGTCAACGGACAACACTGATTTAGTGATCGATCTGAATGGGTATTTCGTTGCCCAGTCGGCGACGCTGCAATTCATGGGGGCATGGAGCAGCAGCGGATCGTACGCGTCCGGAGATGTGGTCACCGAGACTGATCTGACCGGCGTGATCTCCAGCTACGTTGCCTTGCGTGCGAGTCAAGGCGTCGATCCTTTACGGGATGTCTTGTCAAGTGGCGGCCACTGGACGATCTTCGCGCAAGGCGGCCCGCCGGGTGCGCCTGGCGCGCAGGGTATAGTGGGACCACAGGGTGCGCCGGGGCCGGTCGGACCACAGGGTCCCCAGGGACCGCAAGGACCCGCGGGCGCATCGGGATTGTTGGCGGTGTACGGGGACGGCTCCGATGGCGCCCTGGCGATTTCGGCTCCCACAGACTGGACGGTGAATCCACCGAGTGGAACGCTTCAGTTCTCAAGCCTCACGATCAACGGCGGTGGGACGCTTACGGTTCCGAGTGGCCTGGTGATACGGGTCACCGGTCCGGTAACAATCAGCGGCTCAATCGTCGTCGCAGCTACCTCGAGCATAATTTTTGTGGGTGAATTTGGTGTTGGCGCAAGCTGTAGGGTTCCACCTCTCACGGCTCTTGGAACGGGCGTGTCTGGACTTAATCCGTTGGCCGCCCACACGCTCCTGAAAACCTCGGACGTTTCCTACGGCGAGAGCCAACGTGCCGCCGGCGGCGGGCTGACGATCTTATCAGCAGGGCCCATCGTTATCAACTCGGGAGGATCGGTGTCCGCGATAGGCGGGCCTGGGTTCTTCAATCCACCGTCTGTGTACGGGGCAGCCTCGGGTGGCATTATTATTCTGGCGTCAAGAAGCTCGATTGAAAACGGCGGGGCTCTCATTGCTACTGGCGGAAACGGTGCGAACGGAGGAAGCAACGTCGCGGCCGGAGGGGGTGGCGGAGGCGGGATAGTTCACTTGCTTGCTCCGTCGATCGTTTCAGGGGACATTAATGTAGCGGGCGGGGCGGGCGGCACTGGCGGTCTGGCGCTCAGCAGCGGAGGCGATCCCTTTCCGGGCGGCGGCTGTGGTGGGAGCGGCGGTGCTTCAGACGCAACTGGAAGTCCCGGTGGGCCTGGGCAAGTTTTTACAACGATCATAACCGAACCGGCATCTCTGTTCGTCCCCTGAAAGCAGTTCCGTCCGCAAACTCGCAGCCGAACACGCCCGCCTCTTTCGACAGACAACAGGTGTTGACGCCGCGCGGCAATTTTCAGACTATCGTCTGCAGCAAACTTCGTATTCGTTGGAAGTGCCAATTCGGTTCCGCCTAAGCCAGTGGATTGCGCCAGCGCAGCCCGGCAAAGCGCGCGAAGTCGCCATCAGCGGAGCATAGCTCCGCGCCATGCTCTATCGCCAGAGCAGCCAGATGAGCATCCATCGAAAGATTTCCTCCCGTGCCGAGCGGTAGGATCAAGTCGCGCAGGATTCGCAGATGGTTCGGCGTGGGTTCAGGCACCGTCACCGGCGGCTGTTCTAACCATGCTTCGATCAGGTCGAGCGCGGTTTCGACGCGTAGCGGCTTTTGAAAAAGCCCCGCTCTCGTCGTCAGCCTCAGAAACGCGAGTAGAACCACCCACGGCAACCCGACCGTTTCGGTGCCGGAGAGAACATTTTCCAACCACGCCTCCGCCTTCTGATGTCCCGGCGCATCCGTGTTGGTCGCATAGATCAAAAGGTTGACGTCGACGATGATCATTTTCGCAGCGCCAGTTTCCGGCCCAATTCCTCATCTTCGATGTCAGCCGCAACTTGCAAAGCCTTGTCCCACCGGAAATTCTGTTCCGCGCCGAGCGAAAAAGTTTTCTGCACAAAGGGCCGCCTTCTTTGCCTCCCTTGCGTCAAGCCCGCCCGGATTGCCGAATTCAGTGCGTCCTTGAACGAAACGCCTCGTTCTTTCATCGCTTTTTGAATCAGCGCCTCCACGTCAGGGTCGAGCGTGACGGTAGTTCTCATGGCTACATCATATCATCACGTAGTATGCTGTCATGATGCATGAGAGCGGCATTCATGCTTGTTCGCGCGCGACATTCTTGCGATAGAATCAGCTAGGCGGCTTCCACGCCAAAGGAGAACGCATGAGCAGTGAAGCGAAATCGCGACGCGCATTCCTGATTAGCTCCGCCACCGGGTTGAACGCAGCCTGGGTCGCGGCCAATCTTCCCGGAATCCTGGCCGCGCAGGACCAAGTCCAACAGGCCGCGCGCGGCGGGCAGACTCCGAAACTGACCTTCTTCAGCCCCGGGCAGGCGGCCGAGGTCGACGCCATCGCCGCCCAGATCATTCCCACCGATCAGGACGCCGGCGCGCGCGAGGCTCATTGCCTGTACTTCATCGATCGCGCGCTCAGCGGCTTCGATAAATCGAAACAGGCGGCCTACAGCAAGGGGCTCGACGATCTCGAAAGAAAAGTCGGCGAGCTTTATCCCGGCTCGTCGAAATTTTCTGCGCTGACGCCGGAGCAGCAGATCAAGACGCTCACGGCGATCGAAAAGACGCCATTCTTCATGATGGTCCGCAATCACACCGTCATGGGATTCCTGTCGCGCCCGGTGCACGGCGGAAATTATCACAAGGCTGGATGGAAGCTGATCGCCTACGACGATTCGCTGAATTTCAAGCCGCCCTTCGGCTACTACGACGCCGAATACGAAAAAGAGCACAAGGCCTAAGGAGACACGACGATGAAAAAATATTCGCCATCCACGGAAGTCGACTTTGTGGTGATCGGTGCGGGCGCCGGCGGCGGCATCATGGCCAAGCAGCTTTCGACCGCCGGATTTTCGGTCGTGGTTCTCGAGCAGGGCGGCTGGGGCAAATACGGCCGCGAGCACGAATACAACAAGGACGAGTGGATTCAGGTCAACCTGCCGGAAGAAGATCGCCTGATGAGCGACCCCAAGCGCCAGCGCAACACCTTTCGTCCGAACGACAAGGTGAAAGCGGTTCCCGGCAATCATTCTTATGGCTGCGTGGTCGGCGGCGGAACGGTCACCTACGGCGGATCGAGCTGGCGCCATCTGCCCTACGAATTCAAGGAAGCCACCATGGACCCGACCATCCCCTCGGGCACCGGGATGGCCGACTGGCCCCTCACCTACGAAGAGCTGGAGCCGTATTACGTGCAGGCCGAATGGGAAATGGGCATGAGCGGATTGCGCGTCGATTCGCCGTTCCTCGCGCCCATGTCTAAGGATTATCCGGTGCCGCCGGTGCCGCTCAAAAGCTCCGGTGCGTTGATGATGACGGCCGCGGAGAAACTTGGCCTGACCTGCGTCCCCGGGCCGCTGGCCATCATCAGCCGTCCCTACATGGGCCGCGCGGGGTGCGTGAATTGCGGGATCTGCTCCGGCTACGGCTGCCAGGTTCGCGCGCGGTCGAGCTCCGCGGTCACCATGTTTCCGTTGGCCGAAAAAACCGGCCGCTGCGAGATTCGCGTGCGCAGTTACGTTCACGAAATCACCGTCGATAACGCCGGCCGCTGCACGGGCGTGGTCTATTTTGACGCCCAAAAGAGAGAAGTGCGGCAAAAAGCCAAGGCCGTCGTGCTCTCGGCCAACGCCGGGGAGTCGGCGCGCCTGCTGCTGCTTTCAAAATCCGCGCGATACCCGGATGGTCTGGCGAATTCGAGTGGCGTGGTCGGCAAATATGTGATGTACGGCAACGGCGCCTCCGCGACGGGACTCTTCGAGCATCCGCTCAACGACTACAAAGGGGTCGTTTCCGGCGCGGCCATCGTTTCTTATGTTCCCTCCGATCCGAAGCGCGGCCATTACGGCGGCGGACGCATGACCGCGCGCGGCTATCAGACTCCGTTCGAGCTCGGGTTGAACGGCGTATCGCCGGGAACTCCGCACTGGGGCGCGGCGTATAAGAACGCGCTGCGCGAAGAAGCCAATCACCGCTTGACGATTAACTGCTATGTGACGCAGATGCCGCTGGAGACCAACCGCGTCGATCTCGATCCCGACGTGAAGGACGAATGGGGTCTGCCGGCCATGCGCATCACCTCGACCAGCCATCCCGACGATTTCAAGAACATGGAATTCTTCCGCCAGAAGTCGATCGAGGTGCTGCAAGCAGCCGGCGCGAAAAAAGTTTGGGCGCCCAAACCCGGCGATTCACATGGCGGCGCGCACAATCGCGGGACTTGCCGCATGGGCAACGATCCGAAAACGTCGGTGGTGGACAAATATCACAAGGCGCACGACGTGCCGAATCTGTTCATTGTCGACGGCAGCGTATTCGTCACCGGCGGGCGCAATCACCCCACCATGACCATTCAGGCGCTGTCCTTCCGCGCCGCGGACCATCTGGTTCGGGCCGCCAAAAACGGTTCGATCAAAACGAGTTTTTAAAAAAACAGGCGGGGCTGTAAGCGGCGTTTTCATCAACGTTTCCCATTACGGTTCCGCCGCCAGCAAAAAAAAGTTCGCGAACCAGTCGCGCGTCTCAGGGCTGAAGTTTTTGCACCGGACGCTTGCGGTGCGCCCGGTGCAATCGGCGGGAAAGTTAATTTCCCGCGCTCAGGTGAGAGATGGAGGCTTTCAACAGACCTACGGTGTAGGCCATGTTGTGGATTCCCTTGCTGCCGTCGTTGTTGACGAACAGCCAGTTGTAGGCCGCTTCAAGCTGCGGCTGGGTCCAAGTCGAATCGATACTGAGCGACGTTTTCGGGCTGCCCACCGGAGGAAGCATCGAGCTGAGTTGATCGAGCAGATACTGCACCTCGGTCTGCACGCCTTGAATCGTGCCGGTGTTGTCGTAGTCGAGCAGCGGGAAGTTGAACATGGTGATGTCCGGACCATGGCAGGTCTGGCAGATGGCCACGAGATCTTCGGGCGAAGTGGCTCCCGGAGCGGTGTAGCTCATCTTCCAGGTGTGATCGCCGGCGAAGGTGTAGGCCGGGTCGGTCTTGGCGACGGTCTGCATGTGGCAGCCGACGCAAGTGTCGGTGACCGCGTACTGGTGGGCAGAAGTTGGGATGTCTTCGCCATAGGTGTAGCCGTTGACGCCTTCGAGCATGTCGGCTTGCGGGCCTTCATGCGGACCGTAGTGCGCGCTTCCGGCGGTCGTCGGAACGTAGGTTTTGGCGTTGACCCGAGCCTGGTGGCATTCCATGCACAGAGCGCCGGCGCCCGCGTCGGTGACGATGGTTCCGTCGGCGAGCGTGACCGAGGCGGTGGTACGGACCAAGTCCGGAGCGGTGGACGGCTGCGTCTGGCCGTGCGGTTCATGGCAGGTCTGGCAGTTGATCGGGTAGTAAGTCGTGTCGACTGGCGTGGTGCCGGAAATGCGATCGATGAAGCCGTTCATGGTGTGGCATCCGACGCAGGTGGCGTTGCCGGCGGGATCGGTGGTGGTCACCGCGTGTACGGAGTTTTTCCATTCGGCGACTTTCACGTGGCTGGTCGGCTCATCGTGGCACTGGGCGCACTGGCCGATATTGGTGGAAACGGTGACTTCATACGGCGTGCCGCCGTCTTTGGCGTGCATGCTTCCCGGGCCGTGGCAGTTTTCACATTGCACATTGGCGACGTTCTGAAGCGCGGCGGGCATGGCCGTCGGACCGTTGCCCCAGTTTGACGGGACCAGGCTGGTGGGCGTGGTCCAGTTGAGCTGCGTCATCAGCGACGAGAATCCGCCGTTGGGCTCGGTCGCGTTCACGTCATAGCCGACGGTGTGGCAGGGATAACACGTCGTCGGATAACTCGGATAATTGATGGTCTGAATGAAGACGCCGGTGATTCCGTCGGTGAACACCTGGGCGTGAACCGTGTTGGCCCACGAGGCGACTTTGTTCAGCGCGGTATCGGAGCCGTCGTGACACTGCGTGCAGGCGGAAATGCCGGCGTACGTCGCGCCGAAAATCGTTTGCGCGACGGTGGCGCTGCCGTTGCTGGCGGTGGTGACGGTCGCGGTCACCTGGTAGGCGCCTTCGAGGTCGGGACGAAGCAGGGCGCGTCCGGCGACTTGTAGGACCAGCGCGTCGGAAGGTTGAAAGATGGGCACCGCGGCGGTGAGCGGGCTGGCGGTGATGGCGGCGTTTGAGCCACCCGGCTTGGTCGTCAGTGTCCAGGTGACGCCGGTAATGTCGGACGCCGGGACGGCGCTGTTAATATCGACTTCGAGATAGGCAGGCTGCCCCAGGCCGACGTTCATTAATCCGCCGGAAGCGTCGGTGGTGGCCGGCAGCTTGTAAGTTGCGATGTCCCCTGGGGTCACCGGGCGCAAGGCTAGTTGCGCGTTCAATGGAATTTGAGCGTGAGCGATGCAGGCGGCCGCGATGGCGCTCAGCAAAATCCACGCATACGGGCGGCCTCTTTTTTCGGGTTTTGATCTGATAAAAGACATGAGTTTCTCCTGGCGCGTCCTCCGATCGGAGCGCACGGTAAAAATGCGGTATAGAATTACCGACCTGTCTTGGGCAATTGGCGCGCCAAGTTCGCGCGTCCGGGGCGCAGCGGAAAAAGGAAGGCTGGCCGCTGCTGGTGGCCGTGGTTCGTTAAGTCGTTTATTCGTGCGATCAACCGAACTGGCGGATGGCGCAGCGCCGGGCGAACAGCGGCGGGCAAAACCCGGCGCGTCGAATCGCGCGGAGGTGTGGTTTTCACGCTACGGCTTGCGCGAGGATTGGGTCATTTTGAGCGGAATCTTTATCGTTAAGGTATACTGAACGGCGGCAAGGAGGAGCATTAAGGCGAATGACTCGACGCGATTATCTCCAGGTGTTAAGTGCCGGCGCGGCGCTGGCGGCAACGGTCAGGAATCTGCACGGCGAAGAAGCCGGCGACGCCACTCGCGATCAGCGCATGAAGTGGTGGCATGAGGCGCGCTTCGGCATGTTTATCCATTGGGGAGTTTATTCGACCATCGGACGGCACGAATGGGTCATGGAGAATGAAGCGATTCCGGTGGAGCAATACGAGCAGTACGCCAGGAATTTCAAGCCCAAGCCGAATGCCGCGCGGGCGTGGGCGAAGCTCGCTCGACAGGCCGGGCAGAAATATATGGTAATGACCACCAAGCATCACGAAGGCTTCTGCATGTTCGATTCGAAGCTGACCGATTATTGCGCGCCCAAACAGGGTCCGGGGCGCGACCTGGTGGCCGAATACGTCGAAGCCGCCCGGGCCGAAGGGCGGCGCGTCGGATTTTATTATTCGCTGATGGACTGGCATCATCCGGACGGCGCGCGCTGCGCCACCGACGAAGCCGCGCGCGCGCGATTTGTCGCTTATATTCACGGGCAAATTCGGGAATTGTTGACCAATTACGGAAAAATCGATGTCTTATGGTATGACGTGGCTTGGCCGCTGGACGCCGCCGGCTGGGAATCGGAAAAGATGAATGACATGGTTTTCCAGTTGCAGCCGGATATTATCGTCAACAATCGCAATCTTTTGCCGGGCGATTTCGAAACGCCGGAGCAGCGCATCATCGCCGACCATCGCGCCTGGGAAACCTGCATGACCATGGATGAGAGCTGGGGCTACCAGCGCGCCGACGACGACTGGAAATCGTCCAAAACCTGTCTTCGCAATTTGCTCACCTGCACGCGCGATCGCGGGAATTATCTGCTGAATATCGGCCCGGAAGGGGACGGATCGATTCCCGAAGAATCGGTGCGGATTTTGAGCGCGGTCGGAAGATGGATGGACAAAAATGGCGAGGCGATTTACGACAGCGACCAGTGCCAGCCGCGGCGATCGAATTACGCGCTGTTCACGCGCAAGGGAAATACTTTATATATGCACGTGTATTTCTGGCCGGGTTCGACGGTCGCCATGGCCGGGTTGATGACGCCGGTGAAATCCGCGCGGCTGCTGGCGACGGGTCAGGAGGTGAAATTCGAACAGGACAAGCTGCGGGTGCGCTTCGTGAATCTGCCGGAACATGCGCCGGACGAGCCCATCACCACCATCGCCGTCGAGTGCGACGGCGAGCCGGCGCAGGACAACATTTTCGTCCGCGAGCAGCGGGCGCGAGCAACCTGGGGATATAAGGAGGCGTGATGACGCGAAGAGAAATCTTCGCCGTGGCCGGCGCGGCGGCGATAGCGGCCGAAATGGCCGACGCAGCTCCGTATGGCGATTTCAAGCTGGGGATCTGCTCCTACACCTTTCGTGAATTTCAGCGGAAGATGGCGATCGAGATGATGCAGCAGTTGGGTGTCAGCTACGTGAGCATCAAGGACGTGCATCTTTCTTACGCGCTTTCGCCCGCGGATTTGATGAAGGGCATCGGCGAATTTAAAAAAGCCGGATTGACGCCGGTGAGCGCGGGCAACACCGACCTTCGGGATCCGAATCCGGAGATGCTGCGCAAATATTTTCAATACGCGCGCGACACCCACATTCCCATCCTGGTGGCGGCGCCGACGCACGCGTCTTTGCCGGCGATCGAAAAATTAGTGAAGGAATTCGATGTTAAAGTGGCCATTCATCCGCACGGTCCGGAGGATCACAATTTTCCGGCGCCAAAGGACGTTCTCGAAGCGGTGAAGGGGATGGATCCGCGGATCGGGCTGTGCCTGGACGTGGGCCATGCCATGCGCGCCGGCTCGGATCTGGTCGCCGATATTGCCGCGGCGGGGCCCCGTCTACTCGATATGCACTTCAAGGATCTGAAGAATCGCAACGACAAGGACAGCCAGTGCGCGGTGGGCGAAGGGGTGATGCCGGTGGTGGAAATTTTCAAACAATTGAAGCGGGTGGGGTATCGCGGATGCGTGAATCTCGAATACGAAATTATGAGCGAGAATCCCCTGCCCGGGGCGCAGCATTCGATCGGATATATGAAGGGCGTCGCGGCGGGATTGGCGGGGTAGAGTGGCGCGGTCCCCGGCGTTCGGGCGCTGGCACGCAGGGGACCTTGCCCACTAGCCTTCGATCTTGGGGATTTCGAAGCCTTTGCGATAGCCGCGATCGGCGTCGCGCAGCAGACGATTCGCTTCTTCGTCGCCGATCACCTGCTCGGTTTCCGGATTGAAGTGCAGCGCACGGCCCAGCCGGTAGGAGACGTTCGCTAAATGCACCAGCGTCGCCGAAATGTGGCCCTCTTCGATGGGCGCATTGAGTTTTGAGGCGTTGCGGCTGCGCACGCATTGAATCCAGTTCTCGAAGTTGTTCTCTTTGCCGATGCCGCTCGGGCCGGGCTCTTCGCGCTCGCCGAGCCAGCTCTTATAGCGGGTGTACTCTTCGATCGCCAGATAACCTTTCGGACCATAATAAATATTGCCGATGGTGCCGGGTTTGCCGCTCACCGGACCGAGGTTGCTCTTGGCCGCGGCAGGTTTGGCGTCGGCGTTCAGACCCGCCGGCGGAAGCGAGCTCTTGCCCCAGGTGCCGATGGCCGCTTCGTGATTGGTGATCCAGTGGCGCACCTCGAATTCGAGCATTTTTTTCTTGCCCTCGGGAGTATCGAACTCGAAAGCCACATTCAGCACATTGGGCGTCTGCTGATCGTCGTCGAACATGAAATGACCGCCCATGGCAGCGACCTTGGTCGGGAATTTCACGCCCAGGCCCCAGCGAGCGGTATCCATTTCGTGGATGCCCTGATTGCCGATGTCGCCGTTGCCGGTGTCCCAGAACCAGTGCCAGTTGTAATGAAAGCGATTCATGGTGAATCCGCGATCGGGCGCCGGGCCGAGCCATAAATCATAATGAACGCCCGCCGGAATCGCCTGCACTGGCTTGCGGCCGATGGTGTCGCGCCACTTGTAGCACAGGCCGCGCGAGAGATACACGTCGCCGACCAGGCCGTCGCGCAGATGATTGACGGCTTCGATCGCGCCGGTGCTCGACCGGCTTTGCGTGCCGTGCTGCACGATGCGGTTGTACCTTTTGACCGCCGCGACCAGTTGTTTGCCTTCGTACCAGTTGTGCGAGCACGGCTTTTCGACGTAGGCGTCCTTGCCCGCCTGGCAGGCCCAGATGCCGATCAACGAATGCCAGTGATTGGGCGTGGCAATGGACACGGCGTCGATCGATTTGTCCTCGAGCAGCTTGCGCACGTCGATATAGGTCTTGGGCTTGGGCATGCCCATTTTTTCCATGTCGCCGACGCGCTGCGCCAGAACGTTTTCATCGATGTCGCAGACCGCGGCGACCTCGACGCCCTCGATGCCGCGGTAGGTTTTCAGATGATCGTGGCCGCGGCCGCGCAGGCCGACGACGGCCACACGCACCCGGTCATTGGCGCCCATCACGTTCGACGATTGCATCGCCGCCGCAATGGCCGCGCCGGTTTTCAAAAAATCCCGACGATTTTGTTCCACGGCTGATCTCCTTTTAAATGCTGTCGACGCTACCCCCGCCATTACGGGCGGGGCGATATCCGCGCGAAGGCGCGCGGGCTTAAATGACCTTCAACAATCCTTCGAGAGACTCGCGCGTGCTCTCGACCTTGTTTCCATCCGCGCGGCGGTAATGCGTTTCAAGCGACATCGTTCCTTCATACCGATCCTGCTTCAGCGCCGCGAATTGTCCCCTGAAATCGATGATACCGCCGCCTACCGGCGCCCATTCGAGCTTGCCCGTCTTCGCATTCTTCCGCACATCCTTCACATGCATGTGCGGGAACAGACCGCGCACCGCGTGGTAACCGTCGGGATACGGCGTCTCGCCGAGCATCACCGCATTGCCGGGGTCCCAGTTGCCGCGCAGGTGCGGCGAATTGATGTCTCGCAGGATGCGGCCCAGTTCCTTGCCGGTGCCGACGTTGCAGCTCATCTCGTTTTCAAGCACCAGTATGATGTCGTTGCGCGAGGCCAGCTGCGCGGCTTTGCGCAGCCGCTCGGCCACCATCGGGTAGGCCTTTTCCGGATCTTCGACGCGCCAGTAGCTGAAAATCCGGACTTTCGGCGTGCCGAAGAAACGCGCCAGGCGGAACGATTGTTCGAGCAGCCGGTCGGCGTCGGATTCGATGAAACTCGCCTTAAATTCGTCGCGTTTCTCATTGGCGTGCGCCGGCATTTTCGGCAGATTCCACTTGAAAATGGGCGAACCGATATCACTGACCTGCAAACGATGATCGGAGATCACTTTCCTGGCGCGGTCCAGGTCCGCTTGCGGGGAATTCATAATATTTTTTCCCCACATCTCGCGCAGCTCGCAGTAATGCAAGCCGTAGCTCGAAATAAATTCGGCGGCTTCGTTCAATTCCTCGGTCAATTCATCGGTGATGATGCCGAGCTTGAAACCGTCGGTGTTGGCCATTGACGCCGCGCCGAGCTTCAACCCGGAAGCGGCCGCCAGAGAGGTTTTGAGAACGTCTCGTCGCGTCATGGTGACCTCTTTTTGGAAGAGAGGCGCGGGCCAAGGTCATTCGGCGTCGATTGGTGATGGCGCCGTCGACCGCCCTACCGCTTCCCTTCACACACTTCCCACTGTCAATCCGACTTTACAACGGACCCGACTATATGCAAAATAGATTGATCCAATTTAACGGATCGGAAACTACGATGGATCTGCATCAGCTCCGCGTTTTTCACGCAGCCGTGACCTCGGGGGGATTCACCCGCGCCGGCGAAGATCTTCATCTTTCCCAATCCACCGTTAGCCAGCATATCAAGCTTTTGGAAGAGGAATTGGGCTGCCCGTTGTTTCTCCGCATTGGCAAACGCATTCAGGTCACCGAAGCAGGAAAAATCCTATTGCCTTACGCCGAACGTATATTCCGTGATCTCAAGAACGCGGAAATGGCGGTGCGCGAATTGAACGCTTTGCGCCGGGGAACGGTGCGGCTCGGCGTCGGCCCGACCACGCTGACCTATCGCCTGCCCGAGATTCTGGCTGATTATAAGCGCCGTTTCCCGGAGATTGAGCTGATTATTCTCGCCGGCAATACCGATTTTCTGCTGCAAGCCCTGCGTTCTCAGCGTTTAGACCTGGCGGTGGTGATGGCCGCGGGTGCGCAGCCCGGCATCGCCATGAAACCGCTGGGACGCGAGGAGATGGTTTTTGTGGTCAATCGCGAGCACCCCTTGGCGCGGCGCCGCACCATTGAGCCGGCCGACTTGGCCTCGCTGCGCTTTATTCTGTATGAAAAAAATACGGTGATGCAGAATTTCGTCGACCGCTATTTTGAATCGCTGGGTATTGAGCCGAAAATCATCATGGAAGTGGAGAATAATGAGGCGATTAAGAGCCTGGTCCGCGCCGGCCTGGGCTGTTCTCTGCTGCCCCTTTGCGCGGTGGAAAACGAGCCGCCCGAAAACGGCCTGCACGTGCTGCGGGTGAAGGGAAAACCGTTGATCCGACAGCTTCGGCTGGCTTCGGCCGGCGCGGAGGTTTTCCCGAAAGCCATCGCCGAACTGGCTCAAACCATCACGTCCGCACTAACGCCCCCGCTCAAGGATCGGAAAAAACGATCGTTTACAACGAATGAATCTATTGGACAGATTTATTCGATTTGAGTAAATTAAATCAAGCAGTTGTAAGCCAAGTGAGCTTCGAGGGGGGAGTCTGCCATGTCACGCCGTCAGACAGCGGTTTGGGCGGTTTTGCTCGGTTTCTATTGCGCTCCGGTCAAGGCACAGGTGACTGCGGTGGCGCAGGTTAGCGGAACGGTGTCGGACCCGAGCGGGGCGGCCATAGCCAACGCGACGGTCACCATGACTGAGGTCGATAAACAGGTCGCGCACACGACCAAATCCGACACCTCGGGGAACTACACGCTGCCCAATCTTCCGGTGGGTCCATACACCTTGGACGTGAAGGCGCCGGGGTTCAAAGATTACGTTCAAAGCGGCATCGACCTGGTCGCCAATAACAACATTCAGGTGAATGCGGCGATGCAGGTCGGCTCGGCCACGGAAAAAATCGAGGTCAGCGCGACGGCGAGCATGGTGGAGACCAAGGAAAACTCGGTCGCCAGCCTGGTGGACCAGACGCGCATCAACGAACTGCCGCTGAACGGGCGGCAAGTCACGCAGTTGATCTACACGGTGGGCGCGGCGGTGCCGGCCGATAGCGGCGATTTGGGAAGCAAGAGCTTCTGGAACGAGACGCGCATTGCGGTAGCCGGCGGGCAAGGCAACGGCGTGGCCTATCTTTTGGACGGCGGCGACGCGACCGACCCGATGTCCAACGCGGGTCTGCCGCCACCGTTCCCCGACGCCTTGCAGGAGTTCGATATTGAGACCAGCGCGGTATCCTCACAATTCGGCACGCATCCGGGGGCGACGGTGAACATGGTGACCAAGTCCGGGTCGAACGACTTTCACGGGGACGCCTTCGAATATCTGCGCAACGGCGACCTGGACGCGCGCAATTTCTTCTCGACCACCGGCGCCGACACGCTGAAGCGGAACCAGTACGGCGGCACCATCGGTGGCCCGATCCTCAAGGATAAACTGTTCTTTTTCGGAGGGTTCCAGGGAACCGAGAATCGCCAGAATCCGCCGCAATCGATTACCCATATTCCCACGTCAGCGATGTTGAATGGCGATTTCAGCACCATTGCTTCGCCCACCTGCACCGGCAAATCGAGCGAGCTGCAACTGTATAACGGCAGCACCTCGCAGCCCTTCCCCAATAATCAGATCCCGCTGACCATGTTCGATCCGGTAGCCGTGGCGATGGCCACGAAATACACCCCGACTTCGGCAGCGAACCAATGCGGACAGGTAACCTATGCCATCCCCCAAACCGGAGACGAGCAGGAGTGGCTGGTGCGGGCGGACTGGGCGCTCAGCAACAAGCAGGTGGCCTGGGGACGATATCTGTGGGATCACTGGACCAATCCGCCGGTACTGGTTGGCAGCAATCTTCTGACGTCGACTTCGCCGGGGAATCTCGAGTTGGCGCAGGAAGCGACCATCGGTGATTCGTACACCTTCGGCCCGACCCTGGTAAACACGATTCACGTAAGCTTCAACCGGCGGCGCGACGATCGCGGCCCGACGAGCTTCCCGGCCAGTTGGACCGCTCTGGGCTCGCAAATGTACAGCGCGGTGCCGAATTTCCTGCTGATCTCCGGCATGACCGGCGGATTCACCACCTACTGCGGCACCTGCGCGCCGGGATGGTTCAACGTCAACGATTACCAGTGGGCGGACGACGTGAACTGGGTCAAGGGACGGCACCAGTTCGGCTTCGGCGGGAACCTGATTCGGGTGCAGAACAACACCATTTCGGGTTTTGACGAAAACGGCGCCCCCACCTGGAACGGGTATTACAGCGGCGGCGGAGCCTCCAGCGGCGGCCTGGGGATGGCCGATTTCCTGCTCGGGAAGATGAGCGATTTCCAGCAGACCAACGCCACGCCGGACGATCTGCGCACGTGGATCATGAGCTACTACGCGCAGGACAGCTTCAAGATCAACAATCACTTCACCCTGAACTTCGGCGTCCGCTGGGAGCCGACTTTCGCCGATCCGGACAAATACAAGCGTGGCGATTCCTTCCAGGAGAATGAGTACATCGCCGGCGTCACCAGCCCGAGCCATCCGACGGCGCCGCTGGGGTTGTTCTTCCCCGGCGATCCGCAGGACCCGCGGGCGAACTGGACCGCGCAGAAAGCGAATTTCGCGCCGCGCGTCGGTCTGGTGTGGAACCCCAGCGGTCAGGGGAAAGACACGTTGCGTATCGGCGGCGCGCTGCTGTACGATGCGACCGAAACCTGGTTTAACGAGCGCGAAACGACCAATCCGCCGTTCGGAAACGACATCGACGTCGGCGAGGCGCAGCTTTCCAATCCCTGGGCGGGTTTTGCGGGCGGCAATCCGTTCCCGCAGGCGCCGGGGCATTATTTCTTCCCGCCGGCCGGCGTGTACATCGACATGCCGCTGCACCCCAAGCCTACCTATGTGATGAATTACAACGTCACCTATCAGCGCGAGCTTCCGGGACAGTGGATGGTTTCGGCCAGCTATCTGGGAGACCAGACGCGGCATTTATGGATCGCGCTGGAGCGCAATCCGGCGCTGTATGTGCCGGGCAATTGCACCGCCGGCCAGTATGGATTAACCGCGGCCGGCCCGTGCTCCAACACCTCGACGGCGAATTATGAAGCGCGGCGCATTCTGACCGGCATCAACCCGACCGCCGGCCTTTCCTACGCAAGTATTGATGAGATGGATGACGGCGCCGTGGCGCGCTACAACGGCCTGCTGCTGAGCGCCCAGCATCGTCTGGCGAACCACTACACGATTCTCACCAACTTCACCGACTCCTACTGCCTGTCCGACTACGATTTCGGAGCGGCGCTGGCCGGCTCGACCAATTCGCAGATCTTCAATCGCCATGCCGACTGGGGACCCTGCATTTCCGACGCGCGTTATCTGTTCAACCTGTCGCTGGTGGCGACCAGCTACTGGAACGGCGATAACAAGTTTGTGAAAGCGCTGCTGAGCAACTGGGAGGTCGCGCCGCTGTCCTCGGCCCGCAGCGGCCAGCCGCTGAATGTCACGACGGGCACCGATAACTCCCGCACCGATTTGGGCAATGACCGGCCGAACCAGGTGCTTTCCGATTATCGCGCGACGGATTCAACCTGCTCCTCCAGCAAGATCTGCGTGCAGTGGATCAACCCGGCGGCGTTTGTGGCCAATCCGATCGGCACTTACGGGGGCGTCGGACGGAATGCGCTGCGCGGTCCGGGGCAAGTCAATTTCGATTTTCAACTGAGCCGCTACTTCCAGTTGACCGAGCGCTACAAGCTGCAATTCATCTACAACGCGTTCAACATCCTGAATCACACTAATTATGTGGGGAATTTCGCTCCGACCGGGCAACCGGCGGGTGTGAGCTACGGCACGTTGAGCCAGGGGCTGAGCTCGTCTACATTCGGGCAGGTCACCGGCGCCTACGATCCGCGCATCATGCAGTTCGCCTTAAAGCTGTACTTCTGATCGAGTCGTTGTGACTCGCAGGTCAGTTCCTGGCAGACGACCGCTGGCTGTTTTCTATGGTCGCGGTTCAAGTGCACAGGCCCTACGAAAACAGTGAAGAATGGTTTAACGCTCGTCCCACTTCCTGGTAATCTCCGCGATGGCCGCTTCGGGATTGGTGGTGTACAGCCAGAATACCTGAACGGCGTGGGTGCCGCGCACCTGCATTTTCAAGCCGCCGGTGGTGGGCGTGAATTTCAGGTGCTCCTCGCCTTTGTGCAGCGGCGTGATCACGCCTAACGCGATCTTGCTGACGTGCGGCGAGTCGCGCGCGGCTTCGACGGCGGGAATCGCGCCGGGAATTACGGTCGAGTGTCGGCCGTTGAATTTTGCGCCTTGCAGGAGTCCGCGAACGTGGCTCACGAGTCCATCATGGCACGGCGGTCGAAGCGGATTGGACCCCGCCCTTAGCAGGGTGCGGCAAAAGGGGACAGACCACTCTGTCCCCGCCGGTAAGTTATTCATGCCGCGCGTGACCATGGCCGTGGACAGAGCGGTCTGTCCCCTTTTTCAAGATCATTTTCGGGTTTTCGATTCGTCGGCCGCGAACAGCACAAGCCTGGCGGCTTATGCCACTGCGAAAAGAGCAAAATGCGGATTCGGCGGTCTGCGAAGAAGGTGAAAATGCTCTAATGGACGGCAGCCATGACTTCCATGGCAACCGTGGCGTCGAGCGACGGCAATCCTTCGAACAAAAGAAAGGTGCTGGCCGGAGGGTGCGCGTGATCGAAGTAATGGAAGCGCAGCGCCCGGACCTGGCCGGCGATGGGGATGGTCAGCGGATAGATGCTCGACCAGAACACGTCTTTATAGGTTGCGCCGAGCGGCTCGATGTCTTTTTGCAATCGGTCGAAGCCGAGTCTGATGTCATCGTCGCGGCTGCCGAAAACCATCTGCGTGCCGGTCAGGACCATTTTCGGCGAGTTGACCAGCGCGATCTGCGAATAATTCGGATTTTGCGTGAGGCCGGGCGGATTGAGGAATTCGACGGCGGTTTGCGGCGCCGATTCGAGGCGTCCGACGGCTTCACATTCCGCGAGCGGCTCGAGTCCGAGGCGCTGAAGCTGCACGAAATTGACCAGCACATCGGGAAAGGCGGCGGCCATCGCTTCGCGGCCTTTGCCCAGATCATCGAGCGAGCTTAAAAAACAAGTTGCGCGAAGAATGTCGGAGGGCCGCAAACCGGCGGCGCGGACGGCGGTTTGCAACTGCTTCACGGATTGTCGAACATCCTTCGATTGCTGTCCGGAAAAGAACGCCAGTCCGTTGGGATTGACGATTTTCTTATCGACGGCGATGCTTTCGAGGACCACCTGCGCGCCGTTCAGCGGCAAGGCTCCGGCCTGGATGGTGCTGAGCGCGGGGAGATTCAGTTTTTTATCGGTGAAGGTCTCGCTCACCAGGGTCTGAACGCGGCGCAAATCGCCGGAGCCGGCGACGAAGGCCCGGAGTTTGACGATCGAGGCGCCGTGATTTTCGTGCAGCAGCGTGTTCAGCGCTTCGCGAATCTGCGGCGACATCAATCCTTTCGAAGTGAGCGGGGAAAGGTGAAAAACCAGGCGCGAAGTTTCGGCGGCGACGGCCGGCGGAGGGTCCTGGAGCTGCGGCAGGGTTTGGGTGATTTCGTCCTCGTCGCCCTTTTTCTTCTTTTGGGCGAGGGCGCCGGACGCAAGCAGAAGGGCGAGGAGAACGATCAGGAATCGGGACACGGCGCGCAATCGAAATTTTAACGCATTTCCCGGGCGCGTTTGCGGGTGAATTTCAGAGCCGACCAGTCGGCGTCGATCGAGCAGATTTTGTAATCGACCAGGCCGGTTCGAAGAGCGAGCGCGCGAAGGTCGAGTTGCGTGAGATCGGTCGAGTGGCTGCTGGTGCGCTTGGGATAAGCGATCCACAGCGAACGGGATTCGGGCAGGCGCGCGGCCATCAGGTCGAGGCCATCTTCGAGTTCGGCTCGCGAGCGGACGAACCAGATGACTAAATTCGTGTTGCGGGAAATGGAGGGGCGCAGAGAAACACCCTCGAGGCCGCCGAGCCGCTCTTCGAAATTTTCCGGTGCGTTGATGACGGCCACTTCGTCTTTGAGGCCGAGTTTTTTGGGCAGGCTCGATCCGTAAAATTGGCGCATGTAGTTGGGAACGGCGGGTTGCGGGCCCTCGCGGATGGCTTGTTTGATCGATTTTGCGAGATTTTTCCAATCGGTGAAGACGGAGCCGGGAAGGTCGCGGCGGATGCGATCGATTTTTTCGGGCTGGCCGCCGGCGAACACCAGAGGGATTTCGCGGGTGCTTTTGCTCGACCGCAGGAGAATGGCGAGGGCGCGGCTGTGCGAGGGAGCTTTGTCGAGATCGAAAAGGATGGCCTTGGGAGCGAGATCGTGGATGGCGCCGATGAACCGCGTGGAGCGATGCGGCGAGGCGTCGATGGTAAAACCGGGAACCTCGACGGTGCGTTGATTCCAGGTAAAGAAACGAATGAGCGGCATAGAGGCTGTTGAAAAAGGGGACAGACCACTCTTTCCGCTTTTTCAACAACTTCACCGTTCCTACTAGACTAAACGAAGGATGACGAACCCTTTCATGGCGCGGGCGATCGAGCTGGCGATGGAAAATGTGCGGTCGGGCCGCGGCGGGCCGTTTGCGGCGGTGGTGGTGGATCAGGATCGGGTAGTGGCAACGGGGACGAATATTGTGACGTCGGCGAACGATCCGACGGCGCACGCGGAAATCGTGGCGATTCGGGCGGCTTGCGCGGCGCTCAAAACGTTCCGCTTGGAGGAGTGCGAAATCTATACCACCTGCGAGCCTTGTCCAATGTGCCTGGGCGCAATTTACTGGGCTCGGCTGCGGGCTGTTTATTTCGGCGCGACGGCGGTGGACGCGGCGGCGGCGGGGTTCGATGACGCGTTTATTTACAAACAGGTTGCGCTACGGGCCGAAGAGCGGTCGGTTCCGTTTCAGAGCATGATGCGCGAGCAGGCGCTGTTGTGCTTTCGCGAATGGCTGGCGAAAGCGGACCGGGTGGCGTATTAGATTCGAAGGCGCGGACTAAAGACATCGCGCGGATCCGGCGAATAAGTAAGTAGTATGACCCATCCGCAGGCGATCGGCGCGCTGTCCATGGACCAGATCCTCGAACGGCGGTGGGCGCGATTGCTGACGCCGTCGCTTTCCGACCTGTTTTTTCTGGCGGTGCTGTTCTGGGTGTTCGCGGCGGGGAAATTCGGGTGGGCGGGATTGCTGGGCGATGCCGACGCGGGCTGGCACATCCGCACGGGCCAATGGATTTTGAGCCATCACGCGGTGCCGCGGCAGGATTTGTATTCCTTTTCGAAACCGGGTGCGCCGTGGTATGCGTGGGAGTGGCTGAGCGACACGATCGACGGGCTGCTGTTCCAACTGGCCGGACTGAAAGGCGTCGTGCTGATGGCCGGCGTGGTGATCGCGACATTCGCCACGACGCTGATCCGGCGGATGGTTTCGAACGGATCGCACATCCTGATCGCGCTGGCGGTGGCGCTGGCGGGTGAAGGCGCATCGTCGATTCATTTTCTGGCGCGCCCGCATATTTTCACGCTGCTGCTGATGTCGATTTCGATGTGGATCATCGAGGCGGACCGGCGGAGCGCGTCGCGAGCGATCTGGGTGCTGGTTCCGATTACCATGCTGTGGACGAATCTGCACGGAGGGTTTCTGGCCCTGATCGCGGTGCTCGGTCTGACGGCGGTGGGTTCGGCGATCGAGGGGCGGTGGCGCGGGTCGTGGCGCTACCTAGGTGTGACCTGCGCGTGCGCGGCGGTGACGCTGGTGAATCCGTATGGGTATCATTTGCACCAGCACGTGGCGGAATATTTACGATCGGACTGGATTCGCAACGTCGTGCAGGAATTTCAATCGCCCAGTTTTCGCGATGAAAGCATGTTGCAGTTCGAGGTGCTGATGTTCACGGGACTGATCGCGGCGGGGCTGATGTTCCGGAAAAAACAGGTGGTCGAGGGGTTGTGGGTGCTATTTTTTGCGCACATGGCGCTGTCGAGCGTGCGGCATGTGCCGCTGTACGTAGCGGCGTGCGCGCCGGTGGTCGCGCTGAATTTAAGCGAGTGGTATCGCACGCTGACGGCTAGAGCGAAGAAAAATTCGATTCCGGGAATCCTGAACCAGATCGCCGATGATGCCGCGCGCGGGTTCCGGCATGAGAGCTTGTGGCCGGTGGTTGTGATCGTGGTGCTGGCGTTCCTGAATCAGCCGATGCACTGGCCGGCGGATTTTCCGGAGGAGATATTTCCGGTAAAGATGGTGCACGATCATGCCGCGGACATTTTGAATGTGCGCACGCTTACGACGGATCAGTGGGCGGATTACCTGATTTTCACCAATCCGAAACAGAAGGTCTTCATGGATGGGCGCAGCGATTTCTACGGTCCGGAGATCGGCGATCAGTATCTGCACGCGACCGGCGGGACGTGGGATTGGGCGAAGATTCTCGATAAATATCAGTTTCAGTCGGTGCTGCTGCCGGTGGACCGGCCGCTGTCGCAATTGTTGAAGATGGACGCGAACTGGCGCGTCGTCGAGGATGACGGGAAAAGGATCCTGTTCGTAAGGAAAAGGGAGTAAGAAGTCAGGAGTCAGAATCACAACCTGGCGGCCGCCGGGTTTTCATTCTCGCTCCTGACTTCTGATTCCGGAATTCTTCCGCGGTAGTGCCTTTCACCTAGTCCTTCCGGATACCCCAGTACTCAGGTGAGGTGAACCCTGACCGGAACCAAGGTCCTAAGGAATCGAGTGTTTAAGTGCACGCAGGCTAATGAAAACCTCCGAGTCCGCCGAAGAACAATTTGGGAGCGTTCATGACAGGCGAGAACTCCGGACGTCGCGGCCGGCCACCAATGCGGATTCCACAGATCCCCATGGAGTGGATGGATCCGATGAGCTGGCGGTTGCCGTCGGGAAAAGCCCTGGCGGAGTTTTGGCTGCAAGCGGGATTTTTGGCGCCGCTGATGATGGGGTCGCCGGTGATGAAGAGAAAGCCGAAGACGGCAGCGGAGTTGGCGGCGAAGAAAGTGAAGGAGGGGCCGGAGCAATCCGGCACCTTTCGTCAAACGAGATGACGGTGCAGATCTGGATCGCGATGCTGGTGGGCCTGGCGGCAATCATCGATGATTTGGCGCGACGCCGGATCGCGAACTGGATTCCGGTGGCGGCGCTGTCGGGCGGCTTCGGGTGGCAGATCGGCCAGCACGGCGCGTGGGGCGCGGTGCAGGCGCTGAGCGGGTCGGTGGCGGGATTTGCGGTGTTTTTGATCTTTTATCTGCTGGGCGGAATGGGCGGCGGAGATGTGAAGCTGATGGCCGGCTTCGGTGCGCTGCTGGGATGGCCGGGGGTGATGTGGGCGGCCTTGTGGACCGCGCTGGCGGGTGGGTTTCTGGCGGTGGGGGCGCTGCTGGTGAGAGCGGTGCTACGCCTGGTGTTCAAGAAAGGCCGCGGCGAAAAGAACGGGGAAGCGAAGGAATCGATCCCTTACGCTCCGGCGATCGCGTTGGGAGTGTTGCTGGCGCTGGTTCCGAAATTTTAGCGGAGTGGAAGGGCGGGAGGAGAATTTATGGATCGCAGGTTTTTGACGGTGCTGGGCGTCAGCCTGGTGTTCGCGCTGGTGGTTTCGAGCGTGTTCTACCAGATGACCGCGCATTCAAGCCCCACCAAGACGGACAACACCAACCAGAAAGACATCGTGGTGGCGACGCATCCGATGGGCGTCGGTGTGGTGATCAAACCCGCGGACGTGAAGATCACCAAGATCGACACCGAAGCGTTTCCCAAAGGCGCGTTCAGCAAGGTGGAAGATGTGCTGGACCGTCCGGTGGTCTCGAATATTCTCCTCGATGAGCCGGTCCTCGAAGGACGCCTGGCGGCCAAGGGCAGCGGGCTGGGGCTGGCGCCGACGATTCCGGTGGGCATGCGCGCGGTGACCGTGCGGGTGAACGACGTGGCGTCGGTGGCGGGATTCGTGCTGCCGGGCATGCACGTCGACGTGCTGGTGACGGGCCGTCCTCCGAATGGCGACGGCGACATGACCACCACCTGCCTGCAAAACGTGCTGGTGCTTTCGGCCGGGCAGACCATGCAGCCGGACGCGCGCGGCAACGCGATCAACGCGCCGACGGTGACGTTGTTAGTGACGCCGGGGGACGCCGAGACGCTGACGCTGGCCGGCTCCGACGGACATATTCAACTGATTTTGCGCAATTCGAGCGATCAGACGGTGGAAAAGACTCCGGGACGGTTCGTGACGGAGTTGTACAACGGGCGCAAGGCGCCGGATGCCAAGCCGGCCGAGGCGCCGGCGCCGCATCCGCATCCGCGCGTGGCTCGCGAGCCGAGGCCGGCCCCGCCGGTGGTCGCGGCCGCTCCGATGCAGCCTCCGGATCAGATCGTGGTGATCCGCGGGACCCAGCGGACGGTGGAAACGATTCCCAATGGTGCGAAGAACTGATCGCCGAATTCAACGAGGAACTGACATGACCCGAGTGAGCTTGATTCCCTTGTTTATGTGCCTGACGCTGGGCGCGGCGAGCGCGCGCGCGCAGAGCGCGGAGGACCTTCATCTGACCGTCGGCAAGAGCGTGGTGATCGACTATCCGTCGGATATCCGCCAGGTCTACACCAGCAATCCCGAAGTGGCCGACGTGAACACGGTGACCACGCGGGAAATGATTTTGAGCGGGAAAGGCGTCGGCGCCTCGACCCTGATGGTGTGGAGCAAGACGGGGCAGCGCACCTTCTACAACATCACCGTGGAATTGAACCTGGACCCGCTGAAGCGGGCGTTTCGCGAGAGCTTTCCCAATGAGAAGATCGTGCCGGTGAGCTCGCGCGACGCGATCACGCTGGATGGCCAGGTGTCCAGCAAGGACGTGCAGGACCGGGCGGCGCTGATCGCGGCATCGTTCGGCAAAACGGTGGTAAACAATCTGCAATTGAACGCCCCGCCGGCACCGCCGGTGGAGCGGCAGATTCTGCTGCGCGTCCGCTTTGCCGAACTGGATCGCAGCAAAGAGATGCAATACGGCGTGAACCTGTTCGGACTCGGCGGGCAGACTCAGATCGGAGCGGGCACGGGACAGTTTTCGGCGACTTCGGTGACCGGAACTTCAGAGATTCAGGGCGGCGGAGGCACCTTAGGTTCGGCCGGCGGGGGGACGCTGGGCAACAGCACCATCAGCATCAGCAAGGCGCTGAGCATTTTCGCCTTCGATCCGAACCTGAACCTGGGTGCGTTTATTCAGGCGCTGCAATCGGAAAACATTCTGGAGACTTTGGCGGAGCCAAACCTGGTGACCACCAACGGCAAGGAAGCGTCGTTCCTGGTGGGCGGGCAATTTCCGGTCCCGGTGCTGCAAGGCGGAGCCAATTCCGGCGCGGTGACGGTGCAGTATCGCGAATACGGCATCAAGCTGGTTTTTTTGCCGCTTGTGACGCCGAACCATACCATCAAAATGCACCTGCACCAGGAAGTTTCCACTCTCGACTATACCAATGCCGTCACGCTCAACGGATTCACCATTCCGGCGCTGAGCTCGCGCGATACCGATACGGACGTGGAGTTGGGCGAAGGTCAGAGCTTCGTGATCTCGGGACTGGTGAGCAATCAGGAGACGGAGCAGCTCCAGAAGATCCCAATCTTAGGCAGCCTGCCGATTTTCGGCGCGTTGTTCAAATCCAAGCAGGAGCAGAAGAATCGCACTGACCTGGTGGTGCTGGTGACACCGGAGATCACACAGCCGCTGGGCGCCAGCGATACCAAGCCGACGTTATACATGCCGCGTGATTTCCTGGTGCGCCTGACTCAGGACCAGGTGGCGCAGGCCAGCAAGAAGAAATAGCGAAGCGGCAGGAGATGAACGTGCGTGCGCAGAATGAGCCGGAACTGGCAGCCTTATTGATCGCGCCCCAGCGTGAGCTGGCGCAGCAGTTTCTGGCGACGGTCCCGGAGACGCGCGCGTTCCAGATTCTGGCGGATCTCAAGAGCTATCCGCCGCACCAGACGCTGGAGATTCGGGCGCGGCAGCTGAAGCCGCAGGTGGTGCTGCTGGATCTGGCGACGGACCTGGCGGCGGCGACCGAGCTGGTGCGTTTCATCGCGCAGATGACGCCACCGATGCAGGTGGTCGGTTTGCACTTGAGCAACGACCCGACCGCGATTCTGCAATCGCTGCGCGCGGGTGCGGTGGAATTTCTGTACGCTCCGTTCGATGCTTCGATCCAACGCGAGGCGGTCGCGCGGCTGCGGCGATTGTGCGTGGTGGAGACGCCGGCACAACCGGAGCTGGGCACGGTGGTGGCATTCGCCAGCTCGAAACCGGGGTCGGGCGCATCGACGGTGGCCACGCAGACCGCGTTTTCCCTGCACCGGCAGAGCGGAAAGAAAGTTCTTCTGGCCGATTTCGACCTGACCGGCGGGACCATCGGATTCTATCTGAAACTGAACCACGGCTATTCGCTGGTGGACGCGCTGCAACACGCCGAGCACCTGGATCTGGCGCTGTGGAATTCGCTCACGGTGAATTATGGCGGGATGGACATTCTGCCGGCGCCGGCCGCGCCGTACGCGGACCCGATCGACGGGTCGCGGCTGCGGATTCTGGTGGATCACGCGCGGCAGATGTACGACTGGGTGATTCTGGATCTGCCGAGCGTGTTCCAGCGCACCTCGCTGATGGCGATTTCCGAGTGCGAGCGCGCCTTTCTGGTCTCGACCGGCGAACTGCCCAGCCTGCACCTGACGGTGAAAGCGCTGAAGCTGCTGGACAATCTGGGGTTTCCCAAGGACCGCTTCCAGATTCTGGTGAATCGGGCCGACAAACGCGTGGATATTCGCATCGCCGATATGGAAAAACTCTTCGGCGCGCCGGTGCACGCGGTCCTTCCCAACGATTATTTTTCGCTGCATCGCGTGGTGACGCTGGGCCAGCCGCTGGGCGCGGAAGGCGAGCTGGGCCGCTCCATCGAGAACATCGCGCAGCGGCTGAGCGGCGCGGTGAACGGCGGACGCAAGAGTGCGGCGGTGACGCGAGAGATGAAGCCTGCTTTTTCGCAGGCGTGAGGATGTGACGGACACTTATGTTTTCGACGCTTGACAACGGAGCTAAAAACAACCAGCAGGTTTCCTGGGAACAGCGGCTGCTGAAGAACGCCGGCCGCGCCAAAACCACCCTGAAGCCGGAATATCAGGAACTGAAGTTCACCCTGCATCGCAAGCTGGTGGACAAGATCAACCTGGAAGCGCTGGCCACCATCGACAACCAGCGCATTCGCAGCGAGGTCCGCCAGGCGGTGATCGCGCTGATCGATGCCGAGCCGACGCTGCTCAGCTCGCTCGAAAAGCAGCAGATCAGCGATGAAGTGCTGGACGAAGTTTTCGGCCTGGGGCCACTGGAGCCGCTGCTTCAGGATCCGACCATCTCCGATATTCTGGTCAACACCTATAAACAGGTCTACGTCGAGCGGCGCGGCTTGCTGGAGCTGACCAGCGTGAATTTCCGCGACGACCAGCACCTGCTGCGCATCATCGACAAGATTGTCAGCCAGGTGGGACGCCGCATCGACGAATCGACGCCGATGGTGGACGCCCGCCTGAGCGACGGCTCGCGCGTGAACGCGATTATTCCGCCGCTGGCGGTGGATGGTCCGCTGCTTTCGATTCGCCGATTTTCGACCGACAAACTGATGCCGGCCGATCTGGTGGAGCGCAAGGCCATGACGGCGGGCATGATGGAGCTGCTCGAAGCCGCGGTGAAGGCCAAGATGAACATCATCGTCGCCGGCGGAACGGGCGCGGGGAAGACCACGCTGCTGAACGCGCTCTCGGCGTTCATCAACGGCAAGGAACGCATCGTCACGATTGAAGACGCGGCCGAATTGCAGTTGAAGCAGCCGCACGTGGCGCGCCTCGAAACGCGTCCGCCGAATATCGAAGGACACGGGGCGGTGCGGCAGCGCGAGCTGCTGGTGAACAGCTTGCGTATGCGTCCGGACCGCATCATCGTCGGCGAAGTCCGCGGCGAAGAAGCGCTGGACATGTTGCAGGCGATGAACACCGGTCACGACGGGTCCCTGACGACGGTGCACGCCAACTCGCCGCGTGACGCGGTGTCGCGCCTGGAAGTGATGGTATCGCTGGCGAATTCAAACATGCAGTTGACCTCGGTCCGGCAGCAGATCGCCAGCGCGGTGAACCTGCTGGTGCAGGCGGCGCGCTTAAGCGACGGCTCCCGCCGCGTGATTTCGCTGACCGAGGTGACGGGTATGGAAGGCGAGATCGTGACGCTTCAGGATTTGTTTGTGTTCGAAAAGCGCGGTCTCGATCCGGACGGCAAAGTGGTGGGACGGTTCGCGGCGACCGGCATTCGTCCGAAATTCTACGAAAAGCTGTTGAGCGCCGGCATCCGGCTGCGGCCGGACCTGTTCGACGAAGTATTGGAGGTCTGATTCGATGGGCGTATTTGTTTTCGTCATAGTGGTGTGGGCCGCGGCGGTGGGCGCCTGGTTCCTGGTGTCGAAATATCTGAAGTCGTCCGACGTGGACCGCATCAAGCAGCGCCTGGCCGGCACCAGCAGGAACAAAGCCCAAAAGGCAAAAGGCGCCGCTAAGGCCAGCGTGATCCACCAGGAAGCGATCGTAAAAAGCAAGCTGGCGCAGCTGCTGGTGGAGAAAATGAATCTCGCGCCGAAGCTGAACACCATGCTGGAGCAGGCCGGGCTGAACTGGGCGCCGGCGCGCCTGGTGCAGATGGGTCTAGTGTGCTTCGGGATGGGCTTCGCCTTCGGATGGATCATGATTCCGGTGATGCATGCCGCGGCGCTGGGCACCGGTCTGGCGGCAGCGTCCGCTCCGTTCCTGTATGTGTCGTTCAAGCGGAAGAGCCGGCTGCGGCGCTTTGAGGGGATTTTTCCGGACGCGCTCGAATTCGTGTCCCGATCGATGCGCGCCGGGCATGCCTTCTCGGTTTCGCTCGAAATGATTCACCGCGAATTTCAGGAGCCGGTGGCGGGCGAATTCCGGCGCACCTTCGAAGAGCACAACCTGGGATTGCCAATCGACATTGCGCTGCAAAAGCTGGCCAACCGGGTGCCCTCGCTCGACGTGCACTTTTTCGTTTCCGCGGTGCTGCTGCAAAAGCGCACCGGCGGCAACCTGGCGGAAATTCTGGACAAGCTGGCGTACGTGATCCGCGAGCGGTTCAAGCTGCGCGGGCGCATTCGCGCGGTGAGCGCGCACGGCCGCATGACCGCGACGGCGCTGAGCTGCATCCCCATGGGGGTGGCCGTTCTGATGTTCTACACCAATCCCGATTACGTGAAATTCTTCTTCACCGATGACACCGGAAATATCATGCTGGGCGCGGCGGTGGCGCTGCAAGTGATCGGCTACCTGGTCATGAAAAAGATCGTGAATATCGAGGTTTAAGCCATGTTCCTGCTGACGGTATTGATGTTCATCGGGCTGGCGGTCGCCGCGGCGCTGACCGGCATGAAATTGTATCTGCGGCCGAAAGAAGCGATGGAGCGCGTGGTGGGCGGCATCGATCCGGCCGAGCACGTGCCCACGCATCCCAGCCTGGCGTTCCACGAGTTGATCAAGAAACTGGGCAACATCGTCCCGCAGTCGCCCAAGGACGTCACGGTGATGCAGCGCCGGCTGATTCGCGCCGGCATCCGCGGAGAAAATTCGCTGAAAATTCTGTACGGCGCCAAGGTTGCCTGCGCCGTGCTCCTGCCGCTGCTGACGGCGGTGGCGCTGACCAGCTCCACCACCGACTCGGGAAACAAGTTCGGAATCGTGATGATCGCCGCCGCGGTCGGATTTTTTGGCCCGAACGAATATGTGCGCCGGGTCGCGTCGAAACGCCAGCATGAAATCGGGCGGGGATTGCCCAACGCGCTGGACCTGCTGGTGGTTTGCGTCGAGAGCGGACTGGGACTCGACCAGGCCATTTTGCAGGTATCCAAGGAACTGGAACACGCCCATCCGGAGATCAGCCAGGAGTTCGGACTGGTGAACCTGGAGCTGAAGGCCGGCAAGCGGCGCATCGAATCGCTGCGCAACCTGGCCGAGCGCAGCGGCGTGGACGATCTGAAAAAACTGGTGGCCGTGCTGATTCAAGCCGACCGCTTCGGAACCGGCGTAGCGCAGAGCCTGCGCGCTCACGCCGACTTCATGCGCGTGCAGGCGCGGCAGGTGGCCGAGGAAAAGGCCGCCAAGCTTGGCGTGAAGCTGGTATTTCCAATCTTTTTTTGCATTTTGCCGACGCTGTTCGTCGTGACGGTCGGCCCGGTCATCGTAAAGATCATGCGGGAGCTGCTGCCGATGATGAACAACATGTGAAGAAAGGATTCAGGATTCAGGATTCAGGATTCAGAATCACCGCCTGCGGTTGGTGAACATTCCGAATACTGAGTTCTGAATACTGAATCCGCGTTTCCTAGTACCTCCCTAAAGGTTAGGTCTAGAAGCGCCGAATTCATTCTTGTCAGGAAAGGAGAAAGAAACGATGGACACTTCCACTGTTCGAATCGCTTGTGCCGTGCTGGCGATCCTGTTTTTGGGGATCATCGTGCTCCGCCGCAAAAAGAACGCCGAGTAAGCGACCAGCGCGCAGCGTTCGTGGAAAGCGGGAGCAATCGAGAGGTGCGGGTTGGAAGGTTGGGCCTCGCGTGGCGCGGATATAAAACGTTCGCGCCATGCGGGAGCAGTTTTTAGAAGAGAGCAAAGAGAAGCTAACCGGAGGACGGAGTTCACGTTTATGTTTCGGAAGACTTGGATCATGGCAATCATGGGCGCGGTGCTTACCGCGGCGACCGCGCTGGGGGCGACGTTCGGAACGGTAGTGCCGATTGGCGGCCAGGCGGCTGACATTGCTCTCGACGAGCCGCGCGGTGTGTTGTACATCGCCAATTTCAGCGCCAACCAGATCGACGTCATGTCGCTGGCGAACAATACCATTCAGACGTCGATCAACGTGGATCCCAATCCCAGCTCGATCTCGGTTTCGCCCGACGATCACTGGCTGATCGTGGCCCACTTCGGGAACAACACCTCCGGCAGCCAGACCAACGAACTGACGCTGATCGATCTGACGGCCAACTATTCCCAGCAGGTGATCGCGCTAGGCAATCCTCCACTGGGCGTGGCGTTCGGCGCCGACGATAACGCGCTGGTGGTGACCACCAACGAATTTATTCAGTTCAATCCGACGGTGGGCACCACCACCACTTTGCAGACCATCGCACAGGTGGCGACGAATGCGATTCCGCAGCCGACGGCGACGTTTCCGAACCAGTTCGCGCAGGCCTCGCTGGCGGTTTCGCGCGACGGCTACACCATCGCCGGTTTCGGCGGCACCAGCCCGTACCTGCTGTTCCGCTATAACGTCGGCACCAAGGTGATTACCAGCGCGTTCTACGTTTCCTCGCCGCCGGCCGGGCCGCGGGTGGTGAGTCTCGCCGACGACGGCTCGTTCGCCACATTCGCCTGGTGGGTGGCCGATTCCAACCTGGTGACCTCGGCGCAATGGGGCAACCCCGTCGGATTGCTGAATGTCGGCAGCACCGTGATCGATTCCTCGCGCAGCCTGATTTACGCGCAGATTCCGCCGAGCGGGACTCCCGCGACGGCCAACACCAATCCGCCGATTCTGATGATCAATGACTCGGATAATCTCACCGTCGAGGATCAGTTAAATCTGCCCGAAAATCTCGCCGGAAAAAGTGTGCTGACCAACGACCATAACACCATGTACGCGATTTCCGACAGCGGCGTGACGGTTCTTCCGGTGGGAAATCTGGCCAGCTATCCGCGGCTTCAGGCGTCCGTCCAGGACATCGTGTTCCGCGGCAATTTCTGCAATCAGGGCGCGAATTCGCAGACCCTGGTGGTTTCCGATCCGGGCGGCGGCAGCACTCCGTTCACCATTTCGTCCAGTGTTTCCGGCGTCAGCGTGTCGCCTTCGAGCGGCGTGACGCCGGCGGTGGTCACGGTGACGGTGAATGCCGCGGCTTTCGCCAGCCAGAAAGGAACGGCGACGGCTGCGCTCACCATCAGCTCCTCGGCGGCGATCAACCTGCCCAAAACGGTGCGCGTGCTGATCAATTCGCAGGCGCCCTCGCAGCGCGGCAGCTTCGTCGATATTCCCGGTACCGTGGCCGATGTGCTGGCGGATCCCAAGCGCCAGGTTTATTATGTGCTGCGCCAGGATGTGAACCAGGTGCTGGTTTACGGCGAATCGAACAACTCGCTACAGTCGATCCTGCGCACCTGCACGACGCCGACCAGCATGGCGATTACGTTTGATCAGCAGGATCTTCTGGTGGGCTGCGACAACTCGCATTACATGGACGTTTTCGATCTGGATCTGTTGCAGGCGCAGACGCCGATCAACATGGGCGGCGATTATGCCGAGAGCATTGCCGCGTCGTCGAACGCGATTCTCGTCATGGGACGTCCCGGCGACGGCAGCCAGCCGGGGATCGACCAGGTGAACATGCTGACGCATTCGGCGAGCCGGCTTCCCACGCTCGGCAACTGGACCAATCAGTTGAGTCAGGACACGGTGCTCAGCGCCTCCAGCAATGGAGCCAATATTCTGGCGGCCGGCGCCGACGGCTCCGTGCTGATTTACAACGCGGTCGCCGGGACGTTCGTCTCCTCGCGGCACGATTTCGGCAGCCTCGGCGGGGCGTACGCCGCGTCGAATTTCAGTCAATTTATGGTCGGAAATACGCTGCTCGATAACTCCGGCGTCCCGCACATGGCGCTGTCGACGGCCAACGGCAGTTCTTCCGGCTTCTCCTTCGTCAACCAGAACGGATATTTCACGACCGCGCCCAACTCCGCCAGCCCCGGAGTGATCGAACAGGTGAACACGGCCAACGGCACGGCCATCCAGCCGACGGCCATGGTGGAAGCGCCCATTCTTTCGAGCGTCACGGCGCCGAGCACCGGAACAAACTGCACCACCACGACCACCACCTCGTCGACGGGAACCATGACCGTCACCACCTGCGTGACCGGCAATTTGCAAACGGTGACCACGCAGAGTTGCACCGTCTCGGGCAGCACCACCACCTGCACCTCAAATTCGCAGACCGGAACCATCGCCAGCCCGAGCGCCGGATTGTTCGCGCGCTCCTATAATTCCGCCTTCACCCGTACGCTGGCGCCGATGCCCGATCAGAGCGAGATTGTCGCGCTGACCACTTCGGGCTTCACGGTGCTGCCGTGGGCCTACGCCGCTTCCGTCGCGGCGCCGCAGATCAGCAGCGTGGTGAGCGCCGCCGACGGCGTTTCTCCGGCCGCGCCGGGCGGCCTGGTTTCGATTTTCGGCAGCCAGATGAACCCGACCAATCTGGCCACCAGCCAGATCCCGCTGCCAACCGCGCTCGCCAATAGCTGCGTGACGGTGAACGGGCAGCCCATGCCGCTGGTGTTCGTCTCGCCGACGCAGATTAACGCGCAGATGCCGTCCGAAGCCGTCGGAGCGGTGACGGTGAACGTGTACACGCCGGGTGGGGAAAGCAACAATTTCAATATCACGGTCCAACCGACCGCCCCCGCCGTGTTCATGAGCGGCACGGCCGGTCCGGAAACAAATCTGCCGACGATTGTTCGCGACGCCAACGGTCAACTGGTGACCGATACCAACCCGATCCATCGCGGCGACGCGCTGACGATCTATCTGACTGGCCTTGGCGAGACGGCGCCGGTGGTGGGCGACGGATTGCCCGCGCCGGTGAGTCCGCTGGCCATTGTGGTGCAGCCTCCGACGGTCCAGCTCGGCGGTGTGAATGTTCCGGTGACGTTTGCCGGACTCGCGCCGGGACAGGTCGGCGTGGGACAGATCAATGTGACGGTTCCGAGCAGTGTGCCGGAGGGTTTGAACACTCCGCTCACCATCACGCAGGGCGGCGCGGTGCAATCGCTCTCGCTACGCGTGATCGATTAACGAGCTTGCCGGCGAAAAGGCCGCTCGCGGACGCGCGCGGCTCCGCCCGGCTTGCGAGCCGCGACCGTTAGGGAGCGCAGAAGTTCGGGGAAAGAAGGGAAGAATCTTTTATGAAATCAGTTCACATGCTGGCAGTGTGTTTCGCCGTGGCGCTCGCGCCGGCGATGTTGGCGCAGCAATGGGAAGTCGGCGGCGGGGCCGGCGGCGGATTTTACACGTCGGAGAGCGTGACCGCGCCGGGCGGATCGGCGTCGGCCAAGATCGACAGCAGCGTGGCGGGCAGCGTGTGGCTCGGCAACAACCGCGCCGATAAATGGGGCGGGGAGCTGCGCGGCGATTTTCAGCTCGGCTCGCTCGATTTGAGCGGCGGCGGCCAGCAGGCGACGTTCGCGGCGCGATCCTACGCGGTGCATTATGACGTGCTGTGGCACGCCACGCATTACGGATCGAAAATCCGGCCGTTCGTGGCGGTGGGCGCGGGCATCAAGGTGTATCAGGGCACTGGAGCGCAGCAGGCCTATCAGCCGCTGAACAACTTCGCGCTGCTTACCCAGGCGCAGGATTTGACGCCGCTGATCAGCGCGGGCGGCGGCGTGAAAATCCAGGTGACGCCCCACATGCAGCTTCGCGCCGAGCTGCACGATTACATCACCACATTCCCCAAACAAGTGATCGCGCCGGCGCAGGGCGCGAAAATCGGAGGCTGGCTTCAGGACTTTGTCCCAACGGTCGGCCTGAGTTACACCTCGGCGGTGGGGCGGTAAATCGCCACCCGAACATCCGCACGGCTAAGAGTGCGGGAATTTTAACCCCGTCCTCACGAACGGGCCTCGATCGATGTGGGAACAAGCCCCGCCAGCGATGGCGGGGTTTTGGTTTCTCAGCAAGCGCCTAATCCTTTCCAAACAATTCGCCGATCAGTCGCGTATGGACTTCGATGGCTCTCCTCTGAACATGACCACGCTGCTGGTCGTGGCTCTGGCGGTGGTCTCGCTGTTGATGATCTTCCGCAAGCGCTATGAGAGCAATCTGCCGCTGCTGTTTTATTTTGTCGCGGTGCTGTTCTCGAACATCACGGACCGCGAGGTGAATCCGTATCTTCTCTATACCGGGTTGATTTTCGCGCTGCTGCTGCGCTTCGAGTTCATGAATCCGGGCTTCGCCAAGCTGATAGCTTTCCTGGCCACCGGATCGATGGGCTTGATCATCTGGTGTTTCCTGGCGGAGGTTTTTGGCGACGGCTCGCCGCCGTTCTAACTCGAAGATTTGCGGCTTGGTCAACCTCTTTTGCCGAGGGCGCTCTCGAAGGTCCGATCCCTGGGCCTAAACTGGAAGTCTGTGGTTCCCTTTCGCATCGCGCTCGCCAATCTTCGGACTCCTTCGACTCCGGACGAATCGGTCGCGCTCGCCGGACACGCCATTGTGGAGGCCTCACGCGCCGGCGCCCGAATCGTCTGTTTTCCCGAATGTTTCGTGCCCGGCTATCGCGCGCCTGGCAAGCCGGCGCCGCCGCCGGATGGCGCGTTTCTTGATGGCGCGTGGTCGAAGATTCAGAACGCCGCCGCGCAGGCCCGGATTGCGGTGATCCTCGGCACGGAACGGATCGAGAGCCGGCGGCTGCTGGCGACCGCGCTGGTAATTCATGCCGACGGCGCCATCGCCGGTTTTCAGGACAAAGCTCAGATCGATCCTTCTGAAGAGCCGGTTTATTCTCCCGGCTCGGGCCGGCGCGTTTTTGCGGAGGGTCCGCTGAAATTCGGCGTGGCCATTTGCCACGAGGGCTGGCGCTATCCGGAAACGGTCCGCTGGCCGGCGCGTCATGGAGCGCAGGTGGTGTTTCATCCGCATTTTCATGAAGCCGAACCGGGCGGTTTCGCGCCGGAGACCTTCGCCGATCCGCGAAATTCGTTCCACGAAAAAGCGATGCTGTGCCGGGCCGCGGAAAACACCTGCTACTTTGCCAGCGTCAACTGCGCCAGCGCGGGATCGCCAACCACTTCCGCGGTGATCCGTCCGGATGGGTCGGTGCAATGTTATCAGCCCTACGGGTTGGAGGGCTTGTTGCTGGCCGATCTCGACCTGGACGCGGCGACGCTGCTGTTGGCGTCGCGTTTGAAAGAGAACGAGTGAGAGGCGTCGCGCGGCGTCGGATTAAAGACGGCATAAACTATCGCCTGCCCACTCCAAATTTTTGAAGAACTAAAATCAAGGTATGTCAATCGCAACCGCCGGCGGACGTCATTTTCTGCAAATCCCCGGGCCGACCAACGTGCCAGAACGCATCCTGCGCGCCATGTCGCGGCCCACCATCGATCATCGCGGACCCGAATTCTCTCGGCTCACGCTCGAACTGTTAGCAGACCTGAAGCCCATCTTCAAGACTTCGGGTCACATCGTCATCTACGCCTCTTCCGGCAGCGGAGCCTGGGAAGCGGCGATGGTCAACACGCTATCGCCCGGCGATAAGGTGCTCATGTTCGAGACCGGCCAGTTCGCCACGTTATGGAAACAGGTCGCAGAGCGCCTGGGGCTGGAAGTCGATTTCGTTCCGGGCGACTGGCGCCATCCGGCCGATCCCGCCTATATCGAAGCCGCGCTCAAGGAAGACCGCGCGCACCAGATCAAATCGGTGATGGTGGTGCACAATGAAACCTCATCGTCGGTGGTGAACGATATCGCCGCGGTCCGCAAGGCGATGGATCGCGCCAAACATCCCGCGCTGCTGATGGTCGATACCATTTCTTCGCTTGGCTCCCTCGATTATCGCCAGGACGAATGGGGCGTCGACGTGAGCGTCGGCGGATCGCAAAAAGGCTTGATGCTTCCGCCCGGATTGAGCTTCAACGGCATCAGCGATAAGGCGCTGGCCGCGTCGAAGACGGCTCGCCTGCCGCGCTCGTATTGGGATTGGGAGGCGATGCTGGCGAATAATAAGAAGGGCTTTTTCCCGTACACCCCCGCGACCAATCTTCTCTACGCGCTTCATGAATCCCTGGCCATGATCCGCGAAATTGGTTTGGAAAATATCCTGGCGCGTCACCAGCGTCATGCGGAAGCCACGCGCCGCGCCGTGCGTGCCTGGGGACTGGAGCTGGTGTGCGCCAATTCCAAGGCTTACAGCAGCTCGGTGACAGCGGTTTATCTTCCCTCCGGCCACAATGCCGACGAATTTCGCAAAGTGGTGCTGGAGCAGTTCGACATGTCGCTCGGCAGCGGACTGGGCAAGCTGCAAGGCCGGGTTTTTCGCATCGGCCATTTGGGCGACTTCAACGACCTGATGCTGGCGGGGACATTGTGCGGCGTCGAAATGGGGTTGGCGGTCGCCGGCGTTCCGCATTCGAAAGGCGGAGTCGCCGCCGCACTGGACTACCTGACCGAGGCCGCGCAAATGGCGCACCCGCAGGTGGCCCCGGTCGGCGCGTAGAGCACGCGGGCGAGCCGGTTACGTTACAGTTGCCCTTCGCGAGGCTTGAAAAATACGAGGCGAACTTTAAGCCGCGTCCGTCAGGAGGGGGCCAGGCAGAGGTGTCCCGATCAAACGGATCAGGCGACGGTCGAGTCTCTCTGGCCTTCCTGCGCGAACTCCGATTCGTGCGACAACGCTCCCGGATCCTCGAACGCGACGGGAGCCGCAATTTCAGCGATGGGTTGCGCAATCGCCGTGAGCGATTCGAGTGTCGATCTCACGCGCTCCACCGAAAGCGCCATCAAGCCCGCGAGCGGAAGAAAAATTTCGATCGCGCGCCACGGTCCGAAGGCGCGTGCGACGTTGATCAACCACATGTCCACGCGATCGTCGAAGGCCAGCAAGGCGTGCCAATGGGTCACGATCTGGCTGATCCGCGGGACAAAAATGTAGGCGTCCTGCGGATTGAGGCGCGGGCAGCGGAAAGGTAAAAATGGCCGCGGGTCAGGGCGAGATTGAACGCAAGAAAACCGATAAACAGCCATACCGCGATCGTGTTCGCGGCTTTTGCCGGTTCCGAATGCACGTGTGGGTTAGACTCGATTTGCACCGGGATGTTACGCGGGGATGTGCAACGTTAACGGCGCGGCTGGATCACGCCAGATAATCGAACAGCGTCTGCCGCGGAATCGCCGCTTCCGCTCCCAATGCCGCCTGTTCCTGCGTCTGCGTCTGGGTCATGTCGGTGATGGCCGCGGTCATGTCCGTATCCTGCAAATTGCCGATCTGGGTTTGCAGCTGCGTCGTCTGCGTTTGCGCCTGGGTGGTGGCGGCTTGCATATTATCCTGCGCGTTGCCGTAAAACGCGAGCTGCTCATTCAAGTACGTCGCGACGCCGGAAAGCGCGCTTTGCGCCGTCTCGACGCCGGTTTGATCGTTGTTGTTCAACGCCGTGACCAGATTGTTGATCGACGTAAAAACATTGGTCGTCGGGTCGGACGAATCGAAGATCTGTTGCGCGGTCAGCGCGATGGGGAAGGTAGTGCCGTTTGCCGTCAGCGCGACGCGCGTGGAGTCCGAACCTTGATATGCGCTCACCGGGTCGGTCTGCGTCGAATCGAAGATGTACGGCTGAGTCTGATCCGAGTCGCCGGCGAAAATGTACCGGCCGTTCACCTGCGTGTTCGCCAGGCCGACCATCTGCTGCTCGATCGATTGGATCTGCGTCGCCAGGCCGGAGTTCGCGCTCGCGGTCTGCGTGCCGGTGGCGCCCTCGGCCGCCAGCGTTTGTACCTGATCGAAAAGCTGAACCGCGCTTTGAAGACTCGATTGGCCGGTGTTGACCTCGGTCGTCACGATGCCGAGATTCGTCGAAACCTGCTGCGTCGCCGAAAGCTGCGCGCGGACCTGAAGCAGCGACGAAACCTGGTCCGGATTGTCGGACAGATTGCGCATATCGACGCCGCTCGAGATGTTCAATTCGTCGGTATTCAACTCCTGCGTAATGCCGTTCAGGTTATTCACGAACTGCTGATTCGCGGAGTTGAGAGCGGAAATGATCATGATGAGGTACTCGTATCCACCATGTCGATGAGCGTCTGCGTCAAATCGTCCAGCACGCCGACCATTTTTCCCACCGCATCGTAGGATTGCTGGTATTGCAGCAGCTTGGTGGCTTCATCGTTGAGGTTGACGCCGCTCGCATTCGAAACCTCGCTCTGCGCCTGCGTCAACTGGCTCTGCGCCTGCTGTTGATCGGCCTGCGCGTTGGCCACGTCATTGCCCATCTGCGATTCAAAGTTGCCGAAATACTGGGTGAACGTCGCGCCGTTGATTTCCGGCGTGGTGGCGAGCTGCGCCATCGCGACCGCGTTGTCGCCCCCACCCGGCGCATCGGCCGACGCCGCGGCGATCTGGTCCGGCGTCAGGCTATTCACGCTGATGGTCGAGGCCGCGTCGTCGTCCTGATCGTAGCTGAACAGCGGCATCGTCGGCGTGTCGCCGTTCTCGTCAACACCCTGTGCAAGCTGGCCATTCACCGTATCGGCGAAATTTTGCGCCAGCGTGTTCAGGCTGCTCAAATAGCCGGGCAGCGTCGTGTTCTGCTCCTGAATCAGAGCGCCCAGCTGGCCGCCGGTGATTTCGCCGGTGATGTCGTTGCCGTTCGAATCCTGAATGCCCGTCTGATCCGAAGTGTTGCCGGCCGAAATGGCGTAAGCATCGCTGCCCATCACCAGCGGGCTTTGTCCACCGAGAAACACGTTGTAACCGCCGGCGCTGTTCTGGATCACCGTGAAATTGGTCAGCTGCGCGAGTTGCAGCAGATCCGAGTGCATCTGCGCGTCCAGGCCGGGGTCCTGATTGGCGCCCGCATCGGAGCCGTAGCTCTGATTCAGATTGGCGATCTGCGAGGCCAGGCTGTTGATCTGCGAAACCACGCCAGTCGTCTCGCTGACGACGTTGGTCGAAACCTGCTGGATACTTTGCGCGGCGGATTGAAAACTCTGCGCCACGCCGCTTGCGGCATTGAGAACCGCCTGGCGGTCCGTGGTGTCGTTGGGGCTGACGCTCAACTGCGAAAAACTGTTGAAGAACGTGTTCATCGCGCTGTCGATCCCGCTGGTCGACGTCAGGCTGAAATTCGATTGCACCTGGCCAAGGTCGCTCGCGAGCTGGGTCGAATAACTGAGCGACGTCTGCTGCGTTCGCACCGCCTGTTCCAGATATTCATTGCGTGAGCTGATCAGCGGACCCGCTTCGACGCCTCCGGGAAGCTGCTGGCTGAGATCGAGAGGCATGGCTTCGAACGACGCGGTCTGGTCGGCGTATTCGGGCGTGTTGGCGTTGGTGATATTGTTCTCCACCACGTTGAAAGCCTGCCCCAGTACGCTCAGCGCGCTGGCCGAATTGTACAGCGCGGTGTTGATGTTGCCCATTTCGTTATCCTTGAACCGCGAGGGTCGCGGCCACGGGAAGTTCCGCGGCGCGGCCGCTGTGCGTGTAGCCTCCCGCCGCGGCGCCCAGCAGGCTGGCCCATCCGCGGTAAAAATTCGCACTGTGCTCGATCATCCGCGCCACCATTTTCAGGTCGCGCTGAAGGGCTTTGAGTTCACCGGCCAGCTCCGGCTGAGGCGGCGCGGCGCGCAGGCTCTGCTCGATCCGGCCGAGGCAGGCCGCGGCCTCGGCCAGGCCGGGCAGGCAACGTTCAATCTCCTCGGGAGAAGGAGTGAGCAAAGCCTGGCGGAGCGATGCGACGTGATTCCGGGCCGTCTTAAGATTGCTGGTCATTACTAAGTTTGCTGCGCGTCGTCGATCATCTTCGAAGCCGTCGCCTGCGAGTCCACCTGATAGGTGCCGTTGGCGTAGCTTCGCGCGATCTGTTCGAGACGCGCCTGCCGCTCCGGCGAATCCGCCGCGAGCGACCGCAAACTTCGCACTAACTCCGAAAGATGGACGTCGTCATTGGAACCATTGGCGGAACCGGTGCTGCCCTGCGTCTGCGCCGCGGACTGGCTTTGGCTGGTCTGCTGCGTCTGCTGAATGCCGCCCGCGCCTAGCGAGGCAAGGCCGCCGAGATTGCTGTCGTTTACCTTCATGACTTTTTGCAGGGAATGTATCCCCACAACTGGAGTATCGTCCATCGGGCGCGATCTTTAAATGGGAAAACGGATAAGGAATTCCTTACTCCTTGGTCGGCCGACGGAATATTCGACCTGGATCGCGTCACTTTTCTATCATGACACGTATTGAGTCGGGCAGGTCCCCGGCCTGCCTCTCCGGAACGGCAGGTCTGAGACCTGCCCCACTGAGATCAGTGATATTATTTCTGCGGATTTGTGGGGCGGGCCTCGGCCTGCGGTGGGCGCGCCGCCCGCCTCTTGTTGAGCCGACCAGGCGGGCTTAGAGCCCGCCGCAGGCTGCGAGCCTGCCCCACGCGGTGCGTCGTTAGTTAGTGCACGAATCATTGGGACAGGAGACTAGCTCGACGATCGTTTCGATGTGAAAGGTTTGCGGGAACAGATCGATCAGCGTCACGCGATCGATTTTGTAGCCGGCGAGCGCGGCGAGATCGCGGGCGAGCGTGGCCGGATCGCAGGAAACGATGGTGATGCGCGGCGGCTTCAGGCGCTGAAGATTCGCCGTGACCGACTTTCCCAGTCCGGCGCGTGGAGGGTCGGCTAAAACGAAATCGGGAGTGCGGTCGAGCTTCGCTAAAAAATCTTCGACGCGGGCCTGCTCGACGCCGATTTTCAAACCAGCGCGCTGCGCGTTCACCTCCAGATCGCGCGCGGCGCTCGATCCGGCTTCAACCGCGGTTACCGACTCAAATTTCCGGGCCAGCGGCAGCGCGAACAGTCCGACACCGGCATATAAATCGAGAGCGGATTTTCCCTGGCGCCCGGCGAGCGCCCGCTCGGTCATTTGCTCGATCAGAAAACGGTTCACCTGAAAAAACGAACGCGGGCTGACGCGAAATTCACCGTAGTCGAGCGCCACCACCGATTCGAACCACTCATAAAACGATCGAGCCACGGGGCGGTCCGCTTCGAGGGCGTTGATTTGGACTTCGCGCTCATTCGTGAAAACTTCGAGGGCATGAACGAAACGCGGAAACTTTGGATCCGCGAGCCGTTCGCGAATCAGCGCCAGAGTTTCATTGACGCGTGGCGACGAAATCGGGCAATCGCCTTCGAGCGCGATCAGATCGTGCGAGCGCGCCGCGAGATAACCGATTTTTCCATCGGCGAGGTGGAACTGGCTGCGATTGCGGTATCCGAAGGGTGGTCCGCTGACCGTTTCGATTTCGCCGGCATAGTCGATTTTGCCGACGCGGCGAAGCTGCTCGCGCAAGATGTCGACTTTTCTGGCGAGCTGAAATTCATACGGCGCGTGCTGATAATCGCAGCCGCCGCAATGGGTGAAAACGGGGCACGGCGCGGCGACGCGGCCGGGCGACGGTTCCAGGATCTCGCGCAATTCGGCATGAACGTCGTCGGCGGTTTCAATGCGCGCCCGTTCCCCAGGCAAAACGAACGGAGTCAGCACCACTCGCCCGTCGATCCTGGCGAGCCCTTCGCCGCCGTACACCCACTTTTCGATACTCACATCGTTTACGATAAAACTTTCCTCCAACTTCTCATGAAAGCACGAGTCTTCTCCGGCATTCAGCCCACCGGCAGCCCGCACATCGGCAATTATCTGGGCGCGCTCAAAAACTGGGCGCGGATGCAATACGATTACGAAAGCATCTACTGCATTGTCGACCTGCACGCGGTGACCATTTTTCAGGATCCCAAGGAACTGCGCCAAAAAATCGAGGAGCTGGCCGGGATGCTGCTGGCCATCGGTATCGACCCGGCGCATTCCGCGCTGGTGGTGCAATCGGCCATTCCGGCGCACGCGGAATTGGCGTGGATGCTGACCTGCGTGACGCCGGTCGGATGGCTGGAACGAATGACGCAGTACAAAGCGAAATCGGCGGCGCAGGAGACCATTGGCGACGGGATTCTGCAATACCCGGTGCTGATGGCCGCCGATATTCTGCTGTACGACGCCAAGGTCGTTCCGGTAGGCGACGATCAGTCGCAGCACGTGGAACTGACGCGCGACATCGCGCAGAGATTCAACTCGCTGTATGGCGAGACTTTCGTGATGCCGGAAACGCGGTTACCGTCGGTGGGCGCGCGGGTGATGGGGCTCGATGATCCGGAAAAGAAAATGAGCAAATCCGCGGCGGGCAGCGGGCACGCGGTGAGCTTGCTCGATCCGCCTGAGGTTATCGCCAAAAAAATCTTACGCGCCACCACGGATTCCAGTCCCTGCGTCGATTTCGAGAAGCTCGGTGCGGGCGTGGCCAACCTGCTGACAATTTTTCAGGCGTTCACGGAGTGGAGCGACGCTCGCGTGCGGGATCATTTCGCGGGAATGCGCTACGGCGATTTGAAAAAGCAGGCGGCCGAGGCGGTGGTCGCGGCGCTGGAGCCGATTCAGAAACGCTATCGCGAAATTATGGAGGAGCAAGGATACGTGGCGCGGGTGCTGGAGGAGGGTGCGCAGAGAATCACCCCGGTCGCCAACCGGACGATTGAAAAAGTAAAACAGGCGATGGGCTTGTATACGCCGTAGTGTGCTCGGAGCAGGCCCCCATCGGCGAGCCTGCCCCGCACGATTCGATTACTGGCCGGCTGCGGCGCTGTTCGAGAAAATGATCCGCGTCTTGGTGCCGCCGAGGTGAATTTCGCTGATCCGCGGCCTATTGTTGACGCTGTCGAGATCGACGCTGGTGTTCGAGTACTTGTGCTCCGCGGTTTCCAGCTTCGCTGGTGCTTCAATCACCGTCTTCTTGCCGTATTTCAGGATGGCTTTGTCGCCTTCCACCTGAATCCTGTAATCGCCCGGTTTCAGTATCGTGCCGTTCACCGACGCCGGCTCCTGCAAGGTGAAGTGATAAGTGTTTTCGGCTGCGCTCGCCACCATAAGCGCAAGCGTGGAAAATAACAGTACGAACTTTTTCATTTTGATTGGTCTCCTTGATTCACGGAAATGACAAAAGCTCCGGCCCGCTGGATGCGTGCCGCACGTGGCTGCATTTCTCGTCTGACTTAATTATAACCGGAACATCGATTTTTCCGATGGGAAATAGCATCAATTTTTTCTATCAACTCCATTTTGAATTCCCTAAGCCGTTCGGCAGAGCCAAAAAAAAACGCCGTCGCGCTTGGTTACAGAAAAACGCGCCGGCGTGTTTTTGTTTAAATTCGATTTCGATTATTGCCCAGCCGCGGTAGCCCCTGAGAACAAGATGCGCGTGGTGGTGCCGCCGATGCGGATTTCGCTGATCTTCGGTTGATTGTTGGAACTGTCGATGGCAATCGAAGTGGCGGCGAACTTGCGCTGCGCCGTTTCCACCTTGGCCGCCGTTTCGAGGACCGTCTTCTTACCCATCTTGAGAATCGCTTTGTCGCCTTGAACTTGCAGGTTGTAATCGCCGGCTTTCAACTGCGTTCCGTTGACCGAGGCCGACTGATTTAGTGTGATGTGGTACGTTTTATCCGCCGCGCTCGCCAAGGCCAGCGCTAAAGTTGCAAACACCACGAGAAGCTTCTTCATGTGATCTCCTTAGAGGACGAAAGACTTGATTAAAAGGCGCTGCCCAGCCACACGGCACAGGACGTAAACCGCCGAATTTCTCGCCTCGACTTTATATACGCACGCAGGTGGCCTGATGTTACGCTTTTGGAAATAAAACAAATTTAAGAGTTTTCGTGATCAAGCCCGGGTCCTTTGGCGCACGGCTATTATGTCAATTCGCGCATGAGCCGTCCGGCATAGCGACAATTTGGAAAATTGTCTTATAGAAAGAATTTATTTTCCTTGCGGGAGTTCGTAAGCCATTCGGCGGTACGCGCTGCTGAAACGCGACGGTTGTGAGCGATCCGCCCGGGAATCCGTGAAACCGCGAGCTAGCGCCCGCCGAGAGCCTGTCTCATCGCGGCGGCTTGCTGATAGGCCTGGCCCTGATAAGGACCTTTCATCGCGGCGGCTTTCTGCATGAACTGCTGGCCTGACTCCATCTTGGTCCGGTCGAGCGTGAGTTTCCCGAACTGAAATTCGCAGATTCCGATGGTGAAATAAGCGGCTTCCAGGCGCTCGCCGGAGATTAACGGCACGGCGGCGCGAAGATTGTTGTCGCAATCCCTCCAGTTCTGTTTCTGGCCATTGATAAAACCGGCATAGTAGTAGCCGTTGGCCAAAGCTTCATTCTTCACTTTTTCCCAGTCGGCTTCCGGCACCGATTCCGGACGGGGCCTTTTGGCGGCGGCGGTCAGATGCTCGGCGTTGACCAGCGAACCTCGCCCGCCTTCGAGCAGCGCAATATTCGCGGCGATGTTATCGGGATGGCCTTTGGCGATAGAGGCCATGCCTTCCATCTGCTTGGCCTTGTTCCCGGTCTTGCCGAGCGCGATCAGGTACGCGTTGGCGAACACTTCATCGATGTACTGGCTCTTGGGGTTCTGCGCGAGCAGCATCTCGCAAAGCGCGGCGGCCGTCGCCGGATCGGTGCCCGGTTGTTCGGCCGTGGAAGCGAGTGCATACTCGGTGTAAGTCGCCATTTCCTTGCCGGCTTCGACGTTTGCGGCCCAGGTTTTGGCTTCCTCCGGGTCATTGGGCTTGGGCGCGTTGATGGTCGATTCGGCGAACTTATACGCGGCCGGCTCCAGTGTCTTGATCGTGCTGGCGTTCTTTTGCCCCATGGCGTCCTTCAATTTGTCAAATGCATTCTTTTCATCCTGCGCGTACATGACTCCGCACAGCGCTACTGCGGCAATCGCGGCCACAAGAGTTTTCACGTTAATCCCTCCCAAGTAAAATCGATTATACATCGTACGCCGGCGCGCTATAATCCCCACATGCCGAAGATCGAAAAACATGCCCCCGGGGCGTTCTGCATGGTCGAATTGGCGACCACGGATCAGGACGCCGCCAAGAAGTTTTACACCCAGCTTTTCCCGTGGTCCATCACGGACCATCCGATGGGGCCGGGCGGGGTTTACACCTTGTTCCGCATTGACGATCGCGATGTGGCGTCGGCGTACAAGATGCCGCCGGAGCAGCAGGGATTGCCGGCGCGCTGGGATCTTTATATCTCGGTAGAAAGCGCGGATACAGTCGCGGCTCGTGCTAGGGAATTGGGCGGGAAAGTTCACGCCGAGCCCTTCGACGTGATGGAATATGGCCGCATGGCCGTGCTTCAGGACCCGACCGGCGCGTTCTTTTGCGTGTGGCAGCCGAAGGCGGGAATCGGCATCGCGCTGGGGGGTGTTCCGGGAACGCTGTGCTGGGCGGATCTGAGCACGCCCGATCCGCAGCGGGCCAAACAATTTTATGAAGCATTGTTTGGATGGAAAGTGACAGTGGGACAGAACGATCCGTCCGGTTATCTGCACATCAAGAACGGCGAGCAGTTCATCGGCGGGATTCAGCCCGTGGAGTATCGCGATCCGAACGCTCCGCCGCACTGGCTGGCGTATTTTGTGGTGGAAGATGCCGATGCCAGCACGGCGAAAGCGGAATCGCTGGGCGCCCGGACGTACGTTCCCGTGATGTCGGTTCCGAACGCGGGAAGATTTTCGGTGCTGGCCGATCCGCAGGGCGCGGTGTTTGCGGCATTTCAGCCGGTGCCGAACGCGTAGCATGAGCCGGCGGATCGAAGCAAAAATCGTGGGTGGCAATGTGGCGCGCGCCCCATTACTCTGACCGATGCCCGCTTATTGCGACGTGAGCCTTCCTGTTCCCATCGATCAGCCGTTCACGTATCTGTTGCCCGAAACACTGCGGCATCGCGTGCGTGCGGGATGCCGGGTGCTGGCGCCGTTCGGGCCGCGAAAATTGACGGGCGTGGTGCTGAGAACACATGACGATCCGCCAGTGTCGCCCGCGCGCGAAGTTTTGCGGTTGCTCGATGAGGAGCCGGCGCTTGACGAGGAGCTGTTGAAGCTCGGGCGCTGGATTGCGTCGTATTATTGCGCGCCGCTGGGGGAAACGCTGCGGGCGATGACTCCGCTTTCGGGTGATTTGCGGCGCGGGAAAATTTATTCATTGACGCCATCGGGGCGCGACGCGGCGCGGCAGCTTTTTTTCGGCGAAGGCGAGGAAGATGCGGCGTCGCAGATTTTGCGGCTGCTCGACGCGCGGCCGTTGACCGCGGCGTACGTGGCGAAAAAAATCCCGAATGCGGCGCGGGTACTGAAATCGCTCGAAAAACGAGGATTCATCGAAGCCGAAGACGTCGCGGCCGAGCGCGATCCGCTGCGGGCGCCGGCCGCGCGGCTGCGTGTGGAGTTCAAATCGCGCGCGGAAAAATTGCCGAAGGCCGAGCGCGAGGTGCTGGCCTACCTGGAATTGCATCCCGGCTCGCATAATCTGGCCGAGGTGGAAGAAGCGGTGGCAAAGGCGAGCCCGGCGGCGCGCGGTCTGGCGCGAAAGGAATTGGTTTCGCTGACGCTCGCCCCGGTGGCCGCGCCGCAAATGCCGGCGCGCGGGCCGCATGCGCTGAATCCGCATCAGCAGTGCGCCTTCCAGCAGATTCTCGCCGCCCTCCAAACTAAACAATTTCACACATTTTTGTTGCAGGGCGTCACCGGATCGGGCAAGACGGAAATTTATCTGCGGGCGATCGAAGAAACGCTGGCTGCCGGACGGAGCGCCTTGATGCTGGTTCCCGAAATCGGATTGACGCCCGCGGTCGCCGGCCAATTCCATCAGCGGTTCGGCGAACGGGTGGCGATTCTTCATTCCGCGTTTCACGATTCCGAGCGCGCCCAGGAATGGCGGCGGATTCGCGCGGGCGAAGCGGGCGTGGTCGTCGCGACGCGATCCGGCGTGTTCGCCCCGGTGCGGAATCTGGGATTGATCGTGGTGGACGAAGAGCACGATCAGAGTTACAAGCAGCAGGAAACGCCGCGCTATAACGGGCGCGATGTCGCGATCGTGCGCGGACGCGATGCCGGGGCGGTGGTGGTGCTCGGATCGGCCACGCCGAGTCTCGAAAGCCGCTACAACGCCGAGCGCGGAAAATACACGCGCCTGGAATTGCCGGAACGGATCGAGCGGCGGCCAATGCCGCGGGTTTCAGTCATCGATATGCGGCAGGAATTTTTGGACACGCGGAAATTTTCGACATTTTCGCGGGTTCTCATTGACGCGGTGACCGAGAGACTCGAAAACGGCGAGCAATCGATGCTGCTTTTGAATCGCCGCGGGTTTTCGAGCTTCCTCGTATGCCGAAGCTGCGGCGAGCGGATGGAGTGCGCCAACTGCTCGGTGACGCTGACTTATCACAAGCGGGACCGGCGCATGTTGTGCCATTACTGCAACTATTCGGCGCGCGTGCCGGAGCGGTGCCCCAAATGCGACAGCGATTACGTGCAGTTTCAAGGCGTTGGATCGGAGCGCGTGGAAGAAGAGCTGCACGCCGCGTTCCCCAAGGCGCGAATCGCGCGCCTGGACCGCGATACGGTGGGCCGCAAACGCGATTATGAGACGATTCTCGCGGCCTTTCGCGGAGGGGATTACGACATTCTGGTGGGCACGCAGATGATCGCGAAAGGGCACGATATTCCGAACGTGACGCTGGTGGGGATCGTGAACGCGGATATCGGGCTGGGCCTTCCGGACTTTCGTGCGGCGGAGCGGACCTTTCAGCTTTTAACGCAAGCCGCCGGACGCGCCGGGCGCGGAGAAACGCCGGGGATCGTACTGATTCAGACGATTAATCCTGATCATTATGCCATTCGCGGGGCGGCGTCGCAGAATTACGAGGATTTTTATAAAAAAGAGATTGAATTTCGCCGCTGTATGTCTTATCCGCCGTTCGGCGCGCTGGCCAATGTGTTCGTTCGCGCGCCGGACGAGGAACAAGCGATCGCGCGCAGCGCGGCGCTGGCGCGCTCAATCCAGCCCGCGCCGGAAGGCGTGCGCGTGCTGGGTCCGGCGGCGGCCTCGATGGTGCGGCTGAAAAATGAATACCGTTATCAGATGCTGCTCAAATCGCAGAGCCGGCAAAAATTGAACGAACTGCTCGGCCAGATCCGGGAATTTGCAGGCAAGGAGAAATGGAACGCGGCGGCGCTGGTGATTGACGTGGACCCGCTGACCATGCTGTGAATGATTCATGTCCGGCTTCCTGATTGTCGACGAAAACCTGCGCGCGGCGATGCAGTTTTTTGGCGTTGCGGCAGGATCGGGCGAAGTGCGGACGCTCGATGGCAGCGTGGCGATTTTTTCGGGTCTCGATTATGGCGTTTTCAATATCGCGCTGCTGACGTCGCCGGCGCGCGGCGGCGAACTGGAGGCGCGGCTCAACGAAGTCGCGCGATATTTCCGGGAGCGGACGCTGCGCTGGTCGTTCTGGCTGTGCGACGACATGCTCGACGGAGCGGCGATGAAGCAGGTGCGGCAGACCTTTCAGAATTTCGGCATGCGGGTGATTTCGCATCCGCCGGGAATGCTCGCCGAGGCGCTGGAGCCGCCGGTGAGGAAACTTCCCGAGGTCGAAATCCGGCCGGTGTGCGACGCGGCATCGCGCGCGGCGTTCGCGGAGCTCACCTCGGCTGCCTTCGATATTCCGTACACCATCGCGCGTGCGGTTTACACTCGCGAACAGGCGTGGCAGGGCGATTATCAGGGCTTCGTCGGCCTGGCGCAGGGACGCGTGGTGGCGATCGTAGCGTTGATCCGCGCGGCGGACGCGATCGGCGTTTATTCGCTGGCGACGTCATCGGTGCTTCGGCGCAGAGGTTACGGCGAAGCGCTGCTGCGCGCGGCGGCATCGGAGATGCAAAGGCGCACGGGGTTGACTCGGCTGGTGCTGCAATCGACCGAGGCTGGGTACGCACTGTACCGGCGCATGGGGTTTCGCGACGTGACCAAATTCACCGTGTATTTAACAAAGTAGTGGCATAAGCCGCCAGGCTTGTGCCGTTCGCGTCCGGCGGTGGACCTTCGGCGCAAGCCTGGTGCATGGCAACCAACGAAGCCCTGCCGTCAGCGCAAAGCCTTTGACCCGGCTGTAACGGCCGCGAGTTTGGCGCCGGCGATCGCCTGGCCGGTGTGGCGCTGGGTGTGCTCGGCGATATGCGTAAGCAAGCCGATCACCGTCGTCGGGAGGCGTTTTCGACCGACCTCGCGCGGATCGGCGAGGCTCGCGGGATCGAGCGACCGGACCACCGCTTCGGCCTGGCGAAACGCGTCGTCGATTTGGGCGAGCAATTCCTCGCGCGATGCGCCGGGCGCGTTTTCGGCCGCGAGCGCGGAGAGTTGCGCGCCGGTCAATTGGCGTCGCTGGAGGTAGGTCATCAGCCGATCGACGCTGCCGGCGATGTGGCGAAGATGAAAGCCGACGGACGCGAACCCGTGCGGCGTCGCCCAGATTTCGGCGTGGCTGAGCGGCACAGTGTGGCGCCAGAGATCCTCGCGGGCTTGCGCGAAGGCGTAGAGAATCGGCGCGAGCAGAGGATCGACGCCGGAAATCGGGCCGCGCAGCCAGGGTTCAGGTTGAGCCATATGTTCTAATAGTAAAGATCCGCTGAAACCGGAGAATTCAGGAGTTACGTCTCAAACATTATGCGGTTGGTCCTGTCAGTATTGTGTCCGAGCGTGTTGTGCGTCTGCGCCTTTGCCAATCCGGCGCCGCACGTTTCGGCGAAGCTCAGAAACGCGTTGCCCATCCGATTCGAACCCGATTCGGGCGGACACTGGCGGGCGCGCGGGCTGGGCTATTCGTTTCTGTTCGCCGCCGACGCGGCGTTTATGCGCATCGGCGAGCGGACGATCGAGCTGAAGTTTCCGGGCGCCAGCCGCGCGGCGAACTTCGAAGGCGCGGACCAATTTGCGGCGCCGTCGAATTATTTTATCGGCCACACCTTTCGCAGCGTTCCCGCTTACGCGCGGCTGCGGCGGCGCAAAATTTATCCGGGAATCGATCTGGTTTACTACGGCCACGGCGGGGAGATGGAATACGATTTTGAAATCGCGCCGGGCGCCGATCCGTCGCGGATTCGCATGAAATTCGAAGGCGCCGATGCGGTGAAACTCAACGATCAGGGCGATGTGGTGCTGGCGCTCGATTCGGGCGAAGTGTTGCAACGCGCGCCGCTGGTTTATCAGCGGCGCAAATCGGGCGAGATCGTCAGGGTGGATGCGCATTATCGCCTGGCGAGCGATGGCGCGTTGCGCGTCGCGCTGGGAAATTACGATCGCGCCGGGAAACTGGTGGTGGATCCCGCGATTACATATGACAATTACCTCACCGGCAGCTCCACCGATTGGGTCGTCTCGGTGGCCTATGATTCGCAGGGCAATATCGATATGGCGGGCAACACCTGGTCCACTGATTTCCCGGTGACCAGCGACGCTTTCGCCGGATCGAACAACGGCAACCAGGATATCTGGGTGATGAAGCTGAGCCCGCAGAACGGCACTGTCGTTTATTGCAGCTATCTGGGCGGCGCGGTGAACGATACGGTGACGCAGATGGTGGTGGACGCCAATGGGGTAATGTATCTGACCGGCGTAACCGCATCCGGAAATTATCCCACCACCAGCACCGCGCTTCAGCCGCAGACTCCGTCGGCCGGCAATTCGCACGCGTTCATGAGCATCCTCGATTCTTCGCAGGGCGGCGGCGTGCCGGATCTGACTTACTCGACGTACCTGGGCGGATCGGATTCGGAAGAAGGCGACGGCATTACGCTCGCCAACGGATTTGTGTACGTCACCGGCTGGACCACCTCGCCCGATTTTCCGACGGCGGGCGCTTTTCAGGGCGCCATCGGCGGCGGCTGTTATGTTTTGGGCGGCACGACCTACAACGCCGCGGGCGACAACACGATTGACGGCGAATCGGCCAACAATTGCTGGAATGCGTTCGTGGTGCAGATTGATCCGTCGCAGCAGGGGATTCCGTCGGAAATTTACGGCACCTTTCTGGGCGGCTCGACGCAGGATCTGGGACGGTCTGTTGCGGTGGATTCTTCGGGCAATGTTTATGTCGCGGGCGTGAGCTATTCGCCCGATTTTCCGATGGCGGGAAATTCGGTGCAGCCGGTGTATGCCGGGGACGGCGACGTTTTCGTGGCGGAGCTGAATCCCGGCGCGGGCACGCTGCTGTATTCGACCTTTCTGGGTGGACTGGGCACGGATGAGGCCAAGAAAATTCTGCTCGACCCTTCAGGACGGATGGTGCTGACCGGTTATACGCTGTCGCCCGATTTTCTGATCACGCAGGGCGCCTATCAAACCCAGTTCGGGGGCAACGGCAACGCGTTTTTGAGCATTATCGACAAAAATCAGGGATTGATCTATTCGACGTTTTTCGGAGGCAGCGGCGGCGAAGTGGCTTACGATATGCACAGCGACTCGGCCGGCCGCTATTACTTGTCGGGCTACACGATGTCGCCGAATTTCCCGGTGACGCAGAACGCCATGAATCCCACTTCGCTCGGCGGCGCGGTGGATGGATTTATCGCGGTTCTCGATCCGTCGCAGCCGCCGTTCAGCTCCAAGGCGCTGGTTTATTCGAGCTACGTGACCAGCCCCGGCTACACGGTCGCCTATGGGAATTACGTCGATTCGACGGGCCAGATTTATACCGCGGGCGCGACCACCAGCAATGTTTTTCCCAGCGGGTACGCGCAGAACAGCTATGTTCTGAAGCAGAGCGGATTCGTGCTGGTGTTTACTTTGCCGTAAGGCTACTGCTGAGCGTCGGCCGAGGCAGCCTCAGTCTCGAAGCGCAGGATATAGTGTTGCATGGCGCGCTCCAGCCGGCTCATGCCGTAGCCGCGCGCTTCTTTGAGCGCCTTGCGATTGTCCCAATGATCGTGCTCGATGCGATAACAGGCGATGATCGTGCCGGTGCGGTCCGCACCGCGGCGGCAATGGATGAAAACCGGCGCGCCGGTGGAATTATTGAGAATCGCCAGGGTTTTGGCAACGTCGGCATCGTGCGGCGCCGATAATTGCCCCAGCGGCACGCTGAGGTAATGCATGCCGTCGGCTTGCACCCAGCCTTGCTCCCGCGCCTGCGAATGCTCGCCGATGCCGCGCAGGTCGATCACCGTTTTGACGCCGAGCGAAGCCAGATTTTCGAAGCCGTCCTCGGTCGGCTGGCCCCCGCGGTAAAGGCCATCATTCACTTTATGGAAATTCGGCACGCCGGCGACTTGCGCCGCGGCGAGCGCGGCAGCGGCGAAAAACAGGAACAAGCGGTACTTCATACTTAACCACCAAAGTATCAGATCGCCTGGCGGCGCGAGTTGAGGTAAACTGCATCGTGATGAAAAATCGATGGGGAATCATGCTGGCTGGCGCGCTCCTGGCCGTTTCGCTGGGCGCGCAGAGCGCGGACGAAAACGCGATTCGCGAGGTGGTGCGGAAATACGTCGCGGCGCGCGACACGATTGATCCGCAGGCGATTCAGGCGCTGTTCACGGCCGACGCGGATCAGCTGGTTTCTTCGGGCGAGTGGCGAAAAGGACGCGCCGAAGTGGTCCGCGGAACCGTGGCCAGCTCGAAAAAAGAGAGCGGCAAGCGCGCCATTACGCTCGAAACGATTCGTTTTCTCGATCGCGACGTGGCCCTCGCCGACGGGCGCTACGATCTCGGCGCGCGGCACATGTGGAGCACGTTTCTGTTCAAGCGCGGCGCCGGCGGCTGGAAAATCGCGGCCATCCGCAATATGCTGCCTGCTGCGCCGGCGCGGTGACGCCTATTTCTTTTCGATCGCCATCACGCTGGCGCGGGTGACGTGGTTCACGGGAACGATGGTCACCACCACGCTTCTTTTTTTATTCGCCGTTTCCCCGCTCAGGAGCCCTCCCGCTTCCGGATGGCCGAGGGGCTGAACCGTGAAGCCGTTGCTCTTCAGCCGGTCTTCGTAGAAAGCCGCGATTTTCCCTGGCGGGTCGGCGCTTTCAAACGAAAAAGTATGGCGCGTTTCTTCGCGCGTGTCGCTCGAAAAAATTCCTTGCGGCTGCGTTGCGGCGTAAACGGGAATCCACGCCGGCAAGGTCGCGGCGGGATGAAGACTCACGCTGGACTCGGACGATTTCAGCGTCACGCGTCCTTCATCAGCCGGTTTTCGGCCGCAGCCGGCGAGCACGGCGAAAGCGGCCGCAATCCAGATTATTCGGAGCATCTATTACAAACGTTACAATAGGTCGGCATGACTCACAAATATCTGAGCTGGGAAGCCGTTCCGCTCGAAAAGATGAGCGAACTGATTTCGCGAAAGGTGATCAGCGGCGAAAAAGCCATGGTCGCGCAGGTTTTCCTCAAAAAAGACGCCGTGGTGCCGGAGCACCATCATGAAAGCGAACAGATCACCTACATCCTTGAGGGCGCGCTGAGATTCCAACTGGAGGGCCGCGAAGTGGTAGTGCGCGCCGGTGAAGTGCTGCACATCCCGTCCAATGTCCCGCACCGCGCCGTCGCACTCGAAGACACGCTGGACCTCGATATTTTTTCTCCGATCCGCGTCGACTGGCTGGCCAAGGACGACGCCTACCTGCGGCGCGGCGAGCGCGAGAGGACCTGAGGATGGATCTGGGATTGAAAGATCGCGTGGCGCTGGTTGCCGCGTCCAGCCAGGGATTGGGAAAAGCGGTTGCGCGTGGGCTGGCAAAGGAAGGAGCAAGACTGGCCTTGTGCTCCCGCCACGCGGACGCAGTGGAAGCGGCGGCGGAAGAAATCCGGCGCGAAACGGGTGCGCAGGCGCTGGCCGCGGCCGTCGATGTCACCCGCGAAGAGCAGGTTCGCGAATTTGTCCGGCGCGTGAACGAGCGATTCGGCCCCGTCGATATTTGCGTTACCAACGCGGGCGGTCCGCCGGCGAAACCGTTCGAAGCGACTACGGTTGAGGACTGGCGCCGCGCCATCGATTTGAACCTGATGAGCACTCTGTTCCTTACGCGCGAGGTTTTACCGGCGATGAAGGCGCAGAAATGGGGCCGGCTGGTGACCATCACTTCGCTGACCGTCAAACAGCCGATCGAGGGGCTGATTCTGTCCAATTCCGTGCGCGCGGCGGTCGCCGGGCTGGTGAAGAGTCTTTCCAACGAATACGCGCCGTTCAACGTCCTGGTGAATAACGTTTGCCCCGGCTACACGGCGACGGATCGTCTGGGCGAGCTTTCTTCCACGCTGGCGAAGTCGGCGGGAGTTTCCCCGGCGGAGATCGAGAAACGCTGGACCAGCCAGATCCCGCTGGGGCGCCTGGCGCGTCCCGGCGAATTTGCCGATGCGGTGGTTTTTCTCTGCTCCGACCGGGCGAGCTATATCACCGGACAATCGATCGCCATCGACGGCGGATTTGCAAAAGGGTTAATGTAAGTCTGCTTCAATAAGAATAGACCCTCATGACCCCGTTCGAACTTTCGCTGCTTATCATTGACGACGAGCCCTCCAGTCTCGAATTTCTTTCCGCCGCGCTACGCCAGCCCGGCCTGGAGATTTTGACGGCTTCCGACCCCGAAGAAGGTCTCGACCTGGTGTTCAACCGCCGGCCGCAGGTGGTGCTCACCGATTTGCGGATGCCAGGATTGAACGGCATCGAGGTTTTGGAGCGTATTGCCGAATTCGATCCGTCGATTAACGTGGTGCTGATGACGGCGCACTACACCTCGGAATCGGCGGTGGAGGCGATTAAAAAAGGCGCTTCCGATTATTTGAATAAGCCGATTTCGCTGTCCCTTTTGCGGGAGCGCGTGAATCGGCTGCTCGAGGACGCGCGGCAGCGGACGCGCGCACTCCAGATCGAGGACGAGCTGCTGGCCAGCACACATTTCGAAGGGATTGTCGGCCGCAGCCCGCTGATGTGGGACCTGTTCGCGCGGGTCCGCCGGATCGCTCCGCATTACCGCGCGGCTCTGATCACCGGAGAGACCGGGACGGGCAAGGATCTGATCGCGCGGACGCTGCACCAGCTCAGTCCGGTGGCCAATGGCCGGTACGTGGTGCTGAACTGTTCGGCCGTGGTGGAAACGCTGTTTGAAAGCGAGCTGTTCGGCCACGTGAAAGGATCGTTTACCGGCGCGTTGCAGGATAAAACCGGGTTGTTCGAGCACGCCCATGGCGGTACTATTTTTCTGGACGAGATCGGCGACATGCCGCTGGCGACGCAAGCGAAGTTGTTGCGCGTTTTGCAGAACCAGGAAGTGCAGCGGGTGGGCGCGCTGACGGCGCGAAAGATCGACGTGCGGGTGATCGCGGCGACCAATCACGATCTGCGCCAGGCGATCGCGGAAAAACGTTTTCGCGAGGATTTGTATTACCGCCTTTCCATGGTGGAGATCGAAGTTCCGCGGCTGGCGGAGCGGCGCGAAGATCTGCCGCTGCTGGAGCGGCATTTCGTCGCCAAATTTGCGCAGCAATTCAAGAAAGAGATTCGCGGCCTGACGCAGCGCGCGCAGGTTCGCCTGGCGCGGCACGATTGGCCCGGAAACGTCCGCGAGCTGGAAAACGTGATGGGCCACGCCTGCATGATGGTGATGGGCGATACCATCGACCTGGCGGATCTTCCGTCGTATCTGCGCACTCCCGGGGAATCGATCCGGCAGGAACCGGTGTCGATTCCCGAAGATATCCGTTCGCTCGAGGAGCAGGAGCGCGCGCTGCTCATGAAGGCGATAGAAGCGGCGGGAGGAAATCAGTCGGAAGCGGCGCGGATTCTGCGCATCGGCCGCGACGCCCTGCGCTATAAGATGAAAAAATACAGCTTGGTCTGAGGTGTAGCGCGGGCGCGGACTTGGGCTTTTTCGCGCAACTGGGTGCCGTTAGAGAACGGACCTGCGCGATTGCGCGCGCTTGACCGCGCCCAACTGCCGGAAAACGCAGTCCAGGATGGAACTGCACTTGCCCGAGAGGAGGCGCATATGTGCCTCGCCGTTCCCGGAAAAGTGCTTACCCTCGATGGCGCCGATCCCGCGTTCCGCCATGGCCAGGTCGATTTTTGCGGAGTGCGCCGCACCGTTAACCTGGCGTTTACACCGGAAGTCTCCGTCGGCGATTTTGTGCTGGTGCATGTCGGGTTCGCCATATCCAAAGTCGATCAGGAAGAAGCCGCGCGGACCTACAAGTACCTGGCCGAGATCGGGGCGCTCGAAGAAGAGGGGCTCGCGTGAAATTCGTCGACGAGTATCGCGACCCGAAAATCGCGCACGCCATCGCCGAACGAATCGCGCGCCAGGTCACCCGGCCTTGGGTGCTGATGGAAGTTTGCGGCGGGCAGACGCATACGCTGATGCGCTACGGAATCGACGAACTGCTTCCCAAGGAAGTGGAACTGGTGCATGGGCCGGGCTGTCCGGTGTGCGTGACGCCGCTCGAAATGGTGGATCGCGCCATTCGCATCGCGTCTCTCGCTGGCGTGATTTTCACCTCTTACGGCGATATGCTGCGCGTGCCGGGATCGTCGGCCGACTTGTTCGAGGCGCGGGCCCAAGGCGCGGACGTGCGGATCGTCTACTCGCCAATGGACGCGCTGAAGCTGGCGCGCGCCAATCCGGACCGGCGCGTGGTGTTTTTCGGCGTGGGATTTGAGACCACGGCGCCAGCCAACGCCATGGCCGTGTGGACCGCGAAGCGCGAAGGGCTGAGCAATTTTTCCATGATCGCCTCGCACGTGCTGGTCCCGCCCGCGATGCGCCTGATTTTGCGCTCCCCGGCGAATCGTGTACAGGGATTCATCGGACCGGGACACGTCTGCGCGGTGATGGGGTTCGGGCAATACGAAGATCTGGCGCGCGAATTTCGCGTGCCGATCGTGGTGGGAGGGTTCGAGCCGCTGGATCTCCTGGAGGCGATCGCCATGCTGGTGGCGCAACTCGAAGAGGGTCGCGCGGAGGTGGAGAATCAGTATTCGCGATCGGTGAATCATGACGGGAATCTCGCGGCGCAACGGGTGATGCGCGAAGTGTTTGAGGTTTCCGACCGGAAATGGCGAGGGATCGGGTCGATTGCCGCGAGCGGCTATCGCTTGCGCGAGGCCTACGCGGCGTTCGACGCCGAGCGTGTCTTCGACCTCGCCGACCTGCACGCCGAAGAACCGAAAGAGTGCATCAGCGCGCTGGTGCTTCAGGGGTTGAAAAAACCGGTGGACTGCGGGGCTTTCGGGGAACGGTGCACGCCGATGACTCCGCTTGGCGCACCGATGGTTTCAACGGAAGGCGCTTGCGCGGCGTATTACCAGTACAGGCGGCATCAGGGACTTCGCGGTTCATCTCCGGCACCCCATGAACCGCGACCGCGGGAAGCGGCGGATATATGGGAGCGAGAACATGCCTGAACTCGCGGAACTCGCGGAACAGCTCGCGTTCTCCTGTGCGTCGCCGATCGGCATGCGGGAACGGATTGTGCTCGGACATGGCAGCGGCGGACGGCTGAGCGCCGAATTGCTGCGCGATGTTTTTCTCCCGGTGTTTTCGAATCCGCTGCTCGACCGCATGGACGATCAGGCGATTTTTTCGGTCGGCGAGTCGCGCCTCGCCATGACTACCGATTCGTTCGTGGTGAAGCCGCTGTTTTTCCCCGGCGGCGATATCGGATCGCTGGCGGTGCACGGGACCGTGAACGATCTGGCGATGGGCGGCGCGCGTCCGCTGTTTCTGAGCGCGGCATTCATTTTGGAAGAGGGGTTTCCCGTAGACCAGCTGCGGCGCATCGCGGCTTCGATGGCCGGCGCCGCGAGGACCGCCGGCGTCGCCATTGTCACGGGAGATACGAAGGTCGTCGAAAAGGGGAAGGGCGACGGTCTTTTTATCAACACCACCGGCGTGGGCCTGGTTCCCGATCACCTGCGGATGTCGGCGAACCAGGCCCGGCCGGGCGATCGCGTGATTTTAAGCGGCCCGATCGGCGACCACGGCATCGCCATTCTGGCCAAACGTGAAGGACTGGAATTTGAGACCAAAATTTTAAGCGATTCCGCGCCGCTCGACGGGCTGGTGGCCGCGATGCTCGCGGCGTCAAACGACATTCGCTGCCTGCGCGATCCCACCCGGGGTGGGTTATCGAGCGCACTGAACGAAATCGCGGCGCAGTCCGGCGTGAGTATTCAGATCGAGGAAACGAAGATCCCGGTGCGCGAAGAAGTCAGAGGCGCGTGCGAGATGCTGGGCCTGGATCCGCTCTATGTCGCGAATGAAGGGAAATTAGTCGCGATCGTCGCGCCGGAAGCGGCCGGGGCGATTGTCGCGGCCATGCGGGCTCATGAGCGTGGGCTCCAGGCGAAGGTGATCGGCACGGTTGGTGAAGCACGTGCAGGACAGGTGACCATGAAAACCGCGTTTGGTTCCACGCGGATTGTCGATTTATTGGCGGGCGATCAGCTCCCGAGGATTTGTTGAATGGGCGAAATCGGAATTTCGAGTGCGATGTCTAAGTCGCGGCGCCGAGCTGGATTTGGCCTTTATGGAGCTCGAGGAATTTGCACAAGGGGTGGGCGTGAGAGCCGTCAAACGCCGCCCGAGCTGTTGACCCGGAGCCGGACCGCGACGTTCGCGGGATTGATCCGGGATTTTCATATCTCATAACGTCCTGCACGGCCGGCCACACCGGCTGGCCCACCGCGCGGAACGCTTCAACCTCGGCGAAAGCCGAGCTCGAAATCGATGAAGCTCGAATCGATCGCGGAGTTGGCAAAATGCTCACACCGGAAATGAACATAAGCGCCGCCTTGGCGCGCAGAGGTATTTCTCGCCGGCAGTTGGTCAAATTCTGCAGCGCCATGCTGGGCACTTTGGCTCTGCCGGAAAGATATCTGGCCCAGACGGTGAACGCCATCGGGAAGGCCAAAAAGCCCGTGCTGGTCTGGCTGCAATTTCAGGATTGCACGGGCTGCTCGGAATCCATGCTGCGATCCAGCCATCCCGACGTCGCCGACGTGGTGCTGGATCTGCTCTCGTGGGAATATCACGAGGTCATCATGGCCGGATCGGGCGATTACGCGAATCGCACGCTCGATCGGGTGGTGAAAGAGGACAAAGGTAAGTATCTGGTGGTCGTGGAGGGCGCGATTCCCACCAACGACGGCGGAGTCTATTGCACCATCGGCGGGCGCACCGCGCTCGACATCGCGCAATCGGTGTGCAGCAACGCCGCCGCGACCATCGCCGTCGGCGCCTGCGCCTTTGACGGCGGGCTGGTTCGCGCCAAGCCGAACCCGACGGGCGCGCTGGGCATTCAGGAAGCCGTGCCGGGGATCAAGGTGATCAATATGGCGGGCTGCCCGCACAATCCGGCCAATACGGCCGCGGTGCTGGTGCATTATCTGACGTTCAACGATCTGCCGGCGCTCGATCAATATAACCGGCCGCTGTTCGCTTACGGCCGGATTATTCATGACCAGTGCGAACGCCGCGCGCATTACGACGCCGGCCGGTTCGTCACCGAATGGGGCGACGAAGGCCATCGCAAAGGATGGTGCCTGTACAAGATGGGCTGCAAGGGGCCGGTGGCGACGTTCAACTGCCCCATCGTGCAGTGGAACGACCACACCTCCTGGCCGATCCGCGCCGGGCATGGCTGCATCGCCTGCGCGGCGCCGCGCTTCTGGGACCACATGTCGCCGTTCTACGAACGCGTCCCGTCGGTTCCGGGTTTCGGAGTGGAAGTGACCGCGGGCAATATCGGGCTGGGCTTAACCGGCGCGGTGGTCGCGGGCGTGACGGCTCACGGGTTGATCAAAATGATCAAGCCCGCGCCAAAAGAAACAGAACCGCAGGAAACAGGAAAGGAGGCGTGACATGGCGCGCTTAGTGATCGATCCGGTCAGCCGTATTGAAGGTCATCTTCGAATTGAGGCGCAAGTCGACGGAGGCAAAGTTTCCGACGCCTGGAGCGCGGGAACCATGTTCCGCGGCATCGAAATGATTCTGCAAGGCCGCGATCCGCGGGAGGCTTGGATCTGGGCGCAGCGCATCTGCGGAGTGTGCACCATGGTGCATGCGATCGCCAGCGTGCGCGCGGTCGAAAACGCCTTGCAAATCGACGTTCCGGACAATGCGCGCCTGGTGCGCAACCTGATCGCCGGTTCCCAAATGGTTCACGATCACGTGATTCACTTTTATCACCTTCACGCGCTCGACTGGGTAGACGTCGCTGCGGCTCTTAAGGCGGATCCCGCGAAAACTTCGCAGATCGCGCAGTCGATTTCGGATTACGACAAGTCCAGCACGACGTATTTCAGGGGCATCCAGCAGCGCGTGAAGGGGGTGGTCGATAGCGGACAGTTGAGCCTGTTCGCCAGTGGCTATTGGGGCCATCCGGCTTACCAATTGCCGCCGGAAGTAAATCTTCTGGCCGTGGCCCATTATCTAGAAGCCCTCGCCTGGCAGAAGGATTTTATCCGCATCCACGCGGTGCTGGGCGGGAAGAATCCGCACCCGCAGAGCTTCCTGGTCGGCGGGATGTCGACGGCGATGGATCCCAATGAGCCGGCCGCGGTCATCAACCCGGAGACCATCACCCTGCTGCGCAGTCTAGTTCAGTCCGCGCAGAAGTTCGTCAACCAGGTGCTGATTCCCGATGTGCTGGCCGTGGCGCCGTTCTATAAGCAGTGGTTTTCGCTGGGAGAAGGCCTGGGCAATTTCCTGTGCTACGGCGATTTTTCGTCGGGCAACGAAAACGACCCGCGGACGTTCCTGTTCCCGCGCGGTGTGGTGCTGGGCCGCGATCTGACCAAAGTTCACCCGGTGGACGCGGGCAAAATCGCCGAGTTCGTCAGCCACTCCTGGTACGAATATTCGAATGGCGACGACAACGGCAAGCATCCCTCGGAGGGCGAAACGAATCCGAGGTACACGGGTCCGAAACCGCCGTACGATCACCTGGACGTCGACAAGAAATATTCATGGCTGAAAGCTCCGCGCTACGACGGCAAACCGATGGAAGTGGGTCCGCTGGCGCGCATGGTGGTCGGTTACGCGTCGGGCCAGCCGGACATTAAGGCTTCGGTCGACGGGGTGTTGAAGAAACTGAACGCTCCGCCGGCGGTTCTATTCTCTACGCTCGGCCGGCTGGCGGCACGCGCGCTCGAAGCGCAGATCATGACCAAGTATCTGGATACCTGGGTGAGCCAGCTCGCCGATAATCTGGATCACGGCAAAGTGCAAATCTTCAATCCGGTGAAGTGGGACCCGGCGACCTGGCCGGCCTCGGCGAGCGGTTACGGCTGGCATGAAGCGCCGCGCGGCGCGCTCGGCCACTGGGTCGAAATTGAGGGCCGTTCCATCAAGAACTACCAGGCCGTGGTTCCGACCACCTGGAATGGCGGTCCACGCGATGCAACCGGTCAGAAAGGCGCCTATGAGGCGGCGCTGCTGAATACTCCGGTGGCCGATCCGGCGCGGCCGATTGAACTGTTGCGCACCGTCCATTCCTTCGACCCCTGCATCGCCTGCGCGGTGCACGTGATTGATGGGAACGGCGTCGAGTACAGCGTTCCGAAGATTGGCTAAGGAGGCGAATATGCAACTCGCACCTGAAAAAATCGACCCAGGATCGGATTTACACCATCCGCGGCTGGCGGAAGGCCAGATGATCGCGGTGTACGTGTGGCAGTATCCTTTGCGGCTGGTCCATTGGGGATTGGTCATCTGCATCGGCGTGCTGTCCTTCACGGGGTATTACATTCACGATCCGTTCATCATCGGCCAGATCAAGTGGCCGTTTCTGATGGGCTGGTTCCGCTTCGTTCACGAATCCTTCGGCATGATTTTCGCCGCGCTGTTCCTGACGCGGATGTACCTGTTCTTTGAGGGCAACCGCTGGGAGCGCTGGCGCCGCTACGTGCCGCTCAAAGCCGAGCAGTGGAAGGAAATGGTCCGCGTGGCGAAGTTTTATCTGTTCATCAATCCTAAAGCCGTCTCAAAGATCGGCCACAACGCGCTCGCGGCGTTTTCCTACGTCGCGCTGTACGGGCTGGTGTTCGTTGAAATCATCACCGGGCTGGTGATGTTCAACGTGCTGCGCCATAGCGCGATTCTGACGCCGCTGGTGGGCTGGATTCCATCGCTGATCAGCCTGCCGAACATTCGGTTGATCCATTTCTTCCTGATGTTCGTGTTCATCAGCTTCGGGATTTTCCATGTCCACCTGGGCATGTTGATCTCGCGCGAGGAAAAACACGGATTGATGGACAGCATTTTCATCGGCTACAAAGTGATTCCGGCCGGGGAACTGGCCGAAGACGACGAGAAAGCGAAACGAGAGGGCGAATGAGCGTCGAAGTCCCGGGCAAGATTCTCGAAGAGTACGCGGTGCGCCGGAATCGCCTGGGGCTGGTCGAATTCGGCGGCACGCGCAGGCCGATTTTTCTCGACCTGGTGCCTGATGCCCACGTGGGAGATTACGTCCGGGTCCACGTGGGCTTCGCCACCGAACGCGTGAGCGAAGCCGAAGCGCTGCGTGCTTACCAGGAGCTTGCGGAGCACGAAGAAACCGCCGAACTGGCGCTTCAGGCCGATGAATCCACTCCAGACGCGGCTCGCCGCCGCAAACCAAGGTGAGGAGAAGATCTGTGATTCCCCAAGAGTTTGAACGTGTCGCGCGCGCGTATCGTCTGCTGGGCGATCTGGAACCGAAGCATCTGCGCAAGCTGGTGCCGCTCGCCGAAGATCGTCAGTTCCGGCCGGGCGAGATCATCTTTAAAGAACGGGACCGTTCTTCGTTCCTGTATCTGATCGTTTCCGGCGAGGTAGCATTGGAAATGAGGGCGGGCGGCGCAATGATTGGTCTTCAGAAACTTCAGGCGGGCGATGCGATGGGCTGGTCGGCGCTTACTGAAGATGGCGAGACCCATTTTCAGGCGCGGGCGTTGACTCCGGTTTCCACCGTCGCCTTCCCCAGCCAGGGCATTCGCGAGGCCTGCGAAGGCGACCCGGAGATGGGCTACGCTCTGATGAAACGTCTTCTCGAGTTAGTGACGGAGCGGCTGGACGCGGCACGGATGCAGATCGTTCGTGTGCGGCACGACGCGGAAGTGGCGCAGCAGGCGTGATCGCGGAGGATCGGGAAAAACTGCTGGAGCGCGCGATGGCGCGGCATCGCTATTCGGGCGATGCGCTGATCGAAGTTCTGCACGTCGCCCAGCAGCTGTACGGCTATTTGTCGCACCCGCTGCTGCGGACGGTCGCGCGCAAATTGAAACTCCCGCCCAGCCGTGTCCTGGGAGTTGCAACTTTTTATCATCTTTTTCGCTTCGCTCCCTCCCGCGAGCATCGCGCGGTGGTGTGCATGGGCACCGCCTGCTACGCCGCGGGCGCGCCGGATCTGTTAGCGCGTTTGCGCCATCGTTGCGGCGACAATTGGACGATTGAAGAAGCGCGCTGCGTTGGGTCCTGTGGTCTGGCTGCCGTGGTAAATTGTGACGGCGCGGCGTGGTCGCGGGTGACCTTGGCGGATCTTGAAGCGCGGCTTTCTTGTGCTGCCGGGCAGGCCCCCAGCGCGCAAATACAACCCCGCCAGTGAGGGGGGCCGGTTAACGAGCAGGATTCATGACGGCGGAAGTACTTCACCACACGCGGCACGCGGAGCAGGACCGGCAAAGCCGGCTCAAGAATCGCATTTTGTGCTGCTCCGTTGCGGGATGCCTGTCCGCGGGCGCCGAAGGCGTTCGTGAGGCGATTCAGAACGAAACCGACCATCCGGAGACTGAAGTCTGCCGCACCGGCTGTATGGGCTTGTGCTCGCGCGGCCCGCTGGTTCGCAGCTCCGCGAACGACGTCGTGTATACCGACGTCACGCCGCGGGACGCCCGCGCCATCGCGCACGGCGAGCCGATTGAAGGACGCATGCTGCGCCCGGACCATCCTTTCTACGCCGGCCAGCGCCGCCTGATTCTCGCCAATTCCGGCTACGCGGATCCCGAACGCATCGGTGATTACATCGCGCTCGGCGGTTACCAGTCGTTGCTGTGCGCGCTGGCGGAAATGAAGCCCGAAGAGATCGTCGGCGAAGTGAAAAAGAGCCGGCTGCGCGGCCGCGGCGGCGCGGGATATCCCGCCGGACTCAAATGGGAATTGGTCGCGCGGCACCCTTCCAGCACCAAGTACGTCATCTGCAACGCCGACGAAGGCGATCCCGGCGCGTTCATGAACCGCAGCGTGCTCGAAGGCGACCCGCATCGCGTGCTCGAAGGGATGGCCATCGCCGGCCGCGCCGTGGGAGCGCAGCAAGGCTATATTTATGCTCGCGGCGAATCTCCGCTGGCGATTGAGCGCATCCGCACCGCGATCGCGCAGGCGCGGCGGGAAGGGCTGCTCGGCAGCCGCATTCTGGACAGCAGTTTTCAATTCGAAATCGATCTGCGGATCGGCGCGGGCGCCTACGTCTGCGGCGAGGAAACCGCGCTGATCGCCTCCATCGAAGGCAAACGCGGCCAGCCCGTGCCGCGTCCGCCGTATCCGCCTGAAAGCGGACTGTGGGGACAACCGACCTTGATCAACAACGTCGAAACGTTCGCCAATATTTCGACCATCATCGAACAGGGCGGCGAGTGGTTCGCCTCGATCGGCGCGCCGGCCAGCCCGGGAACGAAAGTTTTCGCGCTCGCCGGACGAATCGTGCGCACCGGCCTGGTCGAAGTGCCCATCGGCACCTCGCTCCGCACCATTCTTTTCGATCTGGGCGGCGGCGTTCCCGAAGGCTACCAGTTCAAAGCCGCGCAGACGGGAGGTCCCGCGGGCGGCTGCATTCCCGCGCAATATCTGGACCTGCCGATGGATTACGATTCGCTCACGCGCATCGGAACCATGATGGGATCGGGCGGATTGATCGTGATGGATACATCGAGCTGCATGGTTGATGTGGCGCGCTTCTTCATGGAATTCTGTCGCGACGAATCCTGCGGAAAATGCATTCCTTGCCGCGCCGGAACCGTCCAGATGCACGAAATCCTGGCGCGCATGACCCGCGGCGAAGGTGTCGAAGGCGATTTCAAAATGCTCGAGGAATTGTCCGGTTTGCTCAAGGAGGCAAGCCTGTGCGGGCTCGGCCTGGCCGCGCCGAATCCGGTGCTGAGCACGCTGCGGCATTTTCGCGAGGAATATGAAGAGCACATCCGGGAGCATCGCTGCCCGGCCGGACACTGTCACATGGGAGCGGCCCAATGAGCGTACGCACTCTCGAAGTCGACGGCAAAACGATCACCGCGCTTGAAGGCGAGACGATTTTTTCCGCCGCCTGGGACAGCGGCATCCGCATCCCGCGCCTTTGCCACCTGGGCGGCCTGTCCGATTACGGCGGCTGCCGTTTGTGCCTGGTCGAAGTGGAAGGGCAAAAAAAACTGCAACCCGCGTGCTTGACCAAGGTCGCCGAAGACATGGTGGTGCGCACCAACACGGCCGCGCTTCAGGCGCATCGCAAGCTGATCGTCGAACTGCTGTTTGCCGAGCGCAATCACGTCTGCGCGGTCTGCGTCGTCAACGGCGCCTGCGAGCTTCAGGATCTGGCCGCGCGGTTGGGCGTCGATCATATTCGCTTGAAACCGCAATATCCGAAGCTCACGATGGATCTGACACACGAACGCTTCGCGCTCGATCACAACCGCTGCATTTTGTGTACGCGCTGCGTACGGGTGTGCGACGAAGTGGAAGGCGCGCACACCTGGGACGTCGCCGGGCGCGGCAGAAATTCGCACATTATTTCCGACCTGGGCGACCCCTGGGGCGAATCTGCCAGCTGCACCAGTTGCGGCAAATGCGTCCAGGTGTGCCCCACCGGCGCCCTGTTCCTGAAGGGCAAAACCGTGGCGGAAATGCGTAAGAATCGCGGTTTCCTGCAATATATCGTCACCGCGCGGGAGAAGAAACTGTGGATCGCGTAAAGCCGCGTCTGGCGACCGTCTGGCTCGGCGGATGTTCCGGCTGCCACATGTCCTTTCTCGATCTGGATGAGCGCCTGATCCAGTTGGCCTCGCTCGCGGACGTATGTTATTCGCCGCTCGCCGACGTAAAACAATTTCCCGAAAACGTGGACGTCACACTGGTCGAAGGCGCGGTCGCAAATGTAGATCATCTGCGCGACATTCGTCTGGTCCGGCAGCGCACCAAAACGCTGGTCGCCTTCGGCGATTGCGCCGTCACCGGCAATGTCACCGCGATGCGCAATCTGTTCGGCGTCGAAGATGTTTTAGCGCGCGCCTATCACGGTGTGCGCTTCGATGGCGATCTGGTGCCTCGTCTTCTCGATCGCGTGCTGCGTGTTCAGGATGCCGTGGACGTCGATTTCTTCCTGCCGGGCTGCCCTCCCTCGGCCAACTCGATCTACGATTTCATTCTCGATCTGCTCGCCGGACGCGCGCCCGTTCGCGAAGGAAGAAAATTCGGATCATGAGCCGCATCGTCATTGAACCGGTCAGCCGCATCGAGGGCCACGCCAAAATCTCGATCCAGCTCGACGAATCGGGCCGGGTCGAATCGGCGAAATTCCACGTCACCGAATTTCGCGGATTCGAAAAAATGTGCGAAGGCCGGCCCTTTCAGGAAATGCCCGGCTTCATGTCGCGAGTCTGCGGCATCTGTCCGGTGAGTCACGTTCTGGCCAGCTCGAAGGCCGGCGACATGCTGCTCGGCGTCGAAATTCCGCCCGCCGCCGAAAAGCAGCGCCGCCTGGCGAATTACGCGCAGGTGCTGCAATCGCACGCGCTGAGTTTTTTTCATCTTTCCTCGCCGGATCTGCTGCTCGGCATGGACGCGCCCGCCGCGCAGCGGAATATTTTCGGGCTCATCGAAAACCACGCCGATTTTTTGCGCCGCGGAATCCGTCTCCGCCAATTCGGCCAGCGCATCATCGAGCTGCTCGGCGGCAAACGAATCCACCCCGGATGGAGCGGACCCGGCGGCGTGCTCAACCCGTTCACGGTCGAGCAGCGCGACGAAATCGCCGCGTGGATTCCGGAAGCGATCGAGTCTGTCACCAGCGCGCTCGATCGTCTGAAAACCCTGCTCGATTCGTTCCCGGACGAAGTCGGGCACATGGGCAATTTCCCGTCGCTGTTTCTGGCGACGGTGAACGAAGAAGGCGGCCTTGAATATTACGAAGGCTCGATCCGGATTGTGGACGGCGCGGGAAACATGATTGCCGAAGCGCTCGATCCGCGGCGCTTTTTCACCTATCTCGCCGAAACGCCGGAAGAATATTCGTACATGAAATTTCCCTACTATCAGCCCTTCGGCTACCCGCAGGGTCACTATCGCGTGGGGCCGCTGGCGCGATTGAATGTGGCGAAATTCACCGGCACCGCGCGCGCCGATCGCGAATTGCGCGAGTTCAAACAACGGGGCAACGGGGCCGTCTGCCAATCGTTCCACTACCACCTGGCGCGGCTGATCGAAATGCTGCATTGCGTCGAGCGCATCGAAGAATTGATGGACGATTCCGAGCTGCTCGGCGAAAACGTGCACGCCAAAGCGTCGCCCAATCGCCGCGAAGGAATCGGATCGTGCGAAGCGCCGCGCGGCACGCTGTTTCATCGCTATTGCGTCGACGACAATGGAGTGATGGAAAAGGCCGATCTGCTGATCGCCACCGCGCAGAATCATCAGGCCATGAACCTCGCCGTGGAGCAGACGGCGAAACGTTTTTTCCGCGATGCGGCGGACGCAGGCGTGCTGAATCGCATCGAAGCCGCGATCCGCTGCTACGATCCGTGCCTTTCCTGCTCGACGCACGCGCTGGGACAGTTGCCGTTGATCGTCGACGTTTTCGGCGCGGACGGCAAACCCTTGCGGAGGATGGCGCGAGATTCCTGATGCGCACGCTGGCCATCGCCATCGGTAACGTCCTCCGCGGCGACGACGGCGTCGCGCACGCCGCGCTCGAACTGGTGGAGCAAATGGACCGCCGCTGGTGCTTTCAGCTCACGCCGGAACACGCTACGGAAATTGCGGGCTATGACGCGGTGGTCTTCATCGATGCCGATACCGGAGCCGGGCAGACGATGGTTGAACCGCTGCGCGAATCGCCACTGCCGCCGCAAGTGACGCACCTGTGGAGTCCCGCTGAAATCGTCGCGCTCGCCCGCGCGCTGTTCCGGTTCGCCGGGCGCGCCTTCGTTTGCCGTATTCCCGCCGAAGATTTTTCCGCGCGTGAACAGTTGAGCCCGCGCGCCGCGGCCCACGCCCAGGAGGCCGCGCGGCAATTAACGCGTATGATAGAAGACCGATGCGAACTTTAGTTTTAGGCTTGGGAAACCTGGTGCACGGCGACGACGGCCTCGGCGTTCACGCGATCGAGCGCCTGCAAAAAGATCCGCGCGTGCCCGGCGGAGTGGTGCTGATGGACGGCGGAACGCAGGGCATGAGCCTCATTCCGCACATCTCCGGATTCGAACGAGTCCTGGTGATCGACGCCATCGACGTCGGCCGCGACCCCGGCACGCTGATTCGCATCGAAGGCGAAGAAGTCCACAAAATGCACGGCAAACCGTCGGTGCATCAGCTCGGATTCGCCGACCTCATGATCGCGCTGAAACTTCTGGACAGTTCGCCGAAAGAGGTCATTGTGCTCGGGGTTCAGCCGCAATCGACCGAGTGGAGTGCGAATCTCAGCGCACCCGTGGAAGCTTCGCTCGACGGGATCTGCACGCTGGTAATCGAGCAGTTGAACGCCTGGCGGCCGTGAACCCGGTAAAGATGACCACGCCCGCCCGCAAGCGGATTGAAGTTGCCGGCGTCGTGCAAGGCGTCGGTTTTCGGCCGTTCGTCTATCGCATCGCGCAGCGCTTCGAAATTCGCGGCTACGTGCTCAATTCCTCCGAAGGCGTGGTGATCGAAGCGGAAGCGGACGAATCGTCGATCGGCCAATTCCTCGCCGCGCTGGCCGCGGAGCTGCCCCCGCTCGCGCGAATCGACGAATTGACCGTCGCGGCTATCGAACCGACGGGCGACGACCATTTCGCGATCCGTCAGAGCGCGGCCCTTCACGGACAATTCGCGCTGGTCCCACCCGATGTCGGCACCTGCGAGGACTGCCGCGCCGATTTCACCCACCCGGCCAATCGCCGCTACGCGTATCCCTTCACCAACTGCACCAACTGCGGCCCGCGCTACACCATCATTCGCGATGTCCCCTACGATCGTCCAAAAACCACCATGGACGAATTCGCGATGTGCCCGGCGTGCCAGGCCGAATACGAAGATCCCGCCAATCGCCGTTTTCACGCCGAGCCGAATGCCTGCCCCGAATGCGGTCCGGGTCTCGCTCTTCTGAGCGCCGCGGAATTGGAGCACGCGCAGCCGCAATTTTCGAGCGATCCCGGCATTCTCGAACGCGCGCGCCAGCTGCTCGCGCGCGGCGAAATTCTCGCCATCAAAGGACTCGGCGGTTTTCATCTGGCCTGTGACGCCGCAAACGATCGCGCCGTCGGCCTGCTCCGCGAGCGCAAACGCCGCAATGGGAAAGCGTTCGCGATCATGGCCCGCGATCTGGCCGCGGCCGGGCGCCTCTGCGCGATCACGCCTCCCGATTGCGAGCTGCTCACTGGCCCTCGCCGGCCGATCGTGCTGATGCCGCGCCGCGAGGGAACAGATATTTCTCAAAACGTCGCGCCCGGCAACACGCGGCTCGGCGTCATGCTGCCGTACACGCCGCTGCATCATCTCTTATTCGAAAACGCTCCTTACGACGCGCTGGTCATGACCAGCGGCAACCTGAGCGAAGAACCGATTGTCAGTCGCAATGAAGATGCCTGGCCGCGCCTGCACTCGCTGGCCGATTATTTTCTGCTGCACAACCGAAAAATTCAAACCCGCGTCGACGATTCCGTGGTCGAAAGTTTTAACGGTCGCGAATATCCTGTTCGCCGTTCGCGCGGATTCGCGCCGGACCCCATCGATTTGTCCATGCCCGTCGCTGAAGTTCTCGCCTGCGGCGGCGAATTGAAAAACACGCTGTGCCTGACCAAGGATCATTACGCCATTCTCAGCCAGCACATCGGCGATCTGGAAAATCTGGAAACGATGGAATTTTTCCGCGAGACGCTGGACCACCTCAAGCGATTTTTCCGCGCCACGCCAGTTGCGATCGCGCACGATCTTCATCCCCATTATCTGAGCACTCGATTCGCGCTGGAGCAAACCGGCGCGCCTCTCACCGGCGTCCAGCATCATCACGCGCACATCGCCAGCTGCATGGCCGATAGCGGCATTTCCGGCCGCGTGATCGGCGTCGCGCTCGATGGCACCGGCTACGGAACCGACGGCAACATCTGGGGCGGGGAATTTCTCGTCTGCGATTTTGCGCAATTCGAGCGGCGCGGTCATTTAAGATATGTTCCTCTGGCCGGCGGCGATAGCGCGGTGCGGCAGCCGTGGCGCAGCGCGCTCGCTTGGCTTGATCACGCCAGGCCGAAGATTCCGCTGTTCGATCAGGTACCGGCCAAACAGATCGATTTCGTGCAAAAGATGATCGACCGGCGAATCCAGGTGATCGACACCTCCTCCTGCGGCCGCCTTTTCGACGCGGTTTCCTCGATTCTCGGAATTCGCCACGAAACCACGTACGAAGGTCAGGCCGCGATCGAACTGGAAGCCGCCGCCACCGAAGGCGGCCAGATTTATCCGTTCGAGCTCACCGCTGCCGCGCCGTTTCAAGTCGATCTGCGCGCTGCGATCCGGGCGATCGTCGCCGATTATCTTCGCGGCGTCCCCGCCGGCCGCATCTCTGCGAATTTTCATTGCACCATGGCGCGGATGGTCGTCGACGCCTGCGCGCGGATCCGCGAATCGGACGCGCTCCATCGCGTTTGTCTGAGCGGCGGCACGTTCCAGAACCTGCGGCTGCTCGGCGAATCGGTCGCCGGCCTGCGGCAGCGCGGATTTGAAGTTTTCATCCATCACCGCGTGCCGCCCAACGACGGCGGCCTGTCGCTCGGCCAGGCGGTGATCGCCAACGCGCGAATTGGCGTAGCAAAATAGATCCGATCCGCGCCGGTACACCCAGCGATTCAGCTAACTCGCTGAAACCCGGACCGTCGTTCTGGGTTGCGGAATGCTCACTGTTGAGATCGAGGAGCAGGCTATGATCCGGATGCGTAGTGCGCTAGTGACGTTCTTACTGTTCGTTCCCGGTGTTTTCGCCGGCGGGAAAGATCCCGCAGCGGCCGGGCCCGCTTATGACAGCAAAACCGAGATTCAGTTCCAGGGTTCGGTGACCGAGGTGCGCCAGGTTTCGAGCGGCGCCCTGACCGGCACCTTTCTCACGGTGAAAAGCAAGTCCGAATCGGTCGATCTATACCTCGGACCGCCCGAGTTTATCAAGCTGTTCAACATGCAGTTCAAGGACGGCGATGCCGTTGAAGTCATCGGATCGAAAGTGAAATTCGACGGCGCGGATCTGGTGCTGGGACGCGAAGTGCGGCTCGGCAAGACCACGCTGGTGCTGCGTGATGCCAAAGGTTCGCCCAATTGGCTGTGGATGAGCAAAGGTTTCCCGTCTGGTCTTTAGCAGGGTGCTGAAAAAGGGGACAGACTATTCTGTCCCCGCCTGTAAGTTGTTCGTGCCGCGTGCGGCCGTCGCCGTGGACAGAGCGGTCTGTCCCTTTTTCACCACCCTGTTAGGAGCAATTCCATGAAAGCATTTGACAATTACCTGGATTGGGCCGTATTGGCCATCGTCGCGGGATCGCTGGCAGTGGGTTTGTATCTGGCGACTCACATACTCGGCTGAAGTGTGTAGCTGGCTTTGACCACGTGATCGGCCGGCGAGTAGCGTGTCTCGAAGCCGAGCAGTTTGCAGATTTCGAGCATGGCGCGGTTTTCGGAGAGAACATCGCCGAAAACGCGGCGAATGCCCTCGTGCCCGGCCAGAGCGAGCAGCCGCCGCAACAGTTCCGTGCCGAGGCCGCGTTCGTGCCACGGGTCGGACACCAGCAGCGCGAACTCGGCGTCATCGGAGGCGCGCTCGCGCGTCAGCCTTCCCACGGCGACAATCTCCCCATCCGCCGATTCCGCCACCAGAACCATTTCGCGATCGTAATCGATGAAGCAAACCCGCGTCAGCCGTTCGTGACTGACGCGCGCGCTCAGCGGCAGATGATGGAAATACCGTAAATACACGCTGCGGTCGCTGAGTGTTTCATGGAAGCGCACCATTTTAGGCTCATCTTCCGGGCGAATCGGACGAATAATCACCGTCGCGCCGTCGTTGGTGGTCCAGTTGGCCACGTACGCCGACGGATACGGCCGGATTGACGCGTGCGGCAAATCATGATCGGCGATCGACCAGTCGTGAAAGACGATCCGTGCATCGAGCGCCACAATTCCATCCGGCGACGCCAGCAGCGGATTAATATCGGCTTCCTTGACGCGCGGCAATTCCGAAATGAGCTGGCTGAAGCGCACCAACATCTGTTCGAGAGCGGCGCGATCCACCGGTTTGCGCCCGCGCACTCCGCCAAGCGCTTTATAAATTTTGGTCCGCTCCATCATGCGCCGCGCCAGCGTCGAATTGAGCGGAGGCAGCCCCAGCGCACGATCGCGAAATACTTCGACAAGCTGGCCGCCCAATCCGAACAGCAGCACCGGACCGAACTGCGGATCGGTGCTCGAGCCGAGAATCAATTCGTAGGCATCGCCCATCCGGATCATCGGCTGCACCGTCACGCCCTGAAAATCGGCCGCTGGGATGCGCGTCGCGATGCGTTTGAACGCCGCGCGCACCGCCGATTCGTCGCCTAAATTCAGCTCTACTCCGCCGGCATCGGTTTTATGGGTGATGGTCCGCGAATGCAGCTTCAGCACCACCGGAAACCCGATCTCTCGCGCCAGTTCCGCCGCGCGATCCACGTTTTCCGCCAGCTCGCTGCGCGTCGCCGGAAGCGCATACGCGGCCAGCAGCCGTTTCGATTCATGCTCGGTCAGCAGCGTACGGCCCTCGCTGCGCGCCGCGTTCAAAATTTCGTCCACCGCGCGCCGGTCGACCGCGGCTTCCGCCAGCTCCGGCGTTTCATACAGCGTGCGCAGATTTTCGCTGTAGTTCCACATGTAGGCAAACGCGCGCGCCGCGGTATCGGGAAAGGAAAACGTCGGGATGCCGGACGCGTTCAGAATTTCTTCCGCGCGCGCCACGCTCGCCCCGCCCATGAAGCTCGCAAGCATCGGCTTCCCTTCGATCTCGGCGAACGGTTTGATCCGCTCCGCCACTTCCGACGGACTGGTCATGCCCTGCGGCGCCGTGGTGACTAAAAACCCGTCCACACCCGGATCTTTGGTCACGATTTCCAGCGTCCGCGCGAAACGCTCCGGCGGTGCATCGCCGATCATGTCTACGGGATTCTGCCGGCTCCAGTGCGGCGGCAAAATTTTATCGAGCGCGGCCATGGTTTCCGCTGACAGTTCCGCCAGCTCGGCGCCCTCGGCGATCAGCGAATCGGTCGCCAGCACTCCCGGACCGCCTGCATTGGTGACGATCGCCAGGCGCGGACCCTGCGGGCGCGGCTGTTTCGCCAGCACTTCGGCCATATAAAACAAATCGCTGATACGCCGGACCCGCAGCACGCCGCAGCGATGCAGCGCCGCGTCCAGCACTTCGTCGCTTCCGGTAAGGGCGCCGGTGTGGGACGACGCGGCTCGCGCGGCCTGCTCGGTGCGGCCCGCTTTGATCACGATAATCGGCTTCGATAGCGCCACTTCGCGCGCCGCCGAAAGAAACGACCGAGCGTCGCCCACCGATTCCATGTACATCAAAATCGCCCGCGTGTGCGGATCGTCGCCGAGGTAATCGATCAGATCGCCCCAACCCACGTCGAGCATCGATCCGGTGGAGACAAACGCGCTAAAACCGACCATCTCGCGCAAGCTCCAGTCGAGAATCGCCGTACACAACGCGCCGCTCTGGCTCAAGAATGCAACGGACCCTGGCCGCGCCATTGCACCCGCGAACGTGGCGTTTAATCCGCGGACCGGCGCCATCAGACCCAGGCAGTTCGGTCCGATAATGCGCATCTCGCCACGCCGGGCCAGAATTTCGTGTTCCAGTTCGCGCCCGTGCTCACCGGTTTCCTTGAATCCCGCGGAGATGATGATCGCCGTCGGAACCTTGGCCGCGGCGCACTCGGCTACCACGTCCGGAACTGTTTTCGCCGGCGTCACGATGATCGCCAGATCCACCGGCTCCGGCACGGCGCCAATCGACGGCCATGATTTAATGCCGAGCACCTGCTGGTGCCGCGGATTTACAGGATAAATTTTCCCGGGAAATGAACTGAGATTGCTGAGGAGGGTTCGTCCCGCGCTGGCTTTGGTTTCGGTGGCGCCAATGACGGCCACCGTCGACGGGGCGAAAAATTGGTCGAGCGCCCGTTTCAAGACGCCAGACCGGTAGGCTGCACGATCCGCGCAGGCGCTTCGGCGAGCGGCGTCGCCATCCGGATATTCACCTGGGGCGGATTCAGCAGCGTGCGATGCAGCAGGCAAGACTCCACGGCCTTCAACAATCCCTCCCGAAAATGACCTGTCAATCCCGGCACGTCCAGTTCGATTCCAATCTCCGTCAGGCGCGCGGGCCGATCGCCCTTTTCCGCCACGACCGTGATTTCAATCTTATCAAGCGGCAGACCACGAGCGCGCAGATATTCGACGGCATAGTGCATCGCGCAGCAGCCGAGCGATGACAGCATCAGCTCCGGCGGTGTCATCCCGGTGTCCATCCCGCCTTCATCAAAGGACTGATCGCACACCACGCGATGAAACCGGGCGAATGCCTCCGATTGTTTGCCTTTTCCGTGCCTCACTCGAACTTCCATAAAATTCTCCCGCGCTCCGTGTGTGCATTCGAGGGGCCACCGCGCATTGGATATCGGCATGCTTTGTCAATCACAAGATGACCATGATCAATCGAACTTCAGCCCCGGCGGGCCGCCAAATGCGTGATTACACGCAAACCCCGATGAATATTTATTGGGAAATGACGCAGGCATGCGGCCTCGCTTGCCGGCACTGCCGCGCGGAGGCGATGCCGCAGCCGCATCCTTACGAACTCACCATGGATGAAGGGCTCGAATTTCTGCGCCAGATCCCCGAATTCGGCGATCCGATGCCGCAACTGATTCTTACCGGGGGAGATCCGCTGCGTCGCCTCGGTCTGTTCACGTTGATCGACGAAGCGCGCCGCCTGGGCATCGGTGTTTCCATTACGCCCGCGGCAACCTCCGCGCTGACGCGCGAAATTCTAGAAAAATTGAGGGATCATGGCGTGGAAGGCGTCGGCCTGAGCCTCGACGGCTCGACGGCGGAGCGCCACGATTCCATCCGCGGCGTCCCGGGCACGTTCGACCGCACCCTGGAAGCCATGCGCTGGTGCGGCGAGCTCGATTTGCCGTTGCAAATCAACACCCTGGTTTCCGCCGAAACCGCGCCCGATCTTCCCGCCGTTTACGAGCTGCTCAAGGGGTTCAAAATCGCGCGCTGGAGCCTTTTCTTTTTAATTTCGGTGGGACGCGGAAAAGTGTTGCAGCCGCTTCCGGCGGAAGAAGCGGAACGTCTGATGACCTGGATCTACGAAATTTCGAAGACAGCGCCGTTTATTGTCGCGACGACGGAAGCTCCCTCGTACCGCCGCGTCGCCATTCAGAAAATGCGCGAGGAGGGTTTAACGGGCGAAGAGATCAAGCGCAGCAAAACCGCGCGCGGCTTCGGCATCCGCGACGGTAACGGCATTATGTTCGTTTCGAGCACTGGCGATATCTGCCCGGCTGGATTTCTTCCGCTGGTGGCCGGCAACGTGCGTTTTGATCGCGTCGCCGAGATTTACCGTCACGCTTCGTTATTCCGCTTGATGCATAATCCGCGCGCCTTCAAGGGCCGCTGCGGCGTGTGCGAATATCAGGCGCTATGCGGCGGATCGCGTTCGCGCGCTTACGGAGCGACCGGCGATTCGCTTGCCTCCGATCCGCTGTGCGAATTTACGCCAAAAGCCGCGGCCGAATAGGGTGTTTCTGCGCGCGCTCGCGCAGGACTTCCCCTTAAAATGTGGCTAAGATTCGACGGCCGAGTGGAATAGCCGGTGCATGGGAGAAGGATAAAGGAGATCCCATGAAAGTTCAAGAACTCATGGTTAAAAACGTGGCGTGCTGCCGCGGTACGCAAAACCTGGCCGAAATCGCTGAAATCTTGTGGAATACGCGGCGCGGTTCGCTGCCGGTGATCAGTGAAGAGGGAGTCCTCGAGAGTATGATCACCGATCGCGACGTCGCCATCGCTCTGGGCACACGGAATGCGCGGGCGAGCGAAATCCGCGTCTCCGATGTCGTTCCGGCCCGCGTATTTACCTGCCGTGCCGGCGACGATGCGCTGGATGCGCTGGATACGATGGTGTCGCAAAATATTCGCCGCCTTCCAGTTGTAGACGAGAACAAACTCGCCGGCATACTCTCGCTCGACGACCTGATTCGGCGCGCGGCGCTGTTTCTCCCGGATGAGATCGAGTTTCATACCGCCGTGATGGCCGCCGCAAGAAAGATCTGCGAGGCGCGGGAACCCGGTATGACTCACGAATCCGCGGAACTGCTGGCCGCCAACGCTTGAAGCTGCGGCAACCCACGTGCTGGCGTTGGGACATGAACTGCTACGAGGAACTGCTGCTGGCGACCATTCACGAAGACGGCTTTCTGCACGGGCTGGACCCGCATCATATCCATAAGCTGGCGGGCCTGGCCCTCGAAGCGGAATTCGACGCGGGACATATCATTTTTCATGAAGGCGACGAACGCAACCGCCTTTACGTGATTCTCAACGGGACCGTGGCGCTTAAATCGGACCCCGATGGCGCCTCGGTCCAGGTTCTGCAACCTGGTGACGCGTTTGGATGGTCCGCGCTGCTCGACGACGCCCATCGCCAGTTTGAAGCGCGTTGTCTGTCGCATGTCCGCGCCTTGGCTTTCGAAGGACGCGAGCTGGTGAAAGCCTTCGACGCCGATCCTCGTCTCGGCTACGCGGTCCTCAAGCGGATGTTGGTGGTGTTGGCCTCGCGTCTGGAAGCGGCGCGCCATGCTCCGCCACATCATCACGTCCGCGCGGCCGATTCCACTGCGCTGCCGATGCGCTGATGCGCCGCTTCCCCCATCCGCCGTCCGCGAAAGCACGCAGCGCTCAAAATTTCATCTGGAAAATAAATGCTTTAGCGTGGCACGATCCATGCATTTAGACCGGTGTTCAGACTTTGGTTACGCGCTGGCACTTCTTCTTCGCTCGAGCGCTACGCGCCGTCGCGCTGGTGCTGCTCGTGTTGAAGAGTGACCTGGGCGTGGGGGGAACGCTCTCTGCTGCGATGGGGTGAAAGAGCGATGGCTCTGTGAGTCGCGGCGGAGGGCGTTCCGGGGTTCGCCGGCCACCGCTTTTTCATAATCGGCTCGCGCTTCACCTACGCCAGCTCACGCCGGAAAAACGCCAAGCTCGCCGCGCCGTCTTTTTCGAACGTGCCGTTTCCTTCGATGGAAATCCCGCCGCGATAGCCGATCTGCTTCACGATCGCAAAAAATCGCGCATACACCGGATCTTCGCTCGCATCGTGCGGCCAGCGCCGTCCGTTGGGATTGGCGAAGTGCATGTGCACGATGTGCTCGCGCGCGGTGCGGACAATCTCCGGGTCTTCTTTCTCAACGCGCATGTGGTAGTAATCGATGATCATCTGCACATGCGGATGATTCACCTCGCGCACCAGCCGCAGCGCCTCCGCGCCGGTATTGATAATGTTGCTCTCCTGTTTCCGCAGCGGCTCAATGGCGATGGTGATGCGTTTCCGCGCCGCAATATCGCCCGCGCGATTCAAAAACATCTTAATTTGCCGCCACGCTTCTTCACGCGAAAAACCCTCCGGCACATTTCGTGAGCTGGCGCTGCCCCAGACGGCAATCGAGGCGCCCAGTTCGCGGCAGCGCTCGAGGGTCGCTTCGAGATAAGTGGAAACCGCCTCCAGATCCGAATCCGGCCCCACCACTTTCAGCGTCCGGATCAAACTATTGAAGCTGTCGCAGCGGATTCGCGAAGCCAGAACGCGGTTGCGAAAATCCGCGAACTGCGCCTCGCTCATCGCGGAAACGGCCGCCGCGCTCGGTTCGTAATAGTCGAATCCCAATTCGTCGGCTTTGCTGAAATTGTCGGCGGATCCGCACACGCCGATTTGAACACCGCTATTACCGGCGAACGCCGCTCCGCCGAGCAGCGCCAGAACGACGCGCCGCGACGGAAAGGAATCGATCATGACTCAATACGATATCACTTTAGAACTCCGGCGCAGTGGCATAAGCCGCCAGGCTTGTGCTCTTCACGCCTCAAGCCGCCTTACCTCACTGTCGCCAATTCGATCGCGCCGTGGTCGTCGCAATGATCGCCGTGCTCGTGATGCAGATGCCCGCCGACCAGGTAATCGACATGGCTGCCGTGCGGAATCGCCTGGTGCCCGCAGTTGGGGCCGTGTTTGTGTTCATGATCATGCTCGCCGCAGCCATGATTCGGGGTGCAACGTTCCGGATTGTGATCGCCGACGCCGATACGATGTTCGTCTACGTGGTCGCCATGCAGGTGGTGCAGGTGGCCGTCGTGCAGATAATCGATATGTCCGTCGTGCCGCACCGCGGTGTGCCCGCAGTTGGGGCCGTGCTGGTGCGAATGACCTTCATGCGCTTCATGTTGTTGAGCCATACCTCCGGTGGACTCGACCGGCAGCGCCGCGACTTCAACGTAACCGCTACTTTGCTAACGTAAACGCGAACAGCGAATCGCCGGCGCCCACGACGACATATTGCTGCCCATCCAGGAGATACGTTTCCGGCCCGTTGTTCAGGTTCGCGCCCAGCCCGGCGTGCCACAGAATTTTTCCATTCGCCGGATCAAACGCGATCAGATGACTCGCGCTGTCGCCGGTGAACAGCAGCTTTCCCGCGGTGGTAAGAATCCCGGCGTGTCCGCCGCCGCCCGGAAAATGATGGCTCCAGACGGTTTTTCCGGTTTGATAATCGATGGCGCGCAGCGTTCCGCCATAGGACCCCGCGCCCCGCTCGGCCGCGCCGTAGCCTTCCGGGTGGGCATCGGTGTCGGTCAAATAAAACACGCTGAAGGACTCCTGCGTGCCGACGTAAAACAGTCCTGTTTCCGGATCGAAACTCGGCGGCGGCCAATTCGTCGCGCCGCCGGATTCGGGAGAAACCAGCACGCCGTCAACGGTCGATTCCTTGGCCGGGTCGCCGATCGGCTGGCCCTTCGCGTTCAATCCCTTGGACCAGTTGAGCGTTTCGATCATTTTCGAAGTAAGCAGATGCTCGCCGGTGGCGCGGTCCAGCAGGAAAAAATATCCGTTGCGGCTGGCCTGCGCGATCAGCTTGCGTTTCTTTCCTCGAAATTCGCCGTCGATCAGCACCGGCGTTTCCGCGGCGTCCCAATCGTGCGTGTCATGCGGCGAGACCTGATAATACCAGGCCATTTTTCCCGTGTCGATATTCAGCGCGACAATCGAACAGGTCCACAAATTGTCGCCTTCGCGTCCCTTGCCGGTTTCGACCGGATTGGGATTGCCGGTGCCGATGTAATACAGCCGCAGTTGCGGATCGTAGGTGCCGGGAATCCAGGTCATTCCGCCGCCGTGCCGCATCGAATTTTCATCGGGCCAGGTTTCCGACCCCGGATCGCCTTTCTTGAGCGGCTCCGACCACCATTTCCACTGCACCGCGCCCGTCTCCGGATCGCGCGATTCCAGAAATCCCGGCACATCGAGCGAATCGCCGCCGGTGCCGGCAATCACGTGATTTCCCACCACGATGGGCGCCGGCGTCGAAAAATATTCCTCTTTTACGTCGGCAATTTCGACATGCCAGCGCTCTTTTCCGGTGCGGGCGTCGAGCGATACTAAATAATTATCCGGAGTTTCGAAAAAAAGCCAGTTTCCATACATTCCCATCCCGCGATTTCCGATGTGAATACCGCCGCGCGTTTTCCAGAAATAATGCCAGATCTCGCGCCCGCTGCGCGCGTCCACGGCCCACGCATTATCGGGCGTCGAAAAATACAAAACCCCGTTGACCATCAGCGGCGTCGCTTTGATCTGCGTCTGCCCGCTGGAGATTTCCTCGCCTTCGCCGCCGATAATCGTCCCCGGCGTATTTCCCGCGATCGCGCGAAACACCCACGCCAAGCCCAGCTGCTTCACGCTCGATTCATTGATTTGCGACAGCGCGCTGAATCTGCGCCCGGAATAATCGCCGTTATAAGTCGGCCAGGCGTCGATCGCCGGCAGCTCCAGAAGATGCGGGTCCAACCCCTGCGCGAAAAGAGGCAGCGCGCTCACCAGCATCCAGACGAGTCTCATTTGAGGGTCACCAGATAAGCCGTCAGATTATGCATATCGCGATCGCTGTATTTCACCAGCATGTCATAATGCGCCTGCAACGGATCGTGCACTTCGACTTTGGGCACATCGCCATCGCGCGAAAAGGCATGATAATCGCCCTCCGAGTCGACCATCGCGACCTCAAAATCGTCGATATGTTTCAACTCTCCTGTAAATCTTTTTCCGGAAGCGAGCGTCACGGTGACCATCACTTTAGAGCGCGGCGAATCCACCGCGCCGCGGCCGCCGCGCGGCATCAGGAATTTTCCTTGCAGCGTCACCGGATCATACTTCGCGCCGATGCCCTTTAAATCGCCGGCCGGCGAATGACAGGCATTGCACTTTCCGGCGCCGTTGAAATAAGCCTCGCCGGCTGCGGCGTCGCCGTCGACGATATTTTGAATGGTGTAGGTGCCGCGCAGCGCCGCGTCTTTAATCCGCTGATGCAGAAAGGTGGCGATATCGCTGATCTGCGCCGCCGTCAGCGAAAATTTTGGCATCGCGCCGCGTCCGTTTAAAACCACGGGGCCGATTTTTTCACCGTTATCGTCGTCCAGCACGATGGTCGAGCGGATCAAATCCGGACCGCTTTCGCCGCCTTTAGCGTTCGCGCCATGACAAAATCCGCAGGTTGCGACGAACGTTTTTTCCCCGCGCGCGACCACGGCCTGGTCGTAATCCGGGTAGCCGCGGCCCACGATCGAAGCACCGCGCCCGCGCGCCGGGGTCTGCGCGAAAAGCGCGGCGGCGCTCGCAAAAAACAGCAGCGGCGCGCGAAATTCAGTCATAACGGATTACAGCGTATCGCCTTCGATCCGACTGCGCAAGGCGTGCCCTGGAATTCCGTATAATCCCGATGAAGGAGAGATTAAACGTGAAATTTCTGGTGCTCTGGCATCTCGACGTGGGGCGTCCCGGTCCGGAACTGATTAAGGCTGTGGCCGAGCAGCCCAATTACGGCAAGAAACTCGAAGCCGACGGCAAACTAGAATGCCGCTACCATCTGATCGGCAAGCACGGTGGCGCCTGGATCTATAAAGTCAAATCGAACGAAGAACTCGATTTGCTTTTGGCCATGGCTCCCGTTTATAACTACGCCCATTATGAGGTGCTGCCGCTGGCGGATATGGCCAACGCGGCAACGGTCTTCGGAAAAGGGCAGGGCTAGCCGCTGATTTTGGCGAGCAATTTTGCGCCGCGCTGGCGGTCCGTTTCGTCCCAGCGCTCAAAATGAATCAAGCGGGCCAGTTGTTCGCGCCGCTCCCATCCGGCGGTCTCCAATTCCGGTTTTTCCGGAAATTCCGAAACATATCCGATGCATAGATATGCGACCGGAATCAATGGCGGGGGAATTTGCAAAATTTCGCGCAGCCGGTCGAAGTCCAGAATGCTCACCCAGCCCACGCCGAGCGATTCCGCCCGCGCCGCCAGCCACAGATTTTCCACCGCGCAGGCCGTCGAATAAACGTCAGTCGCCGGATCGCTGTGGCGGCCCAGGCCCGACCCGAGATTCCGCTCGCGATCGCAGGTGATGCATAAATTCACGGGAGCATCCAGAACGCCCGCGAGTTTTAAATTGTCATACAAAACCCGGCGCTCGCCCGAATACGTTTCCGACGCGCGCCGGTTCGCTTCGATGAAACAAGTCTGCACCGCGCGCCGGACCGCTTCATCGCGAATCAGAATAAAATCCCACGGCTGCATGAATCCGACCGAGGGCGCATGATGCGCAGCGTCCAGCAATCGCGCCAGGACTTCCTCGGGAACCGGATCGGGCAAAAAATGGGAACGAATATCGCGGCGTTCGTAAATCGCGCGATACACAGCGCGGCGCTCCGCCTCGGAAAAATCGTTTGGGGGCATGCGGTCGAGTCGATTCATGGATAGCACGCGCCCGCCTGCGCCCGCAACGCGATTCTGATAGGATGAACGGACAATGAAGCGGAATGTTGCAATTTACATGATGATGTTCGCCGCGGTTGCGGGTTTTGCGCAGCAGGAAGCGGGCCAGGGCGGCGGGGGCCGCGGCGGTGGTGCGGCGCTCGGCGCGCCGAATCCGCAGCCATTCGAACGCGTCATAAAGCAGGACGCAAAGGTGAAGAAGGGCCTGTTTACCGTCTACCAGGTCGGCGATCGCTATTATTACGAGATCCCCCAGTCCGAGCTCGGCAAAGAGTATCTGTGGAACACGCAGATTGCGAGAACGACGCTGGGCGTCGGCTACGGCGGCGGGCAGTTGGCCAATCGCGTGGTCGCCTGGCAGCTGCACGATAACCGGGTCTATCTGCGCGACGTCAATTTCAGCGTCACCGCGCGTCCGGATACGCCCATCGCCGAAGCGGTGAAGGACGCCAATAACGATACGATCATCATGGCGTTCAATGTCGCGGCCTATCACGACGGCGATCCGGTAATCAACGTCGACCGGCTGTTCAACACCGACGTTCCCGAAATCAGCGCGCGCCAGCGCCTGGGCGCGACTGCGTTTGACGCATCGCGTTCCTATATCGATCGCATTTCGCCTTATCCGGAAAATGTCGAAGCCGAAGCGACGATGACCTACACCCGCAGCGGCAACGCGCCTGCCGCGGCGGGCGGACGCGGCGGCGGACTCGGCGTCACCACCATGCGCGGCAACAGCGCGACGATTGTTCTGCATCACAGCATGGTGCGCCTGCCGGAGCATCCCATGATGCCGCGTTTGTTCGATGAACGCGTCGGCTATTTCACCACGCAGCAGCTCGATTACAGCGCCGACGATTATCGCGCCAAACAGGTCCGCTACATCGCGCGCTGGCGGCTGGAGAAAAAAGATCCGAACGCGGCGGTTTCCGAGCCGGTGAAGCCGATCGTTTACTACATCGATTCCGCCACGCCTAAAAAATGGGTGCCGTGGTTGAAGAAAGGCGTCGAGGATTGGAACGAAGCGTTCCTCGCCGCGGGTTTCCGGAACGCCATCATCGCCAAAGACGCGCCGACGCCGCAGGAAGATCCCGACTTCAGTCCCGAAGACGTCCGTTATTCGGTGATTCGCTGGCTGCCGTCGACGGTGGAAAACGCGAGCGGTCCGCACATCTCCGATCCGCGCACCGGCGAAATTCTAAACGCCGACATTCAGTTCTACAACAATGTGATGAACCTGGGGCGGGACTGGTATTTCGTGCAGGTAGGTCCGCTCGATCCGCGCGCGCAGAAGCTGCCGCTGCCCGACGATCTGATGGGACGGCTGCTCGAATACATTGTTTGCCATGAAGTGGGCCACACGATCGGGTTCCAGCACAACATGAAGGCCAGCTCGATGTATCCGGCCGATAAAATTCGCGATAAGGACTGGGTGCATAAGATGGGCCACACCCCCTCGATCATGGATTATTCGCGCTTCAATTACGTCGCGCAGCCGGAGGATCACATCGCGGTGGAGGATTTAGTTCCACGCATCGGGCCCTACGATGTTTGGGCCACCAAGTGGGGCTATATGGAAATTCCGGGCGCGAAGACGCCGAACGACGAGAAACCGGTGCTCGACAAGATGGCGCGGGAGCAGGACACCACGCCGTGGTATCGTTTTTCGACCGCCAATTCCGAAGGATCGGATCCGGGCGAGGAAACCGAGGCCGTGGGCGATGCCGATCCGGTCAAGTCGACGGCCATGGGCATGAAAAATCTCCAGCGCGTCGAAAAGATGCTGATGCCGGCGACCGCCTGGAAAGACGGCGAAACCTACGACGATCTGGACGAGCTGTATGGCCGCATGATCAGCCAGTGGCAGCTTGAGATGAATCACGTGGCGCAGGTGGTGGGCGGGTTCAACAGCCAGGAAAAAATGGTCGGGCAGGAAGGCCGCATCTTCACCCTGATTCCCAAGCTGAAGCAGGAAGACGCGGTGAGTTTCCTGGTTCAGAATGCGTTCGCCACGCCGGTCTGGATGGTGGATCCGGAGATTCTGCGCCGCATCGAACCCACCGGAGTTTTGACGCGGATTCGCAACGCCCAGACCAGCGTGCTGAACACGCTGTTCAACGATCAGCGATTCGCGCGACTAATCGAACAGCAGACCATCGACGGAACGGCGGCGTACACGGCCGCGGAGCTGCTGGCGACGGTTCGCCGCGGCGTGTGGAAGGAACTGGAATCGCCGCAGGTGAGAATCGACGCGTATCGCCGCAATCTGCAGGACGCCTATCTCGAAATCATCAACACCAAGCTGAACGGCAATCCGGCGGCGGCGGGACGCGGCGGTTTCGGCGGAGGCCGCGGACGTCCCATGGATCGCAGCGACGACGAAAAGCCGTTCTTCCGCGCGGAGCTGCGCGTGCTGAACACGCAAATCGGCGCGGCGCTGGCGAAGGCCGCCGATCACGACACGCGGGCGCATCTGGAAGGCGCGCGCGATCAGATTGCGAAAATTCTGGATCCGAAATTTTTGCCGCCGGCTCCGGCGGTCGCGGCGGGTGGTCGCGGCGGAAGATAAGCAGGGGCGTAAGCCGCCAGGCTTGCGTTTGTTGGCGGCTCGACCGTGGGCCGTCGCGAGCACAAGCCGGGCGGCCCATGCCACCTATGCATACGTCGAGCGGTTCGCGGATTTGCGGGGAGCGCGCTCCGCGGTGATGCGGTCGAGGTAGCCGCTCTCGCGAAACGCCTGCATCGGATCGGCGGGCAACCGCTTCGCCGCGCGCCACTCGCGAATCGCGGGACGAACGTCGGTCGAGAACGCATCCTGAAGGCAGCACTCAGCGCGAACAATATCGGCCGCCTGCTGTGCAGCGGCCAGCCGCGCATGATCCACCAGCGCCGCTTTGGCGCGTAATTCCTGCGCGATGCTCACCGTCTGGATCGCCGCCTCGATTTTTCCTTTCAGGTTGTGGCTCTGGTCGATCATGTAGGCGATATCGGCCGCCGTGCCCGTTTCCCATTCGAAAAAACGAGTCTCGTGAAAAATTCGAAATACCTGATACGGATCGATGGAGCCGAGCGTCAGATCGTCATCGGCATAGCGACGATCGTTGAAATGAAACCCGCCCAGTAAATTTTCCGCGAGCAGCCACGCCACAATCTGCTCGATATTCTGAGACGAATAATGATGGCCGGTATCCACCAGGACCTTCGCGCGCTCGCCGGCCGCTCGCGCCAGCATCGCGGCCATGCCCCAATCGGCAATATCGGTGTGATAAAACGCCGGCTCGAATGGTTTATATTCGATCAGCATGCGCTGATCCGCATTCAACTCCGCGTGCGTCCGCGCGAGAAGTTCTTCGAACCATTTTTTTCGCTGCCGGATGTTTGCCGAGCCGGGATAATTCGATCCGTCGGCAAACCACAAACTCACATCCCGGCTGCCGAGCGCTTTGGCGATGGCGATGCTCTCGCGTGCGTGCTCCAGAGCCTTGGCGCGGACGCGCTCATCGGGATTACCGAACGACCCGAATTTATACTCCTGATCCTCGAAAAAATTCGGATTGACCGATCCCGGGCGCACCCCGTTCCGCTGCGCCGCTGTCTGCACTTGAGCGACGCTGGCAAGACCCTCCGGGAAATCCCATTGGACATGCAGCGCGATGGTCGGACACACGCCGGTCAGCGCGTGCACCTGCGCCGCATCCTGAATTTTTTCTGCAATGGTCGCGGCCGCGGCCGGTTGCAGATATTTTCCGAAGCGCGTTCCGGTGTCGGCGAAGCCCCAGGAGGGAAGCTCGATATGGAAGCGATCGAGCGCATCGAAGACGGCGGTGGAATGGCTCACAATCCGAACTATATTCTACATTGGGGGCAGGCGGATTAAAAATCCGCCGCAGGCTGCAAGTCTGCCCCACTCAGGCGAAATGAAGAACTATCTGGCATTCGACCTTGGCGCGGAAAGCGGGCGGGCCATGATCGGGAGTTTCGAGTCCGGCCGCTTGCGCCTTTCCGAACTGTGCCGTTTTCCCAATCAGCCCATCGAGCAGGACGGCTCATTGCGTTGGGACATTCATCGGCTGTTTTCCGAAATCCTCCGTGCGATCGACCTTGCGCCCAGGCCGGTCGAGAGCCTCGGCGTCGACACCTGGGGCATCGATTTCGCACTGCTCGACGCGCGCGGCGAGCTGCTCGAAAACCCATTTCATTACCGCGATCGCCGCACCGAAGGCGTCATGGAACGCATCTGCGCGAAGCTTCCGCGCGAGCGTATCTATGCGGCAACCGGCGTCCAGTTTCTTCCCATCAACACGATTTATCAGCTCTGCGCCACCTCGCCCGAAATCCTTGCGCGCGCCGAATCGTTTCTCACCATCCCCGACCTGTTGAATTATTGGCTGACCGGGCGGAAGTTGAACGAATATACGAACGCCAGCACCACGCAGTTGCTCGACGCGCGAACGCGTGATTGGGCGTGGGAGCTGATCGGTGAAGTTGGTTTGCCGGCGCGCATTTTTCAACCGGTCATCCAGCCGGGAACGCAGCCCGGGCGATGGAAGATGGGCATCCCCGTGATCGCGCCGGCGTGTCACGATACCGGCTCGGCCGTCGCCGCGATTGCCATGTCGCCTCATAGCGTCTTTTTGAGCTCGGGCACCTGGTCGCTGCTCGGCGCGGAGCTGACGGAACCGATTCTTACGCCGCTCGCGCGCGAATCGAATTTCACCAACGAAGGCGGTGTTTGCGGAACCATTCGATTCCTGAAAAACATCGCCGGCTTATGGCTGTTGCAGGCGTGCCGCCGCGCCTGGTCGGCGGGGGGACACGAATTTTCGTATAACGATTTGCTCGAAGCCGCCGCGCGCGAGCCGTCGCCGGGCGCGATCATCGATCCCGACCATCCCTCCTTTCTCAATCCGCCGGACATGCCGCGGGGGATCGCGGACTATTGCGAAAAAACCGGCCAGCCCGTGCCGGAGACGCCCGCGGCGTGCACGCGCGTGATTCTCGAAAGCCTGGCGCGGAAATATTGCGACGCTCTCGAATCGCTGGAACGCGTCACCGGACGCAGCTTCACCGAAATTCGAATCGTCGGCGGTGGTTCGCGCAATCGCCTGCTGAATCAGTTCACCGCCGACGCCACGCGGCGCACCGTCGTCGCCGGGCCGGTGGAGGCGACCGCGCTGGGCAATATCGCCATGCAGATGCTCGCTACAGGCGCAATCTCTTCGCTCGCCGAAGCGCGAGCAATCATCGAAAATTCGTTTCCTGCCGCTCGTTACGACCCGGGCGGAAACGCCTGATCGGAGGCCGCATCAATCGGCACGCAACGCCCGAGCCGGATCAAGGCGGCTCGACGAAATCGCCGGAATCGTCGTCGCCAGGAACGTGACCACCCCGACGATGATCGTCGCGCCCAGGAGAATCGCGGGGTCGGACGCGCGCATCTGGTAGAAATTGCCGGCGACAATCCGGCCGCCGGCGTAGGCTCCCGCAACCCCAATGACAATGCCGATCAGGGCCAGACGCTGCCCGCTCTTCATCACCAGCCAGAACACCTGCCCGGCGGAGGCGCCGAGCGCGATTCGCGTGGCCAGCTCCGTGCGGCGTTGCGCGCAAGAATACGCGATGATTCCGTAAATCCCGATCGCGGCCAGCACCAGCGCGAGCGCGCCAAAGATCACCATCAGCGTCATCCCGAGACGCTGATTGGTCAGCGTCTCCGCCACAATCTGCGGCGCCGTTTCGAAATTCAGCACGATCTGCGGATCAAACTTCGTCAGCTCCGCCTGGACACCCGAAATGAGCGCCCCCGGATCGCCCGCGCGAGCCGCAACCACCACCGGCTGCTGCAAGAACAGGAACGGGCTCTGTTCTTCCGCGAGGTAGCAGGTCGGTTCGGGAACTCCGGCGAGCGACGCGTACCGCACATCCTGCACGACGCCGACGATCGTGTAGACGGTGCGGTAATCCGGCTGCGGCAGACCCATCGCGAACTGAGTCGCCAGCGGGTTTCGCGTACCAAGCAGCCGGCGGACGAACGCTTCATTCACGATGGCCACGGGTCTGGTCCCTTGCCGGTCATCGGCGGTGAAATCGCGTCCGGCCAGCAGATGAATTCCCATCGCTTTGAAGAAATCCCGGGTCACCCCCCGCGCGTGCGTGCCGACTTCATGTTCCGGATCCACCACCTCGCCTTGCACGCCGACCTCGAGGGTCCCGTCGCGATCGGCGCGCAGCGGAAACGTGTTTCCCGAGCCGGCCCATTCCACGCCCGGAACGGCGCGCACGCGTTCCAGCATCCCATCCCACCACGTGTGCGCCTCCGCCGGACTTAGCCTTTTGGCGACTTTCACGTCGACCACCAGGCGGCCCGTTGTCGTAAATCCGGGGTCCACCGCATGCAGCCGCGCGAAGCTTTCGACCAGCCATCCGGCGCCGGCGGCCAGCACGATGGCAAACGCGACTTCCGCGACGATCAACGCCGACATCGATCCTGACGCGCTTCGTCCCGGCGTCGAGGAGCGGCCGCTCGCGTTCAGCAGACTCCGCATATTGGCGCGCGCCAGGCGCAGCGCCGGGGCGAGCCCCATGGCCAGCGCGCTGAAGACCAGCACCGCGATCGCGAATAGAAATACGCGCCGGTCGAACGCAACGGTGGTGAGGCGGGGTAGCTTGGAGGCGCCAAGAACGAGCAGCAACCGGATTCCGGCGTAGGCGAGTCCGAGCCCGAAGATCGCTCCCGCGAAGGCCAGCACCAGGGCTTCGGTGAGCAGTTGGCGGATCAGCCGGCCGCGACTGGCGCCGAGGGCCGCGCGCATGGCGAGCTCGCGCGTTCGCGCCGCGCCCCGGGCCAGCAGCAGATCGGTGACGTTCACGCAGGCGAGCAGCAGCAGCAGCGCGGTCGCGGCGAGGACAATCAGCAGCGTGGGACCGAGACTGCCGACGATTGAATCGAGCAGCGGTGTCATCAGGTATTCGCGGCCCGCGTCGGTCGGACTGGTTCGCGCCAGATCGGCCATGGCGGCCCCGGCCGCGCTGCGCAGCGCTTCGATCCGCGTCCCGGGCCGCAGGCGAACGATCCCGGCGAGGCCGTGTCCGATTCCATGCGGGTCTATGCGCAGGGCCCACCAGAAGTCGGTGCCATGAGGAAAATCCATTTCCGGCGAAGCTACGCCGGCGATCGTGATCGAACCGGCTATCTCGACAATACGCAGCGTCTTGCCCACAATCGCCGGATCGCGGCCGAACATCTCCGTCCAGAGGCGATAGGAAACGATCAGCGCCGCCGGGGCATTCTGTCCGGAAGGCACGAAGTCGTCCGCGGTGAATCCGCGGCCAAGGGCAAGCGGCAGATTGAGAATTTTAAAGAAGCCCTGCGTGACGCCGCTCAGCAGAACCTGAACCGGCCGGCCGTCATTTCGGAGAAGCGTCGCCTCGAAGGGATTGTTGGAGACGCCGGCGATTCCGGTGATCGGGATCCGCGGATTCTTGAGCGCCCAGATGTTCACGGGCGACAGGAAGCCGCTGGTGACGCGCCCGTCGGTCAGGCGCGAACGGACGTTGATGAGTTGTTCCGGATGCGGAAACGGCAGCGGACGCAACAGCGTGGCATTGACGGCGCTAAAAATCGCGGTGGTCGCGCCGATGCCAATGGCCAGGGTCAAAACGGCAACAGCCGTGAACGCCGGTGACGCCTGAAGACTCCGGAAGGCATAGCGAAGATCCTGACCGAAAGCGTCGAGCCACCTGGTAATCTTCATCGCGACACAACAGCTAGTATGCCAACAACGATTGTCCTTCGCGTTTGCGTTTGCAACCCGCGGACCGCGGCGCTACGCGGACGTGGCAAGCGAGTTGCTCCTGTGGGTAGCCGGTCGACGAAGTTGCCGGAATGCGCACGATGGTCAAAAACTGGAAGCTGAGCGCGATCGCCGCGTTTTCGTTAACCGTGGCCATGGCGCTGGGAATTTTCGCGTTTACGATCGCCGATATCCTGCTGCTGCGCCCGCCCCTGGCGAAAAATCCTCAGGATCTGGTGGCCATTTTCTCCAGCGCACCCAAGGAACCATTCGGACGTATCTCGTTTCCCGATTACGAATACTATCGCGATCATAATCGCACTTTAACCGGTATCGCGGCTTATGCCAACAGCATCGGCATCAACGCCGGGACCTTCGAAAACCACATCGTGATCGTCAGCGCGTCCCCGGTTTCCGACAATTATTTTTCGGTGCTGGGAATCGAGCCGCTCGCCGGCCGCTTTTTCGAACAAGGCGACGACCGCAAACACACACCGGTCATCGTGCTGACCTACTCCGGTTGGACGCGGTTCCATCGCGATCCGCACATTATCGGCAAGAAGATTCTATACGGCCACAACGCGCTGACCATCATCGGCATCGCTCCAAAGAATTTCAAAGGCGCGGCGTTCGGATTCGAGCCCGACACCATCGGCCATTTCAATCTCAACGATGACGACCTGCGCCCCGGGAATCGCCGTTACATTCTGCTCGGCCGCTTGCGGCCTGGTGTTTCAGTGCAGCAGGCGCGGGGCGATTTGCAGGCGTTGTCGCGGCAGCTCGCAGAGACCTATCCCAAAGCGGACGCCAATCGCCGGGCCGGCGTCGAACCCGCCACTACCCAGCCGCCCGACAACCGGGCCGATGCGCGCCTGTATTCCGCGCTGCTGATCCTGGCGATTTTTTTCGTCTTGCTGATCGCTTGCGCCAACGCCGCGAACCTGCTGCTGGCGATCGCCACGGGACGGCGGCGGGAGGCGCTGATCAAGCTCGCGCTCGGCGCTTCGCGCGGCCGGCTGATTCGCGAATTTCTCGGCGAAACCGGCGTGCTCTGCCTGTTGAGCGCACTCTGCGGATTCGCGCTGGCGTGGCTCGCGATCGCGAAATTTTCCGAGTTCGAAGCCAGGCTTCCCGGCTTCGGCCAATTGCGCCTGGCGGCCGATTTGCAGACCGACTCCGCGGTTTTCATCGCCAGCGTCGTGATGGTGCTGATCGCCACGCTCGCTACCGGCATCGCGCCGGCGCTCTATGGCTCCTCGGTACACCTGGCCAGCGCGCTCAGCGGGGAAATCGTGGTCGGCGGAACAAAAAGAGGCGTGATCCGCAACGGGCTGGTGATCGCGCAGGTCGCCATTTCGACGCTGGTGCTGATCGGCGTGGCGCTGTGTTATCGCAGCCTGCACAATCTGCGCAGCGTCGACCCCGGATTTTCCTCGCGCAATCTGGCCGGAATGCTGGTGGGGACGAACGATCAGGAGATCAATGACGCGAAAGCGCGCCAATTCTACTCGCGTCTGCGCGCGGCCGCATCAGTGGTTCCCGGAGTGGAAGCGGTCGCGCTCTCTTCCGGGATGCCGCTGCAATTGGGCGGCGCGGGCGCGGACGTCCGCAGGGACAATCCTTCGCAAGCGCCGGTTCGAATCCGCGGCGGATTCGTCGATGAGAACTATTTTTCCACTGCCGGAATCAGGCTGTTGAGCGGGCGCGCCTTCAACGCGCTCGACGACGAAAAAGCGCCCGAAGTGGTGATCGTCAGCAAGGAAATGGCGCGGCGGCTATGGCCCGGCTCCGATCCGGTGGGACGCAGCATTCACTTGGGTGACGGCCAGCGCGTGGCCCGCGTGATCGGCGTCGCGGCCGACGTGAAAATCGGCGAGCTCGATGAAGCGCCGCAGCCGTTCATGTACTTCGCGCTGGCGCAGCACGCGCTTCCCTATATAACGGTGGTCGTCAGAACCGCGGGAGATCCCCGGCTATGGGTTGAGCCGCTGGAGCGCGCCATGATGCGTCTCGACGTGCGCCTGCCGGTGCCGCCGATGACCCGGAATGACGTGATCGACCTCGCCGTGCTCTTCAACACCTGGGTGTTCAACGCCGTCAGTGCGGTGAGCGCGCTGGCGCTGCTGCTGGCGGTGATCGGCTTGTTCGGCGCGGTTTCCTACTCCGTCGGAGAGCGCAGGCGCGAGCTCGGGATTCGCGTCGCGTTGGGCGCTCTGCCGGCGCATCTGTTGCGGATGATTCTGGCGAATACGTTGGCCGTAACCGGCGCCGGGGTGGTGCTTGGTGTGGCACTAGGGGTGGTCGCCACGATCCTGCTGCGCTCGCAATTTTTCGGCATTCATCGCGTCGAATGGATGGCGCTGTTGCCCGTCGCGGCGGGGATGCTGGCGCTGGCCAGCCTGATCGCCTGTTTCGCCTCGCGCCGCGCCACGCGGCTCGATCCCATGGAGGTCTTGCGCCACAATTGACGTCCGCCATTCCGTCCGCCAGCGCGGCGCCTCGCCTCGGTGGATCTCGACGCAATGCTGGTCAACACGCCGAAGGATTCGAGCGTGCGATTTTGTTCGCTGTAAGTGACGTACATCGGAAAGGTGCTTGATCGAGTGGGCGGACGCGTGGATTTCGGCGATCACTTGCCGCTACACTCTTTCGCTTGTCGAAAACTCACCCCCGCCATAACTGGCGGGGCTGGCACGGCGCGAAAAAAGCCCCGCCAGTCACGGCGCGAAAAAGCCCCGCCAGTCATGGCGGGGGTGGTGCCTGGTTAGGTCGCAGGCCCATGGCCCCCGCGCTCAGCACACGACCGGACGAATTCGCCGATGCGACATTTTGCAGCCGATGTTCGTTTCTGATTTGAGGGGACGAACTACGCCGGTTTGAACACGACCACGCCTAGCGGCGGGAGCGTGAGTGAAAGACTGGCCGGGCGCTGGTGAGACCCAATCGCGTCCGCGGTCACCGCTCCATTGTTTCCGACGTTCGAGCCGCCGAACATTTCCGCATCGGAGTTGAAAATTTCGCGATACACACCCGCGCGCGGCACGCCGATGCGATAATCGCGGCGAACCACGGGCGTGAAGTTGCACGCGAAAACCAGAAAATCCTGGCGATCGCGCGCGAAACGGACAAAGGAAATGATGGACGATTCGGCGTCGTGAAAATCGATCCATTCGAAGCCGGAAAAATCGTCATCCACCTGATGCAGCGAAGCTTCGCGCCGGTACAGCCAGTTCAATTCCTTGACGAAGGTCTGAAACGTATGGTGCACCGGCCATTGCAGCAGATGCCACGGCAGAGATTCGTTATGATTCCACTCCTCGGTCTGGCCGATATCGCAGCCCATGAACAGCAGTTTTTTTCCGGGATGGCCGAACATGTAAGAAAGAAATGCGCGGGCGTTGGCGAAGCGCCGCCACTCGTCGCCGGGCATCTTGGAAATCAGCGCGCGTTTCAAATGGACCACTTCATCGTGCGAAACCGGCAGCACAAAATTTTCGCTGAACGCATACAGCATGCTGAAAGTAATATTTTGCTGATGGAATTTCCGGTAAATCGGATCCATTGAGAAATAATCCAGCATGTCATGCATCCAGCCCATGTTCCATTTCATGGTAAATCCCAGGCCATTTAAATAAGTCGGCCGGGTGACGCCGGACCAGGACGTGGATTCCTCGGCGATGGTGACGGCGCCGGGCTCGCGATGGGCCAGCTCATTAAAGCGGCGGATGAAATCGAGCGCTTCCAGGTTTTCGTGGCCGCCGTACCGGTTGGGAATCCATTCGCCGGGCTGGCGCGCGTAATCGAGATACAACATAGACGCGACGGCGTCCACGCGCAGGCCGTCGAGATGAAATTCGCGCAGCCAGTATAAAGCATTGGACAGCAGAAATGTTCGAATCTCGTTGCGGCCGTAATTGAACACCAGCGTGCCCCATTCGCGATGCTCGCCCTGGCGGGGGTCTTCGTGCTCGTAACAGGCGGTGCCGTCGAAGCGGTACAGAGCGTGGGCGTCGCGCGGGAAATGGCCGGGAACCCAGTCCAGGACGACGGCGATGCCGGCCTGATGAAATTGATCGACGAAGAAACGGAAATCGTCGGGACTGCCGAAGCGCGAAGTGGGCGCGTAATAGCCGGTAACCTGATAGCCCCACGATCCGGAAAAGGGATGCTCCATGATGGGCAGCAGTTCGATATGGGTGTAGCCCATGCGCTTGACGTATTCGACAAGCTGGCCGGCCAGCTCCCGGTACGTCAGCAGTTGATTATCAGGGCCGCGCATCCACGATTCCAGATGGACTTCGTAGAAGGAAACCGCATCGCGCAGCCAGTTGCGCCCGGCGCGCGCTTTCATCCACGCTTCATCGCGCCAGGCGTAGTTGGAAAGACGCCAGACGCGCGAGGCGGTTTTCGGCGGGATTTCAGCATAAAAGGCGTAAGGATCGCTTTTTTGCTGCTCGTGTCCGAAGTGCGAGAGAACCGAATATTTGTAATTGGCGCCCTCGCCCAGGCCCGGAATGAAAATCTCCCAGATGCCGCCTTCGCGCAGACGCATGGGATGAAAGGTCCGGTCCCAGCGGTTGAAATCGCCAACGACGCTGACCACTTCGGCGTTGGGCGCCCAGACGGCGAAGCGGACGCCATTCACGCCTTCGACCTGGGTGAGCTGCGCGCCAAGCGTCCGGTAGCTTTCGTGATTGGTGCCTTCGCCGTGCAGATAAATTTCAAAGGAGCTGAGCAGCAGCGGGAAACGATAAGGATCGTCGAATTCGTAGCCGCCGGTGCGCAGGCGATAGGCGCCGGGGAACGCATCCAGAGTGGCGATGAAGAAGCCGGCGGGATGGATCCGCTCCATCTCGTGCGAATGGTCGCCCACGACGACCTGGGCCGTCTCGCTTCCGGGCAGCCAGGCGCGAACTTCGTTTTCGTGAGGCCCCAGAATGCTGAAAGGATCGCGATGGCGGCCTTCGATGATGGATTGAATCTGGTCGGTGCTCGGTGCAGGCACGATCGTTATTATGACAAGATGAGCGACGGTCTGGCCGAACTGCATTTGCACCTGGAGGGTTCGATTCAGCCGGAGACGCTGCGCGAGATCGATCCGTCGCTGACGGCGCAGGAGATTGCGGCGAATACGGCGTATCGCGATTTCGCGGGATTTATTCAAAGCTACATCTGGGTGAACCGGCGGCTGCGAGCGCCCGAGCATTACGCGATCGCGGCGCGGAGACTGTTCGAGAAGCTGGCGGGCGAAGGCGTGGTCTACGCCGAAGTGACGTTATCGGCGGGAATGATGCTATGGAAATCGCAGGATTTCGCCGCGATTTTTAAGGCCGTCGAGCGGGAAGCCGGACGCGCGCCGCTGGCGGTTCGCTGGATTTTGGACGCGGTGCGGCAATTCGGGGCTGCGGCGGCGGCTCCGGTGGTCGAGTTGGCGAGGGAGCGCGTGCCCGATGGGGTGGTCGCGTTCGGGTTGGGCGGATTCGAGGGGGGCGCGCCGGCGGCGGATTTCGCGGAATTGTACCGCCGGGCGCGGGATGGCGGGCTGCACACGGTGTGCCACGCGGGTGAAACAACGAATGCGCAAAATGTTTGGGACGCGCTGGCGATCGGGGCGGAGCGGATCGGGCACGGCATCCGGGCGATTGAAGATGCGCGGCTGATGGAGCATTTGCGCGAAAAAAACATTCCGCTTGAAATTTGTATCTCGAGCAACGTGCGGACGGGCGCGGTTTCGTCGCTGGAGGCGCATCCGGCGCGGAGATTGTTCGAGGCGGGCGTGCCGCTATTGCTGAACACGGACGATCCGGCGCTGTTCGAGTGCAGTTTGCG
>DATJNW010000012.1:0-51695 GCA_035507655.1 Bryobacteraceae bacterium | reverse complement strand
GTGGTTTCGACCGCCGGCTGCCTCGCTCGCACCCGCGATCTGAACCGGCTCGATCAGTTGACGATTGTGCCCCTCGCGCTCGACCACCAGCCGGGTCCGCACCTGCTGCGCGTGCCCGCGACGCGCGGCATGGCCGATTCGACGCTGCGCGGCGCGCATCACCCTGGTCCGGAGGAAACGATTTTCGCCACTTCGCTCGACCAGTTGTGGCCGTCGCTCGCCGGCGCGGACCAGCCCATTCACGGGATCAAAATCGACGTGCAGGCGATGGAGGCGCAGGTGATCGCGGGAATGCGCCAATGCCTGCTGCGCTTCGCGCCCAGGCTGGTCATCGAATTTCACGGCGGCGTGGACCGCGGGCAGATGCTGGACCTGCTCGCCGCGGCCGGCTATTCGAGAGAATTCGCCGCGGTGAACCCCCGCGCGGCGGGCGCCACGCTCAGCGACGATGTCAGCTACGTTTTCTCTCCGGAGGCCCGATGCGAATCGTCGTACACACGATAAACTACTCGCCGGAGCTGACCGGCATCGGCAAATACACCACGGAAATGTGCGAGTGGCTGGCCGCGCAGGGTCATGAGGTGACGGTGGTCACTCCGCCGCCGTATTATCCGCAGTGGCGCGTGGCGGCTCCGCACCGGCAGTGGCGCTATTCGGAATCACAGCTTGACGGCGTGCGCGTCCGCCGAGCGCCGATCTGGATTCCGCGAAGACCGGGCGGCCTGTCGCGCATTCTGTATGAATTGAGCTTCGCGCTGTTCAGTTTCCCCCTGCTGCTTTCTGAGGCGCTGCGAAAACCCGGCGTCCTGATGGTCCTTCAACCGTCGTTTCTGAACTCGCCCGGAGCCTGGGCGGCGGCGCGGCTTTCCGGGGCGCGCGCGTGGCTCCATGTGCAGGATTTCGAGATCGACCTGGCCTACGATCTGGGCCAGCTCAAGCGGGGAAAATCGCTGGTGGCGGCGGTCGAATCCTGGATGCTGCGCCGGTTCGACGTGGTCTCGGCGATCTCGGATCGTATGCTTCAGCGCGCCCACGCTAAGGGAGCGGCGGCCGAAAAGCTGTTCCTGCTGCCCAACTGGTTTAATCCGGAGTCGATCTTTCCCATGCGTGAACCGAGCCATTTTCGCGCCCGGCTCGGCTTGCCGGCGGAATCCTTTGTGGCCCTGTTTGCCGGTTCCCTTGGCGCCAAGCAAGGGCTGGAAATGCTGATCCACGCGGCGCGGTTGCTTTCGGATCTGCCTCTTTACTTCGTGATTTGCGGGGAGGGCGTGGCCGGACAGCCGCTTCGGCAGGAGGCCCATCGGCTCGGCAACGTTCGCTTCCTGCCTCTCCAGCCGGTCACGGAGCTCAACGCGCTGCTGAATCTGGCCGATGTTCACCTGCTGCCACAGCGGAAGGGAGCGGCGCAGTCCGTGTTTCCTTCGAAATTAATCGGCATGCTCGCCAGCGGCCGGCCGGTGCTCGCCATGTCAGAGCCGGGCTCGGAGGTCGCCGCGCTGGTCGAAGGCTGCGGCCTGCGGGTGGATCATGAGGACGTGCAAGGGTTCGCGGACGCGATTCGGAACCTGGTCGGAAATCAGGAGGAACGCCAGGCAATGGGCCGTGCGGCGCGGGCCCGCGCGCTCGAACGTTTCCGGCAGGAAGCCGTGTTTGCCGCGATGCAAGCGGAGCTGCTCTCACCTGGTCGGCTGGCGTGGGAATCTGACCTGGCGGAGAGTAGACGCGCCTTGCGCCGCCCGAGCTACTGAAGCCGGATCGCCGCGCAACTCCGTCATTTCTGTTCGGCTGCTTCGTGAAGCAGCTGAGTGGCACTGGTATAGCCTTGCCAGCCAGAGTAGATCACCCTCGCCAGGATCAACACGCCGATGACGAGAAGCGCCATGCGTTTCCAGCCACGTGGTTTTTTGGTCATGACCAAGGGATCGGCTGAATATCGGAACCCAAGGACCAGATGAACACCCTAGTTGCCCGAGTGTTCCCAACTGACTACAAACGGCGCCGACCACGCTTCAGTCCTGGCGGGGTGCTGAAAAAGAGGACAGACCGCTCTGTCCACGGCCATGGTCGCACGCGGCACAGGCGGGGACGGAGTAGTCTGTCCCCTTTTTCAGCACGACGAGCTGTGAATGTGGACGGCTTGCCGCTTAAGTCCGCACCGTCGATCCAGGGGGGCGGGTAGTGCGTGAGATTCGCGATGAGCCCCCGCCATGACTGGCGGGGCTGTAACGCGCACCTGAAGCCCCGCCAGTCATGGCGGGGGCTCTCCATCCTTCGCAATCAAACGCAGATTTCACGCACTACCGGGAGGCGCGCAGGGCCACTGAACGGCTATACTCGCTCCATGATGAGAATCCTGTTTGCCAACGCTGCTTCTCTCTTGATCTTCGCTTTCTATGCGGCCGATCCGCCCGTGGTCAAAGAAGGCCTCTGGTCCATCCACACGACCAGCATCGATAATCCCGGCAACAAAAAGAGTGAAGGAACGCGCTCCATTTGCCGCAACCACGACTACGACGTCCGCATCCGGCAGCTGTCCGAAAAAAGGCAGAAGCAGATTTGCAAAACCTTCACGGAAAGCTTGGCCGGCAACACCCTGACAGTGGAGTCCGAATGCAACGTGCAGGGCAGCGTGATGAAAGGCAAAACGGTCACTACCTTCAGCGGCGATTCTTCCATCCATGCCGAAACCCATGCCACCTACACGCCCGCCGTGTTCGGAACTGCGGCGATGACTATGATCCAGGATCAGAAATATGCCGGTGCGTGCCCAGCGGGAATGGAACCCGGCGATTTTATGGACGCCTCCGGCAAGATCACCCACGTGAAACGTCCCTAGCAGGGTGCTGAAAAAGAGGACAGCCGCGAACGAAAGTCGATTCGGAAAGGGTACCATGATACGGGAGGTTCGTCTATGAATCGTCGTACAGCGATGGGGTCTATGGCAGTTATCGCGGGAGCGGCCGCAACAGTTCGCGTGGCCCGCGCCGCCGAAACGGAAATCGAGATTTTCGTGCGCCACTGGAAGAAGTCGAAAGCTTTGACCATTAAAGTCGCCGAAGCCATGCCGGAAGAAAACTACGGCTATAAGCCGTTTCCCGAAGCCAGAACTTTCGCCGGGGAACTGATCCATCTCGGCCAGGCGGAAGGACATTACCTCGGTGTGTTCGGCAAGGGCCGCGCTCCGGCCGCGCCAGCCGCCGACAGCGGCAAAGCTGCCACCATCAAATATCTTGGCGACTTGTTCGACTGGAGCATCGGGATCGTCGGGCAGCTCAATACCGCCGATCTCACCACCACTTTCGGGACCGGCAAGAGCGCCATGACCGGCTTGGATCTGCTCTATAACGCCATGATTCACACGGCGCACACGCGCGGTTACGCAGAAATGTTTCTTCGCAACAAGGGCATTGTGCCGCCGACGTACTCCGTCTGAGCCCGTTTTGTGGGGTTATTTAAAAAAGAGCGCCAGCCGGCGATTGACTTTCGCACGCGACAATTCGTCTCAAATGGCCGGCGCTTCGATCTCTCGAACCAGAGCGGTAAGTTCGTCGTCGAATGGGCCGGGTTCCAGCCGTCGCTCATCACCTTCAGTGAGCGCCACGAAAACATACGCCCAGGCGATGGATTCACGCAGCAATGGCTTTGGCCTCACCGCGCGTTCGAGTTGCAAAGCGGCCAGTTTGTTTTCACAGGACCGGCCATTCCCGGCCCGGACCCGATTCACCAAAGCCACCGCGTCCTGCGCGCCCGGATCGTTGCCCGTAACGAAAAGCGCCGTGGAGCCCTTGACAATGAGACCTGTCATGTAGTCTTCAGGATCGCAGGTTGTGCGGCACTTCGCTTGCCGGTCGTTGTCCGGTTGACGATACCGATACCCGGGAGGCAGGCTGGACTCTAACCGAAATCCGCTATTCGAGGCCCAAGGCTCGAATGCGCTCCGCCGCGCGGTCCCGAATCGTTTTGTATAAGCTGTTTCCCTGGGCGTCGATGGCGACGATGAGCGGGCCGAAGTCTTTCACGCGAAATTTCCAGAAACATTCCGGCATCAGGTCCTCCCACCAGACTCCCTCAATCGTTTCGATTTGACGCGTGGCCAAGGCCGCCGCGCCGCCGACCATCGCCAGATACACGCCGCCCGCTCGCTGCATCGCCTGTACGCTTTCCTCCAGCAGGCCGCCCTTGCCGATGATCGCGCGGACGCCATACTTTTCGAACAACCCTGGCGCGAAGCGGTCCATTCGCGCGCTGGTCGTGGTGCCGATCGATAATTTTTCGTAGCTTCCATCGCTCCGCTTACGGACGCCGGGCGCGGTATGGAGACACGCCGATCCGGTCAGGTCAGCCGGGGGCGCGATTCCTTCGTCGAAAATGCGGATCTGCGTGGCGTCGCGAATCCCGAACATGGCGCCCTCGAGCGAAACGGTGTCCTCCAGGCGCAATTGGCGAACCTCGGCTTCGCTCAGCGGCGTGGCCAGCTTATAGTGCATAGCTGATTTCTCCGCCGGCGGAAATCGACGCCGCGGCGCGCTCTCCGCGCCAGCACTGAATATTTACGGCCACCGGGTTGTGACTGATGTGCGTGTGGGCCCACTCCGCGTGCACCGCGAGCGCCGTCGTCGCGCCGCCCAACCCCTGCGGTCCGATGCCGGTCGCATTGATTTTGTCCAGCAGGTCCCGTTCGAGCGCGGCGACATCGGGATCCGCATTGGCGGAGCCGATCCTGCGAAACGTGCTCGCCTCTTTTGCGAGCTGCATCGCCACGTCGGAAGTGCCTCCCAGGCCGACGCCGACGATCATGGGAGGGCACGGCTTCGCGCCGGATTCGAAAATACATTGCAGTACGAACTTTTTCACGCCCTTTACTCCCTCCGCGGGCGTGAGCATCTTCAGGAAGCTCATGTTCTCCGATCCCGATCCTTTGGGCGCCATGACGATCTCGAGGCGGCCGATTTCCGGCGCAAATTCGAGCTTGATCACCGGAATGCCGTTCCCGGTATTGGTCCCGGTGTGCTTGCGCGTCAATGGATGCACCGTGTTCGAGCGTAGCGGATAGTCGGCCGTGGCGCGCTCGCAGCCCTTTCGCAAACGAAGTTTCAGCTCGGCGGCGTCTACCGGCAGGCCGACCACAACTTTAAACAGCGGAAGACCCGTGTCCTGGCAGACCAGCATGTCATGCGTGTCCGCCGTCTGAATGTTTTCGATAATCGTAAACAGGACTTGCTCGGCGGTCTGATGGCCGCCCGACTGCTCGTTTCGCAGAGCCTGCTGGAGCGCGCCGCGCACGTCCGCGGGGATATTCTTCAGCGCGCGGATGTACAGCTCGCAGGCCGCGGTTTCAATGGCTTCGTAGATCGTCATAGAGGTTTCAGGCGGCTGAAGCAAACCGGCTCGCAGCGAAAACCGGCGCCGGGCGTCAGCACGATATTCTTGAGCCACGCGGGATCGGAAGATGGGTAATCCTCGCGAAAATGCGCGCCGCGGCTCTCGGTGCGAATCAGCGCGCTATGCGCGACCATGCTTCCCACTGCGATCAGATTGGCCAGGTCCAGAGCGGCATTCCACGCGGGCAAGCTGTCGACTCGGGCCGATTCGGCGCGCTCGCCAAGCCGATTCAAATCCTCGATCGCGGACCGGAGATCGACGCCGCGGCGCACCAGGCCGACTTTTTCCCACATCAAATCCTCCAGCTCCTTGCGCAGCGCGAAAGGACTCTCGCCGGTTTCGCGAACTGCGCATTGCCAGCGCGGGCCATCGACCGGCGTCCGCAAAATTTCGCGGCCGAGGACGTAATCCGCCATGGCATCGCCGGCCCGGCCCCCATAGACAATCGAGTCGGCGACGCCGTTGCCGCCGAGACGGTTCGCGCCATGCACGCCACCGGAATCTTCACCGGCGACAAACAGTCCTTCAAGGTTGCTGCGGCAATCGAGGTCGATGCGCACGCCGCCCATCTGGTAATGAGCGCTGGGCGAGACTTCGACGCGTTCGTGCAGCAAGTCGAATCCATAATCGGCGCAGCGCTCCACCATACCGGGAAAGTTCGCCTTCAGAAAATCCTCACCGAGATGGCTCGCGTCCAGATACACTCCATTCGCGGGCGTCCCGCGGCCGGCGACGATTTCAAGATAACTCGACCGCGAGACCACGTCGCGGGTGGCGCGCTCCAGTTTTTGCGGATCGTAACGCTCCATGAACCGCTCGCCCAGCCCGTTGTAGAGACGCGCGCCGGCCCCGCGCAGCCCTTCTTCGAGCAATCCGCCGGTGGCGACCGAATCTCCCACCAGCAGACCGGTCGGATGAAATTGCAGCATCTCCATGTCGACGAAGTGCGCTCCGGCGCGATAGGCCATCGCCATTCCATCACCCGATTTTTCGAGCGACGGCGAAGAGATGCGGTACATCGTCGCGCCGCCGCCGGTGGCGAGCAGCGTCGCTTTGGCGCGAACGGCCAGGATTTGTCCGCGGCGGATATCGAGCAAAATCGCGCCGCAGATCCGGCCGTCCGCGTTGAGCAGTTCGACGCCGCGGCATTCCTGCAACACCCGAATATCGGTTTCGAGAATCGAGTCACGCAGATTGGACATGATCTCGATGCCGGTCAAATCGCCGCGGTGCACGGTGCGGTCGAAAGACTGGCCCGCGAACGCTTTCTGATGAATCGTCCCGTCCGCATTGCGATCGAACAGGCATCCCGCCTTGTTTTCCAGCTCGACGATGCGCCTGGGCGCTTCTTCCACCAGCTTCCACGCCAGTTCCTGGTGATTGATCCACGCGCCGCCCCTGATGGTGTCCGCGAAATGGCGGTCCAGCGAATCCTTGGGATTCAAAACGGCGTTGTAGCCGCCTTGCACCATTCGGGTGCAGCCGCTTTGACCGAGCAACCCTTTGACGGCGATTACGATTCTGAGCTTCTTGCCGATTTCCAGCGCGTGCAATGCGGCGAGCAGGCCCGCGCCGCCGGCGCCGAGGATCAGGATGTCCGCATCGATCTGCTCCATCAACGGAGATCCTTGAAGGCTTCGATGCCCCACCAGGCCCACACGGCCCCCACCACGATAAAGCCGGCGGTGGCGATCCGCGCGCCGCGGCGGCCGATGCGGCTGTAGTCCAGCAGGATGTTGCGCGCGCCGCTCAGCCCGTGCAGCAGCGCGATCAGCAAAAAAGCGATGTCGATGGTCTGCCACAGAGGATTCGAGATGCGGGTGCGAATCGCGTCATAGGTCAGATCGCCGCGGCGGAGATTTTCGGAGACGAAATGCTCCACCCAAAAATGCACGATCAACAGGACCGCGAGCGCCGCGCCGGTCAGGCGCTGGAGATACCACCAGAACGCCGGCATCATCGCCTCAGCACCGAGGACAGAAAGAGCGGAATCGCCCCGGCAAGAAAAATCAAAGCGCCCAGCCCGATCGACCAGGTCCAGAACAGCCGCCGCTGCCGCTGGTGCGGGAGCCCGAGGTCGAGCAGAGTGATGCGGACGCCGTTCAGCGCATGCAGGATCACCGCGCCCAGCAGCGCAATTTCGAGCAGCTTGAAAAACGGTCCGCGAAATTGGCCCACCGCGCGATCGAAGGCCGCCGGCCCCTGGCTCAGCGCATAGATGGTTCGCACATGGAGGAAAAGATAAAACAACAGCAGGAGCCCGGTGCTTCGCTGAATCCAGTGCGCGAACATGCCGCTGAACGGGCCGCTGTATTTGCGAAGCAGGTCTTTCATGAAGTGAGCAGCGCCCGCTTCAGGCGCGCGATGGTGTCCGTCAGGTCGATTTGCTTGGGGCACGCCACGGTGCAATTGAATTGGGTGTGGCATCGCCAAACGCCGGACCATTCATCGTTCAGCACCTGCAAACGTTCCCGGTGCGCGCCATCCCGCGGATCCTTGATGCGCAGGAAGGCCTTGTTGATCGCCGCGGGACCGAGGTAATCCGCGTGGGTCGCCTTGATTCCGCACGCCGCGTAACAGATCCCGCAGGTGATGCAGTCGCGTTTGCGGGAAGTTTCAGGATCCGGCGGAAGCGTGGCGAGCTGGTCCGATCCCGATCCGCGCAGCGCCGGCCGGATCCTTTTCCATTGCTCGAAAAACGGCTGGAGCGAAACGACCAGGTCCTGAATTACCGGAAGATTCGGCAGCGGCGCCAGGGTGATCCGCGTCGAATCGAGCTGGGAGGGGCGCGTTTTGCACGCCAGGCGCGGAACGCGATTGATGTACATCGCGCAGGTGCCGCACATCCCCACGCGGCAGGCGCAGCGAAAGCCGATGGAGGAGTCGAGCTCGGCCTGGATCTGGAACAGCGCATCGAGCACGGTCATGCGATCGCCCAGCGTCACCGGATAGGACCGTATTTCCGCCGATTTCGTAACGCGCACTTCATAGGTCCGCGTTCCGGGGCGAATCACCGAAGCTGTCATGCCTGCCGTCTCCATAAATAGTACACCGGGACGCCCGCGGCCATGATGGCGAGGCCGATCAACGACGGGCCGGCGCGGTGGATCAGCATATTGATCATGAACGCTCCCGCGGCCGCGATGAAGGCCAGCGTCGTGAACGGATAGCCCCACATGCGGTACGGGCGCGCCAGATCCGGCCGGCTGCGCCGCAACACGATCACGCCTACGACGGTAAACAGGTTCAGCATCCAGACGCCGAAGATCCGGTAATCGATCAAAATTTCGAACGACCCGAACAGAACCAGCACGGCGCTCCAGGCCCCTTGCATGAGGATCGAAAACGAGGGCGTGCCGAAGCGCGGATGAATATCGGCAAAGCGCGCAAAAAACAGGCCGTCGCAGGCCTGCGCGAAATAGACGCGCGGCTGCGTGAGCACACGGCCGTTCAGAGCCCCCAGGATGGAGAGGAGAATCGTAAGCGAAACCAGCAGGGCGCCGGACCGGCCCAGCGTGCGCTCCGTGGCAAGTGACCCGACCCGATCGGCGTGCGCAATCTCCGGAACGCTCAGCACCTTTAAATAGGCCACGTTCATCAGCACGTACACGGCGATGGCCAGCAACATTCCAATGGACAGGGCGCGCAGCAGAGTTCGCTCCGGATTCTTCACCTCGCCGGCGACGAAGGTGACCGCGGACCAGCCGTCGTAGGCTTGCAAACAGGCGATCGCCGCGACGCCGAACGCGCCGGCGGAGACCGGTCCAAAACTGAAGGTCTGCCGGGCATGCGAAAAAAAGATTGCCGCGATCACGATCACGGCGATCCCCGCGATCTTGGCCAGCAGGCAAAAGTTCTGGACGTTCGCGCCGGGGCGCACGCCGCGATAGTTGATCAGCGTCAGCAATGCAATCGCCGCCAGCGCCACGCCCTTCGCCGGCCACACGCCAAGCGGCACGAAGTAGGAAAGATAAATCGCGAAGCTGACGGCGAGATAGGCGATCGCGGCCGATTGGCTGACTAAGAAATGCGTCCAGCCGCAGATGAACGCCGGAAGCGGCCCCCAGGCTTCGCGAAGATAGACATACTGGCCGCCGGTGGCGGGGAACGCCGCGCCCAACTCGGCGAAGGCAAGCGCGCCAAAAAAGGAAAGTACGCCCGTCACGATCCACACCGCGAGAATCCACCCGGCGGATTTCAACGCGCCGGCGACCAGATTCGGCACCAGAAAAATGCCGGAACCGATCACGATGCCCAGAACAATCGAAATCGAATCGAACAGGCCCAACTCGCGACGAAGTTCCAGTGGTTTGTCCTTAGGTCTCAGCGCGTGGCCGTTTCCGCAAGCCGGATCGCCCCTGTGCAATTTTCCGGCTGGAAGCGAGCGGCATGCAGCCCATTATAGATTCCCTCTGACCGCCTGCTCTTTTGTGCGGCGTTGGGTAGTGCCTGAAATCTGCGTTGAACCTGAAGCATGGAGAGCCCCCCGCCATGACTGGCGGGGCTGTAAAACCGTCGAAGCGCCGGGCGGAACGGAATACGAACTTCCCATTCGCCTGAATCGTCGCGGTGTTTGGGCCACCGGCGCCACGATTTCCGGCGACCGTCTGCATCTGCGCAATGCCGCCCTGGGAGGATCACGCCAGCGCACGCGCCGCGAAAATCCATAGCCTGATGGGGGACGCGCACGACGGCCTTCTGTCCACGGCCAGCGGCATGGATGACTTACAGACGGGGACCGAGTAGTCTCCTTTTCCGCGCGGCCATCACCCGCCTGCGCCGGCGGGACGACGCAGCGTCCACCACAGATAAATCGACCCCGCAATCAGCAGCGGCGAGGTGTGGGATCCCGACATCCAGGCGTGCTCGCGCCATGAAAACAGCAGGTGCGAAACGCCGTTTGACAGCATCAATAAAATAAAAATATAAGCGGCGAACGGGGTCCACCACGTTCCGCGCCGCACCCAATAGGAAAGGATCAGCAGCCCGATCACCGCCAGCACCATGAGTGTGATCCAGACCGGAAACGTGAACCGCAGTGCGCCTAAACCGAGCGCGGTCACCTCCGGGTTCCACAAATTCAGGAAGCGCGTGGAGGCTTCGTCGGTGATGTGCACGGCCAGCGCGGCGCACAACAGCAGCCACGCGATGTAACGTCGGGGATACACTGAATAACATACATGATTTTTGACTTCGAGCAGTTTCATACCCGCCATATTGGACCCGATAAATCTGAACGAGACGCGATGCTCAAGGCCGTGGGAGCGCCTTCGCTCGACGCGCTGATCGAGGAAACGATTCCCGCGCGAATCCGCCTGGACCATCCGCTGAATCTTGCGAAAGGCGAAAGCGAATACGAATTTCTGCGCGGGCTTCGCGAGATCGCCGCGAAAAATCGCGTGTTTCGTTCCTATATCGGACTCGGCTATGCCGATTGCTTCACGCCCAGCGTGATTCTGCGCAACGTTTTAGAAAATCCCGGCTGGTACACGCCATATACTCCGTATCAGGCCGAAATCGCGCAGGGACGGCTGGAGGCTTTGCTCAATTTTCAAACCGTGGTGCGCGACCTGACCGGAATGGAAGTGGCCAGCGCATCGCTGCTCGATGAAGCGACGGCCGCGGCCGAGGCGATGACGCTGTTGCATCGCGTGGCGAAATCGAGCGCGACAAAATTCTTCGCCGCCGATTCCTGTTTCCCCCAGACGCTCGATGTTTTGCGCAGCCGCGCGGAGCCGCTGGGCATCGAACTGGTGATCGGCGACTGGCGCACGGCTCAGCTCGATCAAACATTTTTCGGCGCTCTTGTTCAATCGCCCGATGAATCGGGCGCGGTGCACGATTTGCGGGATTTTATCGCCGCGGCGAAACGCGCGGGCGTCATGGTCGCGGTGGCGACGGATCTGTTGAGTTTGACGCTGCTCGCTCCGCCGGGCGAAATCGGCGCCGATGTGGTGCTCGGAAATTCGCAGCGTTTCGGCGTGCCGATGGGTTACGGCGGTCCGCACGCGGCGTTTTTCGCGACGCTCGAAAAACACGTGCGCCAGGTTCCCGGACGCATCATCGGCGTTTCCGTGGACGCGCAGGGCAATCCGGCGTACCGCATGGCGCTGCAAACGCGCGAGCAGCACATCCGCCGCGAAAAAGCGACCTCGAACATCTGCACCGCGCAGGCGCTGCTGGCCAATATGGCCGGATTTTACGCGGTGTGGCATGGTCCGAAAGGATTGACTCAAATCGCCCGGCGCGTTCACGGGCTGGCAAAATTGCTGGAGCGCGAACTGTCGAAAGTCGGCGTGGCGCAGCGCAACGAAATGTTCTTCGACACGCTGCGCCTGGAGCCGCCGGCCGGCGCAGTGCAGCGCATTCACGAAGCCGCCGTCGCCCATCAGATGAATTTCCGCTATCGCGAGGACGGCACCATCAACGTCGCGCTGGATGAAACGACCACGCCGGCAGACGTGGCCCAAATCGTCAGCGTGTTCGCGGCGGGCACGGGTGCGCAATCGCGATTCGACGCGTCGCCGGAAAACCTGGTGCTCGATTATCCATCGGCGCTGAAGCGCTCGAGCGATTTTCTGACGCATCCGGTTTTCAATACCCATCATTCCGAATCGCAGATGATGCGCTACATACGATCGCTCGAACGCAAGGATGTGGGGCTTGATACGTCGATGATCCCGCTCGGTTCGTGCACCATGAAGCTGAACGCAGCCACCGAAATGCTGCCGGTGACGTGGCCGGAATTTTCGAAGCTGCATCCTTTTATTCCGGTCGATCAGGCCGCCGGTTATCAGCAAATTTTTTCTGAGCTGGAACGGGCGCTGTGCGAACTCACCGGATTCGCGGCCGTTTCCTTGCAGCCCAACGCCGGGTCGCAGGGCGAATTTACCGGCCTGATGGTGATTCGCGCCTATCATCATTCGCGCGGCGATCAGCATCGCGACGTGGTTCTGATTCCGGCCTCGGCGCACGGCACCAATCCCGCAAGCGGCGTGATGGCCGGAATGCGCGTAGTGGTGGTCGCCTCGACGGCCGAAGGGAATATCGACGTCGCCGATCTCCGGAAGAAAGCCGAGCAGCATCGCGATTCGCTGGGCGCGCTGATGGTGACCTATCCATCGACGCACGGCGTGTTCGAAGAGAGCATCCGCGACATTTGCCGGATCGTTCATGAAAACGGCGGCCAGGTTTATATGGACGGCGCGAACATGAACGCGCAGGTTGGTTTAACCAGTGCCGCGGCGATCGGCGCGGATGTTTGCCATCTCAATTTGCATAAAACATTTTCGATCCCGCATGGCGGGGGTGGTCCGGGGATGGGTCCGATCGCCGTAGCCGCGCATCTGGCGCCGTTTTTGCCGGCCCATCCGATCATCAAAACCGGCGGCTCGCAGGCGATTCACGCCGTCGCCGCCGCGCCGTGGTCGAGCGCGAGCATTCTGCTGATTTCCTACGCGTACATAAAAATGTTGGGCCGCGACGGCATGACCGAAGCGACGCGCCTCGCGATTCTGAACGCGAACTACATCAAATCGCGCCTGGAAAAATATTATCCGGTGCTCTATTCCGGTGAAAACGGCCGCGTGGCGCACGAGATGATTTTCGATCTGCGCCCGCTCAAAGCGGCCAGCGGCATCGATGAAACCGACGTTGCGAAACGCCTGATGGATTACGGTTTTCATGCGCCGACGGTATCGTTTCCGGTGGCCGGAACGCTGATGGTCGAGCCGACGGAAAGCGAGCCGAAAGAAGAGCTCGACCGTTTCTGCGACGCGATGATCGCGATTCGCGGGGAAATTCAAGCCGTGATCGACGGCAAATCCGATCCGCAGGATAATGTGCTGAAACATGCTCCGCACACCGCGGCCGCGGTGAGCGCGGACGAATGGCCGCACGCGTACTCACGCGAATTGGCGGCCTATCCGCTGCCGTTCGTGCGTGCGCGAAAATTCTGGCCGAGCGTCGGCCGCATCGATAACCCGTACGGCGATCGTCACCTGATGTGTTCGTGTCCGCCGGTAGAAGCCTTCGCCGAAAAGTAATTTGTGGCGCACGCACTCGTGCGTGCCGTGTCGCCACTCATGGCGACACATTCTTCCCGGCGTAAGCGCTCGACCATATATACTCCTCGGCGCTTCGCGCCAACCCTGCCTTGACCGGATTATTTTCGATATAAATGCGAATCCTTTCAAACTCGGAATGGTCGCGCACCCAGTGATCATAGGATTCCTTTGCCAGAACGGCTCGCCCGTGCGCCCCAGCAGGCGATTCGCCTCGCGGGCGCTCGCGCCCTTGAGGGATTTCAGCAGTCGATCCGGCGTGGTGCTCGGCTGAATCAACAGATGAACGTGGTTTGGCATAATCGCCCACGCGCCGAGTTCGTAGTGTCCCAGATCAACACCCTTTCGTATCGAGGCGACAACGAGATTCGCAACCTCCGGTTGCCGGAGATACATCGGACCGGTCCGCATCATGTCCAGTCTCCGGTCGATCCAGACGAAGGCTTCGCCGGCCGTGAGCGGTCCTGGCGGAGGCAGTAGCGACGCACGCACGCTGCCGTGCTTCCGCGTAGATGTGCGGCAGTCGCCGGCGGCGGATCAGCATGAATTTGTAGTGCCGGAAAGATCGGGATAGTTAGTCTCATTAAAAGAAAAGCGTCTCGACACGAGTGTCGAGACGGCACGCACGAGTGCGTGCGCCACAAGCCACTTGGCGTAGAGGCGCCGCGCTTGCTGGACGGTAACGTGCAGTGCGGGGGGCTTACTCTTGGGCGCTTGAATCGGACCGGCCTGCCCGTCGGAGGCACAGCTGACATCTGCATCATCAAACACTCAAAAAGTACCCGACTGTCTCCTAACAGCTCACCCACCCCCGCCGCCGCGAGCTTTCGAGCACCTTTTCGAGCAGTTCCATCCCTCGCGCGCCGTCGGCGAACGTCGGATATTCCACCGGCGCCGACGCGTCCGCCACGCGAGCGTAAAATCGCCGGAACATCTGCTTGAACGTGTCGTCGTAGCCTTCACTGTGCCCGCCGGGCAGATCGGCGAACGTCGCCGCGCGCGCGTCCATCAGCGACGGATCTTTGATCAACAACTGATTCGGCGAATTGCGCTGGCCGATCCATAATTCATCGGGCCGTTCCTGGTTCCACGCGAGGCCGCATTTCGTTCCGTAAATTTCGAAATTGAAGCGATTCTTGCGTCCGGCGGAAACCTGGCTCACCGCGAACGATCCGCGCGCGCGATCGCCTAAGTGAATCAGCACCGCGCCGAAATCGTCGGTCGCGATGTTCACCACTTCCACCTCGGCCGGCGCGGATTTTTTTCCCGCGAACGTCTCCACCGATCCTTTCGGCCGCTTGCGCGTAGTATGACACGTCTGCAAATCCGCGCACAGCCCGGTGATTTTCAACCCCGTCACGTGCTGGATCATGTCCATCCAATGCGAGCCGATATCGCCCATCGCGCGCAGTTCCCCGCCCTCCTCGGCGTTGGCGCGCCAGTTCCAGTCGGTGTCGTACAGCAGCCAGTCCTGGAAATAGCTTCCGTTCACCACCAGAATTTCGCCGAGCTCGCCCGCCGCGATCATGCTTCGCGCCTGCTGCACCACCGGATAAAATCGCAGATTGTGATTGACGCAGTGCGCCAGTGCTTTCACCCCGGCGAGCGCGGTCAATTCGCGAGCCTCGGCCGCGGTCATGGTCAGCGGCTTTTCACACAGGACGTGTTTCCCGGATTCAAGCGCGAATTTGGCCATCTCATAATGCAGATGATTCGGCGTGCCGATGTGTACCGCGTCAGCCTCGGCGACGGCGCTGCGCCATTCTCCGAACGCGTGCGGAATCGACCACGCCTCGGCGAATCGCCGCGCGCGTTCGCCCGTCGATCCGGCCACGGCGACCACCTGGACACTGCCCAGGCGCCGGATCGCTTCGGTGTGAACCTTGCCCATGAACCCGGTGCCGAGCACCGCCGCTTTGATGGTTTTCATAGCTTGTAGATGGCGACTCCGCTGAGCAGTTTGGGATAAAAATCGGTGGATTTTTGCGGCATCACGCCGCCCGCGAACGCCACCCGCGCCATTTCATCGATGCGCGTCGGCTCCAGCAGAAACGCAACCTGCGCGCCGCGCGCGACCTCTTCGGCCGCGGCGTCGATGCCGCGGACGTAATTAACATAGCGTTGTTCATGCACCGCTTCTTCGCTCACTCCAAGCAGCGCGCCGAGCACATCACGATGCAGCACCGGCACATCCAGCTGCCCGGGCTTGCGCGCGTGCTGCATCCAGCGCACCTCGTTGTCGCCCGCGACCACGCCGAACTGAATGCGTTTTTCATCGCGATGCGCCAGCCGCTCCTTCAATTTCGCGAGCGAATCGCAGGCCGAAACCGACCAGCCCGCGCTCACCGCTTTTTCGAAAAAACGCTCGGGATCGAAATGCGGCAGTCCGCTCAGCACGCGATGCGTGGCCAGAATTTTTACGCCCGGCGAGTGCAGGTTCACCAGCGTCATCATGACGAACTGCGCCGCCGCATCGTCGGGATGCTCGTCGCGATAGGCCAGCGCGGTTTCATAACGATGATGGCCGTCGGCGATGAGCAGTTTTTTCGGCGCGATCGACACCTCGATGCTGGTGATCAGCGAAGGATCGGTGACCGGCCACAGGGAATGACGGGTTTGAAATTCGTCGATCAGGCTGAGAGCCGGCGTCGCCGCGGCGGTTTGGTCGAGCAGCCGGTCGACCGCGGCTTCCTCATCGGGGTAGAGCATGAAAATCTGCCCGAAATGGGCCCGCGTGTGCCGCAACAATTCCAGTCGATCGCGTTTCGGGCCGGCCAGCGTCTGCTCATGCCGGTACACGATGCCGGAGGAATAATCTTCCAGCCTTCCGAGCGCGATCAGGCCCTTGCGGCGCAGCCGCTCGCGCGAGTCGGGCATTTCGAAATCCTGGAAATAGGCGTAAAAGCCGGGCTCCGGATCCTGCACCAGAATGCGATCGCGAATCCAGTCGTTCAGATATTGCGCCGCGCGAGTGTAGACGTTATCGAACGCGGTTTCCGGATCGCGCGGCTCGCCGAGGATGATGCGCACCAGGTTGTAAGGGCTCGCCTGAAGATAATGCGCGCGCATTTCCGGCGTGATTTTGTCGTATGGCTGGGTGACCAGCTTCGACGGGTCGCCGGCGGCGGGAGAGTATCGGTAGGCCTGAAACGGTTTGATGATCGCCAAGGATTTCAGGATACATTACCGCGATTTCGGGGGTTCCATGCCGTGCTCGCCCAGCACCGCGCGCGCCTGGGCCGAGGTGAGAAAGGCGATCAGACGCCTGGCAGCGTCCTGGTTCGTGGAACCGCGGACCAGGGCGGCGCTGAACACCGCGACCCGCTGGATCTCCGGCGGAATGGTTCCGGCGAGCTCCACGCCGGGCACATGCAGAATCTCGCTAACCGGCCGAATCGCGATTTCGACGGTTCCGCGCGCCACCGCGTCCAGGCCGGCGCCGGTGATCTTCGGGGAAACCTGCTTCAGAATTCCGAGGCGCGGAAAAACCTCCTGGGTCATGTAGATTTTCGTGGTGCTCGGAAGATTAATGGATCTGGCGCGAAGCACCATTTGCTTGAACGCGTCGAGCGTGCGCAGGTCGGGCTTTTTCGCACCCGCGCGCACGGCGACTCCGAGCACGGTCTGCGCCAGATCGGTGTCGCTGCCGGGCACGATTCGAGATTCCGCGATCAGATCGTTCAGACCCTCGCGAGCCATGATGACCACGTCGGCCGCGACACCGCGGCGAAGCTGCGCGCCGATCGTGTCCGGTCCGTTGCCCTGCGATGGTCCTCTGGCGGTGGTGACGGTGATACCCGTCGATTTTTCGAACCGCGGCAGGAGCTCCTGGAGCGGAGCGGCGAAGCCTCCGGAGGTGAGCACCTTAAGCTGCGCGAAAGACGCGATCGGAGAGCCGAGCAGAGCAGCGGTAAGGAGAACGAATCGCGTGTTCATCACGCCTATTCTCCTCTTTCAGCGGGCGGCTGTGCTGCGATATTCCATCGGCGCGCTGACTAGCACCGGCCGCGGATTCACCACGGTTCGCGCGATGAACGGTGAAAAAAAGTGCGACTCGTAGTTCACGATGGCCACGCGGATGGTCGCGTCGTCGGGATGGTCCGGCGTGGCAGGCTCATATTTCACTTCCACATTCGCGCGCGTCAATCCGAGATAGCCGGCGGTCGCCGAACGCGGTTCCTCCGTCCGGTCGTACAGCACCAGGTTGGCGATCTGATCGCCGCTGCCATCGAAGGGATGCAGCGATCCCCAGCGGACCGCTTCACGCACCCGCTCGACCAGCGCCTGGTGGGAATAGAGAACCTGTCCGCAATCGATGACGCCCAGCAGCAATGAAAAAAACACCAGCAGCACCAGCGTCGCTTCGACCAGACTTTGGCCGGCGGCGCAGGCGCCCGGCCTGCGCTCTGCGCGGGCTCGCCATCTCACGGCTCTTTCTCCGACGGCGCGTACTTGCCGACAAAGGGAAACTCGACGCCGGGGCGTCCGCGAAAGGTGAATTTCGCGAAAACGGCGTCTACGGGGAACTCGCGAATGGAGACCGCCACCCACTCCGGCGCGCCGGATTCGCCCTTGGTCCATTCCACGTCCACCTGGTCTGGCGTTAAATGCGCGACCGCCGGCGCCGCGCCGTTTCCCGACCGCGGATCGCCGTACACCACCATGTTGCGAATCGCCGTGCGCGCCTTTTCGACGTCCTCTGCCGATGCGGCGCGATAGGTGCGCATCGCCGCATAACGGCCGCCGTTGCCCACCGCGGTCACCAGCTGGTCGTAAACGTAAAAAGCATATCCGAACTGAAATGTTCCGGCGAGAAAGGAGACCATCACGCCCGCCGAAATCGCCAGCTCCAGCATCGCGTGGCCGCGTCTTCTCATTGGATCAGCCTCACCGGGTTCGACCCGGCGACCGCTCTTGCCGGCACCGTGAACGTCGCCGGTCCGCCCACCGCGCGCAGAAAGAAAATCTCTACCTGATTCGAGGGCGCCGTCACCCGAGCCATGGTTGCTCCCGCGTCTTTCGGATCGCGCTCCCATTTCTTTCCGTCACTTGAAAATTCGACGATGACGCCGGTGAATTTCTCGGTGCCGAGGTTCCACTTCATCGGCACGCGCGCGACCATCGTCCGCGCCCGCTCGATTCCCTGCGTAGTGCCGTCGAGCTTCGAAGCAGCGCCCATCGCCGCCGCGTCGGTGAACACCTGCGCTTCGTTGCGCGCGATATAGACGCGGCCCAGGTCGAACGCCATCCCCAGCACGGCCAGCAGCAACAGCATGGTGACCGACATGGCGATGAGCACAAATCCGCGTTGCCGTGGAGATTTCATCCACTCTATAGAACGGCGGAATGGTGGAAAAAAGTTAGAGCACCGGCCCGCACACTAACGCGTCGCGGCTCGCATCTCGCTGATTTCGCGGACGTAGAGCCGCCAGCCGTCAGGCTGCGGGCTAAACTCCCCGCTCATTGCCCCATAAATCGATGTGCAGCCGGGGGCTATAGCGAAATCCGCGGCTCTTGGCGATTTCCGCGATCCAGCGCGCGCGCTGGCGAATGGTAGCCGCGTCGGTGCCTTCGGCCATCAGCAGGACGCGCGCGGGATCGGCCGCGGTGTCGCGCAAAATCCCGTCGATCTCCTTGAGATCCTGCGGCGAGGAAACGACGAATTTAAGTTGATAATCGTAGTCGTCGATCAGCCGCTTCAAAACCTCGGGTTGATAGCGCAAGCGGTCGTGCTGCGCGGTCCAGGAGCCTTCCGGCGTCGAATTGGCGAGCTTGGGACTGATGCTCATCAGCTCGCACTTCACTTCTTTATAAACGGTGCCCGCGGTTTCGATGGTGACGTGGCCTTGGAGCGCGCGGGTCAACTCGGAAACTTGCGGCGCGATCATCGGCTCGCCTCCGGTCACCACGAAATGGGAAGCGCCGAAGCCGCGCGCGCGATCGAGAATTTCCGCGACGGTCATCTCCTGGCCTTCGGGCGACCACGAGGTGTACGGCGTGTCGCACCAGGCGCAGCGCAGATTGCAGCCACTGGTGCGAACAAACACGCTGGGCACGCCGGCGAGAATTCCTTCGCCCTGGATCGAATAAAAAATCTCGGCGATTTTCATCCTAAATAATCCACGAGCTCCCCTTGTGGGGCAGGCCCGTGGCCTGCGCGGGGCTCTCAGCCCCGCTGGTCGCCCGTCGACCCGAAGGCGGCCTGCGAGGCCGCCGCAGGTCAGGGACCTGCCCCACAAAAACTGCCAGGCGTCGCCCGATCATTCGCGATAAAACAAAGGATCGCGCACGCCGGCTTCTTCGAACCCTTTCCGCCGCAGCCGGCAGGAATCGCACCAGCCGCAGGCGCGACCCTCGGCGTCCGGATCGTAACAGCTATGCGTCAGCGAAAAATCAACGCCGACTTCCACCCCCAGGCGCACGATTCCGGCCTTGTTCAATTTCGCCAGCGGCGTATGAATTTTCAGGTGCGTGCGGCCCTCCACCGCGGCGCGCGTCGCCAGGTTCGCCATGCGCTCGAACGCATCGATAAATTCCGGCCGGCAATCCGGGTAGCCCGAATAATCGATGGCATTCACCCCGATAAAAATATCGGAGCATTCGAGCACTTCCGCCCAGGCCATCGCGAACGACAGAAAAATCGTGTTGCGCGCGGGAACGTAGGTGATCGGAATGGCATCGCCCACGCCGCTTTTGGGAACCTCGATCTCCGCGGTCAACGCGCTTGCGCCAAATACGCGCAGATCGATTTTCATAATGCGATGCTCGCGCGCAGCGAAAAACTTCGCCATGCGCGCGGCCGATTCGAGCTCGATCCGATGACGCTGGCCGTAATCGAAGCTCAGAGCATAGCAATCGTAACCGTCCCGCTTCGCCACGCCCAGGCACGCCGACGAATCGAGGCCTCCGCTCAACAGACAAACCGCTTTTTTCGCGTGCATTTTCCATTCTAGCGGACCCATTCTGATTCCTGACCTCTGACGCTGACTCCTTCCTGATATGATCGTCGATTCATGAAACATCGTCCCTTTGTTCCCGAAACCGTGCACATGAAGGAGCTCACGCTGCGCGCGGTGATGATCGGGCTGGTGATGACCGTGGTGCTGGGCGCGGCCAACGCCTACCTGGGATTGCACGCCGGCCAGACCATCGCCGCCACCTATCCCGCCGCGGTGATCGGCATGGCCGTGCTGCGCGGATTCAAGGGCACCGTGCTCGAAGAAAACATCGCGCGCACGGCCGGGACCATCGGCGAAGGGGTCGCGGCCGGCGTGATTTTCACCGTTCCCGCGTTCCTGATGTCGGGCTCGTGGACCTCGTTCGATCCGGCGCACGCGTATTGGCGAACCACCGCGCTGACGCTCACCGGCAGCGTCCTCGGCGTACTGTTCGTTTCGCTGGTACGGCGCGCGCTGGTGGAAGATCCGACGCTTCCCTTCCCTGAATCGGTGGCGGCGTCGGAGATTCACAAGGCCGGCCAGCGCGGAGCCGACGCGGCGCGCTATCTCTTCTGGAGCATCGGACTCGCCACGCTGATCCAGGCGCTGGGCGAGCTTTCGCTGTACGCCGTCGATAAAGATTTCATCGTGCGGGTGGGCCAGGCCGGCAAAAGCTTCCTGCGATTGGGAACCAGAAGCAGCCAGAATGTTTTACACACCGGCGCGCTTTCGACCGTCGCCGCGCCCACGGTCAGCCCGGCGCTGATCGGCGTCGGCTACGTGATCGGACCGGAGCTTTCTGCGTTGAATTTTTCGGGCAGCATCCTGGCGTGGGGCGTTCTGGTTCCGTTGCTGATGTATTTCCTCGGCCCGAATTTGCAGCAATTCTTGCCGCCCGGCACCGGTGAAGGCGGATGGACCGATCTGGCCGGCGCAGTGTGGCTTTATATCGTGCGGCCCATCGCGGTGGGAGGAATGATGGTCGGCGCGGCGTACACGCTGTTGCGCATGGGCCGCAATTTAACCTCGAGCCTGGGCCGCGCCATCGCCGAAGTGCGGCACGGACGGCCGCCGCTCGAATCGATGGCGCGAACCGAGCGGTATATGAGCTCGAAAGTGGTGCTCTCGCTGATCTTCGTGGTGTTTCTCGGAATGATCGCGCTGTACTACTTTATGTCCAGCCTGCTGATGGCGAGCCTGGTGGCCGCGGGCGTCATGCTGATCGTCGGATTCTTTTTCGCCACCGTTTCCGGAAATTTGTGCGGCGTCATCGGGTCCTCCAACAACCCGGTTTCGGGCCTGACGCTTTCGACGCTGATCATCGCGGCGCTGCTGCTGGTCGCGCTGGGAGTTTCCGGAGTGGGTGGAGTTGCGGTAGTGCTCGGCGTAGCTGCGGTGGTGTGCGTTTCCTCTTCTGTGGCCGGCGAATTGATGCAGGATTTCAAGGCCGGCTATATTCTGGGTGGCACGCCGCGCGCGATTCAGATTGTCGAGCTGATCGCCGTGGTGGTGGCCAGCCTGGTCATGTATTTTCCGCTGTACATTTTGCAGCAGGGAAATTTAAAAAGCGGCGGAATCGGATTCGGCGATGTTCATCTGGCCGCTCCGCAGGCCGGATTGATGGCCGCGCTGGCGCAAGGCATCGTCGGCGGCGAAATGGCGTGGCCGCTGGTGGTCTGCGGAGCGCTGTTCGGCGTGATGCTGATCATGATCAAAGTGAAAAGCCCGATGCTGGTCGCGATCGGCATGTATCTGCCGTTTCAGACCACCGCGGCGATTTTCGTCGGCGGCATTCTGCGCTGGATCACGGATTCCATGTCCCGCCGCGCCGGCAACAACGAAGCGCAGCGCACGCGCGTGGAAAACGTCGGCATTCTGATGGCCAGCGGTCTGATCGCCGGCGAAGCGCTTACGGGGTTGCTGTTTGCGTACTTCAAATTTAAGGACATTCAGGTCTGGCAATTCGTAAAAAATCCATCGTACGCGGCGGGATTTGTGGTGATGCTGATCTTATCGGCGGTGCTGGTGTTTCTGCCGCTGTCGAAAGCGGGCCGGCCGGAAGATCCGGCGCCGCCGGCGGCGATGATGTAGGGTACAGCGGCCGGGCGTAGATTGGGCGAAAATTCGTTTGGCGGGGCCTAGGACGCTCCTGGACGCGTGTTTTCAATTTCCGGCACCCTTGGTATGGCGAAGCGATTTTAAATTCGTCGATTTTGCCAATCTGAAACGGCAAAAGTCTGTTTTCAGGAAGGTTAGCGAAAAAGTCGGTGGAACCTTTCCCGGCGCCCCAAATTACGCGAATCGGCGCGCCGTGATCCACAACGCAACCATGGCCAGAAAGCTCATCGCGAATCCAGCGACCGCGTCCGCGGCGTAATGATAGCGGCCATACACCGTCGCGATCGCCACCGAGGTCGCGTAGAACGCCATCCAGCGGCCGATCGCCGGGCGCTCTGGAATCGTCGCCAGCAGCGCCCACGCGGCGGAAAACGCCGACGAAACATGCGCGCTCGGAAACACGCTCGCGTGGATGCCGTAGCCTCCCAGCAGCCACAGATTCAGCCGGCGCACCACCGTCATCACGTGCGGCATATCCATCCCGGCGAACGCGGTGCGCGGCGGCTCCGACGGAAAATAAGGAAACAACGCGTACACGCTGAGCGTTCCCGCCAGATAGGCGACCCAGAAGCGATCGATACGGTCGCGATGGTGCAATCCAAACAGCAGCCCCACCGCGACGAAAACCACCGCGTAGACGAACAAATAACACAACTCGAAATAAGACGGCAAAACCGGCCCCAGCGATTCGATGGCCGCGCGCAGATGCCAGGTATCGAGCACGCGCCGATCCCAAATAATCCAGGCGTTCTCGAAACGATGATCGTAGACCACCGGCGTAAACCAGTTCATCTCGCGATAGGCAGCCAGCGTGAACGCCGCCGGAGCAAACTCGCGAAACGCGGATTTGCGCAGACTGAGCAGCAGAATCGCCACCACCACCGCGGCCAGCAGCAGCCACGGCCTCACGCCCAAATGAAAAAAAATCGAGGTGACGGCGACGTAAGTGAAGAACGCAACGATCAACCACTCGGAAGGTCGCGGCCGGGGCACGTATTTCGATTGTACGGGATCGGCTGTGCGTGCCGCGCTACATCGTCAGCACTACCCGGCCGCGCACTTCGCCGCGTTTCAGCTCGTCGAAGACGTGCGTCACCTGATCGAGCGGACGCAACTCAATGGTGCAGCGGATCGCGTTTTTTTCCACCAGGTCGAACAATTCGCGCAGATCCCGCCGCGTGCCCACCGCGGAAGCGACGATCCGGGTTTCACCGGAAACCATCGATACCGCGGAAATTTTGAACGGCTCATTCGCCATGCCGACCACGGCCAGCGTTCCGCCGCGGCGCAGACAGCGCAGCGCCGTTTCATAGGCCGAAGCGTGCGCGGCCGTCACCATCGCGACGTGCATTCCGCCCATCTGGCGGCATCGTTTGTGGACCGGTTCGGCGGTGGAATTGACGGTCCATTCCGCGCCCTGCGATTTCGCGAACTCGAGTTTTTCGTCGCTCACGTCCACGGCGCCGACCTGCGCGCCCATCGCTCGCGCGATCTGGATTGCGAGATGCCCCAATCCGCCCGCGCCAAACACGACGAGCCGCTCGCCGGGCTGAATTGCCGAGGCTTTCAGCGCTTTGTACACGGTCACGCCGGCGCACAGCAGCGGCGCCGCTTCGGCCGAACTGAGCGACGCGGGCAAAGGTGTGGCATGGGTCGCCGGAGCCAGCAGATATTCGGCGAATCCGCCATCCACCATGCAGCCGGTGACTTTTTGTTTGAGGCACAGCGTCTCCCGGCCTTCGCGGCAAAATTCGCACTCGCCGCAGGTCCAATGAATCCACGGCACGCCGACGCGATCGCCCACTTGGTGCTCGGTCACGCCTGGGCCCAACTGCGCCACCGTTCCCGCCACTTCATGCCCGAGAATCAGCGGCGTTTTGGTGATGGGACGCAGCAGATCCCAATCGCCGTCGGCCAGATGCACGTCGGAATGGCAGACGCCGCAAGCCTCCACGCGAATCAACACCTGCCCGGCGCCGGGCGACGGCGTGGGAACGTCTTCGATGGTCAGCGGCTTGCCGATTTCACGCAACACTGCGGCTTTCATCAGCTACAATTCTCGCGCAACCCGCGTACCAGGTGCGATCCGCCGTCAACCCCGGCATAGTGACGGGTTTCAGTCCCCGCGCCAGCACATACGATGGTGGGTCCGTTATAAACTATTGCCATGCTGAATCGCACGCTGTTGCTGATCCCGATCTGCGTCTCGGCCCTGTTTGCCCAGACGCGCCGCACCCTCAATCTCGACGACTTGGGCCGCTTCAAGGACGTTCGCGATGCGCAATGCTCGCCCAACGGCAAGGAGGTCGCTTACGTCATGTCGCAAACCGACGTCAAGGACGACCGCGCCGGCTCGGCGCACATCTGGATGATCGGCTACGACGGAACGAATAATCGCCAGATCACCACCAGCGAACAGAGCGAAAACTCGCCGCGCTGGAGTCCCGATGGAAAATATCTGGCGTTCACTTCGTCGCGTCCCGGACCCGCGCGGGGCAATCAGATCTGGCTGCTGCCGCTGAATGGCGGCGAAGCGTTCCAGCTCACCAATGAAAAAGGACGCATCCAGGGATTTGAGTGGTCGCCGGATTCGAAGCGCCTGGCCATGGTGATCGGCGATCCCGACCCCAACGCTCCGCCGGAAAACGAGACCGCGGCAGCCGGCGGCCGCGGCGGACGCGGCAATGCGTCGCCCAAGCCGATCGTCATCACGCGTTATCACTACAAGCAGGACGTGCAGGGCTACTTGCTCGCGGGGCGCCACAGCTACGTTTACATTTACGATCTGGCGACGAAGAAAGCCGAGCGCCTGACCACGCAAAAAAGATGGGATGAAAGCGCGCCGAGCTGGTCGCCCGACGGCACATGGATCGCCTTCAGCAGCAACCACGTCGCCGACCCGGACCGCGACCCCGGCGGGCAGCTTTATATCGCCGAAGCGCGGCCCGGCTCGACCGAAAAAGAAATTACGCCGATGAGCGTTCATGCCGGCGGAGGCCGCGGCGGTCGCGCCGAATGGTCGCCCGATGGGAAATGGATCGCGTTTTTAGCGGGCGAAGATAAAAAATGGGGCGCGTACAGCCAGGAGCATCTGGCGATCGTACCCTCCGACGGCGCCTCCGCGCCTACGCTGGTCAAGGCCGCGATGGATCTGGATCGCGGCGTCAGCTCCCCGAAGTGGAGTCCCGACGGCAAATCGATTGTCGTCTACATCACCGACGACCGTTCTCATTACCCGGTTCGCGTGCCCATCGACGGCGGCGCGGCGGAGCCGTTGATGGCCAAGCCGATCGTCGTCAATCCTACGTCAAGCGCCGGCGGATGCACCGCGGTGATCGCGGGCGGCGACATGAAGTACAACGAAATTTACGCGCTGGACGGATGGTCGCTACGGCAGTTGACGCACGCCAATGACGAACTTCTCGCGCAGCTCGATCTGGGCAAGACGGAAGAAGTCAGCTTCAAGGCCAAGGACGGCAACGAAGTTCACGGCTTGCTGACCTATCCGGTCGATTACCGGCCGGGAACCAAGGTCCCGCTGCTGCTGCGTATTCACGGTGGCCCGAAGGGTCAGGATCAGCACAGCTTCAGCTTCGAAGCGCAGTATTTCGCGGCGCACGGCTACGCGGTTCTGCGCATGAACTATCGCGGCAGCGACGGGCGCGGATCGAAATATCAGAAGGCCATCGCCGCCGATTGGGGCGATCTGGAAGTGAAGGATCTCGAAGCAGGCGTCGACGGCGTGATCGCCATGGGCGTCGCCGATCCCGACCGTTTGGGCGTCGGCGGCTGGAGCTATGGCGGCATTCTCACCGACTACATGATCGCCAGCGACCCGCGCTTCAAGGCCGCCACCGACGGCGCGGGAACGGCGTTCACCGTCTCCTTCTACGGCACCGATCAGTACATTATTCAGTACGACAACGAAATCGGCCCGCCCTGGACCAAAAAAGGCTGGGACACCTACGTCAAAATTTCATATCCGTTTCTGCACGCGGACCGGATCAAGACGCCGACCATCTTTTTCGGCGGCGATCTGGATTTCAACGTGCCGGTGCAGGGCGGCCAGCAGATGTACGAAGCGCTGCGCAGCCTGGGGATCGACACCGAGCTGATCATTTATCCGGGCGAGCATCACGGCATCGCGCGTCCCAGCTTCGTGCGCGACCGCTATCAGCGGTACCTGGCCTGGTACGACAAATATTTGATGAACAAAGCAACGCCGTCGACGAGTACGGCTGCCAGAGACCGCTAGCGGCTGCCGGTTCTTAACCGTACGGCGGGCAAGGCTGTGGCATAAGCCGCCAAGCTTGTGTTATTCGCGGCCGATCAATCGACGCGCGCCGGGCACAAGCCTGGCGGCTTATGCCACGAGTCTGATTTACAAGCCTAAATCTAGTTGGGTTTCAGGGCATTTCTGGCCTTAAGTTCCCGTGGCTTCGAGCAGGGCCACGCCGTCCGTCAAGCGCAGCGAACCCTGCGCCAGCGCGCTGGTGCGCGGACCCGGCAACACGATTCCGGTCAGATTCAGCGGATCGGCCAGCGCGATGTCGATCTGCTCCTGCGATTCGCCGCCGCGCCGGATGTGGCGCAATAAATCGACCGCTTCGATTCGCGCGAACTGCTCGCCGACGAATCCGGAAACGAATCGCCCGCCGCGAATTTCCCCGCGCGCCTCCATGCGCCGCAGCGCCACCAGCAGATCGCGCCACGCCGGAGCGAGGGTTTCCCGGGCCAGCAGATCGCGAAACACCACCCCCCAGCGATCGAGCAACTGGAGCGCGAAAAAGTCCGCATTCATTTCCGCCGGCCCTCGTTCGAGCAGCGCCCATCGTCCGGCTGCGTGGCGCGGGCGCGCGAATCGTCCGCGGCCTTCGCCGCGCCGGCGCTTGGGATCGATCAGCGCGCGCAGATTCTCGAATCCATCGGCCGTCACGCGCCCGGCCGCGACCAGTTCCCACAAGCCATCTTCCACTTCGCTCGCCAGCCGTCCCGTCGCGCGAACCAGTTCGTTAAAAAACGAAGCGCCGCGTTTTTCCAAAGCCGCCAGAACATCGTTCGCCTGGTGCGAAAGTGGAGCAGGTCCCCGACCTGCCATGGCCGGCAGCACTCGAGCCGCGTCTTCGCGCAGAAAAATCGCCAGCGGCGCGACGCGGGTCGGCCGCACCCGCCGCGCCCCTTCAGTCTCCAATGCCGGATGCGGCGACAATCGACCCCACATCGCTTCACCGGCCAGGCACAGCCGATCCAGCCACTCCGGATCATAATTTGCGATTCGCCGCGCCAGCACCGTCGATTCCCACGCCGCGGCCGAAATTTCGTATCCCTGAAGCTGCTTCAGCACCTGGAACAATCCATCGACGCCGTGCAATTGCGCGCCCGGCGCCAGGTGCTGCCAGCGGCACAGGAACCGCATGAACGTCGCCGCAGAAACCGGCTCGATTTCGCGGCGCAGGCGGCCCAGCGTCAGCCGGTGAATCCGCGCCAGAATGCGGCGATGGCAAAATTGGGTCTCGGTCGAAGAAAACTGCCCGCGCAGAACCTGACCCTCCGATTCAAGCTGCCCCAGCGCGATCTCGACGTCGCTCAACGTCAGCCCGATCCGTCCGGCGAGCGCCGCCGGCGTCACCGGACCGATCGAATCCATCCAGCCGCGCAGAATCGCCGTCGCGTCGCTCACGCGATCGGCGCGCTCGGTCGCAACCCAGCGGCCCTCGATCACGCGAGCGCGTCCCGCGCGAACCAGCTCCTCGAAAAATCCCGACCATTCGTCGATCGGCGGCAAAACGATCAGCGTCAGCAGCGCGTCGTGCAATTCATCGGCGTCGCGCACCACCGGCCACGACTCCTCGGCCACCTGCGCGATCGCGGCGGGGTCCAGCGCGCCGATCGAGGCGGCGTCTTCGCTCGGCAGCGTGCGGCGAAGCTGCACCGCCCGCGCGCGGCGTTCTTCGAGCGGCGCGTCATCCAGATACGCGTACGGATTCGCGTTCAGAATTTCATGGCTGAACGGCGACGGCTCCGGCGTATCCACCGCGACGGTGCGCAGCGAGCCTTCGTCCATCCGCTCCAGCAGGCCCGTCAATCCGTCGATGTCCATCGCTTCGTGGAGACAATTGAGGATCGTTTCGTTCACCAGCGGATGATCGGGAATGCGCGGCTCACTGGTTAAATTTTCCGCGCACGCCACCTGATCCGGAAAGACGGCGGCCAGCAGATCGTCCGAGCGCATTCTCTGAATCGGCGGCGGAACTTTTTTTCCGCCGGCGAAGCGCGGAACGGCCAGCGCACGCGACGCATTCCATTTCCAACGCGCGCCGAACATCGGCGAATCGAGCAGCGCCTGCGTCAAAACATCTTTCACCGAATGCGGACGCAAAAAGCTGAACACCGATTCGAGCGGGAACGAATGCTGGTCGCTTAAAGAAAGCAGCAATCCGTTATCGGTGGCCGCGGCCTGCAATTCGAAATTGAAGGTGCGGCAAAAACGTTTGCGCAGCGCCAGTCCCCAGGCGCGATTGATCCTCGACCCGAACGGCGCATGAATCACCAGCTGCATGCCGCCGCCTTCATCGAAAAATCGCTCGGCCACCACTTGCGTCTCGCCCGGCATCGCGCCCAGCGCCCGCGCGCCGGCGCGAACGTATTCGGCCGCCTGCTCCGCGCCGCGCTGGTCCATTGCGCAATCTTCTTGCAGGAACTCCACCGGATTCGCCGCCGCGACGATCTGATCGCGCAGCCGCGCCACTTCGGCTGACAGCTCGCGCGTTCGTCCCGGAGCTTCGCCGCGCCAGAACGGAACCGACGGCGCGGCTCCGTGGGCATCTTCCACGCGAACGCGCCCCGGTTCCACGCGGCGAATCCGCCAGGAGGTGGTGCCCAGCAAGAAAATATCGCCGACCAGACTTTCCACCGCGAAATCCTCATCGAGCGATCCGACCACGGTACCTTCCGGCTCGGCGACCACCTGATACTGCGCCGTATCGGGAATCGCGCCGCCGCAGGTAATCGCCGCCAGTCGCGCACCGCGCCGCCCGCGCACACGATGATTCACCTGATCGCGATGCAGAAACGCTCCGCGGCGCCCGCGCGAAGTGGCGATGCCTTCGGAAAGCATCTCGACCACTTGATCGAATTCGCCGCGCTCAAGATCGCGATAGGGATACGCGCGCCGGACCATCGCGAACAGCTCGTCTTCATTCCAGTCGTCAGCCGCGCACGCCGCGACAATCTGCTGCGCCAGAATGTCCAGCGGTTTTGCGGGAATTTCGAGTTGATCCAGTTCGCCCGCGCGAATCGCCCGCACCAGCGCGGCGCATTCGATCAATTCATCGCGCGTCGTCGCGAACAATCGTCCTTTCGGCAACGCCCCAACCCAATGCCCCGCGCGACCGATGCGCTGTAACGCGACTCCAATCGACCGCGGCGAACCGATCTGGCAAACCAGGTCCACGGTGCCAATATCGATTCCCAATTCCAATGATGCCGTCGCCACCACCGCGCGCAATTCGCCCGATTTCAGCCGCTGCTCTGCTTCTAAACGCAATTCCCGCGACAAACTCCCGTGATGCGGCAGCACCGCGTTCGCGCCCAACCGCTCCCCCAGATGATGCGCCACGCGCTCCGATAACCGCCGCGTGTTGACGAACACCAGCGTGGTGCGATTTTCGCGCGCCAGCTCCGCCACGCGATCGTAAATTTCACTCCACATTTCGGTGCTCGCCACGGGACCCAGCTCGTCGCGCGGAACTTCGACGCCCAGCTCCATTTCGCGCTTGTGGCCCACCTGCACAATTTCCGCGGCCGGACTCAAGAATCGCGCGACTTCTTCAATGGGGCTCACCGTCGCCGATAATCCGATTTTCTGCAACGCCGAGCCGGTCAGGTGCTCCAGCCGCGCGATCGACAACGCCAGGTGCGAGCCGCGCTTATCGTCGGCGATGGCATGAATTTCGTCGATAATCAGGGTGCGCACGCCGCGCAGCGTTTTTCGCGGACCCTCCGCCGTCAGCAAAATATATAACGATTCCGGCGTGGTCACCAGAATGTGCGGCGGCTGCTTGCCCATCCGCTGCCGTTCCGACGCCGGCGTATCGCCGGTGCGAACCGCCACGCGAATCGGCGCCAGCGGAATCCCCTGCTCGCGCGCCAGCGCGGCGATTCCAGCCAGCGGCACTTCCAAATTTTTGTGGACGTCGTTGCTCAGCGCCTTTAGGGGCGATACGTACAGAACCTGTGTACCGGCTGTGAGTTCTCCCTGCCGCGCCTGGCGTACCAGCCCATCCAGCGCGATCAGAAACGCGGCCAGAGTTTTTCCCGAACCCGTTGGAGCCGAAATGAGCACATCGCTGCCGTCGCGAATCCGGGGCCAGCCGAGCCGTTGCGGCTCCGTCACGCCGCGGAACCGGGCGTCGAACCAACGCTCAATCAGGGGATCGAACATTACGCTTTTATCATAACCGTCCCAGATTTGAGGTTTCGATTTCAGTATCCTAAAGATTCTTGACCACTACGCCGTTCGACACTGGATACCTGGAGCGCCTTCGCGGCGGCGACGCCGAAACCGAACGGCATTTCGTGACCCATTTCTCCAACGTCATCCGGCTTTCGCTGCGTTATCGCCTGCGCTCCTGGGAGTTGATCGAGGACATCCGCCAGGAAACGTTTTTGCGCGTCCTGAATTTCGTTCGCAGCGATCGCAGCCTCGATCACCCGGAGCGGCTGGGCGCCTACGTTCATTCCGTGTGCATCAACGTGATGATGGAACTGCTGCGCGCCTCGACGCGCCATCCGCCGATTCCGGAGGAGGGGTTCGACCTGCCCGATACGCGGGTGAATACCGAGACTCGCGTGGTGACGCGCGAGCGCAAAGAGATGGTCCGCACGCTGCTCGCCGAGCTGGGCGAAAAAGATCGCGACATTCTGCGCGCGGTGTTCCTCGAAGAAGCCGACAAGTCCGAAATTTGCGAGCGCTACGGCGTCGATCGCGATTATCTGCGGGTGTTGCTGCACCGCGCCAAAAACCGTTTTCGCGAAGCCTTCGAAAGAAGCGGGATGGCAAAACCGTGAAACGCTTTCGCGCGCCGGTTCACTTCAACAATATGAGGCCGTGAAGCGATGGATCATTCGGAAGCTGTCCAGATGGGCGCCGTCGAGCGCTACGTACTGGGTGACCTCTCTGTTTCCGAGGTCGAAGAGTTTGAGCGTCATTTCTTCGATTGTCCTCAGTGTTCGGAGGAACTGGGGGCATTGGCCATGCTTCAGGACAATGCGCGCGTAGTACTAGCCGAGCCGGGTCCTGTGCCGATCGCCACCAGCGCGCCCGCCAAAGAGCCTGAAAAAAGGGCCAGGCGGGCGAGCTGGTGGAATTTTCCCGTGCTGGTTCCCGCGCTGGCGATGCTCGTGGTGGCCGTGTTCGCGGGATTCGAAGCGGGCGAGCGTCATTTTGCGCCCTCGCCGCAATCGGTTGCGGAGTTCCCGCTGTACGCAGCGGCGCGCGGCGAAGAAACGGTGATCGCTCCGCCGTCGGGCGCCCGATTTTACACGCTTTATCTGGATAAAACCTGGGATCGCGATTTTCCCTCCTATCGCGCGGCCTTCGTTGCTTCCGGCTCCGAAAAATTTTCGACCACTCTCGCTCCTCCGGCGCCCGGCCAGGCGATTCATATTCTGATTCCGCTGCACGCGCTCTCGTCCGGACGTTACGTGCTGGTGATCTCCGGCAGCGGCGGGGTCGAGGTCGCCCGCTATCCATTCACCCTCCGCATCGAGTAATCTACTAACTGAATGAAAATCCGTTTCCTTTATCATGCCGACGCGGTTGCCGCTTCGGGATATATAACGTTGCCGGTGCAGGAAACCATGCCCGCGCAAGCGGCCGTGGCTGCGCCGATACTGGGGGGTTACGCGTCAGCCGAGTCGACCAATTTCCGGCACGGCAAATATTTATCTTTCGATCGCGCGCAATCGCACGTGGTCGGAAGTTATAGCGAAAAAGACAAAGCGCACGGCACCCTGGCGACCACGACCGTTGAAGGATTGAACATCATGGATGTGGTCACCTGCGATCGCATCGTGGCGCGCATCACCACCAAGCATCCGGAATCGCCCGGGGATTCGGCATTCATTCCGTTGGGTTCGCGTTTTGAGAATCTGCGCATCGCCGGGCATCTGATCCACATCGACCTGGCCACCGACATCTTTGCCGAGCACGATACCTGGAGCAAACTCAGCGACGCGCATGCCAAGGGCGGGAATGTCCGGACGGAGCTCGAAAAGCTCGCGATCACGCGCGCCGAAGGCGGCGGATTGCCGCAAAAGAAAGGAATGATGTACTGCTCGCTGGCGCGCCGGCCCGACAAGCTGCCGGGCGGTTTGACCTGGAACGGCCATGGGATTTATGTTCCGCACTTCGGAACGCTGTACCTGGGCGAATATTTCGTAACGCAGACGATGCACCGTCTGCTGATGCTGCACGTGGATCTGGGATGCTCGGTCGAAGGCTGCTACGGCATCGGCGGCGCCGACGGCAATGGAGGGCCCCCGCCGTCCAATTAGCGGCTTGTGCCAGAAGTTTTGTATGCGCACGCGGTTAATGCTTCCGCTTTTGCTCGTCGGGCTGGCGTGTTCGCGGCACCCATCGCCGGATTCTCTGTACCGCCAGGCAAACGAGCTGCTCCGAAGGGGCGAGTTGCAGTCGGCGCGCCACGCGGTCGAGAGCGGCTATCGCGTCGAGCCGAGCTGGCGCTTCCGCCTGCTGAACATCGACATTCTTCTTCAGATCGACGCGGAAAAAGCGCTTCAGTCGACCGCGGAGTCGGGCGAACCGCCTTCGCCCGAGATTCGCGCGCGGCTCAAAATGGACGAAGGCTGGGCCCATTTTCTCCTTTCCGATTATTCCGGCGCGCAAGCTTCTCTCGACCGCGCGCGCGAGCTTTCGGTGAATCTGCAATTGCCGCTGCTCGACTCGGAAATAGACATCGACCGCGGAACTGTTCTGGCGCAAACGGGCCATTACGTCGCGGCGGAGCAGGCGTTGCGCCGCGCTCTGCCGGAGATTGAGGCGCGCGGCGACCCTCGCCTTCAAATGCGCGCGCTCGGGAGCCTGGGTTGGTTCCTGCTGCTGACGCATCATCCCGATGAAGCGATTTACTGGCTGGAGCGGCAGCGCGACGCGGCTACCCGCTTCGATTCGCCGCGTTTCCTGGCGAACGCGCTGGGCAATCTCGGCTCGGCCTATTACCGGCTGGGCGATGACGACCGGGCTCTGCCGCTGCTCAAGGAAGCCGAACAGAGATTCGCAAAACTGGGCGACCAGCGGCAGCAGCAGATGTGGCTCGGCAACGTTGGGAACGTGCTGCTCGATAACGGACAGTACGCCGGCGCGATTCCGATCTACCAGCGCGCGGCGGCGATTTCGCGCGAGATCGGCGATCCGTCGTGGACCGCCTCCTGGGAAGACGACCTGGCGATCGCCTATATCCGGCTGCACGACTTCAGTGAAGCCGAACGCCACAATCAGGAAGCACTGCGCCTGAAAGAGAGCCTGCACGCGCCGGCTTCTTATCCTCTTTTAAACGAGGCCGGCATCGCCGCCGGACGAAACGACCTGCCGGTCGCGGAAAAGCTTTATCGCGAAATTCTCAGGGCGCCGTCCATGGATCCCACGCCCAAGCTCTACGCGGAAACGGGCCTGGCCGATGTGCTGGTCAAAACCGGCCAATTCTCGCTGGCCGACGCGCAATTTCGCGCCGGCATCGCACGCGTTCAAAGCCGCGGCGCCGCGCTTACCCGTGACGATTACAAGCTCTCCTATTTTTCCAGCCTGATCGACTTTGACCAGCGCTACGTCGATTTTCTGGTCGACCGCGGCCAGCCGGACCGCGCCGCCGAGATCGCCGAAGCCGCGCGAGCGCGCATCCTCGACGAGCGTCTGAATGCCTCCGGCAAGCCCGCGCCGGCGCTCACCATTGCCGGGTTGCGGCGTCTCGCCCAGAGCTCGCACGCCGTCATTCTTTCCTACTGGCTCGCGCCGCGACGGTCGTTTCTGTGGGTGATCACGCCGGAAACCGTAACTTTGCACACGCTGCCGCCGCAGGCGAAGATCGCCGCGCTGGTTGAAAGCTACCGCACGTTTATCGAGGACCTGCGCGATCCGCTCCGATCGGAATTTCCGGACGCGCGGAACCTCTCCCAGATTCTGCTCGGTCCGGTTCTGCCGATTCTCCATGACGGCGTGCGTCTGATCGTGGTCCCCGACGGCGCCTTGAACTCCCTCAACTTTGAAACGCTTCCCGATCCGGCCGATGCGTCGCATTATCTGATCGAGCGCGCGGCCGTCGCGGTGGCGCCGTCGCTCGATTTATGGGCCGCGCCGCGGCGCGTCCAGGCGACGCGCGGCATCCTCCTGATCGGCGACCCGGAGCCGGCCGTCGAGGAATATCCCAGGCTGCCCTACGCCTCGCGCGAAATGGATCTGATCGGCCGCAATTTCGCTCCCGGCCAAACCACGCTCCTCGAAGGATCGCGGGCCTTTCCGGCGGCCTATCGCGCGGCTGATCCGGCGCGTTTTTCCTCGATTCATTTCGCCGCCCACGCCTCGGCCAACCGGGAAAATCCGCTCGATTCCGCGCTGATCCTTTCGCTCCGCGACGGCGTCTATGCCTTATCCGCGCGGGAAGTGATGGAAATTCCCCTGTACGCCGATCTGGTGACGCTTTCGGCCTGCCGCGGCGCCGGCGCCAAGACTTATTCGGGCGAGGGACTGGTGGGATTATCGTGGGCGTTCTTAAGAGCCGGCGCCAAAAACGTCGTGGCGGGACTGTGGGATGTTACCGACGCGTCCACCGCCTCGCTGATGGCCGATTTTTACGGCCAAATGGTCCAAAAACTTCCCCCGGCCGATGCCCTGCGGGCCGCCAAACTGCGCCTGATCCGGTCCTCGGGCGCCGGGCGGAAACCGTTCTATTGGGGACCGTTCCAGCTCTACGCCGGCGTACCGATCTAGACCATTTTCAGCTTTTTTGTAGACCGCCCCAGGCTGGTGCTGTTCACGGCGGATGAATCGACAGGCGTCGAGCGCAAGCCTGGCGGCTTACGCCACTCCTGTGGCAGTCTACAGAAAACCCGAAGGTGCTATAACAGGGTCGTTCGATTCGTCTACAGTCCAAACGGGATGGCGCGGGGCCTTGCGATCCTGGAAACTGGTTTCCGGAAAGGGGAATAAGCATGCAAACGCCCAAAGTGGCTCTGCTGGCGTGCGTGTTGTTCGCCACAAGAATCCTGGCGGCTGACGATGCCGCGCAAATCCTTAAGGACTCAGAACAAACCTACCGCAGCCTGACCAGTTACGAGTTCAAAGGCATTACCACCTCGGAGACGAAGGTGGGAAAGAGCGTTTCCAAGAGCGAAACCTCGTTCGCCGTCGCCTTCAAGCCGCCCAACGAATTCCGGCTGGAATACGATTATCCAACCGCAGGCAACTGGATTCGAGCCTCCGACGGCAAAACGGTCTGGAACCAGCGTTCCATCACCAAGGAGTTCACCTCGACGCCGGCCGACGATCAGACTCTGCTGATGCTGGACGGTTCGCCGGTGGCGCAATTCGCCGACGTCGCCGAAGGGGTTCAAAACCCAACCCTGGTTGGCTCCGAAGCGGTCACCATCGGCGGCCAGAACTACGATTGCTACGTGATCCAGGTGCAGCGCGCCGACGCGACCGCGTCGGGAGGCGGAACGCCGGTGCCGGTGAAGCTCTGGATCGACAAAACACGCCACCTGGTGTTGAAACAGGTGACCGGATCGGACGCCGGCGCCGGATCCCTGAAATCGTCGGAGAACCAGCGCACGCTGAGCTTCACCGAGGTGGTGGTGAACGGCTCCATTCCGGACGACCTGTTTCATCTCACCAAGAACATTTCGAAGAGGAAGTAAGCTGTTATCATATTCTGCGATGCCGATTTACGAGTATAAGTGCCGAAGCTGCTCGACCGAATTCGAGCTGCTGGTGCTGCGCAACACCGTGGCCGCGTGTCCGCAATGCCAAGGCCAGGACCTGGAGCAGATTCTCTCCGGATTCGCGGTCAATTCCGAGGGGATTCGCCTGGCCAACGCCAAAGCGGCGCGCAAGGCCGTGCTGCGCAGCAAGAATTACCGCGATGAGAAGGTGGCTGAAGCGGAATACATCAAGGAACACGACCACTAATAAAGACGGCAAGGCCGTGTGAAGTGGCGTAAGCCGCCAGGCTTGCGCACTCGGTGCGTGTGAAACCGCACAAGCCTGGCGGCTTATGCCACTACCACCAGATCGGGCGAGGCAGCCAGCCGCGGCTCAGATAATCGCTCAGCACGAAGACCAGCAGGATGGCCATCCAGAAAAATCCCGCGCCGACGAATAGCCGCGTCAGCGAATTGGACTGATTCACGTGCATGAAGAACCACACCACCAGGCTGCCCTTGATCACCGCAATGGTGATGGCGACGATGAAATTGTACTCGCCCAGATCGATCTGCGCCACCAGAATGGTGGTTACGGTGAGCGTAATCAGCGCGGCGAAAACCGCCAGGTATTTCCAAACGGGAACAACGTGATGGCTAACGTGTGAGTCGGTGGGTTCCGGTGTCATGTGTGAGTCCGTCCGATCAGGTAAAGTAGCGGGAACAGAAAAATCCAGACAATATCGACAAAATGCCAGTATAAACCGATTAATTCGACCGGCGTGTACCATTTCGCGCTGAAGCGGTCGTGCGCGGCCATCACAATCAGCGTGGTTAGCAGTCCCGCGCCCACGATCATGTGCATGGCGTGCATTCCGGTCATGGCGAAATACAGAAAGAACAGAATCTGCGCCTGATGGAAATATTGCGGCTCATCGAAGCGGAAACCGGGGCCGGGAATGTGATGGTCCACCCATTTTTCGTGATATTCGAAATATTTGATGGTCAAAAAGACGCAGCCCAAAAACAGAGTGGACGAAAGAAAGAAAATCAGCTGCTTCTTGCGCCCCAGCTGCGCCGAGCGCACCGCCAGCGCCATGGTCAAGCTGCTGAAGATCAGCACCGCGGTATTGGTGCCGCCCATCACCACGTTCATGAACCGGCTGGCCGAGGCGAACGCCTCCGGATACAGATTGCGATAAACCGTATACGCTCCGAACATGCCGCCGAAAAACATGATTTCGGTCAACAGAAACACCCACATGCCCAGGGTGGACGAATCCAGCTGCTGCGCGCTGTCGTCGAAGTGGTGCTTTAGATTCGGCTCCGCATGGGCGGCCAGAGTCATCTCAGTGTCCGCCAACTTCCACCTCCTCAGCATAATTGTAGGCCGGTTCGGTGACCACCGGCGGAACATCGAAATTAAAGGTCGGCGGCGGAGTGGGCGATTGCTCCCATTCGAGCCCTTTCGCGTGCCACGGATTCTGCGGGGAGCGCGGTCCTTTACGCCACGCCCAGGCCAGATAAATCATCGGCATCAGATAGCCGACGCCGAGGATGGACGCGCCCGCGGTGGACAGCACGTGCAGCACCTGAAACTCCGCGGCGTAGGTTGCATAGCGCCGCGGCATGCCCAGGTAGCCGAGAATGAACTGCGGGAAAAAGGTCAGATTGAAGCCGACGAACATGATCGCCGCGGCCAGGCGAGCCCAGTTTTCCGGATACATCCGTCCGGTGATCTTGGGGAACCAGAAATGGATGCCGGACAGGAAGGCGAACACCATCCCGCCGACCATCACGTAATGGAAATGGGCCACCACGAAATAGGTATCGGTCAGGTGAACGTCCACCGCCATGGTCGCCAGGAACAGGCCGGTGAGCCCGCCGATGGTAAACAGCCCGATGAAGCCGAGCGCGTACAACATCGGCGTCTCAAACGAAATCGAGCCTTTATACATCGTCGCGGTCCAGTTGAAAACTTTGATCGCCGAAGGCACCGCGACCAGAAAACTGATGAACGAAAAAACCATGCTCGCGTACATCGACTGGCCGGCGACGAACAGGTGATGGCCCCACACCATGAATCCCAGCACCGCGATGGCGACGCTCGAAAAGGCGACGAAGCCGTAGCCGAAAATCGCCTTGCGCGAGAAACACGCGATGACTTCGCTGATCACGCCCATGCCGGGCAGAATCATAATGTACACCGCCGGGTGCGAGTAGAACCAGAACAGGTGCTGGAACAGAACCGGGTCGCCGCCCAGGTTGGGGTCGAAAATGCCGGCGTGCAGAATGCGTTCGAGCGCCAGCAGCACGATGGTGATGGCCACCACCGGGGTTCCCAGAACCTGGATCAAACTGGTGGCGTAATGGGCCCACACAAACAGCGGCATGCGCGACCAGGTCATGCCCGGCGCGCGCATCTTATGTACGGTGACGATGAAATTCAACCCGGTGAGAATCGAGGAAAATCCGGAAACGAATACGCCGATGGCCGCGAGAATGACGTGGGTGTTCGAATAGGTGGTGCTGAACGGAGCGTAAAACGTCCAGCCGGTATCGACGCCGCCCTTGACGATGGCGGAGATGGCGAAGGCCGCGCCGGCGATGTAGATATACCAGCTGAGCAGGTTGATCCGCGGAAAGGCCAGGTCGCGCGCGCCGATCATCGGCGGCAGCAGAAAATTCCCCAGCGTGGCGGGAATCGACGGCACCAGGAAAAAGAACACCATGATCACGCCGTGCATGGTGAAAAATTTGTTGTAGGTGTCGTGCTGGAACAGGCCGTCGGGGAACAGCAGGTTCAGGCGCATCAGGCCCGCGAAGATCGCGCCGACAATAAACATCGCCGTGATCGAGAACAGGTACAGCAGCGCGATGCGCTTGTGGTCCGTGGTGAACAGCCAGGACTTCCAGCCGTAGTCGACGTTCAGATAATTGGGCCGCTCCGTGGTTTGCGGAGGCGGAAGTGTCGTGCTCATGAGAACCTCATTGGGGATTCGCCTGCGAGTTCATGGGGGATTGCGCCAGGCTCTTGATATAAACGACGAGCTGCAACAGACTCTCCTCGTCAATTTGCCCCTGGTATACCGGCATCACGTTCGGCTGATAGCCGCGGACCACCCGGGAATTGGGATTCAGAATCGCCTGGCGCAGGAACGCCTCGTCGGCCAGAGCCGTGCGGCCGTCGGTGAGCTGCACCGGATGATTGAAAACATTGTTCAACGGCGGACCGGTGTGATTGGTGACGTGGCAGGTGATGCAGCCGTACTTCTCGAACAGCTTCGCGCCCAGATCGGACATGGACGCGTTGCTGGCGCCGCTGGCCAGCCAGTTCTGATAGGAAACCGGATCCATCACCGTGACCCAGCCGATCATGCGCGAATGATTGGTTCCGCAATATTCGGCGCAGAACAGGTGATAGCGCCCCGGCTCGGTCGCTTCAAACCAGTAGGTCTGATAGCTTCCGGGAACGACGTCGTGCTTCAGGCGAAAGGCGGGAATGTAGAAGCTGTGAATCACGTCTTCGCTCGCCAGCGTCAGCTTGATCGGCCGGCCGGTGGGCACGTGCAGCTCGTCAATTTCGCGCTGCCCGCCGGGATACTGCACCTTCCACATCCACTGTTTTCCCACGACGTAAACATCCAGCGCGTCGCGCGGCGGCGTGTAGTTTTCAAAGTACAGCTTGGTGCCCCAGGCGAACATCACCAGCATGAACAGGAACGGGATGACGCTCCAGGTCAGCTCCAGCGGAACCGAGCCGTGAATCGGTTTGGGCATGGGATCGTCCGGGCTGCGGCGCCGGTACTTGAACGCGAAGATCCCGATGACGACGAAAATCAAAAGCGTCATCACCGCGGAGATCACCACCAGGTAGACGTACAGCGCATCGACGTGCCACGCCGTAGTCGAAGCTTGCGGCGGAAACAGACCCATTTATCCAACCCTCGTATGCGCCGCGTGAAAATCGCGGCGGAACATGATCAACATAAACCCGACCAGCAGCACCAGCGTCACGCCCGCGGCAATCCGGATCGCGTTCATGATCACAAACCCGTATTTTCCGTTGGCCGGATTGTAGCAATAGCAGTACAGCAGCACGGCGTCGATGGGCGAGGAAATTTTTCCGCCGGAGGCGTCTTCGAGACCGAAGCGCATGTCGCGCACCGGATAATCGATGCCGTAGAAATAGCGCGCCACGCGGCCCTGCGGCGTCAGCAGCATGATCGCGCTCGGATGCGCGTACTGGTTGCTCACCGAATCGTAGGCGTAATGATAACCGACCGAATCGGCCAACATCCGGCTGGACGCTTCTTCTCCGGTCAGAAAATGAATCCCGTTCTCCGCGCCGGGACGCTTGTACTGATGCAGGAAAACCGTTCTTTTGTCCGCGGCCATTTCCGGCGTCTCCCGCGGATTGAAGCTCACCACGACCACGTCGAAATCCTTGCCCGCGGTCAGAGTACTGATCTCTTTAATGCTGCGGGACACGCCATCGAGGATCATGGTGCACAGCGATGGGCAGGAATAATACACCAGCGCCAGAATCACCGGTTTACCGCCGAAATACTGGCCCAGCTTGACGTCATGGCCGGAGGAGTCGACAAACGGTAAATCGAGCGGCACCTGCGCGCCCATCTTCTGGTCGATGCCGACATTGCGCAGCGCCGCCGGTTTGTAGGCCAGGTTGGCCGTCGCCGACTGTTGCTGCGCGGACGCGGTTAACGCCGCAAAAATTGCAAACCACAAAAACTTCATTTCGGAACCGCCTTGCTTTGATTCGCCGCCTTGGTGGCAAAGCCGCGCTGTAGCGCCAGGTTCATCGCCTGGTCGATCGGAATGCGGACGATGCCATCACTTTTATTGGTCCAGCCGTAGGTGGTCAGGAGTTTGTCTTCACCCGCGCGGAACTCCTGCAAATCGGTGGGCGCGTGCAACTGGAGGCGCGGCTCCGGAGGAACCTGCTGCTGCACGGTTTGCGCCATCGGATTGGGCGGCGCGGTGCTCAAAGGATGGTCCGCCAGATAAACGAAAATTCCGTACACCAGAATCCCCACGCAGACCGCACCGGCCGCCAGAAACGCCAGCACCACCACCACCAGCCGCACGCTGGCGTCTTTGGTTTCATGACCGGTGATGTGTCCGACAGGATGATCGTGAGCTGCCATAAATTAAATTGCGCTCCCTAGAAAGCTACCGTCTCGCGCGGCGCGCCCTGCAGATTCGGATCGCGCAGCGGAACCAGCGGATGCGACCGCAACTGCCAGAAAAATCCCGCGACCCACAACCCTCCGATGGCCAGCGGGGTCACGAAATCGAGCCAGTGAATCTGGATCTTCTGCCCGTAAAAGGCCGGCTCCACGATCCAGTACACGTCGATAATCCGCACCACGATCATCAGCATGCAAACCCTCAGTAATCGCTGCGGATGGCGCTTGGTCCCGCGCATCAACAGCAGCACGAACGGCGTCGCGAAGTGGAAAATCACCAGCGTCAGCGCCACCCATCCCCAGCCGCCGCGCAGCCGGTTCAAATACCACGGAATCTCATTCGGCAGATTGCCCGCCCAGGTGATCAGGAACTGCGAAAACGACAGATACGCCCACAGCACCATGAACGCGAACATCATGTTGCCCAGATCATGGAAATGCTGCTTGGTGACGTAATTCTTGAGCGGCGCGCGCGCGCTCAGCAGGATCACCAGCGCGATGGTGAAGGCAAACGATTCGAGCACCTGCCCCACCAGGAACATAATTCCGTACATGGTCGAGAACCAGTGCGGCTCGAGCGCCATGATCCAGTCGATAAACGCACCCGTGGTCACGAACGTGAACACCACCAGGCCCGGCGCGCTCAACGCGCGCATGCGGTCGATCAGGCTGGGCTCTCCGGTCTCGTCCTGTTGCCAGGAAAGCTTGCTCAACCGGTAAGCGTAAAACGTCCACACCACAAAATAGAAAATCGAACGGCCCACCATTCCCGGCACATTGAGCCACGCCACCTTGTGCTGAATGACCGGATCATGCAGCGCTTCCGGACGGTCCCACGGATACAGCGTCGGCAGGCTGAGCAGCACCGGAATCAGGCCGATGATCATGTACGGCACCAGGCGCGCGCCGGCCTCGCACAGCCGCCGCAACAGCATGCCCCATTTGCCGCCGACGGTGTGATGCAGCAGCAGAATTCCCAGGCAGCCCAGCGCCATGCCGGTCCAGAACAGGTACGCGAAGAAATAGGAGCGCAGAAATTGCGCCCAGCCTTCCAGCAGAAACCCGGCGATGGCCACCAGCACGCCGGCGGCGCCCACCATCAGCGCCTTCCGCTGCCATTGCCCGAGTTGCGCCCCGAGTTGAATATTGTCGGGATCGGCTGCGGTCATCGAATTGGCTCCTGAATTTTTTGCGGTGCGCTCGGCGGCACCTGGTCTGCGGTCGGCTGCGGCTCGGGGAGCGGCGGCGTCGCTGGATTTTTATCGAGATCGCCGCGCAGCGCCGTCGGCACCGCGTCCACCGGCGCGTCCTGACTCAATTGCAGCACGCGAATATAGGCCGCGATGCGCCAGCGGTCATCCGGCTCGACGCGCGAAGCGTAGCTCGGCATCTGGCCGAATCCGTTGCTGATCACATCGAAGAAATGCCCCACCGGCATGTTGATCAGGCGCTGGGTATGGTACGAGGCCGCCTGCTTGAATCCGCGCTGCACGATCATGCCGTTGCCGTCTCCAACGCGGCTGTGACACGGTGTGCAATAAATGTTGTAGCGTTCCTGGCCGCGCTCGAGATCGGTGCGCGTGATCGGGAACGGAAAATAATCGATGTACTCATTATTCACTTTGCCGGTGTAGCGCGCCTGATCGATGCGCAGAAACGCCGGATCGGCGGCCCGATTCGACCATCGTCCCCAGGCCACCGTTCCTTCCACCTGCGGCCGCGCCGAGCGTCCGTCGCCGAAGAAATCGGTCCCCGCCAGCGGATCGTACCGCGGCTGCTCCTGCATATCGCGCCGGCACCCGGCCAGCAGCAAAATCGCCCCGGCCAATAATGGCGGCGCTATCTTCGCAAACCGCGCCATTACAGTCCCGCCCGTGATGGCGGGGGCGACATCCCTTGAAAGCGCCAGCCCCTTACGGTTCAACTTCCATCACCTCCAGCGGCTCCAGCGATTCGAGAAAATCCCGCGTCTCGTCCGGATCGAACTTGGGATCCTTGGCTTCGATGCACAAAAAGAACCGGTCCCGCGAGGCGCGCTCGAACTCCTTCACGTTGAACAGCGGATGATACGGTTGCGGCAGCCCGTTCAGCATCAGCATCCCGATCACCGCGGTCAGGCACGAAATCAGCACCATCGACTCGAAAGTGATCGGCACATAGGCCGGCCAGCTGTTCAGCGGCCGTCCGGCGACGATGTGCGGATAGGCGACCACCGTCATCCACCAGCACAGCATGAACCCTCCGGTGCCGCCCAGACACCCGGCCACAAAAACAATTTTCTCGATCAGCGTGCGCCGGAACCCGATCGCCTCCGCCAGTCCTTCCACCGGCATCGGCGTATACGCGTCCATTTCGCGATAGCCGGCCTCGTGCGCCTGTGCGGCGGCATGAACCAGTTCTTCCGGCTCCTTGAACTCGGCCATCAGGCCGAACAGTTCGGCTGGTGCGGCGGTTTTAGTCTCCAGCATGAGCAGGCGTGACCTCATGATGCAGCACTTCCCGCGTTTCGAAAATCGAAATCGCGGGAACGCCGCGGATAAACAGGAACATTAATGACAGGAACACGCCGATGGTTCCGAAGAACGTGGCCCAGTCCCAAATGGTCGGATAATACATCCCCCAGCTGGAGGGAACGAAATCGCGGGTCAGGCTGGTGACCACGATCACAAACCGTTCCAGCCACATCCCCACGTTCACCACCAGCGCGACGAAGAACACCATCCCCACATTCATCCGCACTTTCTTCGACCACAGCAGCTGCGGGATCAGAATGTTCGAGAGAATCAGCAGCCAGTAGGCCCACCAGTAAGTGCCCGGCTGCGGGATGGCGCGATTGTAGAACGCGTACCGCTCATACTGATCCGCCGAGTACCAGGCCATGAACGCTTCCATCGCGTAGCCGTAGGCGACGATCAGGCCGGTGCCCAGCATTACCTTGGACATGCACTCGATGTGGCGATAAGTAATGAGGTCTTCGAGGTGATACCAGCGCCGCACCGGAATGGCCAGCGTCAGCACCATGGCGAAGCCGGAATAAATCGCGCCGGCCACGAAGTAGGGCGGAAAAATCGTGGTGTGCCAGCCCGGCAGGATCGCCACCGCGAAGTCGAAGCTGACCACGGAGTGCACCGAAACCACCAGCGGCGTCGATAATCCGGCCAGCAGCAGGTACGCCTTCTGATACCGCGCCCAGTGCCGGGCCGATCCGCGCCACCCCATCGCCAGCATCCCGAAAATCTTGCCCGGCAGCGTGTGCGGACGCTTATCGCGCATGGTCGCAAAATCGGGAATCAACCCGGTGAACCAGAAAATCACCGAAACCGTCGCGTAGGTCGAAACCGCGAACACGTCCCAGATCAGCGGCGAGCGCGGCTGCGGCCACAACCACATCTGATTGGGATAGGGCAGCAGCCAGTACGCCAGCCACGGACGGCCCAGGTGCAGAATCGGGAACATGCCCGCGCAGGCGACCGCAAACAGCGTCATCGCTTCGGAAAAGCGGTTGATCGAGGTTCGCCAGTCTTGTTTTAACAACAGCAGAATCGCCGAAATCAGGGTGCCCGCGTGGCCGATACCGATCCACCACACGAAATTCACAATGGCGAAGCCCCAGGCGATGGGAATCACGATTCCCCACACGCCGACGCCTTTATAAAACAGCCACGTCACCGCCATCAGCAGCACATTCACCAGCGTGAACGCACAGGCGAAGCCGATGAACATCTCCTTCGGCGTCTTCAGGAACGGCCGGTACACCACGCCCGCGATCTTGTCCGTCGCGGTGCCCATGTCGAAGCCCGCGCCGATGACTTTTTTGGGTCCCGGGTCGACCGCCGTGTCCATTAACGCGTTGGAACTTTCCGGTTCGTGCGCCACTATGATTTCTCCAGATCCGGATTCGGATTCGTCAACCGCGCCAGATAAGTGGTGCGCGGCCTCGTGTCCAGGTCTTCGAGCAGCCCGTAATCGCGCTGCTGTTTCTTCAATTTCGCCACGCGGCTGTTGGCATCGTTCATATCGCCGAACACGATCGCCTTGGTGGGACAAGCCTGTTCGCAGGCCGGCACAATCTCTCCGTCCTTAATCGGACGATTGGCCTTGTCCGTTTCGATCTTCACCCGGTTGATGCGCTGGATGCAGTAGCTGCATTTTTCCATCACGCCGCGGCTGCGCACGGTCACGTCGGGATTGCGGACGCCGTACAAACTCGGCGTATACCAGTCGGAAAACAGCAGGAAGTTGAATCGCCGGACCTTATATGGGCAGTTGTTCGAACAGTACCGCGTGCCCACGCAGCGGTTGTACACCATCTCATTCAGACCCTCGGTCGAATGGACCGTCGCCGCCACCGGGCAAACCAGCTCGCACAGCGCGTTTTCGCAGTGCATGCACGGCACCGGCTGGAAATTGATCCCGGTCGGCTCCTCGAGCGGACCTTCATAATAACGGTCCACGCGAATCCAATGCATGTGCCGTCCGAGCGATACCTGTTGTTTGCCGACCACGGCAATATTATTTTCCGCCACGCACGCAATCACGCAGGCCTGGCAGCCGACGCACGCCGTCAGATCGATCGACATGCCCCATTTGTGGTCATTATATTGCCACAGCGGGAACAGCGTATGATCGTCGGGAACAATCGAATCTTCCGGCCGCGCAAACTTCGGATTCGCGTGATAATCCGCCAGCGTCGCCTCGCGGAACGGATCGCGCTCCTCCATCGTCTGGGTGTGCTGCGTGGTCGCGAACTTGAAGCCGCCGGCCTGGAGATATTCGCGAATCGTCGGCAAAACGCCATTATGCGTGATGCCCTGCGCCTCGGCCAGCCACATCGCCTGGGACCCGCGCAGCTTATACGCATCGAATCCGACGCCGTTGCCGACGCGCCCGGCGCGGGTGCGTCCGAAACCGAAATGCAGCGTGATCGACTCATCGGCCTGCCCCGGCATCACCCAGATGGGGCCCTGAATCTTGCGCCCCTCGGAGGTAATCTCGACGATATCGGCGGTATCGACGTTATACTTTTTGGCCGTCGCCGGCGAGATCCACACGGCGTTGTCCCAGGTCATCTTGTTTTGCGGCTTGGGCATCTCCTGAAGCCAGCCGTTGTTGGCATAAGCGCCGTCGCCGATCGCCGGATCGGGCCGGAACACGATCTCCAACGCCGCCGAAGCCGCCGCGCCGGCCTCGGGAACCTTGGCTTCTCCCGGAGCTTTTTCCGGTAGCGCGGTCGACTCGACCACCCCTTTTTGCAGCGCGATCCGCCAGAAATCCTCGAAATCGTCGGCTTTATGCTGTTTCTGCCAGTATTCGCGAACCGTCTCGTACGCCGTTTTATCGTTACGGGTCAGCAGCACGTTGAAGATTTCGTGATCCGTTTTCCCGTCGTAAATGGGCGCGATGAGCGGCTGGATAATTGAAATGGTGCCGTCATAAGCGCGCGTGTCGCTCCAGGATTCGAGATAATGCGCGGCCGGCACGTGCCAGTGGCACCACTCGCCCGTCTCGTCGACGAACTGGCCGACGTGCGCCCGGAAATTCACTTTTTTGAGCGCATCGAGAAACGCGAGATCCGCCGGAGCGTCGTACACCGGATTGCCGCCCAGAATCAGCAGCGCATCGACCGCGCCGGAATTGATGTCGTGAACCAGCTGGGTGATCGACGCCACCTGGTCCACCGGCTGATACTCCACCGGATCGGTGTAAATCACCGTCTTGCCGACATTGCCCAGCGCCGCGTTCATGGCGTGCGCGATGGCGTGAACGCGCGGCGATTGATGCTCGCCCGCAATCACGATGCTGGCGCCGCGATTGGCGTTCAGATCCTTCAAAATCGCGGTCACCCGCGCATCGCCGGTCCCCGCGTGCAGAGCCGCCGCGAACGCCTCGATGTCTCCCGTGCGCATGCGGAACCGATGCTCCGCCATCCCGCCGGTAATGGTGGGCGTTCCTTCGGCCACATACATTCTCGGAGGCTGCGCATTGGGATCCACCGCCGCGGCGCGCCGCCGGTCCGAGTAATCGCGGGCATAACGCAGCCCGCCCGGCATTCCAAAACACAGAAAATCCGCGTCGAGCGATACGATCACGTTGGCCCGGTCGAACCGGTACATGGTATTCACCGGCTTGCCGAACGCCGCATTCGATCCGGCGAAAACCTGATGCCGGCCGCACGGCTCCCACTGATGCCACTTGGCCTGCGGATAGGCGGCGAAAAATTCCTGCATCTGCGCCGCCAGCGTGGGCGAGGAAACCGATCCGCTCAAGATCCGGAATCCCGCGCCTTGCTTCAACCCCGCGACATCGCGCGCCTGGCCGAACGCCGTCAGGAATCCATCCCAGGTGTTGATATCGCCGTTGTGCAGCACCGCCTGCGACCGGTCCGGATCGTACAGGTTCAAGACGCTCGCCTGCATGAAATGATCCGACGATCCCAAACTCGCCGGATGGTCCGGATTGCCTTCAATCTTGGTCGGACGTCCCAGATGGCTTTCGACCAGAATGCCCGTCGCCAGGCCGTTCTGGGTCATCGCCGAGGCGAAGAACAGCGGTACGCCGGGAATAAATTCCTCCGGCTGCCGCACGTACGGCACGATGGTCTGCTTCGGCATCACCGTGCAGGCCGAAGCGCCCGCCAGCATCGCCGACGCTCCCATCAGCGTCATGAAGGTCCGCCGCGAGTGCGGATCGTTCCAATCCGGCGTGCGGTTGGGAAATTCGTCGTCGACAAACTTGCGAAATTCCGCCGTGTCCGCCAGTTCGTCCAGGCTGCGCCAGTATTTTTTTATCTGTGACACGTCACACAATCCGTAAGACTTTTCACGTTGTATTCTTTCACCAGCTGCGGCCCGATCTCATCCTGATTCGGCGCCGGAGTTTCATAGGCCGCATTGAACACTTCCGACTTCGGCCGGATATACTCGGCCGGGTTGCGATGACAGTTCACGCACCAGTTCATGTACAGCGTGTTGACCTTGTACATCAGCGGCATGGTGTCCACGCGCCCGTGGCAGGTGGAGCAGCCGATGCCCTTGTTCACATGAATGCTGTGGTTGAAGTACACGAAATCGGGAAGCTGATGGACCCGCACCCATTCGATCGATTGGCCGGTGCGATAGCTGTCGCGCACCGGCTGAAGTATTTCCGCGTTGGTGAAGATGTTGGAGTGGCAGCTCATGCAGGTCTCCGTCGGAGGCAGGCCCGCAAAGCTGGAGGTCTCCACCGAGGTATGGCAATAGCGGCAATCGATCCCGTCGTCGCCGACGTGATGCTTGTGGCTGAACGGGACCGGCTGCTCCTTGGCGACAAAATCCCCGGTGATGAACGCCCCGTTGTTAAACGTGTAGGCGAACCAGATCACAAACGCCGCAGCCAGCGCCCCGCCTACGATGCTGACCTTGGCCAGCGAATTTGAGCTGCGATGAAAAATTTGCGCCAGGCCGGTTTACCTCCAGAAAAATGTCAAACTAGAAATCTAACACATCTCGGGCGAAAAAAAATACTGTTGCCGCAGTATTTCTTGTCAGGCCGGATTTATGCAACGCTTCTCCGTTGCGCAAGCGAAATGCGTCACGCTTATAGTAGCCTCATAAATTGCGGGGCGAACGTTCCACTTCCCGGCCACTGGTACGGCGGACCGCCAATCTTTCCGCGATCCGCTACCGCATCATCGCCTTATTAGCCGTTCTCGGACCAGGCTTCATCACCGCCAACGTCGATAACGATCCCGGCGGCATCCTCACTTATTCGCAGGCCGGCGCCAAGTTCGGCTACATGCTGCTATGGACGCTGATCCCAATCACGATAGCACTGATTATCGTTCAGGAAATGGCGGCCCGCATGGGCGCGGTGACCGGCAAAGGGTTATCCGATCTGATCCGCGAAGAATTCGGCCTGCGCGCCACCTTCATCACCATGGCCATCCTCACCCTGGCCGATTTCGGCAACATCGCCGCCGAATTCGCCGGCCTGGCCTCGGGCATGGCAGTGTTCCACGTCAACAAATGGATCGCGGTTCCCATCGGCGCCGCGCTGGTCTGGACGGTGATTGTCCGCGGAACCTACAAACCGGTGGAACGCCTGCTGATTCTTCTTTCGCTGATCTACTTCACCTACCCGATCTCGGCGTTTCTCGCCAAACCCGACTGGAAACTCGCCATTCACGATACCCTGGTGCCGCAGTGGAGCAACGACTCCGCCTACCTGGTGATGCTGCTCGGCCTGATCGGCACGACCATCACGCCGTGGATGCAGTTTTATCTGCAAGCCTCCATCGTCGAAAAAGGAGTCGACCAGCGCCACTACGCGCTCAGCCGCTGGGACGTGATCCTCGGCTGCATCGTCACCGACGTGATCGCGTTTTTCATCGTGGTGGCCTGCGCCGCGACGATTTATAAGAGCGGCCACGGCGAAATCACCGACGTCGGCCAGGCCGCGCTCGCGTTGCGGCCCTTTGCCGGACAATTTGCGAGCCTTCTGTTCGCGATCGGCCTGATCAACGCCTCGCTTCTTTCCGCCGCGATTCTTCCGCTCGCGACCGCCTACAACGTCTGTGAAGGACTCGGGTTTGAATCGGGCGTCGAAAAGCGATTCTCGGAAGCGCCGATTTTTTACTGGCTGTATACGCTGCTGATCGTCTGCGGCGCCGGATTCGTGCTGATCCCGAACCTGCCGCTGCTCAAAGTGATTCTCTTCTCTCAGGTCCTGAACGGGATCCTGCTGCCGTTCGTGCTGTTTTACATGCTGCTGCTGATCAATCGCCGCCGCATCATGCAGGAATTCACCAACAAGCTGTGGCAAAACGCGATCGCCTGGACCACCGCGGTAATCATGATCGCGCTGACCATGGGAATGATCTGGACCACGATCCGCGGTTAGTCCCCGCGCTGCCTTGTAAACTATTGAACAAACCCGGTTTTGTTCGCGTTGACCCCGGTCCGGGAGCACCTTCCGAGCTAAAGCAGTTCGGATTTCGACCGATAAAGGACATGGAGGCCTGGTGGGCAAAGACGCGCGGCGCCATCATCGTGTTCCGTTGGTCGGTCCGGTTCGTTTGAGTTGGGAAGATGCGCGCGGCGAGTCGCGGTTCGCGCAGGCCAAGTGCATCGACGTATCGGAAAGCGGGATACGCATGGAGTGTCCGGTGTCGATCCCGTCCGGCACGCGGGTGCAATTGAGCGCCGAGCGGATTAGGCTGTCGGGTACAGCCCGCATCACCCACGCCACGCCTTATGGCGGCAAGTACATCCTGGGCGCCGAGCTGGCGCAGCGCACCGAACCCAAAATAGCGGCCGCACTGCGCGAACCTTGGGCGCTCCGCGGACCATCCGTCGGGTAGTCTTTATAAAAATGGGTGGAACGTCCGGAAACCTGCGCAACGGCTGCATTTTTCCCGGGGTACTGGGCGAAGCTACAATAAATTGCGACAATTGAAGTGTTCATGAAAAGGCCCATCGCAGTGCCCTCCGCCTCCGAATTAATCGATGAAAGAATCAGCGAGCTGGGGGATTGGCGCGGAAAGATGCTTCAGAAAGTGCGCGAAATCGTGCACCAGGCGGACCCGGAGATCGTCGAAGAGTGGAAGTGGAGAGGGACTCCGGTCTGGTCCCATGGCGGCATCGTCTGCACGGGAGAGACATACAAGAACCACGTCAAGATGACGTTCGCCAAGGGAGCTCTGTTGAAGGACCCTGCCGGTCTATTCAACTCCAGCCTCGACGGGAATATCCGGCGAGCCATCGACATCCACGAAGGAGAAAAGGTCGATGCGGCGGCCCTGAAGGATCTCATCCGCGCTGCCGTGGCGCTCAATCTTATGAGCAAGAAAAGCTCGCGGCGAACGATTCTGAAGCGGGCCGACTAGTCGGGTGCTGAAAAAGGGGACAGACCGCTCTGTCCACGGCCATGGTCGCACGCGGCACGAACAACTACAGGCGGGGACAGAGTAGTCTGTCCCCTTTTTCAGCATTCCTACTATATGGCCTCGAGCTCCTCTTCGAGCAATTGCTTGTGGTACAGATCCGCGTAATATCCGCCTCGATTCAGCAGCT
>DATJNW010000011.1:0-9436 GCA_035507655.1 Bryobacteraceae bacterium | reverse complement strand
CGCTGACCGCGTCACCGCAGCCTCAAGGAATCCAAGCGCCCTCACCGCCGCGAATCAGCTGCAAGTCTTTCGCAGCGCTTCTGGTTCCGCCGCGCCCGCCGATATTCCTGCGATCGTCGAACGCGCCATTAGTTCCGGGGGCCGCGCCATTGATCCCGGCGCGCTCGCGTTTTTCGAAGCTCGATTCGGCGAGGATTTCAGCGGCGTGCGCATTCACGCCGATTCCGAAGCGGCGCGTTCCGCGGAATCGATTCAGGCCCACGCCTACACGCTTGGCGAGGACATCGCCTTCGCCCCCGGCCGCTACGCCCCCGAGAGCGGCGAAGGCCGGCGTCTCTTAGCTCATGAACTTGCTCACGTGTCCCAACAGCGACGATCGATGCCCTCCGCTTCCGGGGCGCCAAATCGAAGAATCTGGCGCCAGCAGGCCCCGACGGGCGTACTCACGTTGCCTCAGTCTGCTCCGGTTTCCGATGCAACCTCGTGGCGCGACAAGGTCGACGCTGCCGTCCGCGCGGAATTCGGCTTGAAGGGCGCGGGCCTCACTTCCAAGAACGTCCACTTTCTCGACCCTGAGCAGTTCGGCAAGAAATTCCCCGGCCTCGAAGACGCCCTGACCTACATCCTTTGGAAGTATCAGTACGACGACCCAAGGTTTCGCCACATTCTGCAGATCTACACGGGGCGCCAGTTCGGCCTTCCGCCCGCGCGCGGCTACAGCATCGAGGATGTCCGCGGCGTCGTTCAGGAGGGCATCAAGGATGGCTACTTCTGGTACCACTCTCTTCCCACGATCGACGACGAGGGCGTTCTCAAAGTCACTCCGCGCCAATTGGTGTCCGAATACATCGCAGGCATCACCGAATTCAGCGGTCCAAGGTCCGAGCACAAAATCAACATCCAGGTGCAGGACGAATTCGCGATCGAGACTCTGGTGCACGAGACGTGCCACTTCTATATTTCGGACGCTTTTCGAGACATGGTCGACCGCAGAAAAGATAAGGACGATCTCATGGGCGGCGCGAGCATCTCGAAAATTCTGATCGAGGGCTTTGCTGAGTTCTTCGCGCGCCAGGTGATGCGCTCCAATCCCGATCTCGGCCCCTCAACCGAAATGGCATACGATTCCGAAGTCAGCCAAGTCGTGCGTTTCGCTGAGACTTTGGGCAGCGCCTCACTCGAGCAAGCATACTTTCAGGGCAACGCGGCCGCGATCAAGCGTCTCAGCGCCGTCGTCGATCAATACAAGAAAATCTCGCCCGATCTGCTCATCCCTTGATGCCTGGTCGCATCGTATCCCGATACTGGATGCGGAGCAGCGCTCGTTTGAAGTTTACGGCGCGCGCGGTTCTCCGCCCCGGAGCAGCCGAACAGCGCTGCGAAGGCGGCCGGTTATCGTCGAGAGAGGAGTGCGGGAGAAACTGCAGCGTGGCCGGGCCGCGCGGATGGGGATCTGAAACTGCGAGATTTCGTTTCAGTGAGGCGAGACAGAAGATTTGCTGCGGAAGATTTTGTCCCTCGCGATCGTGAAAAAGACTGTGCCGCCTGCCTTTGGGCGACTTGCGCCGACAGCGGCTCAGCGATGGACGACAGGTCGATAACCGCGATTCCGTTTCCGGTGTTTCCGGTTATGGCCAGGAGAATATTGTCCTTTCCATCGCTAACGAGCGCATCGTAATTCGGTGAAAGCGGAACCGGCAAGGCGACGCGCTCGAGGAAGTTGCCGGCGTGGCCGTCGATCACGTCGATGGCATTCGCAAGGGGCGAGAAAAGCAAATTGCCGTCGGGACTGAGCTTCTCTCCGTAGACCGCCGACAGATTCCACGTGTCGCGGTCCACGTAGACGACGTACGATTGCAAGTTCAGATCCGTATCCATCGTGTATTCGGTGGCAGACATCCAAGTCTGATTGCTTGAAAGCGTCAGCTCGTAGTCGCTCCCAATCAGGGCCGGATTGAAGGCATACATGTCGGTAGCCGTGTCGATTGCCAGAGTGGCGCCACCCACATTCGCATACACCCGGCTGTTATCGCCGCTGATAAAGACGCGCGTGAATGCATCGCCGCCCAAATCGCCATTCTGAAGAAACGTATAATCCGTCACGACGCCGTTCGACGTATTGAGTTTATGCAAAGCGTAGTTTCCGCTGATCTGAGTGGAGAACGAAGCGTAGTAAATGATTCCGGAATCGGAAATTGCCAAGCCGCACGGCTCGTTGTCCTGGTCGAACCCCGTATTGGGCAGCGTGAAAGCGGAAACGGCCGACGGGGCGGCCGGGTTCAGGACGTAGATTTGATTCGCGCCTGCGTCCGAAACCGCCAGCTTCGATCCACTCGGCGAGAGCGAGAGGCCCCACAGCCGGCTGGCGCCCGCGGGCATGGCGATGGGAGTGAGCCATTTCCCCATTGTCTTGGAGAAAACCTCCACCTTCGTCTGGTCGCTAAAGTAATACACGTCGCGATAGGGATCGTAGATGCCTTGCACCAATTGAGCGTTGGTGAGAGAAAACTGCTGCACGGCCGGGACATATTGCACCGCACCCGGAGTGGAGGTCGATCCTGCCGAGTCGCTCACCGTCACGGCCGACGATGCTCCCTCGCTTCCCGGTGGAACCGTGAACTCAATAGCCTCAAGCGGTAGTGGATACCATGGAACGGTTTGGGAGTACGGTTGACTCAAATACCCGGTGATGGTCGCGTGCTGTCCGCCCACGGTTAGCTGCAATGCGGAGTCTTGAGCGCCGTTGTATGAGGCAGAACCAAAACCGTAGCCGTAAATCGTTCCGCTGGCGCCACCGTCGGCGGTGGAGGCACTCGGGGTAACGTCGACGATCGATGGCCCATAGCTGTAATCCTGCGGAAGAAAAAGAAAACTGTTGTCGGTGGTAAACATGGAGACATCCGTGGGCCCAGGAGAACCCGCCGGCGCGTTGGCCATGACGCCGCTGGTCCCCGTCGAAACCACGGTGGCCGGATTGCTCCCCAAAAGCACATCGGCGACATTCGTCAGTTGCACACCGCTCAAAGTGACCTGCGTGCCGCCCCCCACCGGGCCGAAGCTTGGCTGCGCAATGTTTGCATACTCGAAAGCGAATCCGCGCACGGGCGCCTGGGGGAATAGCGCCGATCCATCGAGAAACGCAACTCCGTGCCCGATGGCGCACGTAATAAGCCCGGTTCCGTCGATGGCCATCGGAACGGGGTCGGAGGCGAACGGGTTGTCGTAGATGTCGTAATCGAAAAACCAGCCGAGGGTCTTGTGCGTCCGCCAGTTGACGGCCATTCCACCGCTGGCGAAAGACGGGATCGTGTATGCGGCGTAGAGAGTATTACCGTCCTGGCTCAGGACGTAGTTGAACTCGTCCGTGTTGCCGCCGATCTGGAACTGATCGATCTGCTGTAGCGTGGTGGAGTCCATGACGGTGACCTGGTTCGAGCTCGCAGCGATGATTTCTTTGCCGTCCGAAGGTGTCATGATCGGCTTGGTGTCGTTCGCCTGATGCAGCAGGTAAGCTCCCGTGCCGGGATTAAACATGCAGAGAGTGCCGTCGCTATCGGCGCTGCTTATGAGGATCTGCGTTCGATCGGCGGTGACGGCGAATTCCCCAATATGAAGGCCGAAAAACGTGCCGCAGAGAGGCTGAATGCCGGGAGAGGTCGTCGTGCTATTGATGTCTTCTCCGAACTGAACGAAATCGTTCGTCCCGGGGTTCCAGACAGCGACCGTCGAATAGCCGTCGACGGAGGGAATGCCGCCTTGTCCGCCGAGCAAGACCAGGCGGCCGTCGGCCAGGAGTCGTACTTCGTAGGCGTCAAATCCATCCGGCCCGATCTGGATGGCCGGATATCGTTGTTTGACTGTCATATTGACCGGATCGATCGCGTAGACATCTCCGACCTGCGTGCCGAGGTAGATGCTTTTGTTGTCAGGCGTCTCATCGCCTGCAAAGGCGCCAGGGACGGGTATCTCGGCGATTTTCTTTTCGGTTTGGGCGTCGATGACGACCACGCGGTTCAGGGAAGGGTCGCTCAGGAAGAATCGTTTTGTTCCCGGGTCGAAGAGAATCAATCGCTGCGGGAAATACGTCAGAAATCCAGTGTCCCACTGGGTATCGGTCTGAAGATATTTCACCCGCGCCGCTGCCGATACGTCCGCGCTTCCCCCGTTGTTGGCCGTCACCTTAACTGAAAGCGAAGCTGAATGCTGCGTGGAGCCGACGACGCTGCCGGTGACGGTGAGGGTCGTAGTCGTTTCCGAAGCGTTCGTGGCCGCGGAGATATCGACTTGTTGTTGTGCGCCCGGAGACAAAATGAAGCTCGATGGACTGGCGGTGAGGCCCGTGGGAATGCCCGAGATCATGATGCTGACCTGCGCCGTAAGGCCGTCGATAGGGGTCACGCCAATAAAAATCGGAGAGGACGACCCTTGCTGAACCGTCACGCTGGTAGGAACCGACAACTGGAAATCTTGTTGCGGCGGAGGATTCCCGCCACCTGAACCACCGCCGGAATCGCCTCCAGTGCCGCCGCCACAACCCGCGAGGAGAAACGCGGCCAGCGAAAGCACTCCGATGGCAGATCGACTTCGGCGCCCGCCGCGCCACACTAATTCGCTCATTGTAGTCAAATGGACTTGCTCTCGCCGCCCTAAAGGGCGTAGAGTATGCAGCCAAATTGCAGCAGAGTCAATTACAGTATTGAGTCATAGTCTCTCGGTTCAGGCGGCTTCACATTGATTTCAACTTCTGCCCGTTTTGGCGTTTCAGGGCCGGCTGATAAGCCGGCGGTCCGCTATTCGCTATCGAGAGTTTTTGCTTTCTTTCTGCTGCTGATGGCCTGCGCCTCCTTTTGCGCCGCGTCCGCGTCCGCACAGATCTTCAAGAACCCCACGATGATTTCCACCGCCACCGATCCGACGACGATCAGTAAAGGAGATTTCAACGGCGACGGCAAAACCGACCTCGCCTATCTCGACGGAAGCGGCCCTTTTGTCCTTCATATATTGATGGGCAATGGCGATGGCACGTTTGAGCACGGACAGGACATTCAGCTTCCAGTCGGTATCGGAGGTGCGATCACCGTAGCTGACGTAAACAAGGACGGATGGCCTGATCTGGTGCTCGGGGGAGGCGGTCCACAAGCGCAGCTTGGCGTTTTGTTGGGAAACGGGAACGGTACGTTTCGGGCGCCCATCATCTCGCAGTTCGGCGGGGCGAATTCGAACTACGCCGACATCGGATCTGTCATCGGCGTGGCTGATTTTAACGGTGACGGCGCCGTCGACTTAGCGGCGTCTGACATCCAAAACGATGCGGTTTACATTCTTATGGGAAACAACACGGGCAGTTTCACGCTGAAAACAACGCTTTTCAACGGAAGCGGGCCGACGAACGTTCTGGTTCCCGATCTCAACGGCGATGGACACATCGATCTGGTCGTGCGCGGCTTTTTCGGCGCGGACGCGACCGTGTATCTCGGAAATGGCGACGGCACGTTTCAAATGGGCGTACGTTACTCGGGCCCGCATAACATCACCGGGCTCGTGCTACGCGACATGGACGGCGATGGAAAGTTGGACATGGTGGTGAGCGGTTTCAATAACACGATTGATATCCTCCATGGCAACGGCGACGGCACTTTCTCCACGACCTCCTCGGGAGGCACAAGTTATGGAGGACCCGGAGCGGTCCTGCTGTACGTCGCGGATTTGAATTCGGACGGCATCCTCGACTTGGTTACCGCCACGGAAAATGGAATCAGCGTCCTACTGGGCCAGGGAAATCTCGCTTACGGCCCACCCGTTTCCTATTCCGGAAGCCCCACCCCATCCGGCAGCGTGATGGCGGATTTCAATCGCGACGGGAACCAAGACTTCGCGGAGGAAGCCCCGGGCGGAATCGCGCTCAGTTTCGGAGCGCCCGGCGGCACCTTGCAGTCGGCGGACGTCTACGATCTTGGGGAAGGCCTAAATGGCGTTGCCATTGCCGATTTTAACGGCGACAAGATTACCGACATTGCGGTCAACGCGGCGCAACCCGATCCCGTGATTCTGTTGGGCAAGAGTCCGGGCAAATTCACGGTGCCGCAGACGTCGCCCAGCACCAATGGCGCAGTGCCCGGAATCGCGATCCTGACGGGTGATTTCAATGGCGACGGCAAAGCCGACCTGATGCTTACGCACGGCATTCCAAGTCCGAGCGTGTCGGTGCTGTTTGGCAACGGCGACGGCACGTTCGGCGATCCTGTCGTTCCCACGATTCCCGGGAACCCGACGTACGGTCTTGCGGCAGTGGGCGATTTCAATAAGGACGGCAACACGGACGCCGCTGTCGTGGATTATTCGTCCCTGGATGTGCTTCTTGGACAGCGTAACGAGACCTTTGCCGTGAAAACGAACACGTTTCCCGCCCTGCTGAGCAATGGCCTCGCAGTCGGCGACTTCAACAACGACGGCAAATTGGACCTGGTTTTCACGAATGTTACGGACAATCCACTCCAAACCTTGCTGGGAAATGGTGATGGCACTTTCACTCTCGGATCTCAGCTCCCCGCGGAAGAATTCCCGGCCGCCATGGCTGTTACCGACCTCAATGGCGACGGCAAGGCGGACATCATCGCCTTGGAGAACTTCATCAATCAAATTCAAATCTACCTGGGTAATGGCGACGACACCTTTCAAGCGCCGATTAACCTGCAATTGCAGCGCCAGTACGCCGAAATGTCCGTGGCGGATATGGACGGCGACGGGAAACCCGACATTATTCTTTCCGATGGGACGCTCATTTGCATTATCCGCAACCTCGGCGGGGGAAATTTCGGGCCCGAGCAGCACGTCCTCGCGGGATCGATTGCCAGCTTTGCCGTAAAGGACGTCAATGGCGACGGCCTGCCCGACATCGTCGTCGCCAACGGGAATTCGGCCACGACCGTGACGGTGCTCTTGAACCAGGGCGCCGCAAAAACGGTGGGAGGGCAGCTCTCGGTATCTCCGGAGCCCTCCACATACGATCAGCCGTTCACGGTGAACATCTCTCTGACCCCGGAGGAAACCAACACGCCTGCTCCCACGGGAAGTGTGGCGATCTCGATTGACGACACGCCTGTCGCAACGATTCCCGTGACCGGATCGAGCCTCTCTTACACGGCCCCGAATTCGCCGTCGCTCCCGGTAGGCGTGCATACGCTTGAGGCGGTTTATTCGGGAGACAGCAACTATCTCGCCGCGACGTTCAACGGCCAGCACCAGATTGTGCCCATTGTTTATCCAACTACCACGACGCTCAGCGGGTCGCCCACAAGCGCAACCGCCAGCCGAACGATTCATTTCGTCGCCACGGTTACTTCGCCCGGCCAGAATGCGAACGCTCCGAATCCTCTGGGCGGCACCGTGATTTTCCGCGACGGTTCAACCAATCTTGGAACGGCCCAGGTTGCACCCGATGGCGCCGCCGTCTTCGACACGGCCTTGCTCTCGCCCGGGACTCACAGCATCACCGCGACGTACCTCGGCTACACCGCCCAGCTGGAACAGACCGCTAGCTTCGCGCCCAGCACTTCCGCAGCCGTCACCCTCACAATCATCGCGGATAGCACGGCCGTGGCGCTCAGTGGTCAGCCGGCCATAGTGCAAACGGGGAGCAATGTCTCTCTGACCGCGGTGGTCACCTCGAGCTCGGCGACACCGACAGGCGCCGTAACGTTTCTCGATGGTGACACACCGATCTCGATCCAACCGCTCGACGCAACCGGAACGTCAGTCCTCAGCGCCACGCTAGGCGCCTCCGGAACTCATACGATTACCGCAATCTATCAGGCAAACGCTCAATTTGCTTCCAGCACATCGGCGCCGGTATCGATCAGCGTTACTGGTGTGGCGCAGGTCGCGGAATCAGACACTCGTCTCGTTGCTCTCGCCAACTCCGCGGTGGCGAATCAGGTCACGCTTACGTCGAGCGTTTCCTCCCATTCCGCCACCCCGGTTGGAGTCGTGACCTTCATGGACGGAGGCGCCAAACTGGCCGCCATACCGTTGGGCCCTCAGGGCTCGGCGTCATTTTCCGCGACTCTCACGAGGCCAGGCTTACATTATCTGATCGCTGTCTACGGCGGCGACTCTCACCTTCGATCGAGCGTCTCCTCCACGGTCGTCGAGCGGACACCCCTGAATCAGCCGGACTTTTCCCTTAACGCATCGGCGGATTCCCTCGTCATCTCACAGGGAAAATCCGCGAGCGTGCTGACCACAGTCACCCCGATCAACGGTTTCGCAGGTCAGGTCAACGTCACCTGTGCGACGACTCCTGGCATCTCGTGCGAGGTGCGAAACTCGGTGCTGGCGAGCGGCCAGGGCTCCTCGGCCGTGTTCATCAACGCTACCCCGACGGGCGCTAGAGCCTCGGTGTTTCGCGATGCCCGGTTGTTCTCGCGCGAGCGTCTCGCGGCGCTTTTGTTCTTTTCGCTGATTCTTTGGGTTTTCCTGCTTGGCCGCGAGCCCGGTCGTTCTCGAGTGGCATTTGTTTCAATCTGCCTGCTCGGTTTGGCATTTCTGGCCGGATGCAGCGCTCCATCGCAGTCCCCGCACGATCTCACTCCGGCCGGAGCCTACGTAGTCACGATTCAAAGCTCGTCGACCGCCACGAAGGAAGCACCGGCGCTAACACACACCACCCAAGTTCAGGTGGAAGTTGTCTCTCGAAGCGTCAACTGATGGATATCTTGATCGCCTGCAACTTCGACTCACCGCCGTTGCAATCGCGCGCCATACCCATTCTTCCAGGAAGAGTTAGAACGTGCTTACCGGCTCAGCTCGGCATACGCATCACGACGCCAGGCGCAAATCGTCGAGAGTGTATGTTTGAACCGCGCCAATCCTTTGATCCCGAGCGAGAGAACGCAGAGGCTTTGACCGTCTACAAAATCGCCCACAGCGGTGTGGATGAAAAACCAGATGGCGCGAATATCTCGTTGAAACGAATGGTCGGGGCGAGTGGATTTGAACCACCGACCTCCTGGTCCCGAACCAGGCGCGCTAGCCAGGCTGCGCTACGCCCCGACTGAAGACGAACACAAACGGTGTCCCGACAGTGTACGTTGGATTGCTCCCAACGGCAACTCGCCGCTCCGCTTTTTCATCCTATTTTTGTTGGCAGACCGCTCCACGCTGGTGCAAAATATTCCGGCGGCGCGGCGCAGCCGGCCCGCTGATTCGCCCTAGGAGGACGGATGCTGGACAACCGGAACACCTCAACATCTATCTGTGCTGATTCAAGCTCCACCCGAAAGCTCGTTTTTCGGTCGCGCTCCGTCGTCGCCTTCGGCGCAGCGCTTGCTCTCGCGCTCCTCGCGTTTGCCGCCTCGCCCGCCAAGGCCGATGACGGCGCCACGCTCTTCAAGACCAATTGCGTCGTCTGCCACGGCGCCGACGGCACCGGCACTCC
>DATJNW010000010.1:0-26114 GCA_035507655.1 Bryobacteraceae bacterium | reverse complement strand
CCGATTGAAATCAACATTCCCAGCGACTCGACTTTCGATCTGAATCCGGTTCTTCCCGCCAGCGCTCCCGAACCCGGGACGATCGGGCTAACCGGCGGCGCCGTGCTCGCGCTGATTTTTTACCGAAAACGCGCCAGATCGACGGATTGCGGAACGCACTTATCCTTGACGAAGGTGTAGCCGCCGGTAAACCATGCTCCTGTTTCAGCCGGCCCGAGATACGCTTGGCAGTGTGCCGCTGCTTTTTCAGCTGCGATTGGTCGTCCACCAGAATCTGATCGACGACGCCCAGCCACGGATCCAGCTTGGGCCGCGCCACCGGCTTCTTTCGCTGATATCCAGGCGGCAACGAAAACTGCAGCATCCGCCCGATCGTCTTGCGAAAATCTGCGAAAATCTGTGCGAAAATCCGTCAGCCTGACCTTTCCCCTTTTCCAAACTTAAAAAAGGGGGCGGAGGCACCATGAATGTGCCTGCGGTGATCTAACGAAAAGCGAAGGATTTAGTCGCTTCCATCCCGGCCGAGTCAGAAAAGGGGACGGAGCAGTATGGCTCCGTTTCAAGTTCCGAATAAGGGAAAAGATCAGGCTGAGCGGTTTTTATTTTCAAATCTGTCAAGATCACCGATAATTAGTGGTTTTGTAACTTCGTCTTCGTGATTGTGAGTCCCCGGCTTTGGGCTATTGGTTCGATACATTCCAGCCACAATCGCCGATCAACTTCCGCCGTTTGAAGTTGACCGTCGTAGTTGATTTGGAATCGGGCGCTTTTGATTCCACCCGCAGGCCCGACGATCAGTTCCACGTCTCCTATCGGCTTGATGGCTTGTTCAAACTCTGTACGGCTTTGGAACCGTCCAATACAGAACAGTTCTTTTCCGTAGTGTTTTGAAGTCTGCCCGTTATCCCACCGAACCGTGTACAGGAGTTGATCCATTGTGCGGTATGGTTTCTCAACGTCCGTTATTGTTCCGCCCTGGTTTCCGTTGATGTCAACCTTTGGGCCGTCGAGCGGGCCATGATTCGAGTATCCGGTTTGAGTCCACACCCGATTACCAGTCGTTAGCGTCGGTGGAAACGTACTGGTCATGATGGCCGTGCTTTGGCGATGGCGTCATTGGAAAACTGTTCTCTTCGCCTCATCCAATGAGTGCGCCAATACCCCAAGCATTTCGTCCGTTCGGCGCAAGCAAATTGAATAGACGTAGAGCGGAGATCCGGGTTTGTAAGCGATCTCCCGGATGGCGTAGTCGTCGGCCAGTTCCACAACCGAACCCCAAGTATCATCTTCATCCGACCACTCTTGATGATACCGCCTGAACCCATCAACCGTTTTCACAAGATGATCTCGCCAGCATCGTAAAGTCTAACGTTCTCTTGAGTGTGCCGTCAAGATGATTTGACAGCGGGGAGCAGATGCTGTCTACATTGGTCCGAAAAATCCGTCAGCCTGACCCTTCCCCTTTTCCAAACTTAAAAAAGGGGACGGAGGCACCATGATGTGCCTGCGGTGATCTAACGAAAAGCGAAGGATAGTCACTTCCGTCCCGGCCGAGTCAGAAAAGGGGACGGAGCAGTATGGCTCCTTTTCAAGTCCCGAATAAGGGGAAAGATCAGGCTGAGCGGGTTTTAGCGGAGCGGGTTTTAGCGGGTTTTAGCGGGTTTTAGGAGCGGCTTACGCCACTGCTGCGCAAGCGGGTCGACGCTTTACGCTAACCACATCACCAGGTGATTCGCGGCGAACGCCGCCACATACGCGAACAAGGTCATGTACGCGAATTGCAGCGCCGGCCAGCGCCAGCTCATCGTTTCGCGGCGCACCACCGCGATGGTCGACATGCATTGCATCGCGAATGCGAAAAACACTAGCAGCGCAGCCGCGCCGCCCGGCGTCAGGTCCGCGTGCAGAGCTTTTTGCAATTCCACCGAATGCTCGCTCGATCCTTCCATGCCGTAAATCGTCCCGAGCGTCGCCACAATCACCTCGCGCGCTGCGAGCGAGCTGATCAGCCCGATTCCGATTTTCCAGTTGAACCCCAGCGGACGGATCGCCGGCTCGACCGCGTGGCCGATCTGCGCTTCAATGCTGTGCCCGATCGGCACCGGCGCACCGTTTTTGATGGGCAGATGGCCCAGCACCCAGATCACGATCGCGACGGCTAAAATCACCGTGCCGGCGCGGCGCAAAAAAACTTTGCTGCGATCGACCAGCCGCAATCCCAGCGACCGCAAAGTGGGCCAGCGATACGGCGGCATTTCGAGCATGAACGACGATCGCGTGCTCTTGAGAATCGTCGATTTGAGCAGCTTCGCCGTCCCGATCGCGGCCAAAAATCCGATAATGTACAGGCTCAGCAGCGCCAGCACCTGGTAGTGCGGCGCGATGAACGCGGCAATAATGAGCGTATAAACCGGCAGCCGCGCCGAGCAGGTCATGAACGGAGCAATCAGGATGGTCGCAATGCGATCGCGCTTGTTTTCGATGGTGCGCGTGGCCATGATCGCCGGAACCGCGCAGGCGTAGGCGGAAAGCAGCGGGATAAAACTTTTGCCTTGCAGCCCGATGCGCGACATGGTGCGGTCCGCGATTAAAGCCGCGCGCGCTAAATAGCCGGAATCTTCCAGAATTCCGATGAATAAAAACAAAATCAAAATCTGCGGCAGAAATTGAATTACCGAACCGACGCCGCTCCACACGCCATCGACCAGCAGGGAACGCAGCGGCGCATAGCTGATGACCGATCCCACCCAGTGGCCCGATTTTTCGACGCCGGCCTGAATTGCATCCATGATCGGCTGCGCGCCGGCGAAAATCGCCTCAAAAACGCCGATCACCACCAGCAGGAAAATCAGCGGCCCAAACACCGGATGCAGAAAAATCGCATCCAGCCGCCGCGTCCACAACGGCGGCGCCGGCGCGTGATACTTGGCCTTCGATCCCGCGTGCGCGGCCCACGCGCGGCACTTGGGGATGTCCTGAATCACCGGCAATTCCATGAGCGGGTTCTGCGTCGTTTTCTGAAGCGACGCCCCCTGCGTGGTGCCGGCCAGGAATTGCAAAACTTTGTCGATGCCGACTCCCTTGGCCGCGCTCACCAGCGCCACGGGTGAGCCGAGCTGCATCGCCAGCTCCGCCGAATCCACCTTGCCGCCGCGCGCGCCCAGGTCGTCGGCCATATTTAAGATGACCAGCGTCGGCAGGCCCAGCGAAAGCACCGGCGCGGCCAGCACCAGGTGACGGCTCAAATTCGTCGAATCGAGGATCAGCAGCACCGCGTCCGGCTTGGGCATGTCTTTCATCACGCCGGTGAGAACGTCGTGCGTGACGCGCTCGTCTTCGGTGCGCGGGGTCAGGCTGTAAACGCCGGGCAGATCGACCAGGTAAACTTCGCGATCGCCGTCCAGTTTGGCGCGGCCCATGCGATGCTCCACCGTCACGCCGGGAAAATTGGCGACTTTCTGGCGCAATCCGGTGAGGCGGTTAAATAAGGTTGATTTTCCGGAATTGGGCGGACCGACGATGGCGACAATCCGCCGTCTGGTCTGTGGCGGTAGGGTGACGGTCGCCGCAGAACAGCCGTGGCAGTCGCTCATTTGAGGTCCTCAGCGAAGAATCAAGCGGACGGCGGTTTCCCGGCGCAGCGCGATTTCCGACCCATCCACGCGAAACACCCGCGGATCGCCGCCTGGCGCGGAATGTGCAGGGATTACCGCGTGGCCGGGCAGAAAACCCATTTCCATCAACCGTCTGGCATCTTCCTCCGGCAAATCGAGCCGGTCCAGAATGCCGGATTCGCCCCGTTTGAGTTCCGTCAGGTTGCGCGCGGCGCGGGGATGATGGGCGGACGCCTCGGTTTTCTTTTTGACACCCATTTGCAGGTCGATTCCCAGTGTCCAGCAAATCGCGTTCCAAGTCAAGGGCTATACCTCCTAGCCGTACGACAAACGAGTTGCATCTGGAGTCCACCCGCAAATCCAAGAGAAACCTGCTTACATCCTATAAAGTCTTCTCGCGCCTGGGTGATTTGACGCAGCGTGGGCGAGATGCCACGCCGGGCCAAGCGCGCCCCACAGTGCGGCTACACTGAACTTTCGTGTTCCCGAAAATCAAATGACCGGCGAGAATCAAAGCCGCTCGTCAATTGTGTGGAACGTCCTCCGCGCAGCCGGCAGCTTTGTCGCGAATCTGGTTACGGCCATCATCGGGACCGTTATCCTCGACTCCGGGCTGTATCGCCTGATTTCGATCTTTTTACGCTTGGGGACGCTACAGGCAAGCGCTCTGTTGGAGGATTCGTTGAGCGCCGTTTGCGCGTTCGCCCTCGGGTTCCTGGTCTACTGCAAGTGGCGCTCTCGATCGGCCAAATGGGTTTGGCTCGTCGGCACAATTCTATTCGGTCAGCGTCTGATTCTCGACCTGAGCGATCCGTTAATGCTGCGGCTCACGGACGCGGAGAGCCTCAGAGAACTCGCCGGGTACGGATCGGATAGGTACGCCACGGTCGCGAGCTTCGCAGCATACACGCTTCCCTTCGTGCGAACCGCGTTCTACTCGCTCGGAGCGCTTTGCTGTTCGCGCTTTGCCGACCGCAAAAAAATCGAAGCCCACGCCGCGCGTCTGCTGGATCGCATCAGCGCCGCGCTCGATCCGTCGCTACACTGGTCTTTCATGTTCCACATCCTGGAAACCCGCATCGCCGAAGCTATCGCCGCGCGGATCGAGTCCCTTTACGGCCTGAAAACGCCGGTTCAAACCGAGCAGCCCAAACAATCTTCTTTCGGCGAGATCGCCGTGCCGGCGGCGTTTCAGCTCGCGCGCCAGCTCAAAAAAGCGCCCAAGTCGATCGCCGCCGAAATTTCGCAAGGGCTCGAAATCGAAGGCGTCAGCGCTATTGAAATCGCCGGCAACGGTTACCTGAACCTGCGCCTGGACCGGGCTTATTACGCCACTTCCCTGCTCTCGCCGCCGGCGCCGGCTGTCAAGCAAAAAGAAAAGATCATCGTCGAGCACACCAACATCAATCCCAACAAAGCCGCGCACATCGGCCATCTGCGCAACGCGATTCTCGGCGATACCTTCGTCCGCATGATGCGCGCCGCGGGAATGAACGTCGAAGTGCAAAATTATATCGACAACACCGGCGTTCAGGTGGCCGATGTGGTGGTCGGGTTCATACATATTGAAAAAAAATCGCCCGGCGAGATCCAAAGCCTGATCGAAAAAACCCGCTTCGACTATCTCTGCTGGGACGTCTACACGCAAATTTCCGCTTATTACGAAGACCACCCCGAAGCGAAGAACTGGCGAGCGGAAACGCTCCACTCGATCGAAGCCGGCGTTGGCGCGGAGGCCGAGATCGCGCATCTGGTGGCCGACGCGATTGTCAACGCGCACCTGGCGACCATGTATCGGCTCAACGTCGAATACGACGTTCTGCCGCGCGAGAGTGAAATCCTGCATCTGAAATTCTGGGCGGCCGCGTTCGAGCTGTTGAAAGTTCGCCAGGCGATTTATTTCGAAACCGAAGGCAAAAATAAAGGCTGCTGGGTGATGCCCGGCAGCGCCTTCAAAGAAAATGACACCGGCGAAGAAGACAGCAAAGTGATCGTGCGCTCGAACGGAACGGTCACTTATGTCGGCAAGGACATCGCCTATCAGCTTTGGAAATTCGGGCTGCTCGGCAAGGATTTTTATTATCGCCAATGGCACACTTATCCCGACGGCCACCAGGTTTGGGCCTCGACGGATGAGCCGCAAAACAACGCCATGCATTTCGGCGCGGGATCGCGCGTGTATAACGTCATCGATTCGCGGCAGTCTTATTTGCAGGACGTGGTTGTCGCGGGATTACGCGCGCTGAATTACACCGAGCAGGCGGAAAACAGCATCCATTTTTCTTATGAAATGGTCGCGCTGTCGCCGCGAACGTGTATCGATATGGGCATTGAATTATCCGAAGAAGACAAACGCCGGCCGTACGTCGAAGTTTCCGGACGCAAAGGTTTAGGCGTAAAAGCCGATGATTTAATCGATAAATTGATCGAAAAAGCGCTGGAGGAAGTCACTTCGCGCCACGCGGAAGAACCTGAAGCTGTCCGCAGGCGCGTCGCCACGCAGATTGCCGTCGGCGCGCTGCGCTATTTCATGCTGAAATACACGCGAAATTCGGTGATCGCGTTCGACTTCGGCGAGGCGCTGAGCTTCGAAGGCGAAACCGGACCGTACGTGCAATATGCCGCCGTGCGCGCGCGAAATATTCTGCGGAAGCTCGAAGAGCGTGGCGAAAAACTCCCCGATTTTCGCGCGGCCTTATCGAGTGAAGCGATGCGGCGGCAGCTCGCCAACGAAGACTGCTGGCAGCTTCTGCTGGCGGCTTCCAAATCCGATTCGTCGATCGATCGCGCGATTCAGAGCGGCGAACCGGCCCATGTGGCCCGGTATGCGTTTCAGCTGGCGCAGGCGTTCAGCAATTTTTATCACGAATTTCCGGTAATTTCGGAATCGAGTCCGGAGAAAAAAACTTTTTTGCTGTGGATGACCGATTATTTCCGCGCGCAGCTTGAACGTACGCTGGATGTGTTGGGCATCGAGGCGCCCGATTATATGTGATCAGTTCGCCGACGGCTTCTGCGCCGAATCGATCACGAACAACTCAACCGGCACTTTTTTCGGCACCAGCTTGAGCCCGAGTTGCTCGCGAACTGCGGTCTCTAGCGTCGGTCCCTGATCGTTGTCCCAATGAAGCGTCAAATCGTAGCTGCCATGAAGGCCGGTCTCGTCGACCACGGGTTTATGATCGAACACCGATAGCATCTGCGCCAGATGTGCCATATCGAAAGCTCGCGCCCGGAAGTCTACCGGTCCGCCCGCTGCCTTGAAATCACCCATTTGTGCACCGTAGTCTTCGCCTTCCGCCACTTTCATGCGCGGCGAATGTTCCCCAATCGCCAGCGCCCATCCCGCCCGCTCCACCGTCTCCCGATGAAATTTCAATTGAAACCGTTCGATCAGCATCGCCTGGAGCATCGAACGCAGCTGAGCATCGGTCGCCGTCCGCTTATTCTCCGCCTCCGCCTGAACGTCGAATCGGTCGAATCCGCGCATCACCCAATCCGGCCCGTCTTTGATCGAGTCCATCGGCAACTGCCAGGCGATTCCGATCATGTGGCTCAACCTTCCCGCGGTGATCACGCACCGGCCGAGCGGGGTCGCTGAAGCGGGATCGCCTGTCAGGAATTTCGAGTCGAAACCGTGGCATCCCCCTCTGACGCCGGTGCCCTGCTTGTCGACCTTCACCGAGGCGACTTCAAACTCCACCGGCGCCTGCGCGCGCAGCAAGGCGATAGAAGCGAAAACCAGCGCCGACCGTTTCATGCTCCTCCTTCAGAACAGGCTGGCGATCTTCACCGCAAATCCGGGCAACAACTCCGGCGCGGCCAGCGAATCATTCTCGCCCAACACCGCCGGACCCGATTTACTCCAAACCTCAACCTCCCGCTGCTCCGGATAAACCACCCACACCACCCGCGCGCCCGCGGCGAGATACTGCTTCACCTTGCGCCGCATCGCCGACGCCGTATCGTTGGGCGATAAAACCTCGATCGCCAGATCCGGCGCGCCGGGGATGTCTTCGCCCGGTTTGATCGCCTTCATTCGCGCCGTGCTCATGAAAGACAGATCCGGCGCACGCTTCGTGGTTGGCCCGAGTACAAACAAATTGTCGGAAGTCAGCACTTCCCCGATCGGATTCCGCGCCACATACGCCAGCAGCGCCCGAGTCATCGTCATCACAATGCGATTGTGCGGTTCATACCGCGGCTTGGTCATTTCAACCAGTTCCCCTTCATCGAGCTCGTAATCCAGCTCGTCCGGCTCGATCAGCCGGTCGAATTCCTCCACCGTCATCATGGTCTTCGCATTCATGACCTTATTCTACCCACGCTAAACTATAGACAACCATGCCAAGCCTCAACTCCTTCGCCGCCGCATCCGAGCTTCACGCGGGCGCCCGCACTTACAAAATTTTTCGCCTCGCCGCCCTCGAAAAAGCCGGATTCAATCTCGCCCGAATCCCTTATTCAATCAAAATTCTTCTCGAAAACCTGTTGCGTTTCGAGGACAATCTCGCCAGCCGCCGCGCCGATATCGAATATGTCGCCAAATGGGACACCGGCGCGCCCGTGCGCGAAATCAATTTCCGCCCGGCGCGCGTGCTGCTTCAGGATTTCACCGGCGTCCCCTGCGTAGTCGACCTCGCGGCCATGCGCGACGCGCTCCAGAAATCCGGCGCCGATCCCAAGAAGGCCAACCCGCTGATCCCGGTCGACCTGGTGATCGATCACTCCGTGCAGGTGGATAAATTCGGCACCAAGGATTCCTTCAGCGTCAACGCGCTGCTCGAGTTTCAGCGCAATCAGGAACGTTATGCCCTGCTCAAGTGGGCGCAATCGTCGTTCAAGAATTTCCGCGTGGTCCCGCCGGACACCGGAATCGTGCACCAGGTGAACCTCGAATATCTCGCGCCCGTCGTCTTCGAGCAGAACGGCGAAGCCTATCCCGATACGCTGGTCGGCACCGACTCCCACACCACCATGATCAACGGACTCGGCGTCGTCGGCTGGGGCGTCGGCGGCATTGAAGCCGAGGCGTGCATGCTCGGCCAGCCAACCAGCATGCTGCTTCCCGAAGTGGTCGGCTTCAAACTGAGCGGCCGGCTTCCCGAAGGCGCCACCGCGACCGATCTGGTCCTCACCGTCACTCAGATGCTGCGCAAGAAAGGCGTGGTCGGCAAATTTGTCGAATTTTACGGCGACGGCGTCGCTGCGCTGAGCGTGGCCGACCGCGCCACCATCGCCAATATGGCTCCGGAATACGGCGCGACCATCGGCGTGTTTCCCATCGATGACGCCACCCTCGCCTATCTGCGCATGACCAACCGGCCGGCCGAGCGCATTGCGCTGGTCGAAGCTTACGCCAAGGAACAAGGCCTGTTCCGCACCGCGCAGACTCCCGATCCGGTTTTCAGCGACACGCTGCAACTCGATCTTTCAACCGTGGTGCCGTCGCTCGCCGGACCGAAGCGGCCGCAGGATCGTATCAATCTTCCCGACGTCAAACAAAATTTTCTCAGCACACTGAGCGCGGCGCCCAAATCCGCCGAAATCGCCAGCAACGGAAAAATTCAGGATGGCGCCGTCGTCATCGCCGCCATCACCAGTTGCACCAACACCTCCAATCCCAGCGTGATGATCGCCGCCGGGCTTCTCGCCAAAAAAGCCGTCGAACGCGGTCTCAAGCCGAAGCCGTGGGTGAAAACCAGTCTCGCGCCCGGATCAAAGGTGGTCATGGATTACCTGAACGACGCCGGCCTCACGCCCTATCTCGAACAGATGCAATTCAACCTGGTCGGCTACGGCTGCACCACGTGCATCGGCAACAGCGGGCCGCTTCCCGATGAAGTCGCCGCCGCGGTGCAGAAAGAAAAACTCACGGTGGCCGCGGTTTTAAGCGGTAATCGAAACTTCGAAGGACGCATCAACTCGCTGGTTCGCGCGAATTATCTCGCCTCGCCGCCGCTGGTGGTGGCCTACGCGCTGGCCGGGCGCGTCGATCTGGATCTTGCGCATGAACCAATCGGAAAAGATCAGAATGGCCGCGATGTGTTTCTCCGCGAAATCTGGCCGAGCCCGCAGGAAGTGCAGGCCGCGGTGCAAAAATCGGTGCGCCGCGAGATGTTCGAAAAACAATATTCGGAAGTCTTCGCCGGCGACCATCAGTGGAACTCCATCGACATTCCCACCGGCGACCTGTACCACTGGAGCGACCGTTCCACCTACATCAAGCGCGCTCCTTATTTTGACGAAGCCGCGCCGGATCAGCTCGCCGCGATCAAAAACGCCCGCGCGCTCGCGGTTCTGGGCGATTCCGTCACCACCGACCACATCTCACCCGCCGGCAGCATCGCCGTCGACAGCCCGGCCGGAAAATATCTCATCTCGCTCGGGGTCAAGCCGGTCGATTTCAACTCCTACGGCGCGCGCCGCGGGAATCACGAAGTGATGGTCCGAGGCACGCTCGCCAACATCCGCCTGCGCAATCAACTGGCGCCCGGAACCGAAGGCGGCTGGACCACGCACCTGCCTTCGCAGGAACGCATGACCATTTACGACGCCGCCATGCGCTATCAGCAGGAACGCGTCCCGCTGATCATTATTGCCGGGAAAGAATACGGCACCGGCTCCTCGCGCGACTGGGCGGCCAAAGGAGTTTTGCTGCTCGGTGTGCGCGCCGTCATCGCCGAAAGTTTCGAGCGCATCCATCGCTCGAATTTAGTCGGCATGGGCGTGCTGCCGCTACAATTTCTGGACGGCCAGAATCGGGAATCGCTGGGCCTGACCGGATCAGAAACCTACACCATTGAAGGCATCGGCAAACGGCGCGTGCGCGTCACCGCCGACGGCAAACACTTCGAAGCGATCGCGCGAATCGATACCCCGGTCGAGGCCGAGTATTTCCGGGCAGGCGGCATTCTGCCGTATGTCCTGGAGCAGATCGTCGGCTAGCGCCAAATTGCCAGAAATCAGCGTACCTAGACCGCTTGCTCGCGCGCGCGCCTTGGTGCTGTTACGAGTGGCGTAAGCCGCCAGGCTTGCGCTCGGCGTGTCCCGATATCGGCCGCGCGCAGCACAAGCCTGGCGGCTTATGGCACTCCGCGCACCAATACCTACTGTCCGAGCTGAACGTCCGCGCGCAGATCCTGCCAGTCCGGCAAAACTACGCTGCGACTCATTTTTTCGATCGGACTGGTCATCTCTTTCGATTCAAATGGACCAAGTCCCGGCGCGCGGAAGGAAAAACGGCACAACGGCGGTTGTCCCGCCCGGGCGTCCGCCGTGTGCAGCGTGACGTAAACCGTCATATCGGATAACTGTGCGCTCGAATGATTCACCACCAGGTAATGAATCTCCGATTTTTTGTTGTAATCCACCAGGAAGCGGAAGCCGGTGACCTCGACAAGATCGGTGAGCGAGTGCACCGGCGTCGGCGCCGGAGAAGGCGCCGCAACCGGCGGCGTGTTGGGGGCGGCGGAAGCTTTCGCCTCCGCGGCCGGCCGGTCGAGCGGCTGGAAATAAAGCAGCAGCGCGCCGCCCACCACCGGAATCCCGAGCATCAGTGCCGCGCTCAGCAGCCATCCCCGCACCCGGGATCGCGAGTGGTCCACGCGCCGGGCCACGCCGACTACGCCGGCGTTTTTGAGGGATTCCAGATTCGGCGGCAGCGCCGGACCCGGCAGCGTGATGCGCGGTCCGGAATCGGGCATCAGGATGGCGCGCGGCGGCGGCGCGGGGCGCATGCTCTGGCCGGCCGCCTCGATGTAATCCTGAAGCGGCGCCAGCTTCAGCCAACTTCCCGACGGCAGCCGTTCGCCGACCAACGGATCGGATGCGGCCAGTTGCCTCATCGGCGGCGGCGTGCGATGCTCCACCGGCTGCGGCTCGGGTTCGAGCGCGGGGGCGGCAACGGGCGTCAGCGGCGGGACGGCTGTGGCGGCAGCCAGCGGCGCCGGCGCCAACGCCGGAACCTCCGGCGGAGCAAGCAACGCAATGGCCCGCGTTACCGGGAAAAATGTCGTGATCGAAATTTGCGGCGAAATGCGGGGTTGCTCGGGTGCGGCGAAAACCGGCGGCGGCTCGGCGACGGCAACCGCCGTCAATACCGGCTCCGGTTCCGGGGCACGTTCGGGTTGGCGCGCCGGCGCGGCCTGCGCGGAGCGGATATGCTCGGCTAGCGTCAGGAGAGGATCGACCGCGGACTCGGCGTGCGCCCCCGGGAACGTTTCCAGAACCGCCAGCGCCTGCCGCGCCTTCGGATCGCAGGCGGGACATTCCTTCACCGAGGGTGGAATCTCACGGCCGCATTCCGGGCAGATCCAGTGGAACATAGTACCAATTTAATGGGATTTTGTTTTTTTTCCGTTCGGGGACAAACCCTACCCGCCATACCTAGGCACCTTAAGACGGATAAAGATTCGATCTCAGCCGGACCCTAGCAGGGTGCTCAATAATGGGATAGACTACTTCGTCCCGGCCTGTAAGTTATTCATGCCGCGCGCGGCCATGGCCTGCTGGAGGGGTTAACGGGTCCACGTGGCGGCTTGCGCCGGGCTAATCTGGCCGGCCGGGCCGCGGGCTGGCGGGTTTTCATGCCGACGCTAAGAGGCGGCGCCTTTCTTCTGCTTCCAGCGAATCAAAACATAAATCGCCACGGCAACTCCCAGGGCCAGCGAAAAATATAACAAATATTTCTCGACAATTTCGGAAATTGACCTCCAATTTTCTCCTAAATAGTATCCGAGCGACAGAAACGTGGTCACCCACAGCAGCCCGCCGGGCCAGGCGTAGGCCGCGAAGGAGGAAAATTTGAGCTTCGACGCGCCCGCCACCAGGGCCGTAAAATGGCGCAGTCCGGCGATGAAATAGCCCGCGAACAGCGCCCAATGGCCGATGCGGTCGAACCATTGATGCACCCGCTCCAGACGCTCATCGGTGAGGTGCAGATATTTGCCGAAGCGGTGCACCGCGCCCAATCCGAGGGTCCGCCCGATGGTGTAGCTCAAGGTGATGCCGCACCAGCTTCCCGCCAGCGCCGAACTCCAGGCCAGCGCCGGGTGCATGCGGCCCTTGAACACCAGATATCCGCAGAAAACCAGCAGCGTCTCGTCGGGCACCGGCAACCCCACCACGCCCAGCGTCAGCAGCAGAAAAATGACCGGATAGCCATACGTGGTGATCCACTCGAAGACGGATTCCATGGAGGAATCATAAAGGATTGCTCAGCGGCGATTCAGACGGCCTATTTTTCCCCGGAGGCCAGCCGCGACGGGACCGCGAAAAATTCCAGGAATTTGCGCTTCCCTTCCTTTTGCGAGGAGTCACGGCGCTCCACCAGGTCCGCGGCAAATTGGGTGAACAGTTTCCCGAGCTCCGAATCCTGCTCGAGAAAGGTCCCGGCAGTCATGGCGCGATTCACTCCGAAATAGTCGTTGGGAAAGGCGTGGGCGACGGGAACACCCAGGATCTCTTCCACCTGGGCCTTATTGAACACCGCTTTCTTGCCGGCGCGGTTCAAAATCACGGCGACGCGCGTGTCCAGCTCGAAATTCTTCAGATAATGTATTTTTTCGCGCGCCAGGTGCAGGGACGGGATCTCCGGCGTGCACACCAGCAGAATGCGCTTGGCATCCTGCATGATCTCGATCGAGTACCGCTCCAGGTTCCCGGAAAGGTCGAAGCACAGCGCCTGGTAATTGCGGCGCAGAAACTCCATTAATGCCCGGATCTGTGCGCCTTCAATGCGCAGGCTGGGATTGACCTGGCCGGCGTGCAGCACGTCCAGGCCGCCGAAGGAGGTCACCAGTTGCGGCCACAGGTGCTCATCGATGCGCAGCGAATTCTCTACCGCGTCCAGCACCGAGTATTCGTTTTGCAGCTTCAGCATGAAGCGCATCATGCCGCTGTTGAGGTCGAAGTCGGCGAGCAGCACATGCATGTTGGTGCGCCGCGCCAGCGCTCCGGAGATGTTCAGGGCGATGGTCGAGGTTCCCACGCCGGCCTTGGATGGCAGAAACGCGAAAATCTGGCTGGTCGATTCGAGCACCGGCGGTTTGCGCTCCACCAAAGCTCGCACCGTCTTGAGGGCATCGATGAGAGTCTGACGCTCGAACGGCTGGGCCAGAAATTCCCGCACGCCGGCGCGCATGGTTTCGCGCAGCAGCTTCGGATCCACTTCCGAATGCACCGCGACGATCTGAATCCCGTCGGCCTCGGACTCCAGGAAACGAACCACCTCCTGAGCCTTGTCAAGCGTTTGGAAGCTCAGGAAAACGACTTCCGGAGCATGGGCGCGCAGCGTTCGAATCAGGTCGATAGCGTTTGGATAACGCTGCAACGAACGCCCCACCGAAACCTCTCCGGTCGCTTCGAGTGCGCTCTGTAAACGAGCAGCCAGCTCCTGGTCGGGGCAAATGATAATGCTGCGAAGCATCTCTCTCCTTTTCCAGCCTAGGGGTATTATCGACCGCAGACAATGCCTGTGCTGCCTGAGTTTAAGTTGGGATTGATCCTAGCCCGGCGGAGTTTTTGCTTATACCCGCCTACGGTGTATGTGGTAGGGGCGCGCTTATGCGCAGGCGGCCATCGCGATAGCTTCGGAGGAGGCGGCGCGGTAGGATTCGGCGAAATGGGCGTGCATGCGCGCGCAAGCCGGATGCGGATGAATCTGCACGAAGAGCTGTCCGATCATTTTGCCTCGCAATCCCTGGCAGCACTGGGCCAGTTGCGCCGCCGACTCCCGGGTGCAGGCTTCGCACGTCAGGCCGGTCTCGAAACAGAGTTGCGGGTAATTGTTGTGCATGCGCGAATTCAAATTATGCCTGCCAGTTCAATGATTAACAAAGAGATTTGAGGCGGGTTCGGCTCCGCTCCTTTGCGGGTATCCGGCCACCCCCGTAATGTCCCCCGTACTACCCGCCAACCACTGGCATGAAACCTGCATTAAAAAAGCATCGACGGACTCAAACAGGCGTCCCATGATGCAGATGCGACTCTGGTGGATGGTGCTTCTCCCGGCGTTCGCCCTGGCCGCGACCCCGGAATTTCGGGTTGAACAGTTCCCGGTTCCGGGCGGATCGGAGTTGATAACCGTTTTCGGCAGGGTTCCGGAGGCGAAGAACGCCGGCGAAGTTCCCTTGCTGAGCGTTCTGCGCGACAATCTCGGCGATCGTTTGGATGATCGGGGCGACGAAAGTGCCCGCCTTCGTTACGTTTGGGTGTTGACGTCGATGTCGCCGGGCCTGCTCCAGCGCGCGGCCGGCGCTCTTCCCTTCTTCTATTGGCGCGCCGATATCGCCCGCGACCCGGATAAACGGCCGGCGCCGGTGATCGATCTTGGCTCGCCGGAGCGGCCGGTTTGGCATTCCATCGCCGGGTCGCTAACGCAAGTTTTGGCGCTCGATCCCGACGGCGCGCTGGTCCGCAGTTCGACACGAAGTTATCGAAACAATCTGGAGGATCAGCATCGTGTACGTCTGCTCGAGGGACTGGCAATTATTTCCGAGTTGCGGGACGATCCGAACGTAAAAGCGCTGTTGAGCGAGCCCGAGTTGCTGGAGATCGAGACGCGGCTGAACCTGGGCGCCGAGATGCTCGGTGGATTGCTGAGCCAGCAGAAAATCCCGGCGGCGTATATGAAAGAACGCACGCGGACCGAAGAAATGCGCGGCCACAACTGGGAACTGCTGCGGCAGCAGGCGGAAGCCGATGGGCTCTATTTCGAGCCTTTCGGAATGGGCGGTTCGAGCACTCATGCTTTGCTGTGGATCGCGGCCAGCGATGTGAAGCTGAAGCACAAATTCGACGGCCAGTTCCTGGGGATCTCCGATCCGTATCTAGATCCGCGGCTTTTAAACTGGAGGGGATACCGCCAGGTCCGCGACGGGCAGGAAATGATCCCGCTGGGCCTTTATGCGCTCGAATATCCCAAAGTTCCGCTATTGCTGGTTGATTTTCGCGATACGCACGCTCCCAAGCGTCGCGAAATGATTCGGCACGCGATCACCGACACGGTGAACGGTGTGTTTGGGATTTCGAAATTCACCAACTGGCCGTATCTGACCGGTTCGATGGTCTTTAATTTCGTGCGCGTGCGTCACGGCGCCACCAATGACCGCTCGGCGCGTCTCAAGGCGTACGCCGAAGTGCGTGAATGGCTGGCGCTGGACGATTCGATCGATCCCGGCCTGCGGGCGCTGTTGCAGAAGCGCCTGGAAATTATGGGCGTCAATCCGATGGAAGAAAGCGTGATCCATGAAGCCGCGATCGCGCGGCGCCAGTATGACGCGCTGCTCCGCTACGCGATGGATCCTCGCGGATTGCCCCGGCGCATCGAGCATGATCGCAACGCCGAACTGACGGCCTATCGACACGGTGTCGGAGCGCGCATCGGCTTCCGCGTGGCGACAGTGGCGAGCGTGGGAATTTATTCGCACCACGAAAAGGAAAGCGGCGCGGGGCTCGAAGCAGCGCTCGATCGCGATCGCCGCGTCGCCAGCGAGACGCGATTTTTAGAAATGGTGGCGCGCTCCGGGCCGCAAGCCGAGATCGTCTGGAATATGGACGACGTTCGCCGCGCGGTGGATGAAATCGCGCAGTTGGGAATCCCGCAGAGGTCGGCGAAGCTGGTGGCGCAGATCATGCAGGAGACGCACGATGAAGAAACACGCGCGATCTGCATGCGGGCGCTGCAGTCGATGGACCTGGGTTCGATGGCCGGCGGATTTCAGGAATGACCCGCGTGTTTGATCGCGCGCGCACTCCTGCGCGGCATGCCGCCTCTCCTCGCGAAAACTTCGCGGCTCGGCGGGGCATCGGCGCCAGCGCGTGCGCCACATTTTTACGAGCGTCACGCTGCTTCTTTTTGGCACTTCTGCTTGGTCTGACCGCGCACGCTGAGGTCAACCGCGTCGTCATTATCAAAGTCGACGGCCTGCCCGATCGGCTGGTGGAACAGTACGTCAACGAAAACGCCGACGGGCCGCATGAAGGCCACAGCGTGCTGCCGTGGATCACACACGTCTTCAAGAATAACGGCGTGTGGATGGAAAATTTCTACGTGCGCGGGCTGAGCCTTTCTTCGCCGTCGTGGTCCGAATTGGATACCGGGCATCACCTCGAAATCCGCGGCAACGCCGAATACGACCGCTATACGCTGCGGGTCTACGATTACATGAATTTTTTCCCGTTTTACCTCGGCTACGCGCGGGACCGCATGGCCGATATGCCGGGCGTCGCGCTGCTCGACGAGAATCATGTTCCGCTGCTGATCGACCGTTTTCCGCGAAATGAACGTTATCAGAGTTTTCAGCTTTATCAACGCGGCGTGCGCTGGAGGACGCTGGAAGGCAGCCTGAAGGAAACGTTTCGCAAACCGGCGCGCGACCTGCTGGACGAATGGATCACGGGTTTCGGCGTCGAAAGCTCGCTCAACCAGGAAACCGAGCGGGAACTGATCCAGAAACTCGCCGATCCGAACGTCCATTACCTCGATTACTTCACCGGCGATTACGATCACACCGCGCATCTGACCAATGATCCTGTCGCGCAACGCAATGTGATCGAGCACATCGACGCGCTGGTGGGCCGCATCTGGACCGCGATTGAAACCAGCCCGCTCGCCTCCACCACTCTGCTGGTGATGGTTTCCGATCACGGCATGAACACGTCGGAGAAGATCTACAGCCAGGGTTACAACCTGATCGACTGGTTCAACAGCGCCGAAGGCGGCGGCCACCACGTATTAACCAATCGCCACCCGCTTGAGGAGTTCAAACTGAAAGGTCTCGATCCGTTTGTCTCCGAAGTGATCTCGCCCAGTTCGCAATCCTTTTATCTCGCGGGACAATCGCGTGAATATCCGACCGCGGTAATGGACCTGGATGGCAACGAACGCGCGTCCATCAGCCTGCGCAACAATTCGCTGAACGTGATCCATATTCTGCTGGATCAATTGACTCGCAAAAAACCCACCGGGCGTCTGCGCGCGGCCGAGATTAACGCGCTGTTTGACACGCTCGATCGCGTTCGCCCGCGGTGGATACGCAATGTGGACGAGCTCCGCGGCGAGTTGCGGCAACTGCGCACGCGCATCGCGCAGCAGGAAGCGCTGGTTGCAGCCCAGCCCAAAAAATGGACCATCGAGCAGCGCGACGCCGGCATCCAGGAGCAGGGCTTCCGCAACATCCAGCGTCTCGACCAGATGCGCAAAGAAGAGAGCGGCTACAGCGATTACGTCAGCACGATGACCCATCTTTTATCGCTCGATCCGGCCGATTTCGATCCCGGGAAATTCAATATTCGCGATTTGATTCCGGAGCGGTCTCTCGGCGACGCCAATTCGCTGGGCGATTTACAACGCTACGTCGTTGGTCCGTCGGCCGAAGGCATGGTGGCCGGCGCTAATGACACGCTGGATATGGAGCGTAGTTTCCGCCACATCGACTATTTTTCGGCGCTGAGTGCGATTCACGTGCGCAACAACGTGCAGCCCGGCGTCGCGCCGCGGCCGGTGGATTTTATCGCCGTACCGTTAAAGAATGCGGTGTGGCTGTGGCGCTCGCCGGAGCGGCAGGCGCTGATCGAAACGCGAACCAGCCCGTCAGGGGAGACCGAGTTGCGCTACGTTCCGATCGCCAATCTGCGCCAGGACGATTCCGGCGAATTGCATTACGACCGCGCGGCGTGGGCCGCGGGATTTCCCCTCGATTATTACGAAGACCCCGATCTGAACGCGCCGCGCACCTGGCTGAATGACTGGCACAACGAGCGGGAGTGGCTGAATGCCGTGCATCGCACCCGGTATTCGCTGGGGATTATCAGTATTGTTGAAGCGCTGCTGATTCATCCGGTGGCCGATCCGTATCTGGAGCGGATGCGCGAGCTGCGCCGCGTGGACCTGATCGTTTTCGCCAACGATCACTGGAATTTCAACGTGCGCGGCTTCAATCCCGGCGGCAATCATGGATCGTTTCTGCGCGTTTCGACCCATGCCACACTGCTGTTTGCCGGCGGCGACGGGACTGGGATTCCGCGCGGCCTGCGGGTCGCCGCGCCGTATGACAGCCTGAGTTTCGCGCCGACGATTCTCGCCCTGATGGGACGGCGGGATCCGACACTCCCCGGTCCGCTGATCCGCGAGCTGGTCAGCGCCCCATAACCGCGATCTTTGTTTGAAACAAAATCGTTCGCTGATGATCTAACATCCGTGGACCGCGAAAACGAACCGGAGCTTCTCGTAATCGACTCCGCGGCCACCCCTTCCCCCCGCAACGACGACGCGCAGCGGCAACGTATCCTCGCACGGCACCTGGCTGCGGTCGCCGAGCATCTGCGGCACCTTTCGGATCTCGAAAAGTTCGTGAGCCATAACGGTTAAGTGCCCGCTTTCGCGAGTCTGCCATAACACCGCGAGTCTGATTTTACGTCACTTATATGGAATGCACCCGGCGTCCTACGCGGAGTGGATTGCGCTGATCGAGCGTTACCGCCGCGCGGTCAAGGCTTACAGCGAAACCGTGCGCGTGCTGGCCAGCATGGAAGATCCTGATTACGAACCGGCGCAGCGGCGCGTCGAAGAAGCGCATCGGGTGTGCGAAAGCCTGCGCGCGGAGCTGCTGACGTATCAGGAGAAACATGCAGTCAAGCCGGCAGACAGATAGTTCGTGTCCGCAAATGCGCGGCCATAACGGGCGCGCGGGCTGAGAGCCTGACACTGCCGCAAGGTGCTCTACGAATTTGGGTTATTTCGTTTGAAACCGCCGGTCCAGCCCCTGCCAGCACTCATAATAATCGTGCTGCAATTCGCCGGCATCCAGGGCGAAACGCGTGGGACGCAAAATGTATCGCGTTTCAAACATGAAGGCCATGGTTTCATCGATCTTCTGCGGGGCCAGATTGGCCTGGGTTGCGCGCTCATGCGTCGCCGCGTCGGGACCGTGGGCGCTCCAGGAATTGTGCAGGCTCGCTCCGCCGGGCAGAAATCCTTCGGCTTTAGCATCGTAGACGCCGTAAATCAGACCCATGAATTCGGTCATCGCATTGCGATGGAACCACGGCGGACGAAACGTATGCTCGGCCACCAGCCAGCGCGGGGGAAACACCACGAAATCGACGTTGGCGATGCCATGCGTGTCGGAGGGCGACGTCAGCACGGTAAATATGGACGGATCGGGATGGTCGAAGCTGATGGAACCGATCGCCATGAAGTTTTTCAAGGCGTATTTGTACGGCGCCAGATTGCCGTGCCAGGCGACCACGTCGAGCGGCGAAGCGAGCGTCTCCAGCGCCCACAGATTTCCGCCGAATTTGGCCACGATCTGCTGCGGATTGCGATCGTCCTCAAAGGCCGCAACGGGCGCGGCGAAATCGCGCGGATTGGCAAGACCGTTCGCCCCAATCGGCCCCAATTCCGGCAGGCGAAACATTGGCCCGTAATTTTCGCAGATGTAGCCGCGGGCGGCGCCATCGGACAATTCGGCGCGAAAACGCAGGCCGCGAGGGATCACCGCGATCTCGCCCGGGGAAACGTCCAGAATGCCGAGCTCGGTCGCCAGGCGCAGAGCGCCCTGCTGCGGCACGATCATCATTTCGCCGTCGGCGTTGTAAAAAACCCGGCCGGACATAGAACGGTTGGCGGCGTAAATGTGCGCGGCCATGCCGGCCTGCATGCTGGCGTCGCCGTTGCCGCCGATGGTGATCAAGCCTTCGAGAAAATCGGTGGGTTCCGTGGGAATCGGAAACGGATTCCAGCGGAGCTGGGTCGGCGGCGGATCGGCTTCATTGAAGGGCGTGCTGCGCAGCAGGCGGTTATCGATACGCTGGAAGGGCCGGTTATGGGCGGCCGAAGGCCGAATGCGATATACCCAGGTCCGCCGGTTTTCAGCGCGCGGCATGGTGAAGGAAGTGCCGGAAAGCTGTTCCGCGTACAACCCGCGGGGGACATGCTGCGGGCTGTTCTGGCCTTCCACTAAAACGCCGGCGATCGCTTCGGAAACGAAATGGTTCCCAAAACCGGGCTGATATTTGACGCCGGTGGTTGCGCTCTGGCCAACGGGGGCGGATGCGAGTGTCGTCATGGTAATCCCGTCGTATCACAAAAACGGGTTGGCTCGCAGGCGCGGCTTAAACTCGGGAAGTGGCGTAAGCCGCCAGGCTTGCGTCGTCGCGGGGTGATTTTCTGACCGTCAGCGGCACAAGCCTGGCGGGATATGCGATAGGCGGCGCTTGAAATCTGCGTCGATCTTAACCCCCGCCATGACTGGCGGGGCTGTAAGCGCGCGTGCCAGGGCGACGGGGCGCGCGCGCGGATTAAACTCAATCATGGCGAGTTGGAATCCGCGGCTGTATCAGAAATTCTCCGACCTGCGTAATCGCCCCTGCCGCGATCTGGCGGCGCGTATCGCCGTGGCCGCGCCGCACCGCGTGGTGGATCTGGGCTGCGGACCCGGCAATCTAGGCGATATCGCGGCGCAGTGCTGGCCGCAGGCGTCGCTCACCGGCATCGACAGCTCACCCGCGATGCTCGAAACGGCGCGCCAGGCGCATCCGGAATATGAGTGGCGGCTGGGCGACATCGCCGAATGGGCCGGGTGCGAAGAGCGCGGCGACATCGTGTTTTCCAATTCCGCGCTGCAATGGGTGCCCGGTCACGATACGCTGCTTCCGAAATTGCTGGGGCACGTGAATCCCGCGGGCGCGCTGGCCGTGCAGATGCCGGGAACGTATCGCGCGGCGCAGCATCAGATTCTGCGCGACATGGCCGCTTCGCCCGAGTGGCGCCGCTGGTTTCCCGAGGGCCGCACGCGCGAATGGCACACCCACGATCTCGATTTTTACTACGAAACGCTGGCGCCGCTCGCCGCGCGTCTGGATTTGTGGGCTACCGAATATTTTCAGGTGGTGCCGAGTCTGGAATCGATCGTCGAGTTTTATAAAAGCACCGGATTGCGGCCGTTTCTGGGTCCGATTGAAGACGCCGCGGCGCGCCAGCGATTTTTGGCGGAATATCTGGAAAAATTGCGCCCGGTTTTTCAGGCGTCGTCCAAGGGCGAGGTGTTTTTTCCGATGCGGCGGATTTTTATTATTGCGTACCGGTGATTTTCCAGGCGGATTACGAATCCGCCGCAGGTCTGCCCCACATCTGCAACACATTAATTAGACGTCGCAAATTTCCAGCGCCTGATGCAAGCTTTTCAACGCATCACGGCCCGGCGCGGCCGAATATTCGTGCGCGATATATCCCGTGAATCCTAAATCCGCGATGGTTTTCGCGATAAACCGGTAATTTAATTCCTGGGTATCGTCGATTTCGTGACGCCCGGGATTGCCGCCGGTGTGAAAATGCGCGATCCACTGGAAATTCTCGCGGATGGTCCGGCAAATGTCGCCTTCCATGATCTGCATGTGATAGATGTCGTACAGCAGTTTCACGCGCGGCGAGTTGACGCGCCGCATCACCTCCACTCCCCAGGCGCTGTGGTCGCACATGTAATCCTTGTGGTTCACTTTGCTGTTGAGCAGCTCCATGCAGATGGTGACGCCTTGGTCTTCGGCGTGCGCCTTCACGCGATTCAAAAACGCGACGCAATTGTCGGCGCCTTCCGCGTCGGCCATGCCGCGGCGATTGCCGGAAAAGGTGATCACGTTGGGCGCGCCCGCCGCCGCGCACTGATCGATCGCAGCGCCGATGGATTTTTCGAGCGGCGCGTGATTTTCCTTGCGGTTGAGCGCGTCGGGAATGGTGCCGCCGGCGCCGGGCGGATACATGGTCGGAATCAGGCCGTATTTTTTCAGCGTGGGCCAGTTTTCCGGGCCGATCAGATCGTAGCCCTGGCAGCCAAGCCGCGCGGCTTCGCGGCAGGTTTCCTCAAACGTCATCGAGCGATTGAAGACGCCGCGCGTCACGCATTGCTTCAAGCGGCCGTGCCGGGCGACCGCGCCCGATTGCGCCGCCGCCGCGACCGGCAAGGTCCCCAGAAAAACACGGCGATTCATATCGCCAGCATAGCTCGTCGGGGTAACCCAGTCACGCGTACGACGCATTTTTTATCTGCGGCTGCTGGTTCGACTTAGTGGGGCTCGCAGGCGGCGGCTGGCGGCCGCGGCGGGCTAGAATTGCGGCGCATGGATACCGCAGCCATTTCGCAAATCCTTCAATCCTGGCACGGCGTTCCCAAAGAAACGCATCGTGAGTATTTTCGCGTGTGGCAGCGCGTGGCCGTCGAGCTCGAAAAAGCGCTGCGCCGCTGGATTCCCGAGCGATACTTTCAGGATCTCAACCGTTTCGAAGACCGCGCCGCGGCGTATCCGATGATTATTTACGCCGCCAGCCGTCCCTGCTACGGACGGCCGAAAACCGAGTTCACCTACGACGTGGCCGATCCGGCGACGCTGTCCATGACGCTGCGGTCCATCGGCAACCCGACGCGAAAAGTGCTGGCGGCGATAGAAGCGCGGCTGCGCGAGGCCGGCCGTCCCGATCTGGCCATCCGTTACGCGCCGGTCTGGCATCAGGATATTTTCCGCGACGTTCAGAAGAAGCCGAAAATGCTGATGGAGCTGCTGGCCCACGAAGCGCGGCTGGTGGACGCGGTGATTCATCTGGGCACGACCCGCAAAATCGCGAGATTCGAACGCGCGACGACGCTGGCGCTGTGGTCGGTGGCGGGGCAGGATATGCGCGAACTGGTGATTCGCGCGCTGGAGCTGACGACGGACGTTCTCGAAAGTTGCCAACGGCAACAATCGGCGTCGCAGTGTTAAACGACGCACTCCGCCATAACGGGTGGGGCTTTCAGAGGGGGGTTATTGTGGTGTGTCAGCGGAGCAAGATCGAAAGAGCGTTATACTCGAACCTCAGGAGATCCCGATGCTACGCCTGATTCTCGCCGCCGCGCTCGCGGCCGCCGCTTTCGCCGGCAATGAACCGAATTCGCAGCCGAATCCTTATGAGACCGTCAAGGGGTGGTTTCACCTGCCGGAAGGACGCACCATGGGATCGACCAGCTCGGTAGCGATCGATTCCAAGGGACATATTTGGATCGCCGACCGGTGCGGCAAAAATTCCTGTGCAGGCTCCGACCTGAACCCGGTTTTCGAATTCGACGAATCGGGGAAAATGCTGAAAAATTTCGGCGCGGGGATGTTCATTTTTCCGCACGGCATGTTCATCGACAAGCAGGACAACATTTATATTGCCGATGAGCTGGCGCACATCATGGTGAAGCTTTCACCGGAAGGAAAAGTGCTGCTGACGATCGGCCAAAAGGGCGTCGCGAGCGATGCGGACGACGGTTTGGATCAGCCGACGTCGGTCGCGGTTGCGGGCAACGGCGATATTTTCATTTCCGAGGGGCACAATGAGCGGCGCGGGCAAGGCCCGGCGGATATTCGCAAATATTCAAAAGACGGCAAGCTGATCAAGCGCTGGGGCGAGCACGGCTCGGGGCCGGGTCAACTGGAAATGCCGCACAGCCTCACGTTCGATACGGCGGGCCGCCTGTTGGTTGCCGACCGCATGAACAACCGCGTCGAGATTTTCGATCAGGACGGAAATTTTATCGCCGCCTGGACCCAGTTCAGCCGTCCCAGCGGCGTTTTCGTCGACCGTCACGATGTTCTTTACGTCACCGATTCGGAATCGCAGAGCGTGAAGCCCGATCCGAACGCGGCGCGCGGGCGGGGCCGCGGCCGCGGCGGAATGAATTCCGATTACGGCTGGAATCCCGGATGGAAGCGCGGAGTTCGCATCGGCAGCGCGAAAACCGGGGAAGTGGTCGCCTTCATTCCCGACCCGCAAGGCGAGGATTTAACGGTGCGTCATCCGGCGACGACCGGCGCGGAGGGGCTGACGGTGGACCGGCACGGCAACATTTACGCGGCCGAGGTCGGGCCGAAAGATGTAAAGAGGTACGTGAAAAAATAACCGGAGTGGCGTAAGCCGGCGGGCTTGCGCTTTTTTTCCCGGCTTGATTCCAGAGCGCGAAACAGCCCAAGCCTGGCGGCTCAGGCCACTTTTTTTCGAGAGTCCTGACCTCCGCCGCGCACTACTACATTGGTGACCTTTACCGTCCCAGTGTGGCTTGCGCCGATTGATCACGCGATCGTGTGGGCGCTCGCGCCGCTGGCCATCGCCATCCTGATCAGCGGGCTGGACGATCTGGTGATCGACTTCGCCTGGGCCGCGGCGTGGCTGCATCGCAAGCTGCGCCCGCGCGCCAGTTTGTTTCCGCCCGGTCCATTGCAACTCGATTCGGCGCCGCGCCTGCGGATCGCGATTTTTTTGCCGCTGTGGCAGGAACACGACGTGATCGCGCGGATGCTGGAACACAATCTGGCGTCGATTCGTTATCCCGATTATCACGTTTTCGCAGGCGCGTACCCCAACGACGATCGCACCCAGACCGCGGTGCGCCGAGCCGCGGAAAAATTTTCGAACATTCATCTGGTGTTGTGCCCGCACGATGGGCCGACATCGAAGGCCGATTGCCTCAACTGGATTTTCCAGCACGCCGGGCTTTATGAAGAGTGTCAACAGACGCGGTTCGACGTGATTGTGACGCACGACGCGGAAGACATCATTCATCCCGACGAGCTGCGCTGGATCAATTTTTACGCCGCGCGCTATGACTTCATCCAGACGCCGGTTCTGCCGCTGGCGACTCCCCTCAACAAGTTCACGCATGGGCTTTATTGCGACGAATTCGCGGAATATCACACGCGCGACATGCCGGTGCGTCCGCTGCTGGGAGGATTTCTGCCCAGCGCGGGCGTGGGCACGGGGTATCGCCGCGACGCGCTGGACCGGCTGGCGGAAGCGTCGGCGAACCGGGTGTTCGAGCCGGAAGCGCTGACCGAAGATTACGAAAATGGCCTGAAAATGTTCCGGCTGGGATGCACCCAGGGGTTCGTGCCGCTGGTGCGGTCGAACGGCCGCGGCTATTGCGCGACGCGCGAATTTTTTCCGCAAACGTGGCCGGCCGCCTTGCGCCAGCGGACGCGCTGGGTGACCGGAATCGCGCTGCAAACCTGGCAGCGGCACGGCTGGGGAAAAAATCCCGGCGAAGCGTATTGGCTGTGGCGCGACCGCAAGGGATTGATCGCGAATCCGCTGGGTCTCGCCGCGAATTTCGTTTTCTTATATGGACTGGCGACGCAGATCTGGACGCGCACCACGCCGCTGGCGGCGGGCGTCGCGAAACTGACGCTGGCCATCGCGTCGCTGCGGCTGATCGTGCGGATGGCTTGCGGAGCGCGGATTTACGGAATCGTTTTCGCGTCGCTCGCGCCGTTTCGCGCAATTTATGGAAACTTTTTGAACTCGGCCGCGACGGTGCAGGCGCTGGCGCGGTTCGCCAAGGCTCGCGCGCTGGGACGGCCGCTCAAATGGCTGAAGACGGATCACGCGTTTCCATCGCGGGCGGCGCTGATTGAAGACAAAAAGAAACTGGGTGAGATTCTGGTCAGCTCCGGTTATCTTTCGCTGGCGGCGCTGAATGCCGCGCT
>DATJNW010000009.1:0-28692 GCA_035507655.1 Bryobacteraceae bacterium | reverse complement strand
GCGCGTGGCTTCCTCGGTGATGCGCCGCGCTTTTTCGGAATTGCCGGCGATCTCGCCGATGGTTGCGGTCATCTGCTCGGTAGCCGAGGCGACGCTGGTCAGGTTGGTGGTGGTCTGCTCCATTCCGGAAGCGACCGAAGTTACATTGGCCGACATTTCCTCGGCTGCCGCCGCGACTGCGTGTGCTTTGTCGGAAGCCTGCTGCGAGCCATCCGACATTCCCGCAGAACTCGCCGTTAATTCGGAAGAAGAGGTGGACAAAACGCCGATTTCTTCCGTGATGCCTTGAACGACGCCGCGCAAACTTTCGGTCATTTGCTGGACCGCTTTGGCCAACGCGCCGATTTCGTCCCTGCGCGCCAGATGTTCGGGGGTCACATCCTTGGCCAAGTCGCCGCCGGCGACTTTTTCGAGATAGCTCACCGCGGCCGCCAGCGGCCCCCGGATGCTGCGATACACGGCCCAGCCGATCGCCGCGGCCAGCACGCCACCCAGCAACGAAAGGAGCGTCAAAAGAACCGGCAAGCCGCTGGAGAGAGATTCCGTGCGCTGCCTCTTTTCGGCCAGGCGAGAACGCTCCCAAGTCAAGTAATCCTGAAGAGACTGGTCTACCTGAGCAATATCGGGCAGGCTCTGACCGCAATACAGGGCGGCAGCTTCACTCGTTTTGGCGCTCTGTTGCAGTTCCAAAGCCCGCGAGTTCGTCTGGAGCGAGGTGGAACTGGCTTTGACCAGGCTGTCGATCAGTTTCCGGCCCTCCGCAGGGTTGACGGCGGCCTGCAACTCGCCGAGCAAAGAGGACGTTTCCTGGACGGTTCTACTATAGTTTTCGCGGCTCCCGCCGGCCGCGGTTTCATGGCAGCCCTGGCAATGCTTGCTCAAAGTGATGTGGCCGACGATCGCGTCCACTCGGCCCAGATCGCCCGAGAGCTTTTGCGCCGTCATCATTCTGGAGGATTCCTCGCGCTCCTGGCCGGCGGCGCCGCGGATCGAGAGGATGGCCCAGAGGCTTACGATCCCCACGCCGATCAATGTTGACAGGCTGACCGCCAACAGGATCGTGAGTTTTTTCCCGATCCGAATGTTTTCCAGTTTCTTCATCTCAATGCCTCTCTCCGGGCAATCGCCTTGCGCACGCTGCTTGTAAACTCATCCTTGTTGAGCTTGACCTGATACTCATCGACGCCCGCCTCAACTCCCCGAGCGATCTCGTCTTCCCCGGCGAGCGAGGAAAGAGCGATTACCGGCAAGCTGGCAAAACGCTGGTCCGCGCGAATCTGCCGCGTCAGAGCCAGCCCGTCGAGCCGCGGCATTTCGACATCGGTGGCCACCAGGTCGATTTCGCCGGCATGATGATCCAGCAGCTCCCAGGCGGCCTGGCCGTCCTCGGCGGCCAGCACGCGGTAGCCAACGCCCTCGATCAGACGCTGGATCTGGCCGCGGAAAAATTGCGAATCGTCGGCCACCAGCACGGTCGGGGCATGTTCGTTGGCAGGCTCACGGTCCGGCGGGCAGGACCGTGACGGCGCCGTTCCCGGCTGCGCCACATCAGCCAGCTCGAAAATATCGAGCAGCAGCGTGGTTTGATTTTTGAGCACGGCCGAGCCGGCAATGCCGCGCTGCCGCAGCGTCACCGAATCGAGGTTGAGCGCGGCCTCCAGCATATCGAGCGGTTCAGCGGCCAGCAGTCCCAGCGGGCGTCCCAGCCTTTCAAACACGATCACCACCCATTGCTGGTCCGGTGTAATTTCACCGACGCTGGCCGCGTCGCGCAGGCTGACCAGCGGCAGGCTGCTGCCGCGATACTGCATGGTTCGGCGTCCGCCCAGATACTCGATCTGCGCGGGCCGGACGCGCTCGACGCGCGACACCTGCTCGATGGGCACCGCGCAATTCTCGTTAGCGGCATTGTGGAACAGCAGCAGCGCGTGCACTTCCGTTCCAGCGGCGTCCGCGGCTTGATTCTGGCGCGAGATCGCGTCCGCCGTGCTGGCCGACAAATTCCCGCGCGCGGCGAGACCGGCCACGTCCAGAATTACGGCCACGTGCCCGTCGCCGAGAATGGTGGCGCCGGCGTAATCGTGCAAACCCTTCAGATGACGCCCCAGCGGTTTCACCACAATCTCCACGGTGTCGTGCAGCTCTTCGACGACCAGGCCGTATTCGAACGCGCCGGTGTCTACCAGAACCACGTTCCACGCGCGCGATTCGCCGGCGCGCCGCGGCAGTTTCAGGGCGTCGGCCAGATGAAGCAGAGGAACCAGGCGGTCGCGGACGTTCAGGACTTCGGCGTCGCCGACGCGATCGATTCGCTGCGTGATCTGCGCCGCGGGAATGCGGATCAGCTCGCCGACGTTCACCTGCGGAATGGCGTAGCGCTGGCCCCCGTCGGAAACCAGCAGAGACGGTATGATCGCCAGCGTCAGCGGCAATTTGATACGAAAATGAGAACCGCGGCCGGGGATCGAATCGATCTCGATCTTGCCGCCCAGCCGGTCCAGGTTGGTCTTCACCACGTCCATGCCGACGCCGCGGCCGGAAACATCGCTGACTTTCTGGGCGGTGGAAACGCCCGGAAGAAAAATCAGCGCCATTTTTTCCCGCTCCGAAATATTCTGGAGCTGCTCGCGTGTGATCGCGCCCTTGGCGAGGGCCGACGCGGTGATCTTTTCGACCGCCAGTCCCTTGCCGTCGTCGGAAATTTCGATCACCACCTGACCGGCCTGATGGGATGCTCTCAGGATGATGGTCCCGGTGGCGGGCTTGCCGGCGGCGGCGCGCTCCGGGCCAGGCTCGACACCGTGATCGACGGCGTTGCGTACCATATGGGTCAGCGGATCGCTCAAGCCTTCGAGGATGGTCTTGTCGATCTCGACTTCACCGCCTTCGAGTTTGAGCTGAACATCTTTCGCGAGGTCGCGGGCGAGATCGCGGACCAGACGCGGAAACTTCGAAAACAAATTGCCAACCGGCTGCATGCGGGTCAGCGTCACCACTTCCTGGAGTTCGGAAGTAACCAGGCTCACTCGCTGCGCGCCGGATCGGATCCCGCGTTTGTCCTGTTTTGACAGCGATTCATTCAACTGGTTGCGGCTGAGCACCAACTCGCCCGCCAGCGTCATCAGCGAATCGAGCAGGGTGACGTTCAGCCGGATGGTGGCCTCACTCTGCGCGACCGGCGCCGGGACCGCCGTCTTGATCGCCGGTTCCGCGGGAACGGCAGGAGGACTCACCACCGGTGCGGCCGCGACGGGAGGCGGATCCAAGGAAGGCGCCGGGGAGGGTGGCGCACCGGAAAGAGTTCTCAGCACTCCGCTCTTTTCGATCACGCGAACGCGCTCCGGCGCCACGTCGATCAAGCCCTCGAGCATGTCCGGCTCCATCACCGTGGCGTACAGGACTTCCAGAATCAATGTCTTGGAGGGCGCGTCATCCAGCGTACCGGCCGAGTCCAGATCGATCACCGTCTCGAGAATCGTGCCACATTGTATGAGGGTCTTAAAAACCTCCAGTACGGTCTTCCCGCGGCGTTCAATGTCATGGATCAGATCGTATTCGACCAGATAAATCGACTTGCCGCCCTTACGCGCCTGGTTCAAATCGAATGCCGACACTTCAATGCGTTTTTTCGATCCCGGCATCGGCATCGCCACGCGTTCGACCAGGGAACTCTTTTGTTCGCTGGGCAGACTGCCGGCGGAGAGCGTGGTGAGCGCGGCGAGGAACTCGGAAATATCGGCTTCGTTACTGTGCCGGTGATCGCCGATGAGTTCCCGCAGCTTGTCGAAAGCCAGTAGCAGAATGCTGACCACGTCCGGCGTGGGCACCATCTGGCGGGAACGGATGAGGTCGAGCACATTCTCGGTTTTGTGCGCCAGCTCGCGGATTTTCACCAGATCGAAAAATCCGGCGCCGCCTTTGATCGAATGGGCCGCGCGGAACACGCGGTTTACCAGTTGCTCATCGATCGCCGCTCCGCTCTGCTCGATGGTGAGCATGTCGGTTTCAATGGTGGCCAGGTGCTCGCGGCATTCGGCCAGGTAATCCTGGACCAGTTCGTCGTCGTGAATAGGCTCGCTCACTGGGATCCCTCTCAATCTCCGGAGACGCTGAAATGCTGGTGCATGCGTAAGGTCTGAAAAAGCTCCAGAAGATCCGCGGAAGCATGAATGACCGCGAGCTGTCCGCCCGCTTTTTGCAAAGTGTTGTAAGCGGAGATCAACAGCCCGATTCCGCTGGAGTCCACCATCCGCACGGTTGACAGATCGATCACCAGTTCACGGGCGCCCTCGGCCACGATTTCGCGCATCTTCGCGCGCAGTTCCTGCAAAGTCGCGGCGACGATGTCTTCTCCGTCCGGCCGAACCGTTGTTTTGTTGTTGTCGCGTGTAACCAGTATCATTGGGGTTTTCCTTTTTTAAAACGTTTGAGGATGGTGAGCACGTTGCCCTTGTTGTTGAAGCGGACGTGGGTCGCGTAGCATCGGAGGATCTCCAATCCCCGTCCGGAACACTCCGTCAGGGACGCGCCGCAGCGCTGCGCCGATCGCCAGTCGAACCCCTCGCCGTCGTCCTTCACGCGGATCAACAGAACAGCGGGACTAAACCGGACGGCACACCGGATCTGCTTATTCGCATCAGACCGGCAGCCATGCACCACGGCGTTCGTGAGCGCTTCCCGCAGCAGCAATTCCGCGGCAAAGCGATCGGCTCGTTCCGCCGGGCACGCGCTTCGCTTGAACTCGATCAGGAACGCTTCGATCGCTTCGAGCGTCGCCGGCAGCGTCCTTCGTAACCCGCACGCAGCTGAAGCACAAGGCATTATCGGCCAACCTCCGCCGCCAGAAGCAGGATGTCGTCTTGCAATTCCGCGCCGTCTCGAACCGCGGCGGCGATTCTGGCGGGTGCGCTCCCGATCGGCTCGGTTTGAAAGCGCACGCAGGCATCCATCAACCTTTTCAGCCCATCGCGCCGGCCGCCGCCGGGCGAAGATTCGATGAGACCGTCGGTATAGATAAAAAAGCGGTCGCCGTGGGTGACGGACAGATCCGTGCGCTGGAGAATCGCGGTCCCGAACATCCCCAGCGGATCGCTGTTGAGTTCGACCGTTTTGGCCACGCCGGAATGACTGAGCAGAACCATCGGCGGATGCCCGGCGCTGATCACCGTGAGCCGTTTGCTTGGCCGGTTCAGACGCGCATAGCATGCGGTCAGATACTGCTCGGCGCCGAGCATCTGACTCATTACGGAATTGACGCCGCGCATGGTGTCCTCCGGGGAGAACATCGGTCCGGCATACTGCCGCAGCAGCACTTTCACAGCGGAAGTGAGAAACGCGGCGCTGACTCCGTGCCCGCTGATGTCCGCGACGAAGTACGCAGGCATCTCCGGCCCTAACGGGAGGACGTCGTAGAAATCGCCGCCGGCGCCCTCGAGCGGCTGGTAATACACCGCGAATCTGGCCTCCGGGCAATCTTCGGGGCGCACCAGGATCGCCTGCTGCGCGTCCCGCAACTGGTCCAGTTGGGCGCGCTGCTGCGCAACCAGCGCCCGGTTGGTCTCGCGAATCCGCAGATGCACCCGCACGCGGGCAAGCACTTCCTCGCCATCCACGGGTTTGGCAATGTAGTCCACCCCACCGATTTTGAGCCCCGTTACCTTGCTTCTGACGTCATCGAGAGCAGAGAGAAACAGGATCGGAATGTCGGCCGTTCTTGGATCGGACTTCAACTGCGCACAGGTTTCAAAGCCCGTTTCGCCGGGCATCAGAACATCGAGCAAAACGAGATCGGGCTGCGCGTGGAGGCTGAGCTCGCGTGCCGCGCGGCCATCGCTCGCGGTGAGGGTGCGAAAACCCTCCGCTCGCAAGATACCCGCGACGAACTCGCGGTTGGTGGACATATCGTCGACCACAAGGATGGTGGGCGCTTCGATCATTCGGTTTCCCCCGCAGGGAGGCGCGGACCGCGCGAAACACGATTGTGAATAAATAGTTCCACCACTGACTGGTATCGGCGAGCGCATGTTGACTTTGAGCGGTTTTTCCTTCTCGGTGAACGGTCTTTGCAAGCACAGCCGGGCGACGGAGGCGCCGCACGAAACGGTGCCTCCGCGGCCGGGAAATTTGTAGGGCTGATTATGCGGACGTCCTCAGTTTTCCTGGGTGAGTTTGAAAAGCTGACGGGACCATGAAAACTCCCAGTAATGCGCGTTCGGAACCTTATCCTGCAAGCCGAACTGCTGCCGATACTCGGCGCTCAACGTGTTCCCCTTCCAGACCGCGGCCACGCTTCCGGCGTAGTGCAGAACGCAATTTCCTTGGAGGCCGTAGAACCCCCACGAATAGGAATGCGCCGGGCCTTGCCGGAGCAACAATTCAAAATCGCGCCGCTTAAGCAGGCGGTGCTGGGTGTAGACCTGGGTATAAATCGCCGAACCGGTGGGCAGCGTGGATTTCACCAGGCTCCAGGAACTTTCGGAGATGTACAGCGGGATATTCTTCACTTTCGTTCCGTAGGTGAGATTTCCGCTAAACAACCAATCCTTCGCTCCGGTGACGACATTCGGAAGCAGCCAGCGCTGCACTCCGACCTCCAGCGTTAAAGACTGCCGGCCGCGGCGCAGCAGGGGCGCCGCATAGCTGAGACCGCTCTGCCAATCCGGCCGGGGCGAAGGAAGATCCACCGAGTCCCACCCGAACACGCTGAGAGAGTCGCCATTGAGAAAGGCATGATTCAGGCTGGCGGTAAGCGTTTCCGTGACGTCGGGTCCCGCGCCAAAAGATCCGCCGAGCGGCATTTGAAACGTGCTCGCCATTCCCGCATTAAGATTCACCGTAAACGAACGCGGTGACCAATCCGCTTCGTTGTCATCCGCGCGCACCAGCACCGGAAAACATAGCACCGCTATGAAAATCGCACGATTCCGCATAAGGGCCAACAATCTCCTTCTTTGCTTCATTTCGGCGATTCAGGCGATTGTCTGAGTGGCAGCACCGAGGTTCCGCCCGGCTCCGTCCGCTGCTGTTGATTACACTCGCCTAACAGGGATCGACGAGCTGTTCCGCCGTATGCTTCGCCACAAAAACAACGCAAAACGGTTGGGAGTATAATTTCGGCTGGCACAGGAGAGTGATTCAATCATGAGATTTATCCGGATTGTGGCCGCGGTTTTACTGACGGTCTCGGCCACGGCGGCGGCTAAGACGCTTGATATGTATGTCATCGACGTCGTCGGGAAGTCGTTTCTGCTGGTTTCGCCTTCTGGCGAGACGATGCTGATCGACGCCGGCGTCCCGGCGACGGTGGACCGCGTCGTCGAAGCGTGCAAGGCCGCCGGGGTTAAAAAGATCGACTATATGGTGGTGTCGCACTACGATGGCGACCACGTAGGCGGAGTTCCGGTGCTGGCGGAGCGCATCCCTATCGCCACCTTCGTGGATCACGGCGCGAACGTTCAAACCAACAATCCCAGATATGTCAAAACCGTGGACGCATACCTGGCCGTCGCGGCCAAGGCCAGGCGCCTGATCGTGAAGGCTGGGGACAGAATTCCGATCAAAGGCTTCGACGCACTGGTGGTCATGGCGGCGGGGCAGGCGATCACGGAGCCGCTGAAGGGCGCGGGCCAACCGAATCCCGCCTGCGCGACGACTGCGCGCAAGGTCTGGGGGCCGAATGCGCGCGGAGTCATCGATAACCACGACACCAATGAAAACTCACAGGCCATTACGCTTCTGGTCACGTACGGCAAGTTCCGTATGTTGGATCCCGCCGATCTGACCTGGAACAAGGAACGTGACTTGTTTTGCCCGATGAATCGCGTCGGCACCGTGGATCTCTACATCACCGCCAATCACGGCTTCGACAATGGCAACTCGCCGGTGATGGTCCATGCGCTCCGGCCGCGGGTGGTCATCGAGGACAATGCGCCGAGCCACGGCGGCTCGGTGGAAGCGTTCCAGATTATCGAATCCTCGCCCGGCCTCGAGGACTTCTGGCAGACGAGCTATTTTCCCGCTGGCGGGGAGAAAGCCAACGTCCCACCGAAATTCATCGCGAATGAAGCGGGCACCCCGGGCGGCAAGTGGATCAAGATCTCGGTGGAGCGAAACGGCACATTCACCGTCACCAATACCGGCAACGATTTCAGCAAGACCTACAAGCCGCGATAACCCACGAACACCGCCCAAATCTGCTCCGCCAGGCGCTGTCCCAAAAGCCGGCAAGAGAGGATCAAATCAGTTCGTGCGCCGGTCAACCTTATGGCCTTGCTTATACCCTTGCCACACATATTCCAGGGCCTCGGGCAAGGTTTGTTGTTTCACGGCGCGGTCGGTGTGGCCGGCATTCCGCGCAAATACGAACTGATACTGATAGTGTTTCGCCGCCAGGACCTTGGCCATATTCTCGTTGGCCAGAACCCAGTCATGCAGGTTATCACGCGTGATGAGATTGTCTCTGTCGCCCACCTCCATCCAGATGCGTATCGGTTTGCGCGGGCTGTTGGGAATCAGGTGTTCATGGTACTCCCATGCGCCATGCGGGGTCTCCGGGTTCACCGGCCATTGCTGGTTTACATAGGTACCTGAGTAGGTGAGGACGCGATGGTAAAGTTCAGTGTGATACCAGGCCATGCTCAGCGCGGCAGAGCCGCCGGAGCTCCCGCCCATCGTCGCCCGGCCGTCGGGATCTTTTGTCAGCTTGACGTTGTACTGCTTCTCGACCAGGGGCAGCACTTCTTGCTCGACAAATTCCGCGTACAGCCCGGACATCGTGTCATACTCCAGGCCGCGTTCGCTTCCCTGTGCGTCGCCGCTGCCGTTGCCGATGGAAATCGCAATCATCACCGGTACCTTGTGCTCCGCGATCAGATTGTCGAGCGCTGTGAATAACGCGGGGTCGGGTCCATCCGCCCCCACGATGAACGGCGCGGTCGTGCCCGGAACATATTGTTTCGGCACATACACAGCAACCTTGCGGGTGTAAGGAGCAGGATGACTTTGGATCAACAGCCTGGTGGGATTGCTGGGGTCTGGCCTGGCAAAGGTCCCCCGTTCGCGCGCGATGCCGGGATAAATTTTGCTGTCGGCTGACTCCATGGTGAAGTTGTACACGGTTCCCTGGGGCACGCCCTCATGGACGCTCATTTCCGGCGCGGGATCGTGCGTCGGGCCGATAATGAAATTCCCATCCGCGTGGGCCGGCGGAACCGCGCCATCCGGCAACTCCTTCGCTTCGACATAACCCGGCGTGTGCGGATCGCGCGTCGGCGGCGGCGGACGCCGGGGGCGTGCCGGTGCGGCCGGAGTTTGGGCCATTGCCAGATAGAAACCTGTGTTCAGACTGACCAAGAGCGCGATGCGGAAAAGACGGAACATTCAGCGACTCCTTTATTCTTCGAGATTATTGTTTCCGGAAAATGATATCGTAATGCAGGATCCGGCTCAACCCAACACCTCATCGATCCTCCACTGTGAGATTCTTCATGATCAGACGTTTACGTTCCGTCTGGGTCCACTCGAAAATCGCTTCGGCATCCGGTCCTGAAAGGCGGGCATTGCGATGCAACAGCGTATACGGAAAAAGCGGCATGTCGCCGTCCTTCACCTGATTGGCGATTTCCGAGAGCGCCCGCTCCCGGCGGATGAGCGAATATTCACTCCATTTGGAGAAGTTTAAATGCGTCCGGCCGCGGCTTACGTCTCTGGCGATCAGCCAGGAGACCGGCGGCACGTAGCTGTACCACGGATAACGCGTGGCTTCGGAATGGCAGTCACGGCAGGATCGTTCGAGCACCAGCCGAACTCTTGGGGAGACTTGCGCTCCGGACAAGAGCGTACCAGCGGCGGTGGCGGCGCGCGGCAAAGTGAAGAACGGGCTGGCCGCGAAAGCCACCAGGACGGCTGCGAAAATAGAGCGCGAAGGCTTCAACAACAAAAAAAAACACTTCCTTCGAAGGCGTCGCGCGCGGCGCTTTCAAACATTCAGCCACTCCTTGGCAGCGCCAAAAACTTCCGGAAGCTTCAGCGGCCCCTTGGCGTTCAACAGCGGAAAATCGGGCGGAGCGATGCAGAAAAGCGCATCGAGACCGTCGGCGAGGAACAGATAGGCTGTGTTGTTCCGGTATTCGGCGTATTTTTCGAACTCCTGCCAGATATATTGATAAAAGATCTCCAGGTCTACATAAGTTCCCAGGCTGTCCATCTGGTCGGGAACCGGACTCGCGGTCGCCTGGTCCGTGTAGATCAGCATGCTGCTGAAAGGCTTCAGCTTGTTGCGCACGCCGAAAGAGATGAGAACCGACGAGGGCCTGGCGCGCCGCACGGCTTGAATCGCGGCCCATTCGACGAAAGTATTGTTAATCAGCAACGTGCCATTTCCGGTCAAAAGCACAGCGCGTATAAATTCGGAGAGAACCGGGTCCCCGGCGAAATTTCCTTCCGAGGGAAGCACGTTCAGCTTCTTTAATTGATCGAGCAACTCTTGGGGCGTGCGAACGGCACCCGATTCCACCATTTTCCGCACGTCCTGCATCAGGCGCGAGCGGTAGTTTTTCAGCTCGTCATAACCCAGACGCACCACATTTTCAGCAGCGCCGATTCCGCTTCCCACTGAGATTGACCAGGAGTCGTAAGGATCTTTAGCGTGCATCTCAAAGATTGATTTCCCAGCGCCGTCGCTGAGCGCCAGTTCGAGATAATTGTCGCTATCGGGCGGAATGACGGGAATGGATTTGCCGCGGCTGCGGATGCGGAGCCACATCCGGTCGGCGCTGGCGGCCAGTTCCGGCGGCGCCGTGACAACGACGAGCGCGGGCTTACCGTGGCGCGCGGTCTCGGCGTCCAACAACGGGTCGATTCGCCCAAATATGCGGGAGATCGCCTGCCGCCACTCGGCGTAATAAGCGCTCTGGTTGAGAAACTCCACCTGATCAAGATCGAAGCGCCGGCGAGGCCAGGTTTTTTCGTTGATTCCCATGCGCCGCTCCACTTCGCGAAGCGGAGCGAAAAGAGATTCGACGGCGGCCGGGTCCGATTGGTCGAGCAGGAGGAACAGACGTTCGTGATAATGCTGTTCGGCGGGAAAAAGCAAATCCCAGCGCTGAAACTGTTCGAAGAAAAATGTCGAAAAGGTGGGCGGAAGACGGTCCAGAAGACCCTTATCGATCAGGGCCTGGAGAACCGGCGACAGTTTTGGCGTTCCCGCCATAGCTAAACAATCTCGCGCAGCAGGCTACCGGTCATCGGCCCCAGGCCGACGCCGAGCAATTCTCCAGCGGTCGCGGCTACATCCACATGCGCCACCGGGCGTTCGGTTTCGCCGGCTGGGACGCCTGCGCCGAGAGCCAGTAACCACAAATCGCGGCAGGAAGGATCGCCGGTGCGATGGTTCAGAAAACCATTGGACGCGTTCTGATCGCCATCCCGTCCCAACTCGGGCAGAATCAGCACGGTGGTCTTGTCCTTATAGCTCGGATTGGACTGGACTTCGTCCCACAACATTCCGGTGACGCGGTCCGTGCGGGTGATGGCCTGCAAATACAGAGAATAGGAACCCCAGTGCGCGACGTCCATGTCCCAGAAATTGACCAGGATCAGACGCGGCGCAAATTCGCGCATAATTTCCCGCGCGACGAAAAAGGTCAACTCGTCCCCTGAGCTCGGCATCTCCGGGCCATTCATGTATTCGATCAAGGCGTGGGTCAGGCTCTCCCGCACGGCGCGATCCAGTTGCCGTCCGGCCTTAAAAATCGTCCAGCCCACGCCCTCATAACCCTCTGCCAGGACCGACTCGAGATGGTTGAGAACGTTGTTTCGATCGGCTACGCCGCTTCCTGCCTTGCTTTTCACGACATCACCGACGGCATCGAGCAAAAGCTGCTTCGGCAGCACCACGTTCGCGCCATACGACGGGCCGAAATTCCGGTCGGCTCCGCAACCCATTTGCGCGAAGCTCTTGTTGGTCGCGATGACCCAGGCATCCAGGGGACCGGCGCCGCTCTGCTTGCGATAGTATTCGAAAATCGTCGGCGAATCCGGAGGCCGCTGGCCAAAATCGTCCACCCGCTGCCAATTGCCCGTCAGAATGCTGCCGGTGGCGTTGAAATGGGAGAGCACACCCTGATTACGGCAGGTTCGGAAGAAATGGCCCGTGGGGCCCAATGCGGCCAGGCGGGGGATGTTATGCAGACCCTGGGGCGCGAACGTCTCTGAGTAGCGCACCCCGCCGCCGAACGTTACGATAATCAGCTTGCGGTCGGTATGGGGCTGCGGGCCGGCTCCGAACAGGCGCGACGGCAGGATCCGGTTTGCAATCGAAAGGCCGGCCAACTGCAAAAAACGACGCTTGGAAATAAGAAACATCAGTAGCCGGTAATCTCGCCGCCGCTGATTTTCCGCCGGACGCCTTGGCCCACATCGAGCGGATGGTCGTAACCCGCCTGGATCTCGCCGCCGGGAGTGTAATAAGGGCCGATATCGCAGGCCATGCTGCCCTTGCCCTCTTCGACGAAGGTAATCGACGTGATCAGCTTCGCGGACTTGTAGCCATAGCGGCCCGCATCAAGGATACGCAGCGGCGCGCCATGCCGCTCTGCGAGGGGTTTGCCGGCCATATCCAAAACCAGCATCACGCGCGGAGCCAGAATCTGGTCCAGCGTGTAATACTCGTACCATTTATCCGCGCAATCCAGGCGGACCGCGTGCGCGGTTTTCTTGGGTTTGGCCAGCTCCATCAAATGTCCGAAGCGGAACCCGCCCCATTCGGTCCTGGACGACCAACACTGTACGCACTTGAGGCGGGAACTTTGCGTTTCTTGCGGAAGCCGGCGCAGATCCGCCACGGCCAACGTTTGCGGTTTGTCCACCAGGCCGCCAATGCGCAGCTGGTACGTGCGCAGATCCAAAGCCGGAACGGGGTTGTACCACATCAGCCGGAAATTATATTCGTCCGGCTGATCGCTGGGCATGAGCAGTTCGCGCTGCGCGTCGGCGGCGCGCATTCCGGCAAGGGCTACGCCCGAAAGGAAGGCTCTCCGGTTCATAAAGGCTACCCGATCCGGCCTCTCAGCATATCTGCTTGGCGGCCGGAATGCAACCCGATGCCGCCTTTCGCGGTTACCACAACAGCTTGAGCGCGAACTGAAGGTGCCGTTCGGAGCCGGCGATGCCACTGGTGATCTCGCCGAAGGCGCCGCTCCCGCCCAATGCCTTGGAGTCGGACAGATTGGCGTCGGGAATGTTCAGCACCGGATGGTTGGTGATATTGAACGACTCCGCGCGGAACTGAAGGTTAAAGCGTTCGGTGAGCGCGAATGTTTTAAACATGGAAAAGTCCAATGTCTTGGTGGGTGGACCGACCATATTCTGGATGCCTAGATCGCCGCCCGTTAGGGGAGCTGCTACCGTGTAGGCGTTGGGATTGAACCACTCGTTCGCAGTGCGCCCGCTGGAGGGAGCCTGATCGGCTGTGTATCCTGAGACGATATTCGGCTCGCAGCGGTTCCAGACTCCCTCGCATCCGGAGCCATTTATCGTGTAGGGAACTCCCGAGCGAAGGGTCAGAAGACCATTGGTCTGCCATCCGCCAAGCACCGCATCGGTTGCCCGGTTGAAATGCGCGCCCCATTTCTTGCCCTTGCCGAAGGGAAGTTGATAATTGAACCCGGTGGTGAAAGCGAGAGGGATATTCCACGCCGCATCGGAATATCCCGAGGCCCAATTGGTATCGTTCGGGAAACCGAAATTCGTCGACCCGCTGAGCGGGGTTGACGAGTTCGCCAAAGTGTGGCTCCAGGTAAATGACGAGACGAAATACAAGCCTTGCGAGAATCGCTTTTCGACTTTCCCGTCCACCGCATTATAATTCCCAAAACCATTAGAGACGGTCTCGGTCAGACCATTGCCTACCGAAACACAGGTCGGAGACGCGCAAGCCGGTCCGATTTCCTGAAGCGTGGTGGAAGTAATCGCAGAATTGGTGGTGCCCAGATTGGGGAACGTATCCGTGTCGCCGAGGATCAGTTGGTGGGCCTGGTGGTTACCCGTATAACCCACCTCTGCCGACATGTTGCCAGGTAACTCCCGCTGGATAATGAGGTTCCATTTATGAACCATGGGATTATCGAAGTCGGGCTGCACTCCCAGCAGCTTGATGGGCGCATTATAGACGAAAGGATTCGACGGGTATCCACCGGTAAGTCCACCGGGCATGAAATCGCACCCGGTACACAGCGGATCGGAAATGCCGATGAAACTCGAGATTCCGTTCGCCCTGGAAAAAGTAACCGTTTCATTGAACGGAACACCCTCTGCGCGGTTGGGGCTTCCTCCCTGATTTTCCTCGCCGCCATAAAAGATCCCGTAGCCGAGCCGGAGCACCATCTTGTTCGCGAATCGATACGCGATGCCGATGCGCGGGCCAAAGTCGAACTTATCCCAGCGAACCATATATTTGCTCGCGTCACATCGATCCACGACAACGGTCGGGAACTGAGTCGCAAAATTCGGCGGCAGCGCCGCGTTGCAATTGGGGCCCTGCGGGATGGTCAGAGTGTTGGTCTGAAGATTGAAAGTCGCTTGCCTGCCCCATTGCTCGCCGATGGGAGACCACAGTTCGTAGCGCATTCCAAGGTTTACGGTGAGTTTCGAGTTGACCTTCCAGTCGTCCTGAACATAACCGGCATAGGCGACCCTCTCTGGCGACATAAAATTCGTCGTCGACATCAGAGAAGTATCCGGCTGGCCCAGCAGCGCGGAAGCGATTGGGTCGCCGGTGATGCTGCCGATGGTCCCAATCGGCGTTTCGGTGAGGGCGGGAAATGCAGTCTCATTGTTGCTGTAAGTGACCTGACCGTGAGTCGCGGGAAGCTGCATGAATGGAAACTTTATAGACCGGAACTCGAACCCGGTTTTGAAGGCATGGGAGCCTTTGCTGATCGCCACGTTCTGAACGAAATCCCAGACATTGTTGTACTCCGGCGACGGAGTATACGTGCCCCCTCCGAAACCCGAATAACCGGCGGATGGAGTGAACTGCGGAAGGCCGCCGTTGTCGGTATACGCATTCGTCGGGTCGTAACCACCGATGCCGAAGGCCTTGTATTCGTCCGTCCCGGGGTCATAGACATGGCGCGCGACCACCAGGCGCGTAAAGGCGGCGCGGCTTTCGGTGACCACCGTGGGACTCCACACCCGCGTATAGCCGATCTGTGCATTGCGGTTGAGAATGTACTGGCTGGCGCCCGTAAACCCACTGTCATCGAGAGCTCCCGGATACGGTGGTGTACTCACGGAGCTATTATCCGACCAGCTCAGGGAGCCGAAAAGCGTGCTTTTCGAACTCAACTGGTAGTCGACGCGCGCGTCTCCCTGGTGCGTACCCGCAGATCCCGGCGTGCTGTAGGAGTAATCATTGACTGGAGTGGCGCCGACGGCAACCGGCAGGTTGGGCGCGGGGAACAACTGCAGGATCTTGGCCGTTGCCGGATCAAAACGGCTCGGCGGAATAATATTTCCGGCAAACGGCGTGCGGGATGTAGGAGCCGCACCGGTGCCGACCGTTGATGCCGGGTCATAGATGACGCCTTTCCCGTCCGGGCCAAGAAGACTCGCGAAGTTTCCTTGCGTCATGGCAGGCGTCGGAATGGTGGTAATGCCGGCGAAACCAAGTCCCCCCAGCCCACCCGAGGAGCCAATGATGGTTCCCTGGTAATCGCCGAAAATGAAAAGCTTGTTCTTGATGATCGGGCCGCCCAGGGTGCCGCCAAACTGGTTCTGTTCGAAGGTCCCTTTCCGTATGCCTCCGCGGTCATTGGTCCAAGTGTTCGCATCAAGATCCCGGTTCTGGAGAAACTCAAAAACTTCGCCGTGTACTTCGTTGGTTCCGGATTTGATGTTGATGTTGACAACTGCGCCGGCAGCACGGCCGTATTCGGCGTTATAGCCGTTGGTTTCAACGGTCATTTCGCTGATTGCTTCCACCGAAGGTCCCACGGCGAAAGAACTCTGGTTCAGGATATCGATCGTGTTGACGTTGTTGTCGACACCGTTCAACAAAAAGTTATTTTGCCCGTTCGACCGCACACCATTTGCCGACATCCCGCCGCCCGCCACATCGCGAGACCCCGGTTCACCGGGAAGCACACCCGGAGAGAGACGCGCCAGGAACGTAAACGTACGCGTCGCCCCCAGCGGTATTTCCGATACCGACATGCTGGGCAAATCTGTGCCCACCCGATCGCTCTCGGTTTGCAGCAAGGGCGCGGCGCTTTGGACTTCCACCGTCTGACCAACATTACCGACGACCAGGGTAATATCTACACCTGTTCGTGCTCCAGAGAGCAGAACCACGTTGTTTTGTTGCGCGGTCTGAAAGCCCGGCGCGGTGACGCTCACCGAGTAGGTGGATGGACGCAGCGCCGGACGGACAAACTCGCCGGCGTCGTTGGTCGTGACCGTATAAACCTCGTTGGTCGCGCTATTGGTGATCTTGACTGTCGCTTTGGGAACCACGGCGCCGGAGGGGTCCTTGACCGTCCCGACGAGGGTCGCAAGATCCCGTTGCGCCAACAGGGCGCTGCCGCAACACAGCGCAAGAAGGGCCAGTCGAGGGCCGCTGCAAAAACGTGGCATCGTTCCTCCATCGATACAACTCAGCGGATAGTATCACGGGCAAATATACGCGTCAAGGCTTTTTTAGCCACAACTTCAGTGTTTCTCGCGGGGATTTGAGGGATATTTCAGGAATTACCTTCGCTCGCCCTGAACTATCGAGGTGCGAGCGCCGGAATTTCGAGATGCTTTACCCCGTTTAACGCCCGGCTCCGGTTGGCCTCGTATTCCGCCGATACCTTGCGCTGACGAGCCAGTTCCGCTTCTGCTTCCTTGGTCCGGCCCAAAGCGGCCAGCGCCCGAAACAGGCGGTAATGCGTGGCGGGATCGGTCGGGTTCAGCTCGGTGCTGCGCCGGAATTCCTTCGCGGCCTCCGCGAAACTACGTCGATTCATCAGCAGAATTCCGAGGTCAAAGTGCGATTCCCAATATTTTTCGTTGAGCTCGATCGATTTCCGCAGCAATTTTTCTGCCGCTTCCGGGTCACTGGTGCTCGCGATCAAAGCTTTCGCGCATAGAAAATATCCCAGATAATTCCGCGGATTTGCTTCCTGATATTTCACAAACCGCTGGGTGATCCCCGGTAGCTTATCGTGCGCCTGATTGATCAGGCGTGCAAGAAAAAGATAGGGTTGTTTCACCTGAGGATCAAGATCAATCGTTGCCAGGAAGGCGTCGATGGCCGCATCGGCTTGATTCTGTCCATAATAGGCGACGCCAAGCGCCAGCGTCATCTGCGCACTTGCCGGAAAGATTCTGCGGCCCGCTTGGCCTACCTGGATCGCGGCGTCGAAGTTAAAGTGATTGAGCAGGACCTGCATAAGATCAAAATAATAAGACTCTTCACCAGGTTTGAGGCGGATGGCTTCCTGTAACTCCGGTATGGTTTTGAGGATCTGTCCGTCAGCCTCATAGGCTTTCCCCAGCAGATTGCGAATATCGTCCCTGGTTTCCCATCCCGGTGTCGCCCGCGCGACCTCGATTGCTTTCTTGGGCTGATCTGCTTGCAGGTAGTCGACCATGGCGCGGGCCGGGGCCGCGGGGTCGTGAAGCTCGTCCAGTGCCGCAGACCTCGCTTCCATATCCCCCGCTTTCGCAAACTTCTTTTGCTCGGAATAGAAGATGGCGAGGCTGCGCAGGGTCGCCGTATCTTTGGCGCCGTAAGTTTCGGCCTTCCGCGCGGCCTCCGCGGCCAGCGCCGGTTTCTGCATTTTCCACCAGGTTTGCGCCAGCGCCACCCACACCCGCGGGTTCGTCGGTTGCAACCGGCTGGCGGCTTGCAAACTGATTTCCGCCGCAGCAAGGTTATGCGCATTCAGGGCCTTGAGACCGCTTACGAACTGCGTCTCGAAATCGGTTTGAGCCGAAGCTAGAAAAATCGCCAGCAAAGTCGTGAAAAGCTTACTCAAAACAGGTTCCCCGCCACTTGCTCGCCCACGGCTCGGACCTTTTCCCGAAGTATCTTCAGCGAAGTCGAAGAATCGCTGGTAACAACCAGAACCGTGAAAAGTTTGTTTCGCACCCGGCCCACCAGCCGGGCGGCGCGCTTCCCTCGTTGTCCTCCTTCCGGGCGGCATACCACGGCCTCGTTGCCAATTGCTTTTAACGGCGTAGAATCGGAGCCGCAGTGTGCCGCATGCGAGGCGAACTCGCTCGGCGGAGTCTGCATGGTCAGCACCTCAATCCGCAACTCGGCCTGACCGCCATTTCGGAGGAACCGGCAAGTCGCGTCATCGGGATTGCCATTTTCATGCGTTACTGTCGAAACCGGCGCTGCACCGATGATTCCGCTCGCGGTTGCGTTATTGAGCCACGGGCATGCTTCCGTCCCCACGCTTCTACTGACGGGTACCGAGGGCTTGTAACTCGAACTGGAATCGTTGCCACGCACCGTTTCCGGCTGCGGCGGCGCAGCCAGATCCGTGTGCAAATGCCAGGGCGAGCTTTCGATCTCGGTCGAAAATTCCGGGTGGTCCTGAAGGAAGGTCAGCGAGTTCACCGCAGCTTCCGGATCGGCCTTCTTTATTTCGTACAGCTTCGCCTGAGTTTCGGCCTTTTCTTCCATCCCTAAGCGGTGGTACAGAAGCGAGAGGTTATAGTGCGCGCTGAGGTCGTCGGAATCGATCGAAAGTAAGGTCTCAAATTGTTCGACCGCCTGAGGATACATCTGCCGCCGGTAATACGCGGCTCCCAACTCGCGCCGGGCGTCGCGCGAATCCGGATATTGGCGCACGACTTCTTTAAGATCAGCCATTTCCGCTTCAGGATTTCCAGACCGCCTTTCGACCAGCGCCAGGTAGTATAGCGCCCGTGCATCCTTCGGGCTCAGAGCCAGCGCCCGCGCCAAACTGGCGCGAGCGGACTCATATTTTTCCCAAGCGATATTCGTCAACGCAATATTCGTGTAGCCATCCGCATAGTCTGGGCGCAATCTGACGACTTCGCTGAAAGCCGCGACCGCCTCGGCATATTGCAGTTGATCGAGAAACGCGATTCCGGCGTTATTCCAGCGCATCCATTCCGGATTATCCCGCGCGTCCGCGGCGGAAGGCTTATTCTCTCCGAGCTTGATCGTCCGGCTGCGCGAGGCCAACTCGACCACCGGGTATTCCGGATGGTCCGGTCCTAAGACATTATTGAGATAGCTCTGGCGAAGATGGCGATAATTCACGCGAGCTGTAACCGTCAAAGGACCTTTGGCATCCGGCGGAATGCGAAATTCGTAGCGGACCAAGGTGGAACGGCCGGCCTGAATGGTATTGTCGTAGGCGACGGCTCGAATATTCCAGACCCGGTGATTGTCGACAAACGCGTTATCCGTGTTCACCAGGCGGTTGGTGAAGCTATGCGCGCGATCATCGAGAGCGCCGTTCGCCTCCAAAAAGCCGCTGTGATATAGCTCTTTGCCGCCCGCGTCCGTCACCGTAAACTCAACCCAAGCCTCGTATAAATCGCGCACCTCGGGGATCAGAGAATGGCCGATACCGCGGTTCTGAATTACCACATATGTTTGCAGGACGTCATTGGGCGCAAGCTTAAACGGAACCGAGCCGAGCGGGGCGATCAGTCTTTCATCTCCGCCTTTCTTGATCGCGAACAAGTCGACGTTGAGATAATGGCCCGTCCGAAGAAACTCGATGGTCTGTTTCAGTTGGTCGGCGAAGCCGTAATAAAACGGGACTGCTGTATTGCCCGCCAGCCATCGATGGGAAACCAGGGTGTCATTCTTGGCCCCTGAATCCGGCAGCGTCAGTGGATGGCGCGGCATGTGACAACTCTGGCAAGTCGCGAAGTCGGCGGAATAGAAGCTCAGAGGGTTGCGCTTGGAAAATTTGGAATTCTGCCATTCGTCATAAGTAGTAAATGCCCGTACCCACTTATACTCGTTCAATGAAGGCGGCAGATTAGCCTTATGACATGCGCCGCAGAACTCCGGCTTCTTATATAACTCCTGCATCACCGCGTGGGCATGGCGTTCAGGATACCGGCGAATCTCGTCATCGGGAACTTCGCCCGGTATCCGGTTGCCGTTTTCGTCCAGCATCGCCGACGGAATTCCCATCACGAAGCCGCCATTTCCGGCCGTCGCCTGAACCGCCTGTATCGCGTGGCAGGTCATGCACGTCAAGCCATCGGCATCGAAGCTGCGATCCACCTTCGAGTCCGGAGTCAACGCTCCGGAGAACACCCCGACCGGATTGTGGCAACTATCGCAATGCCGGCTAAACTCAACGCCTTTCGTCCGGATCAGTATGTTTACACTCGTCCGGTAAAATGGCGTGCGAAAGGAGTTCGCGTGCAAGGACTCGCGCCACTGATGATACGCTTCCTGGTGGCAGTGTCCGCAGTATTCCGCGCTCGGGAAGGCTCCGGGCTGAATGAAGTCGTCACCGGCAATGGCGGCATTTCCCGGCGCTGAAATGAGATTCTTACCGAAAGGAAAGCTATAACTCCTCCGAATTTCGTCCGCGTACGTTTTGCGGTCCCCGCCGGACTGCGCGTTGGCCGAAACCAAGAACATTCCCGCCAGAATCAGAATTACCACTGGCCCGCGTCGCGTGGACGTCATTTTCTTCACGGATCAGCGCTGCCGCTCCGTTCCACCTTGACTTCCACGGGACGCCATATGGTCATATATGCCCGGCACTACTCCCTTACCTTCTTCGATCGTGTAGAAGCGATCCACGGCCGGCAGCGATACATGCTCCACCGACCGGCTGGGCCAATGAATCTCCACGGCCTCGACCGTCGTAGCGTCGCCAATCCCAAAGTGCAGACGCTGGTCATTCGAGGATTCATAGCTACCACCGCTCATCACGTCGCCCCGCTGCCGCAAACCACCCGCCGTCAGGTAAACCGCGGCGCCGATCGCATCACGCGGACTTCTCGGGCCGCCGATTAACTGCAACCCCACCCAATGATGTTTATCCGGATTCACGTTGTGCAACAGCACCGGAGTATGATCCATGCAGTTGATCACTACGTCGATTTTCCCGTTATTAAATAGGTCTCCAAAGCCCGCGCCCCGGCCTGGAATCACCAGCGCAAGGCCGGTCCCCTCCACCGCAGGAACCATCTCAAACCTCGCGCCCTGCTTCAGATTATGAAGCAGATACGGGCGCTGTGCATAGGACGTGCCCCATTGGTGCTGGTCAACCTGCGGATAAACGTGACCATTAATGGCCAGCAGATCCTTCCACCCGTCGTTATCGTAGTCGATGAACTCGGTGCTCCAGGTCAGGAACGGATAGGTGATCTCGGCGATGCCCATATCCGGACTGATTTCAGTAAAGTTCGCTTTCCCGTCGTTGCGAAACAGCGGCTTATAGTCGTCGGAAAAGGTTCCCGCATACAGGTCGACCAGCCCGGTATTCCGGTAATCCCCCACGGCCAGACCCATGGAGGCCGTCTCGCGTCCATCCTGGTTCAAGGCAAAACCGGATAAGTAGCTGAGGTCCTTAAAAGTCCCGTCTCCCTTGTTGAGATACAGATAATTCGGAGTCGAGTCGTTCGCAACCAGCAAGTCCACCCTGCCGTCATTGTCGATGTCGACAAATGTTGCGGTAAAGCCATAACGGGCACTCGGATCGGAAACGCCGGCTTTCTGACTGACATCGGTGAAGGTGCCGTCGCCGTTGTTATGAAAGAGGTGATCGGGTTCGCCTTTCAGCCCTCGTGGTCCGCACGAAACGCTCGCACCGCGAAACTTGCAAAAGGCATAGCCCGGAGTGGGTAGATGATTCATGTCCCAGTGAACGTATCCGGGAACAAACAGATCCAGTTTGCCATCCCCGTCGTAATCGCCGAAAGTGGCTCCCGTAGACCAGTTGCCCAGCGTCACACCCGCTTTTTCCGCAACATCGGTAAAAGTACCGTCGTGGTTGTTGTGGTACAGGCGATTTTTCCCGAAGTTCGATACATAAAGATCCGGCCACCCGTCATTGTCGTAATCGCCGACGGCAACGCCAAACCCCCATCGGTCATTGGTGACTCCAGCCTTCCCCGCGACGTTGGTGAAAGTCCCGTCGTGGTTGTTGTGAAACAGAGCCGCATGCGGAGGCGCAGCCTTGCCGTTTAATGCTTCAAAGGTCGAACCATTCACCAGATAAATATCCAGCCAGCCGTCGTTGTCGTAATCCAGAAGCGCAACACCCGAACCGATGGTTTCGAGAATATACCGCTTTTGCAAAGTACCCATGGTGTGATGCCAGGTGGTCAATCCGGCTTGTTCCGCGATGTCGCGGAAGATGATGGGGCCGGTCTTGACGAATCCGCCGGCGGTGATCGGGCGTTTTTCAGAATCGAGAACCGGAGCAAACTCGCCCGCCGTTGCTGCGCCGCTTACGCCTCGGTCGGCTGCACCTGTTTGGCCGTGCAATAGCCGACCCTGTCCTTGTGTGTAAAGCAGACCACACACGCAAGCACATAACAACAAAACCGAACGCCACCAGGAACGCATGAATCGTTTAAGAAATATGCCCTGAAAATCGGAAATCCCAACCTTGAAATCAGCCATTTAACCTGGAGTATCCTATGACGAAAATTGTCCGACGTCAAGGGTCTGTCGGCAGAGTGGTGGTCCGGAGTAGTCCGTCAAACCGGAGGTTGAACCGCTTCCTGTGGTCGCGGCTCCGGCGAGCGATTTTCGAGACGCGACAGGGCGCGGCGAGCCGGCAGCCAAACGAAGATTTCCCAAGAATTTGGCATCGGTTCATTCCGGCGACCCCGGATGGACGGCGGCCCGAGGGATCTCAGCCAATTCGAAGCCGGCCAGTTGATACCGGAATCGCGGCTCGGCGCCGCACCAGACGATTCCTTCTTCGATTGCCTCAGCCTCGCGTCGCCACCAGATGCCTGGCCCGCCCGTGCGGTAAAAATCGCGGCACAGCATCAGATGACGCTTGAATCCGAGCTTCAGGCGAGCTTGATAATGCTCGATCAGCGATTCCGCCGCATGGCCTTTCAATGCCGCGCCGATCACGGCCGAGGCGAGAATCGCTTCGCGTACCGCGTTGCCGGTTCCGTCGCCGCAGATCGGATCGAAGCTCATCGCCGCGGATCCGCACGCCAGCCATCCCTCGCCAGCGAGCGGCGATACGATTTGCGGATACGCCGGAAATTCGCCGGCCATCGCGCCGGTCGACGAAATCATCTTCGCGATCACGCGGCTTCGATCGAGCGGCGCTTCGCCCACCGCAAGCAGCCATCCCGAACCCGGTGCATCCGGAACCAGAAACAACCAGCCCGCGTCCAGCGCTTCGATCGCGCAGGCCGAGGAATCGCTCAATTCGACGCGCGTGGCGGACGCGATTCGCGAGCCGAATCGATGCTCTGCCGTGTGCGGCGGGCGTGAAGAAAAAATGGTCCATGCGGGGCTGCTAATCTGATCGTCCGTTTCCAGCCGCAAGTGATCCAGAAGCCAATCCTCGGAAACGACCACCGCCGAATGCTCCACCGTGACCGCGTCTTCGCGGCCCCAGGCGACCACGCGTTTCCGGATCGGGTGACAATCGCGAAATAGATTCTGCTTTTCGAAAATGTCGGAGAGAAGCGCCTGCGCGGCTTCGCTCAACAGAATCGCCGGCAAACGCGGACGATCCGTGTTGCGCCATGCCACGCTGCAACCCGCGCGCCGCAACAGATGCGCCGCAGTCGTCGCGGCGATGCCGCCGCCGCGAATTACCACCTTCGCCACGATCTCCATTATGATCATGGAATGAGGTTTCGGCGGATCGCTGTCGCGTCGCTGTTCATGTCGTCGTTGTGCGCAGTTCCGGTGCTGGCCCAAAGGGGCGCGGGACGAGGCAACGCGCCGCCGCCGGAAAAACCGGAGCCGGGCATTCCGGTGACCGATTCGGTGACCATCGCCAGATGCAGCGGCTGCCATCATCGCGACGACCAGGGAAATCTCGCGCGGATTTCCTGGGAGCGCACCACGCCGGAGGGTTGGGAAGAAGCGATCAAGCGCATGGTGCGATTGAACGGCCTCTCGATTACGCCCGATGATGCGCGGCACATCGTGAAATATCTGGCGACCGATCACGGTCTGGCTCCGGAAGAAGCCAAGCCGGTGATGTACATCGCCGAGCATCGCATTCAGGACGAAACCAATATTCCCAACGACACCGTGCGCGGCGCTTGCGTCACCTGCCACGCCTTCGGCCGTCCGATGAGCTGGCGGCGATCGAAGGACGATTGGCGGTTGCTCGCCAATCTGCACATTGCCCTTTATCCGCAGGCCGACGCGCATTTTCGCCGCTTCGCCGGGCGCGGCGGCCGCGGCGGGGGCAGCGCGCAGCAGGGCGATCCGCTCGATACGGCTCTGAATTATCTGGCCGAAAAAGCGCCGCTGCATACGCCGGAATGGGCCGCGTGGCGGGCGCGGATGCGCGCTCCCAAACTCGCCGGACGATGGCTGGTGTCGGCGCATATTCCCGGGCGCGGCGAATATTTCGGCGAAATGGTGATCGAACCCGGCGCCGCGGAAGATGAATTCGCCACGCGGGTGACGCTCAAATCGGCCAAGGACGGAACGATCATCACGCGATCCGGTCATAGCCTGGTTTACGCGGGTTATTCCTGGCGCGGACGCAGCTCGGTGGCCGGCGCGCATCCGAATGCGCCGGACGATCCCGATCACCAAGTTCGCGAAACCATGTGGTTCGCGCCGGACCAGTTGAGCGCCGAAGGCCGCTGGTTCTGGGGCGAATATCAGGAGTTCGGCTACGACGTGAAAATGCAGCGGGCTTCGTCGGAACCGACGCTGGTCGGCGTGGATCGACCGTCGCTTAAAACCGGATCGGAGGGCGCCCGCATTCGCGTTTTCGCCGACAATCTGCCGTCGCAGATTGCCGCGGCGGATCTCGATTTCGGCGCCGGCGTGAAGCTGCGGCGCATTGTTTCGCACAATGCCAGCGAGATCGTCGCCGAAGTGGACGTAGACGCCAACGCGGTCTCCGGAAAACGCGACGTGGTGTTCAAGCGCAGCGTGCTCGAAAACGCGATCGCCGTGTACGATCGCGTCGACTATATCAAGGTTGTGCCGGACACCTCCATTGCCCGGCTGGGCAGCGACGTGCATCCCAAAGGCTACGAACAGTTCGAGGCCCTCGCGTACCAGCGCGGCGCCGACAACAAAAACGGCACGGCCGACGATGTCGAGCTTGGTCCCGTTGACGTGACCTGGTCGGTCGAAGAGTTTATCACCAGCTACGGCGATGATGACAAGGATTTCGTGGGCAAACTGAATCAGGCGGGATTATTCACGCCGGCTTCGGATGGTCCCGATCCGCTGCGAAAATTCAGCCGCAACAATTATGGCGAAGTGTGGGTGGTCGCCACGGCGAAAAATGAAAAGGATAAAGACGGCAAACCGCTGATCGGGCGATCGTATCTGGTGGTCTCGGTTCCCACCTACATCATGTGGGATCAACCTGAGGTCAGCCAGTGACAACTTCGATCCGCGGCCCCCGCCATCAGTGGCGGAGCTTTGGTTCGCGCTGCAAGCCCCAGCAGTTATGGCGGGGACAGGAACCGCGGAAATGGAACTAATCGAGTCAGCCTATCGCTTGGGCGAATTTCACGCGGTCGAAGCCGCCGGCCGGCGATTTGTCTACCTGGTCCCGGCAGGCGCGATTTTCGAGATCGATGACGCGGCGCAGTTGCTGCTCGATTCGGTGGGCGAAGGAGCCACGCACGCGGCCTTGTTCGAGCGCCTGGCGGCGCACGGAATGAATGCCGGGTCCGCGGAAGAATTGATCGGGGAAATGCACGCGGCACGGGCCATCGTTTCGGGCGATCTCGCGCCGGAGCCGTTGGCGAATCCGCCCGGCGATTTTCCGCTGCAAACGCTGGTGATGAATCTCACCAATCAGTGCAATTTAAGCTGCCAGTATTGCTACGAATTCGGCGAAGATAAAGTCGCGACGCCGGAGGGCAAGCCGAAATTCATGGACCTCGATACGGCCAAAGCCTCGGTGGATTTTTTGCTGGAACAATCCGCGGGACGGCGCGCCGTGCATATCACCTTTTTCGGCGGCGAGACGCTGATGAATTTTCCGCTGCTCAAGAATGTGGTCGGGTATGCCAACGAAAAGGCCGCGGCCGAACGGCGCTCGATTGATTTTAGTTTGACCACCAACGCCACCCTGCTGACCCCGGCGATCATCGAATTTCTGTCGGACAACCGCATTGGCGTGACGGTGAGCATGGATGGTCCGGCGGAATTGCATGATCAGCTCCGCGTTTTCGCCAACGGCCGCGGCAGTTACGACATCATCGCGCCGCGGGTTCGCGCGCTGATTGCGAATCATCGCACGCGGCCGATCACGGCTCGGGTGACGCTGACCCGCGGCGTCACCGACGTGCTCAAAATTTTCCGGCATCTCAAGCAGGATTTGGGATTTCATGAGGTGGGCTTCGCTCCGGTGACCACTTCGCCGGATCGGCTGTACGCGATCAACGATCGTGGCATGGACGGCGTGCTCGATCAGTTTCACGCGCTGGCCGGGGAGTGGCTGGAATACGCGCTGCGCGGCGAAATGCACGGATTTTCAAACGTCAGCGATACCGTCGCCGAACTGTGCCAGGGCGTGAACAAATCGCATCCGTGCGGCGCGGCGCTGGGATTGATGGGCGTGGGACCATCGGGCGACATCGCGCCGTGCCATCGTTTCGTCGATTCCGATACGCACGCGCTCGGCCACGTTTCGCGCGGCATCGATCGCCAAAAGCAGCACGATTTTCTTTCGCGCGGCCACATCAACACCAAATACGATTGCCACACCTGCTGGGCGCGTCCGCTGTGCGCCGGCGGCTGCCATCACGAAGCGTTCGTGCGTTACGGCGATACCGGCCACCCCAATCTGCACTATTGCGACTGGATTCGCGATTGGACCGAAACTTGTCTTAAAATATATTGCGAGGTGAGCGCGCGCAATCCCGATTTTTTAAAAAAATTCGCTGAAAGGAAAGCGATCTCATGAAACATCTTCGAGCGGTCAACCACAAAGCCCGGCGCATTGAAGATCTGGCCGATGCGCGCCACGACGACGCGGTCGCGCTGCAAAATCCGCAGGGTCCGCAACAGCAGCGGCCCCATGTGCCGATGGGTTGCACGCTTTCCTTTTCGCCCGGCTGGGAGGTCGATTCCGCCGGCGGCACGGCCGGTTTGTGCCAGCCCGTCGAGCGCGACATTTACGATTGCTACGTCACTTGTTTCTGGCCCGCGCAGGTGCCCGATCACCTGAACAATTATCCGGACTGGACCGCCAAGTGCGCCGCGGCGACCAAAGACTGGCGCAATCTCGATTTAGTGTTCCCATAAACCTCATGAAGTTCACATCGCTGCTGCTTCTGGCCGCGAGCCTTGCGCCCGCGGCGACCCTGTTCCTCGGCGCGTACCCCAATTCCGTCATCGTCTTCGACGAAGCGAAAGGGCAGATCGTCGATCGCATCCCGCTTTCGACGGGCTTGCCGCGCAATATGCGGCTGTCGATGGACGGGAAGCTGATTTACGTCTACACGCTCGATCACAGCGGTCTTGAAATTATCGACGTCGCGACGCGCAAGGTGATCAATCACTTTACGCTCGATACGCCGGCGAAGCGCTATCGCTTCGATGAAGGCGGCGCGCTCGGTCCGCAGAACAAGTTGTTGTACACAGTCTCGACCGAGATCGACAAACAGGCCGACCGCTACCAGATCGGCCAGCCGAAATACACCGTGATCGACGTCGCCGCGCAGAAAATCTCCAAGACCGTGGATATTCCGCGCGACGACGAAAACGGATTCCGCGCTTTCGGCCATGGCGCGGGTTTCGAGATTTCGCCGGACGGAAAATATCTGTACGAATTCCGGAATCAGGTGATGATTCTCGATTCGGGCACGTTCAAGGTCGTTGACCGGCTGGATCTGTCGAAACCCGAAGTTCCAGGCGAGGAAATGGAAAGCGTCGGCTTCGGCGGCGAACTGGACTCGATCGCGGAATCGGGCCAGCACATTTCGCTGTTCAATTCCTCCGACCCGATTATTCACAATCGCGTGTTCGGCATTGCTCGGTTCGACCTGACCACGCGGCACGTCGATTATACGCCGATCGGGCCGGCCACGCAGGGCATGAGCAACCTGGAAGTGACGCCGGATCGCAAGAAGGCCTATGCCGTGATTTCGAGCGGCCAGCACGGCAACAAGCGCTGCGAATTCTGGGCCTTCGACCTGGCCACGAATAGCATCGCCGACACCGCGGGATTTCCCTGCCGCGCCCGGTTCAGCTTCGGCATGTCGGGCGACGGAAAGAAGCTGTACATTTACGCCGCCGGATTCCAGATCGAAGTGTACGACGCCGCGACGCTCAAATATGAGCGCACCTGGGACCTGAATAACGATTTGACTGGACCCATGGTCGTGGTGAGATAGACTGCCCACGGCGAAGGCCGTCTCTAGCAGGGTGCTGAAAAAGATACTCCGCGAAGGTTCTGGACCTTCACCAACTAGCTTTTCACGGGCATTTTCGTGGAGCCTGGATGCCAGAAACGCCTTTTTATTGGCGTTCGGGCACAGTTCTCCCTGAACTTACGCGGA
>DATJNW010000008.1:0-17721 GCA_035507655.1 Bryobacteraceae bacterium | reverse complement strand
TCCACGGCCATGGTCGCACGCGGCACGAATGACTTACAGGCGGGGACAGAGTAGTCTGTCCCCTTTTTCAGCACCCGACTAGAATCCTGTTCTAACGATCAGGACATGGCGGGTGGGGCAGGCTCCCAGCCTGCCGGCGGGCTCTGGGCCCGCCTGGTCGGCTCAAGGAACAGCGGGCGGCGCCGCTCGCCACTACCTGGTTTACGGCAGGCGCGCGTTCAGCGTTCGCAAACTCCGCACACCCTGCTGCGCGACGTCGGTGTCGGAATCCGACGACAGCGCCTGGAGATACGGAATACTGTCTTTATCTCCGGACCGCGCCAGCACAATGCCGATCTGGATCTTTTCATCCTTGGTCGCCCCGGTCAGCATCGGATACATCGCCTGCCGCACCGCCGGCTGGCGAGCCAGCTCCGTCAGATAGGCGACCGACACGTCGCGATACGCCCGCACGTTGAACGTGTTCACCAGGTAGCGCAACGGGCTGAACTCGCTGGTATCCAGGTTGCCGATGCCCACCAGCGCGAACGCATCGGCCAGCCGCGGACCCATTTTGTGCTCACCGTTGAAGGCGTTTTGCACCACGTCGCGATCGCCCGGCTGCCGCAGGCGCGCCAAACCTTCCGCCGCCGCGGTTCGCAAACCCTCGTCTTTATCGTTCAAGTATTTCAAAAACGTCGAGTGATCGCTCTCATCGGAGATCATCGCCAGCGCCGTTAGCGCCGCGCGGCGAACTTTAATGTCGCGCGCGTGCCCCAGCGCGTCGCGCACGTCGGGAGCCGCATCCTTGTTACGCAGCAGGCCGGTTGTTTCAAGAGCCGCGATCTGGATCCGATCATCCAGATCGTGCAGCAAAAATGTAATTCGCGGCGCCGCCGACGGGTCGCGGATCTTTTGCAGTGCGATCAGCCCCTCATACATCACCAGGTCGTCTTTGGAATGCAGCGCGTCGATGAGATCCGGAATCGCCGCGCGCCCGCGCAGCACACCCACGGCGCGCGCCGCGTTGGCCCGGGCTTCGACGCTGGCTCCGCTTTTGGCCAGGCGCCCGACCGCCTCGATCACGTCCGGCCGCACCTGAATGTAGCTGTCGATCACCTTGTCGTTGGTGTCGGTGAAGTGGCCTTTAATCGAGGTCCCCGCGCGTTGCAGCGTGCCGCTCATGCCATTCTTGGCATAACCCGGCAGATAAACGTTCACCAGCCCGTCGGTGGCGCGGATCTGCATCTCCGGATCGGGATCGCGCGCCGCGATAATCAGCGGATCGAGCGTCTTGGGACCCCCGATCTGCATCAGCGCCTTCACCGCTTCAATGCGCACGCTTAAATCCGAATCGCTCACCAGCGGCGCGATTTTCGGAATCGCCTGGTCGCCCTGCTTGGTCAGATCGCGAATGGCTTTAATTCGTTGTTTGACGTCGCCCGAAAGATCCTGCGAAAAGGCCCCTCCGGCGACGCTCAGAAATGCAAGAAGAAAGAATGTAGTTTTCACCGCACAAACTCGACCGTAACGCGGTGCGGGATCAATCCGGCTTCGTGTCCCAGGTCGAGCAGCTTCTGCGCGGCCTTGGGCACCAGTTCCCCGCAATCCACGGTGTAATGGTTGACATACATGCCCACGAATTTTTCCGCGAGCGGAGCTTCCATGTCGCGGGCAAACTGCAACGCGTAGACCAGCGATTCCTCGCGATGATCCAGCGCGTATTGAATGCTCTCCCGCATCAGGCGGCAGCACTCTGAAGAAATTTCCGGGCCCAGATCGCGGCGCAGCGCGTTGGCGCCCAGCGGCAGCGGCAGGCCGTAGGTGTTCTTCCACCAGCGCCCCAGGTCGACCACGTTGTGGAACCCGCCCTTGGAGTAGGTCAGCTGCGCTTCGTGAATCACCAGGCCGGCGTCGGCCTTGCTTTCGCGCACCGCATCCAGGATCTGATCGAAAGGCACTTCCACCGCGATGAAATCGGGCTCCAGCAGGCGCAGCGTTAAATACGCCGTGGTGAGCGTGCCCGGAATCGCGATCCGCTTGCCCTTCAATTCTTCGATGGCCAGCGGACGCGCGGCCACCACCATGGGACCGTAGCCGTCGCCGACGCTCGAGCCGCAGGCCATCAGCACATAGCGGTCGGCGACGAACGGATAGGCGTGATAGGAAATCGCGGTGAGCTCGTATTCGCCTTCGCGCGCCTTGCGATTCAGCGTCTGAATATCGTCCAGCAGGTGCCGGAACTGCACCAGCGGAGAGCGGATTTTCCGCGTCGCCAGGGCATAAAACATGTAGGCGTCGTCGGAATCAGGACTATGCGCGCAGACGATTTCAGCCAGAGCGGGAGTCATTCTTGGGTGACGAACCCATAATGATAGCAGGTACGCCGCCGGAAAAAGCAACGCGCCGTCGCGAGCCGCGCTTATAGCGCCTGCAACTCTTGCGCCAGCGCCGCCAGCGCCGCTTCCAGCGCGCCGATCAGCGGAGCCGCCTGCTCGATCTGCCGCGCCCGGCCCATCGCTTCCAGCTTGCGCGCCGCGTCCACCACCGCGCTCGCGCCGAAATTCGAAACCGAGCCTTTGAGCGAGTGCGCCGTGCGTTCGAGCCCGGCCGCGTCGCCGCGGACGGCGGCAGCGTGCAACTCGTCGAGAATTTTCGGATATTCGCCCAGGAACAGCACGGCGATTTCCTTCAGGAGTTCGGCGTCCCCGCCGACGCGGGACAAGGCCATTTCACGATCCAGGACGGGATTCATCAAAGGTGCGCTCACAAAGGGCTCATCGGCAAGCCGAACTTATTTTATAACGTGTATCATGGTCGGCTTGGAATCGCTTGCGGTGCCGTTTGAAGCCGCGTGGCTGCTCGAGACGCCGCCGCGGGTGGACGAACGGACCATCCTGATCCTGACGATGCATGGTTACGGCTCGAATCCCGAGGCCATGCTGCGCCTGACCGCGGCCGCGGCCCCGGAAAATTGTGTTATCGCCAGCCTGCGCGGCCCCAACCAGCATTATCTTTCCTCGACGCCCGCGGGCGGTCCAGCGGGAAACGACGTCGGCTACAACTGGGGCACGCGCCGTCATGCGGAGTTGAACATCCGTCTGCATCACGACATGGTGCGCGCGGTCGCAGGGGAATTGCGGAACCGTTTTTCGATTCCGGCCCGGCGCACATTGCTGCTGGGATTTTCGCAGCCGGTCGGCCTGAATTACCGGCTGATCGGAACCTTTCCCGAAGAAGCCGGCGGCGTAGCGGGCCTTTGCGGCGGCGTCCCGAAGGATTGGGAAGAAGACAAATATCATCCGGTGACCGCGCCGATTCTTCACATCTCGCGCAGCGAGGACGAATTTTTTCCAACGGAAGTCGCGCGCGGTTTCCCGGACCGTCTGCGCAAGCATGCCGCCGATGTCGAATTTCATTTATTACCGGGCGGCCATCGTTTCCCGTCAGGCGCCGCGCCGATCCTGCGCGCCTGGATGCGGCGTGTTTTCGGGGCATGATATTCTGATGAAAAGAAGCCACCCTAGCTCAGTTGGTAGAGCGGCTGATTCGTAATCAGCAGGTCTCCGGTTCAAGCCCGGAGGGTGGCTCCATATCGAGTTGGGTTCAATCCGCCGGCATTTCTGAACCGTTCGGCTTCTTCTTCGACTAATCCAGGATTCGACGGCAACGCGTACGCTCTCAGGCACCGATTTAGTGCTCCAGCGTAGTCTTGGCGTTCGTGCGCTGGCTGCACATTTTAAGGTACAATGTACTAAGCACGGTACATGTACATCCGATGGCGGACGATCCTCAGCCGAAGAAAATCCCGCTGATCTTCTTCCGCACGATAACCGGCAGCGAGCCGGTGCGGGAATGGCTGAAGGACCTGCCAACGAGGCGCTCGGCGCGCGTGTTGCACTGCACGGGTTAATCAAGAAAACTCGCGCACACACCAGATGATGATTTGGCGCTGGCGCGGAACGCAAGAACGAGTTGGAGCAATGAGCAAGAAACACATGGGATCGAGCATCGATGACTTCCTCAAAGAGGAGGGCATTTTCGAGGAGGCGCAAGCGCAGGCGGTCAAGGAAGTGGTAGCGTGGCAACTCGCCGAGGCCATGAAGAAGAAAAAAATCTCGAAGAACAAAATGGCCACGCTGCTGAAGACGAGCCGCACCCAGGTTGACCGTCTCCTCAGCGCAAAAGACGACATCACACTTTCGAGTCTGCAGCGAGCGGCGGCGATAGTAGGCCGCCGCGTCACAATCGAACTGGTCTAATACTTTCAGTAGGTTGCGGGTGCAAACGCATCACTGAATCATTACCGGCAGGCTTTGCCGGTCGGCCGTTTTTGCGGGTCGTCCGCGGTCAGGAAGACCCTGCTAGCGGGCCGATACCTTGCTGACCACGCCATGGATCGGCTGCGTCCCGAAATGTCCCGTGGCCGGCCCGGTGTAGACCAGCGTCAGGTTCGAAAAATCCACCTCCGATCCTCCGATCACGCAAATCTGGAGCATCGACGAGCCTTTGGACTCGAAGGCCGCCGGACTTCCGTTGCCAGAGGTGGTCGCCGGTCCGCTCACGACAACGCCGGGGCCAGTGGTGGCTGGACTGTTGGTGGGACACACGCTGGTATCGTAACTGACCGCGGCGTTCGACACGACGATGTGATGCGTGTGCGGGCTGCGCGTAGCCGGGTTGTTCGGGTCCACCTGCGTGGCGCCGGTGATGCCGTAATCCGAGGTCATCATGGTCAGGTCCGCCGTGAAGTTCGCCGTTCCGGATCGCTGCACCTCGAGCGACCATTGTCCGCGAATTTCCCACGGGCCGCCGGAAATGTTCGCAGGGGAGTAGTCGTTGATCACTCCGCTGAAGTTCACCGTGCGCAGATCCTGAGCGCTCAATAACGCAGCCGCGACTCCGCAGATTGCCGCCACTTGTCTGATTCTCATGATTCCTCCTGGTTTGGTACCATCCGGCAACCACGATGCGGCGAGTCGCGGAAAAGAGCAAGCGCGGTCAGGTTGAAAGCCTGTTTCATACAATCCCACGCCGCTGAAAACAGGTGATATTCTCGAAACGTGCCGATCGCCTCCGCAGATCCGAAGACCGCGCGCCGCGAGCTCGAACGGGTACTGGCGAGCCCCGGTTTCCATCGGAATGAACGCATGAGCCGCTTCCTCCGCTACCTGGCCGAGCGGTGCCTGGAAGGGAACGCGAGCCAGCTCAAGGAATCGGTAATCGCGGTCGAGGTGTTCGACCGCAAGCCCGATCACGACCCGTCGCACGACTCGATCGTCCGGACGGAAGCCGGCCGGCTGCGGGCGCGGCTGGCGGAATATTACCTCGGCGATGGAAAAGACGATCCGATCGTCATCGAGCTGCCCAAAGGCGGATATGTTCCGGGGTTTCGACCGCGCCAGAAGAGGATTCGCCGCAACGTATGGCTTACCGTGACTGCGGCGGCGGCCGTTCTCGCCATCGCCGCAATCGCCTGGCTGGAGGAAACCGAGCGCTTCTGGAGAAACCCGATCGCCGAAGCGCGTTTCGAGCTGGTGACCGATTTCGACGGAACCGAGCAGGCCGCCGCGGTGTCGCGTGACGGAAAATTCGTTGCGTTTTTGTCCAATCGCGACGGGCAGACGGACGTGTGGGTGACGCAGCCGGGCTCGGGGCATTTCGAGAACCTGACCCGCGGAACCGCGCCGGAGCTGGACAATCCATCGGTTCGGACTTTGGGATTTTCGCCGGACGGGTCGCTGGTCACGTTTTGGGTTCGCAAGGCGGCGGATGCGGGCGGCCAGATCGGAATCTGGGCCGTGCCGACGCTTGGCGGGGCGCCGCGGCTGTATCTTGAAAACGCCGCGGAGTTCGATTGGTCCCGGGACGGCCTCCGGCTGGCGTATCATACGCCGGCTCCGGGAGATCCTCTGTTCGTTTCCGACGGCGCACCGCACGCGCAGGCGCATCCGATTTTTTCCGCGCCGGCCGGCCTGCATTCGCACTTTCCAACGTGGTCCACCGATGGCCGGTTTATTTATTTCGTCCAGGGCGCGCTTCCGGACAGGCTGGACGTGTGGCGGATCAAGCCGCAAGGCGGACCGCCGGAACGGATCACTTCGCACAACCAGCGTGTGAGTCATCCGGTCGCGCTCGACCGGCGAACGCTGTTGTACCTGGCGAGCGGCTCCGACGGCTCCGGGCCATCGTTGTACAGCATCGACGTCGAGCGGCGAATTCCCCACCGGCTCACGTTCGGGCCGGACCGGTACACTTCGCTCGCCGCGACGGCCGATTCCCGGCGGCTGGTTTTGACGCGCGCCAGTCCCAGGCGGTCGCTGTGGCGGATGCGAATCGGCGATTCGGGCGGGGACGCTCCGGCTCGAGTTTCTCTGACGCCCCCCACCGCCTTCTCGCCGCGGCTGGGGCCCGATTATCTCATTTGCGTAGCGCCGTCAGGCTCGGGCGAAAGCATCTGGAAGCATAACGGCGCGGATACCGAGCTATGGAACGGTCCCGGAGCGCAAGTGATCGGAAGCCCGGCGATCTCGCCCGACGGCGGCCGAATCGCGTTTTCGGTTCGTCAAGGATCGCATTCGCTGCTGTATGTCATGCAGGCGGATGGCACGAACACGCGTGTGGTGGCCGATTCGCTCGATTTGCAAGGTTCGCCCGCGTGGAGTCCGGACGGGCGATCGATCACCTCGGCGGCGAACGATCGCGGCACGCCTCATTTGTTTGCGATTCCCGTCGACGGCGGCGGTTCGGCGGTGCTGGTGCGCGATTACTCCATCGATCCCGCATGGGAGCCTTCCGGGCGATTCGTGGTTTACTCCGGTCCGGATATCGGCACGACGTTCCCGGTGAGCGCGGTGACGCGCGAGGGTGCGGCGCACGCGCTGCCGCACGTCAGTACGCTGACGCGCGGCGCCCGTCATCTGAAATTCCTGGCGGGAGGACGCGAGCTGGCGTATCTACGCGGAAGAATCGAGCACAAGGATATCTGGATCGCGGACCTGGAGACCGGCGGCGAACGGCAGGTCACGCGCCTGCCCGCCGATTTCGATATTCGGGACTTCGATATTTCCGAAGACGGCCGCGAAGTCGTGCTGGAACGGGTGCGGGAGCGTTCCGACATCGTGCTGCTGGATCTGCCGCACTAGCAGGGTGGAGGCGTAGTGCGTGAAATCTGCGTTGATTGCGACGGATGGGGAGCCCCCGCCATGACTGGCGGGGCTGTAGGTGCGCGTTACAGCCCTGCCAGTCATGGCGGGGGCACATCGCGAATCAACGCAGATCTCAACGCACTACCCGTTTGTGAAGTATCAGCGATCAATCCCGGAGCGTGCTAGACTCAAGACGAGCAATCAGCCTTGGGGTTGCACCGTTTTCGGTTCGCACCCGGGTCCCCATCACTGCCCTGCGACAGCCCGACGTCTGGAAGGGATCTATCCATGAGGGCAAATAACGCGTGTCTTATACCGGGGCGGCTGCCGTCCTGCGGTAAGGAGCGTTCAAAATGAGGTTCTATAACCCGACTTTTCTGTCGCGGTGTCCGCATTGCAGCTCTGTCGATTTTCGAAGCGTCGGTGTCCGAAACGCCCTGGAGAGGGCATTGTACTGGTTGCTTCGCCCCCAACGGTGCGGTCTTTGCGGTCATCATTTCTTCCTGCTGCGCTGGTTGGTTCCGGTCAGTGAAACGACGTGATGGAAAACCAAAAGAAGTGAGCGATGGCGAAAATTCACGAATATCTTCTGGTTCTGGCGGACGGTAAATACGAAATCACGAAATCCAACGGGCCGATCTGCTTCCAGCAAGCGCGGCAGGAAGTCGGCGGACACCTGGCGACTTTTGATCCCCAGGTCGGGAACGGATTCACGGCTCAAATCAATGAAGACGGGAGCCGGTTGAATCTTCCCCTGAACGCAGTTTTTAAAGATGTCGCCGGAAGCGTATTAATCGGCCGAACCCACGGAACAGCGATGTGGGGATTGACGGCGGGTCAGCGCGACGAGCTTCTGGTTCAGCTGAAGCTCAGCGGAGACCGGCGTTCCTGGTAACGGGCCGGAAAGGGAAAACGCCGCCGCCGGAAACAGGGCGAAAGACAAAGATTGGAGAGAACCGATGTCCAAGATGTGTGGCGATACTGCTCGTTTCTACCGGATTCGAGCGCAGAGAAACAGAAGACGTGCTCGCATCCGCGAACTGCGTGCGGAAATTGAAGCCCGCAAGGCCGCTTCCGCGCGCCTGGTCGAAAAGCCGACGGCTTAACGATGCATCCCGGACCTCCCATCTATCGTCCGGCGGATCCGCAGGAACCGAAACAACACAACCATGGTCGAACCTATCGCTGCAAGATGGTTCCCTTTGTGGGACCCACGGAATACGGCGAGTGGTTTGCGACTGAATCGGAAGTGCAGATGGCGATGCGGGGTCTGGTTCGAAAGCTCGGAACACGGTATTATTGCGAAACGAAGAAGACCACCTGCCCGGAATGCGAAGCGGACGGAGATGCGAAAGTAATCTCCGTGCTATAAATATCGATCTGTTTGGGAGAGCTGCCGGATTCAGACGCCGTGATGCCGCGCGCTTTTGTGGCGGGGAGCGAACGATCTGGATTTTCTATGGCGCGCAACCGAAGGCATCTCGACCACCCGAGCTGGGTGCTTCGGTTCCCGTGGAATCTCGTTCGATACTTCGCGCCGGAGCAGCTTCGTTTTGATGGTGCGCTCGATGCGAACCACTTCCTCGCGCTCGGTGCGGGTCGCGAAGGTCGAGGCGGTCCCGCTCGCTCCGGCGCGTCCGGTGCGGCCTACGCGGTGGATGAAATCCTCGGGCGCCTGGGGCAAATCGTAGTTCACTACGTGCGCGATTCCTTCGACGTGGATGCCGCGCGCGGCGACATCGGTGGCCACTAAGACGCGATAGGACCGGTCTTGAAAGCCCCGCAAAGCCTGATTTCGCTGATTTTGGGTGCGGTCACCGTGAATGGCCGTGGCCTTCAGTCCTTCGCGCGAAAGCTTCTTCGCCAGCCGATCCGCCCCGCGCTTGGTGCGCGCAAAGACGAGAAAGGAACCCTCCTCCTCACGCAGCATGGAGGCGAGCAGGCCCAGTTTGCGGTCCTGTTCCACCTCATAGACGTGCAGCTCCACTTTGTCGATCGGTGTGGTGGTCGACCCGACGGTGACCCGCACGGCGTTACGAACGTGGCTTTCGACAAGGTGCTTGACGGAGCTCTCCATGGTCGCGGAAAAGAACAGCGTCTGTCGCTCCGCCGGCATGGCCGCCAGCAGCTTTTCGATCACCGGCAGGAAGCCCATATCGAGCATCCGGTCGGCTTCATCCAGAACGAGAATCTGAACGCGCCGAAGATTGATCAGCTTGCGACCTAAAAAATCGAACATTCGGCCGGGCGTTGCGATCAGGACCTGCGCGCCTTTGCGAATCGTTTGCAGTTGCGTCTGCTCATTCAAGCCGCCGACGCAGATGGCGGCGTGAATCCCGGAGCCAAGGGCGAGCATGGCGAACGTTTCATGGATCTGAATGGCGAGTTCGCGGGTTGGGGCGAGCACGACCGCGCGAATCCCCGGAGGAGCGGGGCTCGCGGCCAGGCGCTCGATCATCGGGATAACGAAGGCGAGCGTTTTGCCCGTTCCGGTTTGGGCAGTCGCGACTACGTCGCGCCCTTCGAGGGCCGGTGGAATCGCCGCCGCTTGAATGGGTGTCGAGTGGACGAAGCCGTGCTTCGCCAGGTTGCCCTTCAACAGGGCAGAAAAAGATTGTTCAGAGAATGTATTCATTTCATTGGGATGAGATCGGCGACCCAGTCACCGATTCATCGCGTACGAATGGAGGGAGACAAGACCAACGTCTAACTCTTTCATTGTATCATCGATTCACTTACGGTGCGTGGCGGGCCGGTCGATAATCTCAAGGCAGAACATTGAAGGACGCCGCCGTTGCGGACACCGACTTCAACGGGTGTATTCTTCGGGCAGGCACCTGCAATTCCGGCATGGGCCGGCCATGAAACAGTCTGCGGCAAGGAATCGCCAACCATCGTGCCCACGAGGTGGCGCGGTTGCGGCGCGCGCTGTCGCTGGAGATTCCGGTGCTGGCATACATCTGCCGATATAACTTGGAGATAAAAACGAACGCCAGCCGCGCCCGCAAACAGGACGCACACCGCGAGCGTTTCCACACAGAAGCGAAACTGTAGAACCGGTCCCACACGTTCTGAGTTCTCTGCCGCATCTCCTCGGAACTCATGGTCGGATGCGGCATAAACATCTTAGGTCTGGACTCCGCGGGAATGAGCCAGTAACGTGTAATCGGTATGCCTTCAACCAGCGGCACGTCCGTGCCAAACGACTTCTCCCAGCGCTGGAAATCGACGGTGCCGGCGAACGGCGTAAGCATAACGAATTGGGCAAAGGTGAGTCCCGATTCCTGCGCCAGCTGATGGGTCGCTTCAAACGTATCTTCGCGGTCCGTAGGCAGGCCGAAGATGAAGGATCCAAGCACATGCACGCCGTGCCGCTGAAACGTCTGGAGCTGTTGAACCAGGTCGGCTCCGGAACGATTGAAATCCTTAAAAACCGCTTTCAACCCTTCCGCCGTAACGGCCTCGACCCCCACCAAAGCGCCGCGAATCCTGGCCCTTTTCATGGCATCGAGGAATTGCGTATCCTCGGCGGCTTCCATAGTGATCTGGGTGAAGAATGTCAGATCATCGGGAAGAGCGGACAGGCGCTCCATCAATTCAAACCGCTCCTCGCGCACGGCTTGCAAACGGGCGAGTTTTTCCTGGTTGCCCTGGCGTTCCGCGAGCTCGAGATCGGTGAAAGTGACGGGATAAAAGTTATCATCCGCCAAGGCAATAAAACGGAATCCGAGCCGGCGCAACTCAACCACTTCGTGAACGACGACATCGGAGGTTCGCTGCCGCGGCCGCTGACCATCCGTTCGCCAGACCGAACAGAAGGAACAATGCTTGGCACAGCCCCGAACCGTTTGCACGGATGCCCACATGTAGCGATCCTTGGGCAGCAGATCCCATCGCGCGGCGGTAAAATCCTCGGGCTCAACCCGGCCGCCCTCATAAACCTGGCGGGGCGACTGGTTCAGGCAATCTTTCAGCGCTTCACTCCAGACGAGATCGCCATCGCCTTTGACGACCGAGTGTGCTCCGCCAAGTTCCAAAGCCTCGCCGGGATAAAGAGAGGCGTGAATGCCGCCGAAAATGACGAACGCGCCACGGGCGCGGGCGATCCGGCCGATTTCGTAACCCCGGAGGGCGTTCCCCGTATGGATTCCAATTCCCACGACATCACCGGGCTGGATTCGCTCAGGATTCAGGCGATCGAGGGTCTCGTCGCAAATCTCGGGATCCCCAAACGAGGCGGGCGTCGCCGCCGCAAGGACGTATAACCAACGAGGAGTGATAACGGCGATGCCAAACGCGGTGTCGCTTGGGTTGACCAGGTGTACTCTCAGGAAAGCTCCTTGGGAGGCACGTGCGATTGGTCAACGCGATTCAAGCGTATCGGCAGCAGAACTCGACCTCGATCAGCACTTGAGTCACCGGCTTAGTTTAGCACGCACGACTGCGGACAAACAGAAACGTATGCACAAAACGCTAATAATATGTTGTTAATTTGCGCGTCGAGAGATCGGAGTGGAAAAGATGGACCTTTTGTAGGTCGAGATACGACACGCTCCGTCAGTGATCCTTACAACGGCAGGGTGCTGGAAAAGGGGACAGACCGCTCTGTCCGCGGCCATGGCCGCACGCGGCGTGGATGACTTACAGGCGGGGACAGAGTAGTCTGTCCCCTTTTTCATTACAACAGCAAGGTGCTGCGCAGTAAATTCTGCACGATTCAAGAAGATCCTGGCGTAGGTACCAGTAGTTATGTCATACTGACTGGGACCTACTAAAACTAACAGTTGGCTGGGCGCAGGAAGCCGGTGCGCATCGAAGATCGTGCTGTGTTTGCCGCCTCGCTCCTCTGAGGTGTATGGATGCAGCGACGTGCCGCGATTTGCGCGATGCTGGGGTTGCCGTTTGCAAAAAAACTCGGCGCGGGGGTTCCCGTCCGTCCGGCCAATGACGATTTCCTCGAAGATCTCTCGCATCGCGCGGCGCGTTATTTTCTGGAACAATCCGACCCTGCGACTGGTCTGGTGCTGGATCGCGCGCGTTCCTGGGGCGATCGCGTTTACGGCTCGGCTGCGAATATCGCCAGCATCGCGGCCACCGGCTTCGGCCTGAGCGCGCTGGCCGTTGCCGCCGATCGCGAATGGATTCCGGAATCGGAAGCGCGCGAGCGCGCCCGCGTCACACTGCGGTTTTTCGCCGATCACGCGCCGCATCAGCGCGGCTGGTTTTATCATTTTCTCGACGCCTCGACCGGCGAACGGGCGTGGAGTTGCGAGATTTCCTCCATCGACACGGCGCTGCTGGTGGCCGGCATGCTGACGGTGCGCGAGCGATTCGCCGATCCGGAAATTTCGCGGCTCGCTTCGCGCATTTATCAGCGCATCGATTTTCCCTGGATGCTGGACGGCGATTCCCATCTTCTGTCGCACGGATGGACGCCGGAAGCCGGGTTTTTAAAATACCGGTGGGACCGTCTTTCGGAGCTGCCGCTACTGTATCTTCTGGCGATCGGATCGCCCACCGCGCCGATCACGCCCGCCGCGTGGTACGCCTGGCAGCGGCCCAGCGAAAAATACGCGGGATTCACCTTCTGCCCCGCGCCGGTGCTGTTCTGCCTGCAATACCCGCAAGCCTGGCTGGATCTGCGGGCGATGCGCGACGCCGGTCCTTCGGGCATCGACTATTTTGAAAATTCCAGCGCGGCCACCCGCGCGCATCGCGCCTATTGCCTGAGCCTGGCGCCGCGGTTTCCACGCAGCTATTCGGAAAACGTATGGGGCATCACCGCGTCCGACAGCGCGCGCGGTTATGTGGCGTGGGGCGATTCGCCGACGCGCGCGCGGGTGGACGGCACCGTGGTTCCGTGCGCTGCGGGAGGGTCGCTGATGTTCGCTCCCGATATCTGCGTGCCCGCGCTGAGGACCATGCACGAGCGCTTCGCCGAACGCATCTGGGGCCGCTACGGTTTCTGCGACGCCTTCAATCCGACCACCGGCTGGGTGGATACCGACGTGCTCGGCATCGACCAGGGAATTACGCTGTTGAGCGCGGAGAATCTGCGCGGCGCAAGCGTGTGGCGCTGGTTCATGCGCAATCCCGAGGTGCCCAGGGCGCTCCGACTCTGCCGCTTTGAGCGCGATTACGATCAGAAAGCGGCGGTGGTGCGCCGCGACATGCTGACCCGGTTTTTGACGGATCGCCGACGGTGACGTTTGCCGGATCAGCTGGCCGGGTTCTTTTTTCTATGGAATTAGCCCGTGGCGCGCAGGCCTGGGCCTGTCCACAAGCCCTGGCTGCCACCCGCACCGCGTAATTCGTGACGCGATTGATCGATGCCGGCCATCCAATCCGGTGGAGGCCTTATGCTCGCAACTCATACGGAGAGCCCCATCCTTGAGGTTCAGCGGCTCGGACAATCGGTTTGGCTCGATTACATTCGCCGCGACCTGATCACCAGCGGCAAACTCGCGCAACTGATTCAGGACGGCATCACCGGCCTTACCTCAAACCCGGCGATTTTCGAAAAAGCGATCGCCGAAAGCGACGACTACGATGAGATCCTCGGCACATTACGCGGCCAGAAAATTTTCAACCCCGCCGAGGTGTACGAAATCATCGCAATCCGCGACATTCAGGACGCCGCCGGCCTGCTGCGTCCGGTTTACGATCGTACTCGCGCGCGCGACGGTTATGTCAGCCTGGAAGTTTCGCCGCTGCTCGCCAACGACACCCACGCGACCATCACCGAAGCCCGGCGGCTGTGGAGAACGGTGAACCGGCCGAACCTGCTGGTGAAAGTTCCCGCGACCCCGGCGGGCATTCCCGCCATCGTGCAGTTGATCAGCGAAGGAATCAACGTCAACGTAACGTTGCTGTTTTCGCGGGAGGTTTATGAACAGGTCGCGTGGGCGTTCATTGGCGGTCTCGAAAAAAATCCGGACCCTTCCGGCATTGCGAGCGTCGCCAGCTTCTTCGTCAGCCGCGTGGATACGCTGGCCGACAAAATGATTGAAGAGAAGCTGAAAACGGGCGACGCGGATCAGCGCGAGCGACTCCATTCGCTGCTCGGACGCGTGGCCATCGCCAATGCCAGGCTCGCCTATCAGCGCTACCGGCGCATCTTTTCCGGTCCGCGCTGGAAGGCGCTGGCGGCGCGCGGGGCGCAAACGCAACGCGTGCTGTGGGCCAGCACGTCGACCAAGAATCCCAAGTACCGCGACGTCATTTATGTCGAGGAGTTGATCGGTCCGGACACGGTGAACACGATGCCGCCCGCCACCATCGAAGCGTTTCGCGATCACGGGCGCCCCCGGCCTTCGCTTGAGGAACACATCGACCAAGCGAAACGCGTGATGGAGGATCTGGACGCATCGGGAATCTCCATCGGCCAGGTGACCGATCAGCTCACTACCGACGGCATTCGTCTTTTTGCGGAGCCGTATCAGAAACTGCTGGCGTCGATCGAAAAGAAGTTACACGAGTCCTGAGCCCGCCGGGGCTTCTCCGCGCGACACAAGCCTGACGGCTTACGTTACTCCGAAACGACAGCGCCGGTTACAATGGGGCTTCATGGGCCGCATCCGGATCCTTTCCGACATCGTCGCCAACAAGATTGCGGCCGGCGAGGTGGTGGAACGGCCGGCGAGTGTCGTTAAGGAGCTGCTGGAGAACTCGCTCGACGCCGGAGCCAACGAACTGCGCCTGGAAGTGGAAGCCGGCGGACGCCGTCTGATCCGGCTCGCCGACGACGGTTGTGGAATGAATCGCGATGACGCGCTGCTCGCTTTCGAGCGCCACGCCACCAGTAAGCTTTCTGACGTAAAAGACCTGGTCTCGATCGCCACCTTGGGCTTCCGGGGCGAAGCGTTACCGTCCATCGCGTCGGTTTCGCGGCTGGTGCTCGAAACCAAAACGCCGGAGCAGGACGTCGGCACGATGGTCGAAGTGGCCGGCGGAAAAATTCTCAAATGCGAAGACGCGGCGCTGGCGCGCGGCACCACCATCACGGTTCGCGATCTTTTTTATAATGTTCCGGCGCGGAAAAAATTCCTGCGCTCGGAGCAGACCGAAATCGCGCACATCGCTTCGCTGGTGACGCATTACAGCCTGGCGCACCCGGCGAAAACGTTTGTCCTGCGCCACAATCATTCCGAGCTTCTTTCGGCGGCGCCGGTCGCCACGCTTCGTGAACGCGTATTTCAGGTGTTCGGAGGCCAGGTGCTCGAAGACCTGGTCGATTTGGGCGATCAATCGCGCGAGCTGAAATTGCCGGTGGATGAAAGCGAAACCGTCGAGCGGCGCTTCCGCCTGCGCGGTTTCGTCAGCGGTCCGCAGGTGCAGAAACTGAATCGCAACTCGATTTATCAGTTCGTGAACGGCCGCCTGATTCGCGACCGTCTGCTGCTGCACGCCATCTCCTCCGCGTATCACAATCTGATTCCGCCGGCGTGTTATCCCTTCGCGCTGCTGTTTCTCGATTGCGATGCGGAAGAGGTTGACGTGAACGTGCATCCGTCGAAAACGGAAGTGCGTTTCCATCACGGCTCGCTGGTGCACGATTTCGTTCGCGACACCATTCGCGGGACCTTGATGGCGCAGCGGCCGGCGCCCCGGATTCCGGCGCCCACTCCGCCGCAGCCGGGCGCTTCGCTGCCGTATTCCGATTTCACGCAGCGCATGGAAAATTTCACAGCCGCCATGCCGGTTGATGTTCTCGAAATGCCGGAAGAACCCTCCGCGCTCCCGGAATTTAACTTGCAGCGGCCGTTATCTCCCGCGCCGCGTCTCGATTTTTCCGAAACCGTGGCGACGGCCGCGGCGCCGCGCCTGGCCGTTCCGGAGACGCACGGTCCGCTGCTCGACGGCACCTATGCGCCGGAGCCGGAAAGCCTGGACGCGTTGAAGGATCTGCGCCCGCTCGGCCAGATTCACGACAGCTTCATCATCGCCGCCGGACGCGACGGTTTGTGGATCATCGATCAGCACGTCGCGCATGAACGGATTCTGTTCGAGCAGGTGCTGGCCGCGCGTTCCAATGGCGGCGTCGAATCGCAGCGTTTGCTGGTGCCGCCGGTGATCGCGCTGAGCGCCGCGCAGCAGATCGAATACGCGCGCATCGCCGGCGAACTGTACGCGCTCGGCTTTGAAACCGAGCCGTTCGGCAACCGGACCATTGCGCTCAAAGCCGCGCCGGCCGGCATCGGTTCGGGCGACCTTGAAAAGGTGGTGTTCGAAATTCTGGAGATTTCCGAAAGCGAGCTGCGGCGCGCCTCGCTCGACGATCTGCGCCGCGCGATTGCGGCGTCGATCGCCTGCCGCGCCGCGATCAAGATCAACACGCGGCTGGAGCCGGCTAAAATCGACTGGCTGCTGCGGTCGCTGGCGGCGACGTCGTGCCCCATGAGTTGTCCGCACGGCCGGCCCATCGCGCTGCGCTATGCGACACGCGATATTCTGAAAAGTTTCCACCGCATTTGAACGCAGTCGGCTACTCAGGAGAATCGATGGAATACCTAAATCTCGGATCGGCCGGGTTGAAAATTTCCCGGCTCTGTTTCGGCGCGATGAGCTACGGCTCGAAGAAGTGGCGGGAGTGGGTGCTCGAAGAAGACGATGCGCGGCCGTTTTTCCGCCGCGCCGTCGAGCTGGGCTTCAATTTTTTCGACACCGCCGACATGTATTCGACCGGCGTCAGCGAAGAGATCACCGGGCGCGCGCTCAAGGAATTCGCCGGCCCGCGCGAAACCTACGCCATCGCCACCAAGGTTTTTAACGCCATGGGCGACGGTCCCAATGAGCGCGGTTTATCGCGCAAGCACATCATGCACTCGATCGACGCGAGCCTGCGCCGCCTGGGCACCGATTACGTCGACCTGTACATCATTCATCGCTTCGACCGCGAAACGCCGATCGAGGAAACGCTGACCGCGCTCCACGACGTGGTCAGAGCCGGCAAAGCGCTGTACCTGGGGGCGTCGTCGATGTATGCGTATCAGTTCCTGAACATGCTCGCAACCGCGGACCGGCTGGGATTGACGCGCTTCGTTTCCATGCAGAACCACTACAATCTCGCCTATCGCGAAGAAGAGCGGGAAATGATGCCGCTGTGCCGCGAGGAAAAAATCGCGGTGACGCCGTGGAGTCCGCTGGCGCGCGGGTTTCTGGCCGGCAACCGGCGCGCGCAGGATTTCGGCGACACGGTGCGCGCGAAAACGGACGCTTACGGCCAGAAGATGTACTATCAGCCGTCCGATTTCAAAGTTCTCGAACGGCTCACCGAGGTTGCGAAAAAGCGCGGTGTGCCGAACACGGTGATCGCGCTGGCGTGGTTATTGCATCAGCCCGGCGTCACGTCGCCGATCATCGGCGCGACCAGGTTGCCGCATCTCGAAGAATTGGTGAAGGCGCTGGACGTGAAGCTGGAGGCGTCGGAGCTGAAGGCGCTCGAAGAGAAGTATGAGCCGCATCCGGTGTTGGGATTCAGTTAGAACCATTTCACTGTTTATGCAGACCAGGAAGTGGCGTAAGCCGTCCGGCTTGCGTGATTCGCGCGAGCCATTGGGACGCGTATAACGCAAGCCTGACGGCTTACGCCACT
>DATJNW010000007.1:0-3792 GCA_035507655.1 Bryobacteraceae bacterium | reverse complement strand
GGCCCGCCGTGCTTCTCAAAGACAATCGCTTTCATGGCCGCCTCCCGTGCGCGAAGCCGCAAGCTACCATTGCACTTCTGCCGTGTCCATAGCAGCCGAAACCGAGGCCAGGAGGTGATCGTGCGCCTTGGGTCTTTTTTGGGTAGAGGCGGAAATTTATTGGGCATTTTCGGTTTTGACGTAGCATTCACAAAATAAGGGACTTCGCTACGTGGCGGGGACATTCAAAGCTAAGGCGAACACGCGATACTGCACTTCCGTACAGTAGATTTTCGTTCCTCGTTTCCGGTAGGCTTTGAGTAACTTAGGCGACCAGCGCTGGAGGAACTCAGTCATGTTCTGCGAGCGTTGCGGACTGAATTTTCACCCCAAACAGTCGGTTTGCAGCCGCTGTGGCGACATCGCCACGCGTCCTTGGCTTCAACTGATAAGCCTGTTCACGCTCATGGTAGCCGTGGCGTGCAACACACTCCTCGCGGTCTATCTTTTGCCTCGACTCACCGGCGGCCTGCATCCGCGCCCGATGTTCCGCGACTGGCTTTGGGTGGACTACAAGATCGCCTTATATGGCTGGGTCCCTCTGGCCATCGGCCTTTTGGCTTGGGATTTTCTGGTGTGGCGGTCCCGGCCCAAGGTCAAGGCCTGGGTCACACGTAAACTTCTGACCTTCACCTTGCTCGCGAGCGTCACGCCGTTCATTCCCGCATGGCTTCCTGCCGGCCAGCCATCGCCGAATTTTTTCGCTGTGCTGCGTGCCCATCCTGGGTTGCCATCGGCGCTGGCATGGGCCGCTGTCGTGTTCGTCACGACTCTGTTATGCATCAACAGTGAAACTCGCGACTCGCTTCTTGGTAAAGGAAGAGTGCTGAGCCTGGTCAGCTTAGGCCTGCTCGCGCTGCTTCTGGGTATGACGATAGTGGGCTGGTCAATTACTTAGCCGACATAGCCCATCGACCCACCTTGTCAAGGCGCCTGGCCGGCGCTCATTGACACCCTTCGCCTGCCGCCGTAGTCTTCTTCTCAGGAGCGTTTCCCAGGCGAACCATGGACATTTTTGAGGAAATCGTGCGGATGCGCCAGGCGGGCCGGCGGGGCGCGCTGGCCACGATTGTCCACACCAACGGGTCGATTCCCAGCTACGAATCCTCGCGAATGCTTGTCCGCGAAGACGGCACGATTGCTGGCACCATCGGCGGCGGCTGCGTCGAAGCCGACGTGTGGGCTGCCGCGAAGGAAGTGATTCAACAGGAAAAGCCGCGCAAGATGACGTTCAGCCTCAATAATGATGCGACGTACGATTCCGGCCTGATCTGCGGCGGCACGCTCGAGATCTTCGTTGAGCCGATTTTGCCCCAGCCGATGCTTGCCATTTTCGGCGGCGGCCACGTCTCGCTCTCTCTCGCCCGGGCGGCTTCGCTTGCCGGATTCGGCGTGACGATTGCGGACGATCGCGAATCGTTTGCAAATCCCGAGCGTTTCCCGATGGCGGCGGAAATTTTCACGTCTTACGAAGAGAGTTTCGCGAAACTCCAGCCGAACGCCTCGACGTACATCGTCATCGTGACGCGGGGACACAAGGACGACATGCGCGTGCTGGCTTGGGCGGCGCGGACGCCTGCAAAATACGTCGGGATGATCGGCAGCCGCCGCAAGGTGATCTCGGTGTATCGCGCGCTCGATAAGGAAGGTTTTTCTGGCGAGGAGTTCGATCGCGTGCATGCGCCCGTGGGGCTCGACATCGGCGCGCTCACTCCCGAAGAGATCGCCGTCAGCATCACCGCGGAGCTGATTGCGGTCCGGCGCGGCGCAAACAATTCCCCTCACAAATCCATCCGGCTCTCCGAAATTGCAAGTTTGACCGGAGACTGACCCGATGCTGGCCGCCGCGATTCTCGCTGCCGGGGAATCCCGCCGGATGGGCCAGCCGAAAGCGCTGCTTCCCTACCGCGGCGCGACGTTCGTGCATCACCTGATGGAAATCACGCGCGATCCGCGAATCGGAGTTCAAGTGGTGGTTCTGGGCGCGGGTGCCGAGGAAATCCGCGCGCAACTCTCGCTGCCCGGTGAGCAAATCCTGGTCAACACCGAGTGGCGGCGAGGGCAACTCTCGTCGATTCAAGCTGCGATTCGCGGCTTGCCGCCGAACGCCACCGAAGGAATTGTCGTAATTCCCGTGGACCATCCTCTCATCTCCGTGCATCTGATTGATGAGCTTATCCAGGCTTTCACGGGATCGCGGAAAGCGATTGTTATGCCAGTTCATGCCGGGCGCCGCGGGCATCCCGTGATTTTCCGGGCGAGCTTGTACGATGAGCTGCTCGCGGCGTCGGATGCCGTCGGCGCGCGGCAAGTGGTCCGCGCACATCCCGCCGACGTTGAAGAAGTGGCCACGGAGGAAGAAGGAGTGCTCCTCAATCTCAACGACCCGGAAACACTGCAGCGGGCGCTCGGGAAGTCGTGAGCCGCTCGCAGTCCTTACGCCTCAAGAATCGACCCAGGCTGTAGCAGACCGTTGGTTCGGGACTATTCTCGGTGCTTGGCGGGCAATCGGGGCCCATCCTATCGACTCTCACAGGAGGAACTTTTTTATGGCGACAATCACGACAAAAGACGGTACGCAGATTTATTACAAAGACTGGGGCAAGGGGCAGCCGATCGTTTTCAGCCATGGCTGGCCGCTGAGCGCGGACGATTGGGACGGGCAAATGCTGTTCTTCGGCCAGCGCGGGTATCGCGTGATCGCACATGACCGCCGCGGGCATGGCCGCTCCGACCAGACCTGGGACGGCAACGATATGGACACTTATGCGGACGACCTTGCGGCGGTGTTCGAAAAACTCGATATCAAGGACGCCATCCTGGTGGGGCACTCGACCGGAGGGGGTGAAGTGGCGCGCTACCTGGGACGCCACGGCACAAAGCGCGTTGCCAAGGCCGCGCTCATCAGCGCCATCACGCCGCTCATGTTGAAGACGGAAAAGAATCCACTGGGCACGCACGTTGAAGTCTTCGACGGCCTCCGTGCGCAACTCGCGGCGAACCGCCCGCAGTTCTATATTGACATCACGCTCCCGTTCTACGGATACAACCGGCCGGGCGCGAAGATTTCCGAAGGCATCCGTGAGCACTGGTGGCTTCAGGGCATGCTCGGAAGCGTCAAAGCCCACTACGACTGCATCGGGGTGTTCTCGGAGACTGACACTACGGAGGACCTGAAGAAGATCGACATTCCCGTGCTGGTCTTGCATAGCAACGACGACCAGATCGTGCCGATTGCCGCCGCGGGGCCGGCGGCCGCGAAGCTGCTCAAGCATGCAACCCTCAAGGTCTATTCCGGCCTTCCGCACGGAATGCCCACAACTCACGCGGACATAATTAACGCCGACTTGCTGGCCTTTTTTCAGGGCAAAGCATTATCCGCCAACGCGTAGACCGCCAGTCACGCAAGACTTGCCCGCGCGCCTGGGGAGACACCTCATCTCCCCAGGCCTCGAGGGGGCAATAGCATTCACGAAAGGCCAGGCCGTTTCGGCCATTACCCGCAATCTAAAATCCACATAGAACTTTCTCCGGTTTGGTGACATCAAACGCATGCGGCTTCGAGTGCCATGGGGGCATTTTCGAGGTATGCACTCATCGGTAGTTGGGGGCCTAACGGAATTCAGGCTCAAAATTCAAAATTTCTTCGCAACGCAGGAGGTGGCATATGGGAAAAAATGTCGCGGATGTGCTTTGGGAGATGCTCGAGAAGGCGGGCGTGAAACGATGCTACGGAATCGTCGGCGACGCGCT
>DATJNW010000006.1:0-24360 GCA_035507655.1 Bryobacteraceae bacterium | reverse complement strand
CGCCAGCTTCGCGCTGATCGCCTACGCGAGCGCGTATTTGAAATGTCATTATCTGGCCGCGTTCACCGCCGCGATCCTGAACAATCAGCCGATGGGTTTTTATCATCCGGCGACGCTGGTGAAAGACGCGCAGCGCCACGGCCTGCATTTCCGTCCGGTCGACGTGCGGCATTCCCGCTGGAAATGCACGATTGAAGACGGTGAATTGCGGCTCGGCTTCAACTATGTTCGCGGATTGCGGAAAGAACCGGCGGAAGCGATGGTCGCCGCGCGGCCGTTTTCCTCGATCGATGATTTGACGCTGCGCGTTCCCGAATTGCGCAAGGATGAATTGCGAATGCTCGCCGAAATCGGCGCGCTGAACGGATTGGCCAGGCATAGAAGAGACGCGCTGTGGGAATCGGAGCGGGCGATCCGTCCCGCAGGCCCGTTATTTGAAAATACAGCCCCGCCAGTCATGGCGGGGGTTCGTCCGCTGGCTCCCATGACCGCGCCGGAGCGCATTCGCGCGGATTTTTACGGCACCGGCGTCACCATCGGCATCCATCCGGTGAAGCTGTACCGCGATTGGTTGCGATCGCGCGGCGCGCTGGCCGCGGCGGAGTTGAAGAATGTTCTAAACGGACGGCTGGTGAAAATCGCCGGCTGCGTGATCTGCCGGCAGCGTCCGGGCACCGCGAATGGATTCATGTTTTTGAGCATCGAAGACGAAACCGGAATCGCCAACGCGATCGTCGAGCCGGCAAAATTCGATGAGTTTCGCGAAACGCTGGTGCGCGCGCCGTATCTGCTGGTCGAAGGAATTTTGCAGAATCAGCAGGGCGCGATTTCGGTGAAGCTGCGCCACGCCGAGCCGCTCGATTTTCGCGCCGCCGCGGTGCCGTCGCACGATTTCAGTTAGACATCCGCGGACCGGCGTTCGTGTCAGGCCCACGGTCAACAACTTGTGAAAGCCCCGGCAGTCATGCCGGGGGTTGTTCGCGTGTTCGCTTACGCTGATCGACGCGTTACAGCCGCGCCCATGCCGGAGTCTACCGGTCATCTCTCCACAATCGTTCAATCAGCGGCCGGAAACGGGAATAAAGATAAGAAACCAGCAGCAGCAGCACGCCGAGAGCAAGAAACGCGCTGATGCGGAAACCCATGCCCAGTTCCCACACGTCGCTCAAGTAAAGTTTGGCTACCACAATCGCCAGCAGCGCCAGGCCGAGAATGCGGTTGATCGAAGTTCGCGTGGCCACGCCTAACGCGATCAGCGCGAGCGCATAGAGAGCCAGCAGAATGGAAAAGCCGGTCGATTCCGTGCTCCACACGTCGCCCGTCGTCATGCTGCGCTCGACCCATCCGGTCATTTCCATCGCCAACCCCCACAGCAGCACGATGTGTCCGGCGATGTAGGGCGCGGCGGCCTCGATTCCGGCTCCGGCGAATTTTGCGGCCAGCCACAAACTGACGGCGGCGACGGCGAAGGCCAGAAATCGCGCGTTGAGGATCGCGGAATATTGTTTGGGATCGAAATACAGGTAAGCGTCCACCCGCAGCAGATGAATGCCCACCAGAACAAAAATGATCCACGCAGCGAAACGCAGACGGTCCTGATGGAATCGCGCGGCGAGCCAGGCCAGAGCCGCGGCTTCGAGCGACCATGCGATGGTGATTTGGAATCCGGCAAATTGAATGGGAATCGCCAGCGTCAGATACGCGAGCGCTACGCCTAACGCGAGCAGGCCGGGCCGCTCGTCTCCCCACAGAAGTTTCGCGAGCGCTAAATGGATTCCTCCGACGAGCACCGTGAATGCGCCCAGCCAGACATGATATTGCGGATTGAGCAGCGGATACGACGCGGCGAAATAAGCCGCGCCGTTCGCGGCGATGACGAAGAGTTCGGCAGGATGAAGCGGCCGCGTTTTGGTGATGGCGCGATAGAAGGTCCATGCGGCGAACAGCAGGAACGCGCCGGTCAGCAGACCGAAAACTTCTTCCGGATGTTGCGCGCCGTTCTGCCCCCGCCACCAGAAATAGGAAAGCGAGTAACAGAAAAGGCTCCAGGCTGGAGCCTTCGCCCAACCGCGCCATTCGGCGACGAGCAATCCGGCGGCGGCGAAAAGCAGCGCGAGCAGAAGAACCGGCGCGGCCGCGGGCCACAGCAGCGGAACCACGATGGCGACGCAGATTTGCGCGAACATCCAGATCGCCAGACGTGCGGTGGTCGCAAACTGCGCGTAGAAGGCGATGGCGAACACGGCGGCGACTTCGCGTTGGGAACCGGCGAAGCGGCTGGAGAACCAGCCGGCGTAGAGCAGCGCGGTGCCAATGGCGGCGGTGTACTCGAGGGCACGCCAGTTGCGCTTGCGGGCGATCGCCAGCGCGCCGAGGTTCACGAGAAAGGTGTACGTGAAAAGAATCCAGGGACGGTCTTCGCCGGTCGAAACAAGAATCGGCGTGAGATAACCGCCGATGAGTCCGAGGAGCGCGATGGCTTGCGATTGATAGCGCAGCGCGAGCGCAGCCGCGGCGGAGGTCGTGAGCACCATCAGAATGAAGGCGAGATTTTGTGGGAAAACGTGATACAGCGTGAAGCTCGCGTAGAGCGTCAGGTAAGAGAGCGCGATGCCGAGTCCGGTTAAGCCCTGCGCGAAAATGACATGCCCGCGGCGGCGCATCACATCGCCTGCAAACGCGGCGCAGACGGCGGCCGCGAGTCCTAAGGCGATGCGCATTCCCGGGCCGATCCAGTTGTTTTGCGCGGCGTAGTCGAAACCGAACGCGGCGGCGAACAACAGCGTGACGACGCCGATGCGATTGATCCAGTTCAGGCCGACTTTGGTTTCGAGTTGTGCTGGGGAGTGGGTAGCGGGAAGTGGGGGGGCGGCGATTGGCGGCGGCCCGATGTGTACGGGTCTTGCAACCGGCAGCGGCGGCGGGACTGCTTTGGGAACCGGCGGAGGTTGGCGCGATTCCAGTCTGCGCAGGCGTTCTTCGATTTCGTCCTGGCGCGTGAGGAGGCGCGCCAGAGCTTCGGAAATTGCGTCCAGCCGCTCCTGGTCGGGGGAAGACATTAAACTAAATGATAGAGAAAAAAATGAGCGAGACGGATTTTACCCTGCCGCCGGCGACGTTTGAATTTCTGGTGTTTTCGCTGAAGCTACAGGCGGAAATGCGGCTGATGGGCGATATGCCGGAACCAGGTGAGGCCGAACAGAAAGAGCCTTTGCCGGATTTAGCGGGCGCGCGGCACGCGATCGATCTGCTGGCGATGCTCGAAGAGAAAACACGCGGGAATTTGAGCCTGGAAGAGCGGCGCGTGATTGAGAATTCGCTCACCGAGCTGCGCTTCCGCTACGTGCAGGCGACCGAAAAAATCCTGAAGACCAACGCCGGATGAGTGCAGCGAGCGGCGCGATTTCGATCACCGTGCTTGGATCGGGCACCAGCGCGGGCGTGCCGACCATCGGGTGCTCCTGCGCGGTGTGCGCGTCGGCGGATCCGCGCGACAAACGGCTGCGGCCGTCGATTCTGATTCGCTATGGCGGGCGCGTGGTGCTGGTGGATACGGCTCCGGACTTTCGCGAGCAGGCGTTGCGCGCGCGCATCGAGCGGGTGGACGCGATCCTTTATACCCACGCGCACGCCGATCATATTCTGGGGCTCGACGATGTGCGGCCGTTCAATTACCGCCAGAAGCAGGCGATTCCGCTGTACGGGATGGAAGAAACGCTCAAGGCGATTCAGCGCGTGTTTCAATACGCGTTCCGCGAAGGCCCCACCGAATCGACGGTGCCCAAACTGGAATTGCACGCGCTGAACGGCGCACCCTTTGATGTGTTCGGGGTGGAATTTATCCCGATCCGGCTGCCGCACGGGAGAACCTCCGAGGTGCTGGGGTTCCGCTTCGGCGCGGCGGCGTATCTGACCGATCACAGCGGCATTCCGGAAGAAGCCAAGGCTAAACTACACGGGCTGGATGTTTTGTTTTTAGATGCGCTGCGGCACCGGCCGCATCCGACGCATTCCACCGTCGCGCAGAGTTTGGAATGGGTGCGCGAGCTGGGGCCGCGGCGCGCGTTTTTCACGCATATCTGCCACGATCTGCCGCATGAGGCGACCGAAGCGGCGCTGCCGGCGAACGTACGGCTGGCGTACGACGGGTTGCGGATCGACGTGCATAACGACGTTCATAACGACGTGCATAACGACGTTGAGCCATGAAAATCGCGCGGAGGGTGGAGGACGCGGCGGGGTTTGCTCCGGCGGCGGTGACCATCGGAAATTTCGACGGGGTTCACGCGGGGCATCAGCATTTGTTCGAAGAGGTGGTGCGCGCGGCGCGGGAGCTGGGCGCGCGGCCGACGGTTCTGACCTTCGATCCGCATCCGGCTCGCGTGGTGGCGCCGGAGCGCGCGCCGAAGCTGCTGACGCCGGTGGAAGAACGCTGCGAATGGATGGGACGAAGCGGCATCGAGCAGGTGCTGGTGCTGCCGTTCGATTCGGGCATGGCGCGATTGAGTCCCGAAGAGTTCGTGAAGCGGATTGTGGTGGAAACATTGGGAGCCAAAATTGTTTTGGTCGGCGACAATTTCCGGTTCGGGCATAAACAGTCGGGCGACACGCGATTGCTGGCGGAATTAGGCGCGCGCTACGGGTTCGCGACGCGGATCGTGGAGGCCATCCGGATGCGCGGGCGCGTGGTGTCGTCGAGCGAAGTGCGGAGGCTGGTGGAAAGCGGCGACGTCGGGATGGCGTGCCGCTTGCTGAAACGTCCGTACGCGTTGACCGGCGAGGTGGTGCAGGGGCACGGGGTGGGAGCGAAGCAGGTGGTTCCGACCCTGAATCTGCGCGTGCTCGGCGAGGTGCTGCCGAAGCGCGGCGTGTACATCACGCGCACCTTCGATCTGGATTCCGCGCGGCAGTGGGAATCGATTACCAACGCCGGCTACCGGCCCACGTTCGGCGGGGACGCGGAGCTGAGCATCGAAACATTTTTGCTGTCGATGTTTGAGGGCGCGGCGCCTTCGCGGATCCGGCTGGAATTTTTGCGGCGCGTGCGGGAGGAGAAAAAGTTTGAGAGTCCGGAAGCGCTGAAGGCCCAGATTATGCGCGATGTTTCGCGGGCGCGGGCGTATTTCCGGCGGCTCGCGCGGTGAGAGAATAAAGGCATGGGGCATCGTGTGGAAGTGCTGATCGAAAAGACGGTGCGCATCGCCGCGGGCGTTCTCCTGATCTTGTTTGGGAAAGAGTTCGTGGAGGGCGGATTATCGAAATACGCGCCGCTAGGAGCCCCCCACACAACGCACTGGGAACTGCTGCTGCTTGGGTTGGCGATTCTGGCTGCGGCGGCGACGCTGATCCGGCCCTACTGGTGGCGCGAGTTGTCTCGCCGCGGACACTAGCGTCGCCGCCGCCGGGCGCGTTGGCGGCTTATTGGCGAGACGGTACAATGAGGAGGATTTTATGGCGACCATTACGGCAAGCGCGAGCATCGAAGAATATCTTGGCGATAAGGCCGATTATCTGCTGGGATTCAAGAATCCGAAAATTTCCAGGGAGCGGCTGCATGTGCCTTCGCCCGACGCGGTAGACCAGTACTTTGCGCCGACCGATCGCAACAATCGCGTGCTGGTGAATTTGCAGCGGATGTTCCACCATGGGCGCCTGGCCGGCACCGGGTATTTGTCGATTCTGCCGGTAGATCAGGGCATCGAGCATTCCGCGGGCGCGAGCTTCGCGAAAAATCCCGATTATTTCGATCCGGAAAATATCGTGAAGCTGGCGATTGAGGGCGGCTGCAACGCGGTGGCGTCGACGTTCGGCGTGCTGGCGGCGGCTTCGCGGCGGTACGCGCACAAGATTCCGTTCCTGGTCAAGATCAATCATAATGAGCTGCTTACGTTTCCGAATCATTTTGATCAGATTATGTTTGGAACGGTGAAGGAAGCTTACGACATGGGCGCGGCGGCGGTCGGGGCGACCGTCTATTTCGGCTCGGAGGAAAGCTCGCGGCAGATTATCGAGGTGAGCCAGGCGTTCGCGCACGCGCACGAGCTCGGCATGGCTACAGTGCTGTGGTGCTACCTGCGCAATCCGGCCTTCAAGAAGGACAAGGATTATCACTTGTCGGCCGATTTGACCGGCCAGGCGAATCATCTGGGCGTGACCATTGAGGCCGACATCATCAAGCAGAAGCTGCCCGAAAATAACGGCGGGTACGCGGCGCTGAATATGGGCGATTCGTCCTACGGGAAATTCGACAAGCGGATTTATACCGAACTGGCGAGCGACCATCCCATCGATCTGTGCCGCTATCAGGTGATCAACTGCTACGCGGGCCGGATCGGGCTGATCAACAGCGGCGGCGCGTCGGGGGCGAACGATTTCGCCGAAGCGGTCACGACGGCGGTGATCAACAAGCGCGCCGGCGGCATGGGTCTGATCTCGGGGCGCAAGACGTTCCAGCGTCCGATGAGCGAAGGCGTGAAGCTGTTCCACGCGATTCAGGATGTGTATCTGAATCCGGCGGTGACGATCGCTTAAGCCGGCAATTTCGCGCCTTCCCATCTTGCGACGACCGCCGTCGCGAGACAGTTGCCAAGCACGTTCACCGACGTTCTCGCCATATCGAGAATCGTGTCGATGCCCAGCAGCAGCGCGACACCCTCGGGTGGGAGATTGAAGCTGGCGACGGTTGCGGCGAGAATCACCAGCGCGGCTCGCGGCACGCCGGCGACGCCTTTGCTCGTCAGCATCAGCGTCAGCATCATGACCAGCTGCGTCGAAAACGGCATCGCGATATCGGCGGCCTGCGCGATGAACATCGAGGCGAGCGATAAGTAGAGCGTGGTGCCGACCAGATTGAAGCTGTAGCCGAGGGGCAGCACGAAAGCGACAATATAGTTCGGTACGCCGAACGTTTCCATGTTTTCGAGCGCCACCGGGAGGGCCGCTTCACTGGTCGCGGTGGAAAACGCGATTAAAAACGGCTCCTTCGCGTAATCGATGAAGCGGCCGAGGGGCACGCGGAAGAGCAGCGCGGAGCCGCCGAAGACCAGTACGACGGTGAGCGCCTGCGCGACGTACAAGGTCGCGACGAGTTTTCCCAGATTGACCAGAACGCCGAGGCCTTTTTGGCCGATGGTCGCGGCGATCGCGCCGAAAACGCCGAAGGGCGCAAACAACATAATGTAATTGGTGAAGCGGAACATCACTTGCGCGAGCGAATCGCAAAATTCGACCACCGGCCGCGCTTTGGCGCCGATGGCCGCGCAGGCCGCGCCGAAAATGAATGAAAAAACGACGATCTGCAAAACGTCGCCGCGGGCCATCGCGTCGATGATGCTGGTGGGGAAAATATGTTCGATGATCTGCGAATACGTGGTGCTGGCCTGCGGCACGCCGCTGTTGGCCGTCTTCGCCAGTTGCACGCCGATGCCGGGTTTCACCAGGTTCACCGCGCCGAGCCCGATGAACAGGGCGATGGTGGTGACGATTTCGAAATAGAGAATCGCCTTGCCGCCGATGCGGCCCATGGTTTTCAAACTGCCGGCGCCGGCGATGCCGACGACCAGCGTGCCGAACAGCAGCGGCGCGATGATGGCGCGGATCATGCGCAGAAAAATGGCGCCGAGCAATTCCATTTTCTGCGCGGCGGCGGGCGCGAGGGCGCCGAAGACGATGCCGGCGATCAGCGCGATGAGAATCCAGGCGGTCAGCGACGGCCTTTTCAGCATTTTCATCTTCCGCCCCATTTCAGCTTTTCGCGCAGCACGTCGAAGAACATCATGTCGGGCGGGCGAATCAGGCTGATGGAATGCTCGGAGCGGCGGCAGACGACGCGGTCGCCGTTTTTTAAAAGCTCCCCGATCTGGCCGTCGATGGTCAGATAAGTTTGGCTGTCGTCGCTGCGGTTGATCACTTCAATCACCACCTGATCGTCGAGAACCACCGGCCGGTTGGTGAGCGTGTGCGGGCAGACGGGCGTGATGCTGAGCGCGCCGACGCTGGGAAAAACGATGGGTCCGCCGGCGGAAAGAGAATACGCGGTGGAACCGGTGGGCGTGGCGACGATCAGGCCGTCGGCTTTGTAGACGCACACGAAGTGGCCGTCGATGTGCACTTCGAGGTCGATCATGCGGGCGATCTGAAATTTGGTCAGCACCATATCGTTCAAGGCGTCGTGCTTCGACAGAACTTCGTGGCCGCGGTGCAGCTCGCAGTGCAGCATACGCCGGCGGCTGAGCGCGTAGTCCCCGCGCAGCGCCCGTTCGAGCTGCGGATAAATTTCGTGCATGGTAATCGCGGTGAGGAATCCGAGGCCGCCGAGGTTTACCGCGAAGATGGGAATTTCGGCGCTGCGCGTGGATCGAGCCGCGGAGAGAAGCGTGCCATCGCCGCCGAGAACGATGACCAGCTGCGTGCCGGTGGCGATTTCTTCCCGCGCGATGCCGTGGCCGCGAGCCGCGTAGGCAGCGCTTTGCGGGTCCAGGCGTACGGCGACGCCGCGGGATTCGAGCCAGTCGACCAGCTCCGGCACCAGGCGCACGGCGTGGTCGCTGCGAGGTTTGGAGAGAATCGCGACGGTGTTAACGATGGGCATGAGGATGAGCGGGCGAACTGGTCATCAGCGGCCGGGCGCTCGCCACTCCCCGGGGCCGCGGTTCATCGCGCGCTTCCGCCGCTTTTAGGAAGTCAATGCCTGGCTGCATAGAGCAAAAACTCCTTGTTGCCTTCCGCGCCCAGAATCGGGCTTTCGATGATCCGCGCGAGGAAGCCGGAGAATTCCACGGCGGAGCGGACGCGGTCGCAGGCGGTCTGGTGCAGCGCGGGGTCGCGGACAATGCCGCCCTTGCCCACGTCCGCACGTCCAACTTCGAACTGCGGCTTCACCAGAAGGATCATTTCGCCGTCGGGCGCAAGCAGCGGGACGATCGCGGGAATGATCAGCGTGGCGGAAATAAAACTCACGTCGCACACGGCGAGCTCGAACGGTTCCGGAAAATCTTCGGGCTTCAGATAGCGCGCGTTCACGCCTTCCCGCACCATCACGCGCTCGTTCTGGCGCAGTTTCCAGTCGAGCTGGCCGTGGCCGACGTCGAGCGCGTAAACCCGCGCGGCGCCGCGCTGGAGCAGAACATCGGTGAATCCGCCGGTGGACGCGCCGACGTCGAGACACACGCGGCCGGCAACCTCGATCGTAAAATGATCGAGCGCGTGGGCCAGCTTGAATCCGCCGCGGCTCACGTAGGGCATGCGTTCGATCACTTCGACGCGCGCGTTGTCGGGAATTGTGTGGCCGGGTTTGTCGGCGCGCTGATCGTCGACACGGACCTGGCCGGCCAGAATCAGCGCCCGCGCTTTTTCGCGGGAAGCGGCGAGCCCGCGGTCGAGAAGAAGTTGATCGAGGCGGATTTTCATGCGTTGCGGCGGACGATGTAGTCGGCGAACTGGCGCAGACGCTCGGCGCGTTCATCGAAATGGCCCAGGGCGAGGTGCGCGTTCAGGCGTTCCTGCTCGGCCATTTCGCGCGAGCGCTCGATTCCGTAGACGCCCGGGAACGTGATCTTGTGCTGCTGCGCATCCTTGCCGGCGGTTTTGCCGAGCGCTTCGGACGATTGCTCGACGTCGAGCACATCGTCGACGATTTGAAACGCCAGGCCAATGTGTTCGCCGTACCGCGTGAGCCCGTCGAGTTGAGCGTGGCTGGCGCCAGCGTAGATCGCGCCCATGCGGACGCTGGCGCGCAGCAAGGCCCCCGTCTTGGCGCGATGGATGGATTCGAGAAGCTGCGCGGTGGGATGTTTACCTTCGCCTTCCAGATCGTTCACCTGGCCGCCGATCATTCCGCCGGCGGTTCCGGAAGCGGTCGAGAGCTCGCGCACCAGTTGGATGCGGCGGCCGGCGTCGACGTGTTCGAGTTTCGAGAGAACCTCGAAGGCCCGCGTCAGCAGCGCGTCGCCGGCGAGAATGGCGATGGCGTCGCCGAAAACTTTGTGGCAGGTGGGAAGGCCGCGCCGCAGATCGTCGTTATCGAGCGCGGGCAGATCGTCGTGAATCAGCGAATAGGTGTGGATCAATTCGAGAACGCAGGCCGCCGCTTCGATGCCGACGGCGTCGTCGCAAACCGCGCCGGCCGCGGCGATGGCCAGCAGCGGGCGGATGCGCTTGCCGCCGGCAAACAGGCTGTAGCGCATGGCGCGATGAAGGGTCGCCGGATTTTCGGTTTCCGCGGGAACACACAGGTCCAGGGCGCGGTCCACCCGCTTCTGCTGCGCGGCGATATATTCAACGAGCGTCATTTGTCGGTGCGAAACGGCTGAGCCTGCATTTCTCCGGCGCGCTTCATCAGAATTTCGACCCGCGTTTCGGCGTCTTCGAGCTGCTTGCGGCAGGTTTCCGACAGCTTCATGCCACGCTCGAACAGTTCGAGCGCGCGCTCCAGCGGGAGATCCCCGGCTTCCATCTCCTTGACGATGGATTCGAGTTGTTGAAGGCCGGCTTCGAAGGTCAACGGCGCCGTTTCGGGCGGGTTTGGCGTGTCGGGCATCTTTTAGATTATGGCGCACGGCCGCATTTCAAACAGGCACAATTTCAACAGGCATCGCCACATTGAGTTTTTGCGCGAGCTGCGCAAGCTGATCCCAGATGCCGCGGGCGATGGGGATGCCGTCGCGGCGGCGCGTCGCTTCGGCGCGCCATTCCGGCTCGCCGGCCACCAGCACTTCTTCAAAGCCCGTCGCCGGCGGCGAGCTTTTAAGCGTATCGCGCAGGAATTTCATGCGCGCGCAGAATTCCTCGACCGGCAGGAAACGCGCCACGTCGATCGCCAGAAAAAAATGGCTGGCGCGCATGGGAATGCTTTTGACGCGAATGCCGCCGACCTCGGTGAGCATCGCTCCGCCGGAAAGAACGGCGCACAAAATTTCGACCAGCACGGCGAGGCCGCTTCCTTTATATCCGCCGAGCGGCATGGGCAGACCGTTGATGGCGGTTTCGGGATCGGTGGTCGGGTTGCCCGCGGCGTCCATGGCCCAGCCGGCGGGAATCGATTTTTCGCCGCTCAACATTGCTTTGTAGATTTTGTTCAGCGCGACGGTGGTGGTGGCCATGTCGAGCAGAAACGTATCGGGTCCGGGAACCGACATGCAAATCGGATTGGTGCCGAGCATCCGCTGGCGGCCCTGCCAGGGCGCGACCAGCGCCGTCGCGTTACACATCACGATGCCGATGAAACCTTCCCGCGAAATTTTCTGCGCCCACCAGGCCGCCGCTCCGAAATGCGTCGAGTCGCGCACCGTCACCATGCCGATTCCGCCGCGGCGCGCCAGGCGAATCGCGTGATCGCAGCACAGATTCGAGATCAGCTGGCCGATTCCGTTTTCGCCGTCGTAAACCAGGCACGCGCCGCTTTCGGCCACCACGCTGCCGCGCGTTTCGATGTTCACGTTTCCCGCCTGAATCTGTTCGGTGTACCACAACAGAAGCTGCACACCGTGCGAATCGACGGCGCGAAGATTGGCGGCGACCAGCGATTCGGCCACCAGCGCCGCGGTGGCGCGCGGGACGCCGGCCGCTTCAAGAATTTCACGGGCGAAGCCGGTGAGCGGCGTTTCCCGCACATAGATGAAATCGGAAGCCATCGAGTGTACTGTACGCCATTTCAGAGTTTGCTCAAAACACACCAGTTTTGCTGTTTTCGCCGACGCAGTGGCATAAGCCGCCAGGCTTGTGCTCTTCGCGGCCGATGAATCGACAGCCCGTCGAGCGCAAGCCGGGCGGCTTACGCAACTCGCGGTCTACAGAAAACCCGAAAAGTACTGTGCTCCATCTAAAATGGTCCTTTGCGCCCGTTCCGGCCATTTTTCAAAAACCCGCATCTGGCGACCATCGCCGGCAATTTCTGGCGGCGTCCGGAGAGCGAAAAACGCTGGCCGGTCGAACCTCGCCTTTATCAAACCGAGCCGGGCGTGAAAATTCGCGTCGATGCGCAGCGGCCTTCGGGCGAAGTGCGCGGCGAATTGATTATGGTCCATGGCCTGGAAGGATCGAGCCACGCGGGTTACGCGCGCAGCCTGGCCGCGGCGGCGCTCGAAGCCGGCTACGCGACGCATCGCATGAACCTGCGAAGCTGCGGCGGCACCGAGGATCTGGCGCCGACGAATTATCATTCGGGGCAGACCTCCGACGTTCTGCACGTTCTGCGCGAGCTGAGGCGCGCTGGCGCGGGGCCGCTGTTTCTCGCCGGATTTTCGCTCGGCGGCAATATTTCGTTGAAGCTGTGCGGCGAGCTGGGCGAGCGTGCCGGCGAGCTTCTTGCCGGCGTGTGCACGGTTTCGACGCCGATCGATCTGGCGGCCTGCGCGACGGCGCTCGGGCGGCGTAAAAATATCCTTTACGACCGGAGATTCCTGGCGGCGTTGAAGCGGAAGATCCGGGTGCGCGCGCGCCAGGCGCCCCAGACGTACGCCGTGGAGCATCTGGCCAAAATCCGGACGATTTACGATTTCGACGATTACTACACGGCGCGTCTGTTTGGGTTCGGAACGGCCGCCAATTATTACCGCACCCAGTCGTCGAACCAATATTTGGAAAAGATTCGCGTGCCGGCGCTGGTGATCATCGCCAAGGACGATCCGCTGGTGCCGTTTTCGGTGTACGATCATCCGGCGTTTGCGGAGAATCCCTGGTTGCGGCTGCTCGCGGTGGAGCACGGCGGACATTTGGGATTCATCGCCCGGGGCCGGCCGAGGTTCTGGCTGGATGGCGTGGTGCTCGACTGGATGGAGGAATTGTTGCGGAGCGGCTGAGGCAGTCCGCGGCCATCCCACTGTCGAAAACCAGCCTGGCGGCTTATGCTATTGAACAAAATCGCGACGCGTCACGTATCCTATTAACAAGTGCGCTCGACGGCATCATTTCTCGAAGCGGCGGCGGTAGCGCTCGATTCGCTGCGCTCCAGCAAATTGCGCAGCTTTCTGACGCTGCTGGGGATCATTCTTTCCACCACCACGCTGATCGCGGTGATGAGCGTGATCCACGGCATGGACGTGTACATGGCCAACACCGCGTCCAGCATGGGCAACGACGGTTTCCGCGTCCTGCGCATCGCCTACATTGGCAATCGCGATCCGAAAACGTTTTTCGAGCAACTTCAGAGAAATCCCCAGCTCAACCGCGAAGAATATGCTTTCGTTCGCGATCACGCCACGCTGGTCAAGGAAGCCGGCATTTTCGACCAGCGCGGCGTGAAGGTCACCTACGCGGGGGACCTGGTGGACGGCGTAGCGCTGATGGGCGCCAACGCCGCGACGCTCGGCATGAGCAACACCCAGGTCGAGACCGGCCGCATGTACACCGACATCGAAGACGAACGGCACATGGAAGTGACGTTTTTAGGCGCCGACCTGAAGGATCGTTTTTTTCCCGGCGCGGACCCGGTGGGAAAAATCATTCAGATCGACGGCCGGCCCTTTGAAGTGGTGGGCGTGGCGCGCGCCAAGGGCAGCGTGTTCGGCCAGTCGCAGGATAATTTTCTGGCGATTCCCGATCAGACGTATTTCAAAATTTACGGCTCGCGAATCGGCATCAGCTATAACTTCGAGGCGCTCGATCGCGATCACCTGGATGAAGCCGAAGACGAAGTTCGCGAGCTGGTGCGCATCTTCCGCCATCTGCGCCCGCAGCAGGACGATGATTTCGCGATTCAATCCTCGGACACGCTGGTTTCGGCGTGGGATTCGCTCACCGGCGCGATCGCCGCGGCGGCGGTGGGAATCGTCAGCGTGTTCATGGTGGTCGGCGGCGTGGTGATCATGAACATCATGCTGGCGGTGGTGAGCGAGCGCACCCGCGAAATCGGCGTGCGCAAATCGGTGGGCGCGCGGCGGCAGGATATTCTGAATCAATTTTTAGTGGAATCGTCGATGCTCGCCGGATGCGGCGGATTGATCGGCGTGCTGATCGCCTGGATCATCGCGCTGCTGGTGCGCAATTTCACGCCGGTGCCGATGGTGCTGCCGCTGAACGCCGTGCTTCTCGGTGTCGCGCTTTCCGCGGCGGTCGGGTTGTTTTTCGGAATTTATCCGGCGCGGCGGGCGGCGCGGCTGGATCCCATTGTCGCGCTGCGATCGGAGTCGTCATGAACCTGCTGGTTTCGGTGATCGGTCTCGCGCTGACCACGCTGCGCGAGAATAAAATTCGCTCGTTTCTCACCGTGCTCGGCGTAATCATCGGCACCGGGACGATTATCGCGGTCGGGTCGATTCTCGCCGGCATGGACGGCGCGGTCACCGGCGTCATCCGCAGCATGGGAACCAATACCGCGGTGGTTTTCAAAATGCGCATGGGACCGGGCGTGAACGGCCGCACCGCGGAGGAGCGCAATCGCAAACCGCTGACCTACGCCGACGCCGTGGCCGTCGCCGACCGTTGTCCCGCCGTGGTGCGCACCAGCGCGTACCTGTTTCCGAATTTCATGGGCCGCGTCCGCTACAAAAGCAACGATTATTACGGCCCCAACATCGGTGGAACCAACGCCAACTACGCTTATAGCGGCCAGGCGGAAATGCTCGCCGGACGTTTTTTCACCGAAACCGAGGATCAGCATCACCTGCCCGTCGCGGTGATCGGCGAGGACGTTTATAAAGCGCTGTTCGGCATGGAAGACGCGATCGGCAAAAACATTTTCGTCGCCGGCGCGGAGGTGCAGGTGGTCGGCGTGATGAAGCGGCCGGCCGCGTCGATGCCCGGCCAGGACGATAATCGCATTCTGCTGCCCTATTTCACCATGCACAAGCTGTTTCCCTCGGCCCAGGAAAATATGCTGATCGTGCTGGCCAGGGACGGGGAGCTTCCCGAAGCCATCGATGAAGTGCGCGCGGTGCTGCGCATCCAGCGGCACGTTCCGCTGGACAAGCCGGACAATTTTTTCATCTCAACGGCGGATCAGTTTGTGGAAGATTTTCGCTCGGTCACCTCCATGGTGACGCTGGTGATGGTGGTGCTCAGCTCCATTGGCCTGCTGGTGGGCGGCATCGGCGTGATGAATATCATGCTGGTGTCGGTGACCGAGCGTACCCGCGAAATCGGCGTGCGCAAGGCGATCGGCGCGCGGCGCTTCGATATTATTACGCAATTTTTGACCGAGGCGGTGGTGTTGACCGGTTTGGGCGGACTGCTGGGGATGCTGCTCGGATGGATGGTATCGCTCGCCGCGCACTTCGCCTTTCCGAGTTTGCCGACGGTGGTTCCGTTGTGGGCCGCGGGATTGGGGATTGTGGTCTCGGTGGGCATCGGATTATTTTTCGGCATCTGGCCGGCGAGCAAAGCGGCGCGTCTGGATCCGGTGGAAGCGCTGCGCTACGAATAGAACCGCGCCTTGCGGAGGAGTTGGGTGGCGGGAAGACCATCCGGCTGCCGCTCGAGGCCCGCGCCGTCACGGGCGCGGCTCGACGCCCATTGGAGCCGCTTCCGTCAGGAAGCGGGCAAACTCCGCAGTTCCTACAGCGAAACCGGACGTTCGCTTTCCGGCGCGCCTTCATCCGTCCGCCGTCGATTCAGCAGCGTCGAAACCAGCCACACCATCCCGGCGAGAAACACCATCGCCATCAGCCAGTGCAGCAGCGTCAGCAAGAACGCCGGCGTCAGCGCCGGCCATTCGATGTCGAATCGCCGGAATACCTCCCAGCGATCCATCATCCAGTGCCAGCCGGTGTGCGCGACCAGCGCCGATAAAATAATGGTGCCCATCCTTTCGGCGACGACGTGACGGAACAGCAGCTCGAGCGCGGGGATCATCATCAGCAAAACCAGCAACTGCCCCAGCTCGACTCCGATGTTGAAGGAGAGCAGCGACGCCAGCATATGCGCGCCGGCGAACTGCATCGTTTCCCGCAAGGCGAAGGAAAATCCGAAGCCGTGCACCAGGCCGAAACAGAAGGCGATGATCCAGCGGCGATGAACGGTGCTTGCTCCCGTGATGTTTTCAAGCGCCATGTACACAATCGACGCGGCGATGCCGGTCTCAATCAGCGGCGGAAACCACAGCGCGTCGGGAGCGAGATTATAGGCGCTGGCGATCAAGGTGATCGAGTGCGCCAGCGTGAACGCCGTGACAATCGGAATCAGCGCGCGGAATTTGCGGAACGGGATCACCAGGCAAAACAGAAACAGCAGGTGATCGGTGCCGTCGAGGATGTGATAAAAACCCATTTCGACGAAGCGCCCGGCGGCCTGATACCAGCGTGGATCGAGATGGACCAACCCCGGGTCGCCGATGAATTCGAAGGCGCGAATGGCGCCATCGGGCGTGACGAATCGCAAGCCGGTGACCACGCGCAGCCCCAACCGGCCGAGGCGCGGATTGATTGAAAATCGGGAATGCTCGTTTTCAATCGGATAATCGAAGCGAACGTCGAGCAGCGTCTGGTTCCACACCACGTCGACCGATGGGTCGAGCGGAGGCGCGGAAAGATGCGCCATGGCCTGCTCGTAGGAAACGAAGGAACGGTCGGAAAGAAGCGACAGCCGCGTGGCGGCGATGGTGGGCCGCTTGACCAGTTGCCGGTCGCCCTCATAAACGTCGATGAAATCGGAGATCCACATTTGGGCCGCGCTCGGAAGCACCAGGCTCGCCTGCGGAATGTTGAGATAGCCGTCGGGCCGCTCCGGAAAATTGAAATCGCGCATGGCCACCAGCGGCACCCGGATCAGCAGGTGCAGAACCTGGCCTTCGGGCTTGAGAAACGACTGCACCGCGACGTCGTTGGGGATATCGTGCGCGGAGGCGGCGCAGGCCAAAAACATCAGCGCCAACAAACAGTGGCTGCGGCCGGACGAATTCGATATAATTGCTCGCATTGTAAAGTAGGTTAACGCAGAATGCGTGAGAAGGTGGTTGAAAAAGGCGACGGTCCGCACTTGAAGCCCCCTTTTTCAACAAACGATAGGAGGCAGGAATGAAACAGAATCTCCGGATTGGCGCAACGTTTGCCGCCGCGCTGGTGGCGCTCGGAGTGGGGTCGAGTCTGCTCGACCATCACGCGACGGTCAGCGCCGCGGCGACCCAGGCGCCGCGCTTCGAAGTCGACCCGATGTGGCCCAAGCCGCTGCCCAATCACTGGGTGATGGGCAACGTGATCGGCGTGTCGGTGGACGCGCAGGATCATATCTGGATTATTCATCGCCAGGGCAGCCTGGAAGCGATGGAAGATTACGCGGCGCCGAATCCGCCGGGCGCCAAGCGGAAACGCGGCGTGGTGGAATCGGACTGCTGCGTGCCCGCGCCGCCGGTTCTGGAGTTCGACGAACAGGGAAATCTGCTCAAGAGTTGGGGTGGCGAGGATGGTGATGGCTACGTTTGGCCGGCGCAGAATCACGGAATCACCGTCGATTACAAGGGCAACGTGTGGATCGGCGGAAACGGCCGGGCCAAGAATCTTCCGCCGGATGAAGAGGGTTTCGCGGCGCGCGGAAACAATAAGAAAAAGGGCGGCGGACGCGGCCCGCGCGACCCCAATGCCCCGCCGCTGTATCACGACAGCATGATCATCAAGTTCACCCAGGATGGAAAATTCCTGATGCAGATCGGCAAAGCCGGAGAGAGCCACGGCAGCAACGACACGGCCAACCTGGGATTGCCGGCGAAAATTATCGTCGATCCCAAGACCAACGAAGTGTACGTGGCCGACGGCTACGGCAATCGCCGGGTGATCGTGTTCGACGCCGACAGCGGCCAGTTCAAGCGCTATTGGGGCGCTTACGGCCACCGGCCCGACGACGCCTATTTCGGTTTCCCGGCGAAACCGTACGATCCGAATGAGGCGCCGGCGCAGCAGTTCCGCACGCCGGTGCACAGCGTGGCGCTGTCCAACGACGGTCTGCTTTATGTTTGCGACCGTCCCAACGATCGCATTCAGGTGTTCAAGACGGATGGCACCTACGTGAAGGAACAGATCCTCTACAAGAACACGCTCGGCGACGGTTCCACCTGGGACATCGCGTTTTCGAAGGACCCGCAGCAGAAATTTATTTATCTCGCCGACGGGACCAACGAAAAGATTCACATTCTGGATCGCAATTCGCTGGAAGTGCTCACCAGCTTCGGCGATGGCGGCCGGCAGCCCGGCGAATTTTACGCGGTGCACAGCATCGCCACCGATTCCAAGGGCGACATTTTTACCACGGAAACTTATCGCGGGCAGCGTGTGCAGAAGTTCGTTTATCGCGGCATGGGGCCGGTGAATAAGCTGGACGAGGGAGTGCTCTGGCCCAGGACAGCGAAAAGTCCGATGTAGACAAAAATTGTCAGGAGTCATCAGGCCAGAATAAAAACCTGTGGCGCAGGCCCGTTGGCCTGCGCGAGGCCTTGGCCTCGCTCGCCGCGCTCCGTACTGGAGGACCCGTGCAAAAATTTCTTCGATTTGGATTCTTAGCCGTAGTCTGCGTCGCGCAAACGCCGCCCGCAGGCGTCGCGACCGACGTCACCAATGACGAGATCCTGGCCATGGTCAGGAAAACCGCGTCCGCCGCGGTCAGCGATCAGGCCATTCGCGTGATCAACGTGAACGGCGAATACAACGTCGGCGTGGGGGTGGTGCATCGCTCCAAAACCGCCAGCAATCAGCGGCCGAACGGGATCGAGCACAGCGAAATCACCGAGGTTTATCATGTCATCGAAGGCAGCGGCGTGCTGGTGACCGGCGGGAGCGTGGAGAACGCCCGCGAAGTTCCCGCCGCGAGCCAGGTAGTGAAGGTCCTGAACGGTCCCAGCAAATCCGGCGGAGCGATCGTCAACGGCGTCAGCCGCAGGATCGGCCCCGGCGACGTGGTGATCATTCCGCCCAACACGCCGCACTGGTTCAGCGAAATTTCTTCGGACCAGATTGTATATCTGGTGATCCGGGTCGATCCGCACAAGGTTCTGCCGGCGGGTTACAGCGCCAGGTAAGGCGGACCTCCAGTAACCTAAGCCGAATGCAGACCGTCAGGGCGGCTTACGTCACCACGCGATCTGAATCAGGGAAACAGCCTGCAAGGGCGGCGCGATTTCCGTTCGCAGATCGCCCGCCCGCACCGTCGCCCAGCGCGGCGAGCCGAGTTGCTGCAACTGGCCGGCCGCTTCCAGTTGGGCGTATTGTTGCGGCGTCGGCTGCTGGGGCGAACCCATTTTCTTCCACGCGGTCCAGGCGTTGCTGTGCGTTTCGTCGATGCGATATTCACGCAGCAGAACGCGTCCCGCCGGCAGACCAGAAACGCTCAGCGCGATTTGCGCCGGCGGTTTTCCCGCGGCGTCGTCGTCATGATAATTCCACGCCAGCACGGAAACGCCGTGTTCGCCGCGCACCGCCAGCGCGTCCACATCGGGATCGCCGCGGACCCCGTTCGCCAGCATCGCATCCAGCGCGACGCGTCCGCTGCTTTCCACCTTCACGCGATCCCCGCGCATCAATCCCGCCATGCGGAAAAAATTGAGCACCGGCTTGTCGATCCCGTTGGTCGCCAGCGTGCGAAAACCGTCGAAATAGGGCTGCCCGTCGAACTGGAAGGCCCACGTCAGCATCGCTTCGATGTTGCTTTTCTCGCGATCCGCCAGCTCGAAAATGCTTTTCATCATGGTGGCCGTGTAGGACGCGTACAGCGGTCCGTTGCGATACGCATTCTGCGGATACACGCGCGCCGAGCACGCCGCGCAGCCCTCCGGGTCCGATTCGCTCAGCACGATCGGCAGCGCGCGGAATTTCGGAAAATCGTGGATCACGCGAAACCCGCTCAGAACATTATTCACCTGGTTCGAAATGCCCATCCGGACGCGTCCGTCGACCACCGCCGGCCGTCCCTTGGCGTGATAGCTGATGAAATCGAGCGGCACACCAGCCGCCGCGCAATGCTCCAGAAACTGGCGCAGAAATCCGGACCCTCCGCCGGTGGTCGCCGGACCGCCAACCCTGGCCCGCGGCAGCGCCCGCTTCACCGCGCGAGCCGCGTAGTCGTACAACTTGTCGTATTCTTCCGGCGTGCCGTGCCAGTAGCTGATGTCCGGCTCATTCCAGATTTCCCAATACCACGTCGCCACCTGATCCGCGCCATATTTTTCGACGGCATGATGCGCCCATTGATAAACCAGCTCGCCCCATTTCGCGTAATCGTTCGGCGGATAGGTCCAGCCCACGCTGTAATGTTCATTTCGCGCGCCGGGAATCCAGATGCCCGCGTACGGCTCGGGTTTGCTCGAAAGCGCTTCGGGCATGAAGCCGACCTCGACGTACGGTTTCGCGCCGGCGTCGAGATACGTGTCGAAAATGCGATCGGTGATGGTCCAGTCGTAAACCGGTTTGCCGGAAGCGTCTTCGGTGTACGCGTTGGTCGATCCCCATTTGAGTTTCGGCGCGCCGTCGCCGGTCACCAGCATGAAATGGGTGCGAATATAAACCGGATTTTCGCTGAGCGCGGCCAGCTCCCCGATGAGTTTGCGGCCGTTGGCGGTATAGGTGAAATTCGGCTCATCGTAGCCGAAATATCCGTAGATCGGCTTGAAGGGACCTTCACGCTGCGCGGCGTCGACGTGAATCGAAACCCGGTTTTGCGCAGACAGCAGCGCGGCGAAGAATAAGATCGGCAACACGGCTCGCATTTGCGACCAATTATAGGACGAAAAGTCCATCCTGCGCCCTCACGGCCGTTGGGCCGTATCTTCGAGAGGCCCGGTCCCGTTCCTGCGATACATTGAAAAGATTATGAAAGCCTGCCTGACCTTGCTCCTGACGTTCGCCGCCGCGGCCCAGACGGTGAAATACCACGCCGGAATCGAGGACGTGAAATATCTCTACGGCCCGGCCGCGCCGGTGGCGCACGTCAAATCCGGCGGCGTCATCGAGACCAACACGCTGGACGCCTTCGGCAACGCGATTCAAAAGCCCGGCGACCGGTTGAGCGCCGTCAAAGGCGACAACCCGCTCACCGGGCCTTTTTACATCGACGGCGCCGAGCCCGGTGACACGCTGGCCGTGAAAATTCTCGATCTTCAGGTGGACGGAAAGCAGGGCATCGGCGCTTTCGCTCCCGGATTCGGCGCGTTGAACGAAACCAATTACACGCCCATGCTGCATGCGCCGCTGCCCGAAAAAATCTGGTTCTATCCCATCGACCACTCCAGCAACACCGCAACCTTCCACGCTCTCGATTCGAATTTTTCGGTGAAAATTCCGCTGCATCCCTTCTTCGGCTGCATCGGCGTCGCGCCGGCCGGAGGCGAAGCGCGCAGCTCCATTGTTCCGGCCGAATTCGGCGGCAACATGGACGCTCCCGAGGCGAGCGTGGGCAATACCGTTTATTTTCCGGTGAACGTCGCCGGCGCGCTGCTCTATATGGGCGACGGCCACGCGGCCATGGGCGACGGCGAAGTGGCCGGGACCGCCATCGAAGTGCCGCTGCGCGCGCGGGTGCAGGTGAGCGTGGTCAAAAATAAAAAAATCAACTGGCCGCGATTTGAAAACGCCAGTTCGATCATGGCCGTGGGCGCTTACCGTCCGCTCGACGACGCGCTGCGCATCGCCTTCACCGAGCTGGTCGGATGGATTCACGACGACTACGGATTATCGGCGCTCGACGCCTATGAGCTGCTTTCCAAGGTGGCGAAAATCCATCTCGACGAAATGGTCGATCCCAATTACGTGGTGGTCGCGTCCATCGACAAAAAATTTCTGCCGCCGAAAAAGAAGTGAGGCTGGCTACTTCACCGGACCCAGCGGGCTCGGCTTGCATCCCTGCGTTTCGGCGGTGTATTGAACCTGCGAAATTTTCCAGCCGTCGGCGGTCTTGAGCAGAAAGAACGCGTCCACGCCGCAATGGCTGAATTTCCCGTTGATGTGCAGATCGTAATCGGCCCACAGCATGGCCATCTGGCCGCTCACCAGAACGGTCGGGTTCCAGATCCGCTCGAGTAACCCGCCTTTGCTGGCGGTGATGCGCTGGACGAATTCGTCGCGTCCGCTCGCCGGGGAAATCTGGCCGTCCCGCACGGAGATCAGTTTCACCTCGGGCAGCATCGCCGCGGCAACGCCGTCGCCGTTTCCCGCCGCCATATCCTGAAACAGGCGATGCACGGCCGCGATCACCTGTTGTTTTCCCCCTCGATCCGCGGCGGCGCAGGCCACCGCGCCAATCAGCAGCAACGCAACAATTCGCATAGGGATGATTGTACCTGCGCGGCAAAATCGCCGGGCGACGCGTTTCGCCGCGAAAAGTTTACACGCCTGCCATGCAACCTTAGCCCGGTGGTTCAACGTCGTTTCAATAAGGAGAAAAGCATGCGAGGAGATTGGGGAACGCGGCGCGACCTTTTTCGTCTGGCCGGCGCGGCCGGAATTGTGAGCGCGGGGCGCCTGTACGCTTCTGATTCCGGGTTCTGGAACAAGAAAGATCCCGCGGACTGGACCGGCGCCGAGGTCGATCAGCTTACTAACAAGTCGCCGTGGGCCAAGGAGATCACCGTCAGCGGGCCGGCGCAAGGCGGATACCCTCCGGGCGCCGGCGGCGGTTATCCCGGCGGCGGAGGCTACCCCGGCGGTGGAGGTTACCCCGGTGGAGGTTATCCCGGCGGAGGTTATCCCGGCGGAGGCATGGGCATTCCCGGAATCGGCGGCATGGGACGGCGCCGCGGCGGTTATCCGCCGGGCCAAAGCTACAAAGCGGTGGTGCGCTGGCAGAGCGCTAAAGTGATTCTGGACGCGCTCAAAACCCCGATTCCCAAGCAATTCACCAATCATTACGTGATCAGTGTCGGCGGCATCCCGGTGAACCCGCCGCAGGGACGGTATCAATCGACCGGCGACGATTCCTCGCAATCGAACCAGGATACGCTGGACCGCATGAAAGCCATCACGTTCCTGGAGCCAAAGGACAAACGTGATGTTCAGCCGGGCGTGATCGTGCAGCAGCCGGCCAATTACGGCGACGTGTTTTTCGGTTTTTCGAAGGAGCTCGTGACGCTCCGGCCCGAAGACAAGGAAGTGACCTTCACCACCGCTTTCAACCGCATCCCGGTGAAGGTGAAGTTCAACTTGAAGGAAATGATGTATCACGGCGAGCTGTCGGTTTAAAGCCGCGCCCGTTAGCAGCCGCGAAATGGCCTTGCGGAAAACTCGCCGCGCTACAGTGGAGTTATGGAAAAAACAGTGGCCGATTGGAAAAAACAGCTCACGCCGGAACAGTACCACGTCACTCGTGAAAAAGGCACCGAACCGCCGTTTACCGGGAAATACTGGAATCTGCACGAGGACGGAACCTACCATTGCGTGTGCTGCGGGGCGCAACTGTTCAGCTCCGGAACCAAGTTCGATTCCGGCACCGGATGGCCCAGTTTTTACGCGCCGATCGATGAGAAAAACCTGCGCATGATCGAAGACCGGAGCTTCGGAATGCGCCGCATCGAGGTCGAATGCGCGCAGTGCGGAGCGCACCTCGGTCATATGTTCCAGGATGGTCCCAAGCCGACCGGTTTGCGGTACTGCATGAACTCGGCTTCGCTCGATTTCGAGCGGCAGAATTCCTGAGCCCGAAGCCGCTAAAGTATTACCCCCGCCGCGCCGATCAGACGGGCATGGGACCACTGCAACTGATTATCAGCGGCCTGCTTACGCTGATCGTCTACGGGCTGGCGCTGTTTGCCGTTTACCGCATTTTTCAGATCAGCACCGACGTTTCCGAGATCAAGGAGCTGCTGCGCGCCATCAAGCGCAACACGGAGAATGTTCCGGCGGCCGCCGCTCCGCCGCGGACCGCGCTCCCACAGACGCAATCGGCCGAAGCGCTGGTCCGCGCGGTTCACGAAAATTGGGAAGTCAGCGAAAAACCGTAGCAATTTTCGGTGGTGGCTCGGTTTGAATTTAGGGGGGTATTGACATCAGAAAACGGATTCCGCACGCTGGAATCAGGATGCCAAATCGGTCAAGCAATCGCGGCAAGGGAAAAGAAGATCTGAACCAGATCGCCTTTCGGTCGTGCAGGAGGCAACGGGGCAGATGACTAAAGAGGAGCCGCCGCCGGAGAAGAACCCCGCCGCCGTCACCTGGGGACGCCTGGGCGGATTGAAGGGCGGGAAGGCGCGGGCGGAAATGCTCACGCCTGAACAGCGTAAGGAGATCGCCAAGAAAGCGGCGAAGGCGCGGTGGAGATGAATTTAGTAAGCTCTGTGGGTGGGTGGCAGGTGGGTTTCGAACCCACGATCACCGGTGTTCTAGCTGAGACTTGATCTGACAAAGCCCATAATCACGCAGCGTTCACGCGCGCTGCGCCTCCGCCTCCGCTCCGCTCAGCATGGCTTCGCTCCGGCTCCGGCTCCGCGCGCGGGCGACCAATGCCGGATGGGCCCGT
>DATJNW010000005.1:0-18491 GCA_035507655.1 Bryobacteraceae bacterium | reverse complement strand
GTGATCGAAATGGCTACCACGGCTACCATGGATACCAAGCGATTCAGAATTCAATGGTTCGTGAGATGACGATGGCTACCACGCCGAGTGGTGCCAGTGGTGCCAGCAGACGAGCAGCAGCTATTCGACTGAAAACCGAGTTTGGACTCCATTTGGAGTTCAGTGCTGATTTGGCGAGGGAATTGGCTTTAAGTCTATGAAAACGTTGGTGGCCAGGGACGGAATCGAACCGCCGACGCCAGCCTTTTCGGGGCTGTCAGATCAATAGCTTACAAACATAATTTGCTGCGCAGTCGCCTCGCCTTTTCTCATGTTGTCTCGCCAATGTGAAGACAACATTCGAGATTCCTATAGATGAGTCACCGTCAGCCCTTTTTGTGCAGGTTTGCTCGGCGAAATTTGCCTGGCGGGGAACGGGGCAGCGGCGCGTCAACGGGATCTCCCCGCGCGGTAAGGGATAGAGAGAAGGGAAAGTCGCCTTTTCGCCGATTCAGAAGACCGTAACGTTATACCGATTGGTTCGCGCTCGAAATCTGAATCTCCCGCGAATCACGCTCCATCCCATAACAGCGCGGCCACGGCCGGCGCGTAGACAGAATCTAAAATCCACAAGGAGCATCCACGTGCCGCTTCCATCCGACCAAAGGATCATCCAGCTCGCCAACGACTTGCTAGCGCAATTCGAAACGATGTTCGGCCCACAACCCGGGTTCCGCGCTGTTCATGCCAAGGGCATCATGCTGAGTGGCGAATTCACGCCCTCGCGAGAAGCCGCTTCTCTGTCCCGGGCTCCGCATGTCTACCGCAACTCTACTCCTGTGACCGTCCGTTTCTCTGACGGAACTGGTCTTCCTTCGATCCCGGATAATTCTCCCGACGCGAATCCGCACGGGCTCGCGATCCGTTTCCATCTCGCCGAGCATCTTCACACCGACATCGTGAGCCACTCGACCGACGGGTTTCCCACCAGGACCGGCCAGGAGTTCCTCGATCTTCTTCGCGCCGCGGCGAGCGGTGATCCTTCGGCGTTTCTCGCCTCGCATCCAGCGGCGCTGGCCTTTGTCCAGACTCCCAAGCCGAGCCCGGCCAGCTTCGCGACGGAAGCCTACTTCGGCGTGACCGCCTTCCGATTCATAAACAAAAGCGGCGAAGCCCGCTATGGCCGGTATCGGATTGTGCCTGAAGCGGGTATCGAGCACCTTGACGACGTAGCCGCCAAAGCCAGACACGCCAACTACCTGATTGACGAGATCACCCGCCGTATCGCCGCGGGACCCGCCCGCTTCCGTATCCAGGTACAGATCGCAGGCGATGGCGACGTCGTTGATGACGCGACAAAGCATTGGCCCGCCGATCGGCAGCTCATTGATTTTGGCGCCATCGCCCTGACCGCGAAAGCCCCGGATGACGAATCGTATCGCCGGATCATCTTCGATCCGATTCCTCGCGTGGAAGGAATCGAACCCTCCGACGATCCGCTGCTCGAATTGCGCGCCGCCATCTATCTACTCAGCGGTCGCCGTCGCCGCCAGGCTGCCCCAGCGCAAGTGCCGGCTCCGCAAACGGTTTGAAAAAAGTCGCCTTGGGAACGTGAAGACAACTTCAAACTCGTTATACGGGCCCCTTTTCGCGGCGGTGAGGCTTTCGTGTGAGCTATTCGGGAGTCAGACGCTTCGACGCCGCGTGGACCATGGGGGTGATAGAAGAAACGGAGACTTGACGAGTCGTACATTCCGATCCCGCCAAAGCATTTAGTTTCTTGTCAAATTGGAGGCTCAAGATGAACGATCAACAAAAGAAGGAGCAGTATTCTGGAGATCAAGAGATCCGTGCTGCACTGGATCAGCATTGGGCGGCGTCGGACGCCAACGATTTTGAAACGGAGCATCGCATCTATCGCGAGGACGCGGTACTGGAATACCCGCAGTCGGGCGAGCGAACCCGCGGTCGACACAACATACAGAACCAACGCGCTAGCCAGCCGAGCGAAAAGCGGTTTGCCGTCCGGCGAATCATTGGCGGCGGTGATCTTTGGGTCACAGAATTGGTCATAACATATGACGGCAAGCCGTCCTACACCGTGAGCATCATGGAGTTCAGGGGCGACAAGGTTGCGCGGGAAACACAGTACTTTGCGGATCCATTCGTGGCTCCCGCATCGCGCGCCCAATGGGTCGAACGGATGGACACATAATCTCGAAGGCACGAAAATTCGCTAACGAGACCGCCATATGCGGTTTGCGGCATAATTGTCCAGAATGGAGATCACCGCCAGAGCGGCGCTGAAGCCCTGATTAACGCGGTTACCAGAGAAATCGAGCCGTGTGATAGGAGGGACGGGAGATGGATTGGAAACGGTTGGTCCAGTTTGGGCTGCTCGGTAGCGGTGATTTGGAACAATATGCCATCCTGCTGGTACGCGTTTCGCTAGGGCTGTTCTTCGCGATCTCCGGGGCAAACAAACTGTTTGTCGCAGGCAGCACGAAAACGATTTACGACACACTCGTCAAGGCCAAAGTTCCGTTTCCCCACCAGATGGCTTATTTCGTGTCGGGTGTCGAGTTCGCCTGCGGATCCTTGCTGACCGTCGGGCTTCTTTCGAGCCCGGCCTGTGTTGCCCTATTGATCGATATGATTGTCGCCATCCTGACCACCACGCTTTCCTCCATGCCTAAAGGACTTTCGCCTCTTAACTGGCTCGACGATTTCCTCTACCTTCCAGAAGTTCTGTACGTGCTCTTCTTTCTCTGGCTGATCTGCTCCGGTCCGGGAAAGCTCAGTATGGATTACTGGCTCGCCAGCAAGTTACTGAGGTGAATCGATCGACGAAGCGGCTTTTTGGTAGATTCGCTACTCGGAATGCACACACGTCTATTTTGGCGGCTGTTTGGGATTAGCGGGATCGCGAAATCGAGAAGCGGGAGAATCCGAAGGTTTCACTTGGCGTTGTCGACCAGCCAGCGAAACTTCCGAGTGCGATCGGGCGAAGAAAAAGTATCCGGCGTTCCGAGGTTCCCGATGTTATCCTTCCGAAGTAACGGCCATCCGAAAACTTCATGAATTCAAGACAAGACCTGTTGATCGAAACCGCCGGGCGTGCGGCGCGCTACGTCGCCGCCATCGATCAACGGCGCGTTGCTCCCACGCCTGCTGATATCGCGCGGCTGGATGGGCTCGGCGGCGAGTTGAATCACGATGGGTGCGACGCCAGTGAAGTGATCGCGCTACTCGATAGCTTGGGGTCGCCCGCGACCGTTGCCTCGACCGGACCGCGGTACTTCGGATTCGTCACCGGCGGTTCACTGCCCGTTGCAATGGCCGCGAACTGGCTGGCCGGCGCTTGGGACCAAAATGCCGCTCTGTTCGTGCAGTCGCCGGTCGGTTCGCAACTCGAAGAGATCGCCAGCAAATGGCTGCTCGATGTGCTCGCCCTTCCGAAATCCTGCGGCGTCGGGTTTGTCACCGGCGCGACGATGGCGAATTTCACGGCCTTAGCCGCGGCCAGGCATGCGCTGCTGGCGCGCGCGGGATGGGATGTCGAAGCGCGTGGATTATTCGGTGCGCCGGAGATCCGAATAGTGGTTGGGGCGCAGGTCCACGCATCGATGCTCAAGGCCTTGTCGATGCTCGGATTCGGGCGCGCTCGCGTCATTACGGTTCCGGCGGACGACCAGGGGCGCATGGTCGCCAACGCCGTGCCCGCTCTCGACGAAAGGACGTTGATCGCGATCCAGGCGGGCAACGTGAACACAGGCGCGTTCGATCCGGCGACCGCAATATGCGCGAAGGCGAAGCGGGACGGCGCCTGGGTGCACGTGGACGGTGCCTTCGGATTGTGGGCCGCCGCTACGTCCGATCGCGCGCACTTGCTGAACGGGGTCGCCGAAGCCGATTCGTGGGCTACGGATTGCCACAAATGGCTGAACGTCCCGTACGACTCGGGGCTTGCGATCGTGCGCGATCCCGAGCATCTGCGCGCGGCGATGACGGTTCGAGCAGCGTATCTTCAGATGGGTGAGCATCGCGAGCCGTGGCAATACACTCCGGAGGCTTCGCGCCGGGCGCGCGGAGTAGAAGTGTGGGCCGCGCTGCGGTCGCTCGGCCGTCGCGGGTTGGCGGAGATGATTGAGCGGAACTGCCGCCTGGCTTCGCGATTCGCGGAGGGATTTCGCCGCGCCGGGTTCGAAGTCCTGAACGACGTGGTGTTAAACCAGGTGATGATTTCCCTCGGCGACTCGGAGAAAACGCGCCGGGTGATCTCTGAGATACAAGGCGAGGGCACCTGCTGGTGTGGCAGCACCGAATGGCACGGAAAAGCAGCGATGCGCATCAGCGTGTCGTCATGGGCGACTACGGAAGACGACGTTGACCGGAGCCTTGCCGCGATTCTGAGGATCGCCGGATGACGGTCGTCGTTCGGGATTACGATCCGCAATGGGTGCGCGATTTCGAGAAGTTGCGTGAGCGAATCTGGCCGGTGATCGAAGACTTCGCGGTCGCCATAGAGCACGTTGGCAGCACGTCGGTGCCGGGCCTCGCCGCGAAACCTATTATTGATCTCGATGTGATCGTGCGATCTGACGAAGGCGTTCTGCTGGCGATCGAACGGCTAACTGCGATTGACTATGCCTATAGAGGGAATCTGGGCATCGCGGGTCGGGAAGCCTTTCGCGCCGCTGTGAATGACCCCGCGCACAATCTCTACGTCTGCCGCAGCGATAGCGCCGCCCTGCACGACCATCTTGTCTTTCGCGACTATCTGCGCGCGCACCCGAAAACTGCGCAGATCTATGGCGTACTCAAGCGGGACCTTGCGCGGCAATATTCGGACGATGTCGATCGGTATGCCCAATCCAAGACAGATTTCATCACCGGCGTTCTGGAAGCCGCCGGCATCGCTCGTTCGCGCATCGATCACATTCGGCGCGAAAACGGACTTTGAATTCAAAGGCCAGCTTCATAAAGGTGCTTTATGAAAACGCCAATGTGGTTCAGACGCGGCGCGCAGCTGGCAGGTACACGGCTAACTGCTGCGGCGCGACCGTGTAGCTTTACCGGCTCGCTGGCGGCACGATGCCTTTCATTCGCGTATACACGACCATCTGCCCGTAGTGATCCATGACGTGCGACACGTTCGTGATGGCCAATGCTCCGCGTTGGGTCTCTCCACTCCCGAACGGGGACTTCACCATTCCTGTCAAATTCTGTGCTGTCAGCGAGTTCATTGCCCGGTGCGCGTAAGCAAACGCACCATTCAGATATTTCACGACATCGGCTTTGCTCGTGATTTCTGCTGGGCCGCTTTCGTTCGTTCCCGCAGCTGCGGGAGGCTTCTCGCCCAGGATGCCCGCGGAGACCAGATAGAGCACCGCACCGACGTGCATAGCTTGATCGCGGAAAGTCCGAACGCCGTTGAAGGCGCCGCCCGTGGGCGCAAAGGTCATTTGATCCGCCGGCATCGCCTCCACCAGAGGAACCATTTCTTTTTCGACGCCGGCGAGCTGCTGATCGAACACTTTTCCGGTATCGTCAGCCGCGCAGAGCCCGGCAGCAGCGATCGCCACTACAATTAATCGAATCTTATTCATTCTCAGCAATTATACCGTCTCCTAATCGCTCGCCTGACGGACGTGTCAGAATACGGCAATGCGGACTTCGCTGATCCTTCTGCTCGCATTGACTCTTCGTGCCGACCCGGTTTCGCTCGCCTACTTGGGCACCGCCGGTTGGCAGATCACGAACGGGAAAATCGTCATTCTCATCGATCCGTATCTGACGCGGGTGAAATCTCGTTCTCCGAACGATGATGTCTCGCCCGACGACCCCAGGCCCTTGGTGACCCGGGATTCGATCGTCGAATCGGACACCGCGGTGATCGACGCCCACATCAAGAAGGCCGATTTCATCTTTCTCACGCACACTCACTCCGACCACTCGCTTGATATGCCGTACATCGCGCGGAAAACCGGCGCTCGGGTGGTTGGCACCGAAAGCACCGCGAACGTTGCACGTGCGTATGATGTGCCCGAGCGTCAGATCCAAGTTGTGAAGGGGGGAGAAGATCTCAATTTCGAAGGGTTTTCGGTCCGCGTGATTCGTAGCGTTCACGGCATTTTCCGCAAGCCGATGCCGGGACTGGCACCCGTATCGCCGCCCGTCGTGCCCGCCGGCGTGAAGGCGCCGCTCCGGCTCGGGCAGTACGCGGAGGGAGGGACGCTGGCGTATTTGATCGAGATCGACCGCCATCGCATTCTGGTGTTTGGCTCAATGAACTACATCGAAAGTGAGTTAGTCGGCTTGCATCCGGATGTGGCCTTGATTGGGGCGATGCCCGAGCGGAATAACATCGAGGATTACACGCCGCGACTGATGCGTGTACTGGGCAATCCGCCGCTGGTACTTCCGACGCACTGGGATCGATTCAACGTTCCCTATACTTTCTCGCAGGAGCCAGCCGTACGCAGGCTCCAGTCGTTCATCGACGAGGTGAAATCCGCATCGCCGAGCACCAGGGTGATCGTGCCGGAATACTTCAAACCGATAGCGTTGGAATAAGGGCAGGCCTCGAGTGAATTGTCGGGCTTTACTGGCCCGACGTAACACCCGCTGCAGCCCACCTCGAAACCGCACAGGTCGATGCCGAACTCAAACGAGATCTTGCGAGGCATTTCCCGGTCACGCGATGCTTTCGAAATCAACGGAATTGAACTTTACGATGGCAGAACAAGATCTTGAACCCATGTTGCCCTTCTTGGGAGCGGGCAGAGCCTGCTCCAAGAGATCGAGTCGCGCGCGCAGCGTTGGCATCGAACGGCTGGAGTTTCGCAGGATGCCGGTTACCGCTTTAACAAACGTCTCGCGGCTGACGTCGCGCAGCATCACCAGGACGATGCGCTTGGCCTCGTCGGTAGTAATCGCTGACCGGGCATCCGCGGTCGGCTTTTCGAGGTAGAGTCCCGCGACGTAGACCTTGAAGAAAACTTTCCCCTTGGCCACGCCCATACCATTTAACTGGAGTTCCCGGCCTGCCACGCCGACCATTCGTGGCATTTGACGGCCCGACGCCTCGCGCACGTGGTCCGCTGCTACGCTCAGCGCAACGGCGCAGCAGAAGGCTGTCGGCGCAATGAGACTTCGCCCTTTCATCGGTCGAATCTTCGGAAGAACCTCTGGACCGATCTGTTGCGATTCCCCATTTGTGACCGTGACAATCCATCACCGTTACGCCTCCGCGGATTCGTTAGAAACGACGGCCATGAATCTCGCGTCGTCCGAAAATTAAGAGCCAGGTGAGGCGCACCTCAAACCGGCACAATTCTTTCGGTCGTCGCGATGGCATACGTTTCCCCGGCGTCGTTCGCCAGCTCAGAGGCTATGAGAGATACCTCTATGGTTCGTCCGTCTTTCGCGATCCGTTGTGTTCGCTGCGGCTCCAGAACGCCGGCTCGGCATTGTTCCCGGAAGGCGGCCAACGCCTGTTCCCGATCAGCTTCCGGCATCAGGTCTCGAATATTCATCGCCAGCATCTTGACTTGCTTTGAACTGGCTGCTTCGTCTAGTGAACTCTCTGCTTCTGCCATAAATCCCCTCAATGCCATTTGGCCCTACTTCCTCCCTACGGTTGAGATTGAAGAAGAACAGCACGAAGCGAATACTCTTCATTCAGAGACTGATCCCGTCGCGACCGATCTTTGGGTGGCTTTGCCTGATCGCATCGGACGGAGGGCGAGCCGGCGGCGTACCGCCCCCCGGGCGCGTAAGAGCCCTTCAGAATCAATGCTAAAGCGCAGCGTGGTGACGTCAGCGTGTTCACGGCGGTACAAGAGCAACTGGGCCTCAAGCTCCAATCGCAGAAGGCGCTCATCGAAATTTTGGTCGTGGATCGGCTGAACAAGCCCACCGCGAATTAACAGGCCGATCCGAGCGTCGCGGGCAGTCCAATTCGAAACTGATGTCGCGCATTAACGTCTGTTTTTGTCGAACGTTTTTTCGCGGTAACATTCCGAATTGCCCAACCCGTGCTGGACCGGCTTCGGTCAGCCGGTTATGCGGTCACGGCAGACGGCCCCACAGGGAGCTTGCCGTTCCCTCTCTCAATTGCGGCGGCCAACTCGCGGAGGAGTGCGGCGCTGTCGCCACGATAGGCGCTCCCGTGTTGACAAGCGAGCATCGAAGGACGGAGACTCGCCAAGCGCTCTAAAATAGCTGATGTGCTGGTCGCGTGCGCGTAATAGTCCATCATGCCGCGCATTCCTTCGCTGGCAGTGAGCACCTCCGATTCGGTCACGGGCGGCATGTTCGCGCCGGGTTGCGTGAACAGATCTCCGCAGAGTAACGTCTCGGTGGATAGATCGAACAGAATGCCGCAATCCCAGCCGTGCGGAACGTGTGGCGTGTAGAGCCACTTCATCCGGCGGCTGCCGATGGAAAACTCCTCGCCATCCCCGAACCCGCGGGCGGGCCGGACCGCAAAATCAGTGATTGATGTCAGCACGCCGATTTCGGCGCCAAACGGCGTCGCTGCAGGTGCCGCCGTCAAGAACTCGTTCAGCGCTCCAAATTCGTCGCCTTCAAAGTGTGATCCACCGATCCAGCGCAGCTTCTCGACGGGAATCACTTTCCTAATGGCTTCCAGTGTGGTTGGGAACATCTTCCGCCACCCCGTGTGAAACAGCAGCGGCTCGTCGTCGGCGATCAGGTATGAATTGAGCGTGAAACCCCCAGGAATCACGTCCAGCGGCGTACAGATGCGATAGATTCCAGCCGCGACCTCATCAATACGAGTGCCGGTTTTTTCGTTTGTGATCATTTGCCTTCTCCTTGTCCTTGGGCGGACCAACTTTGTGGACAATCGCCCGCGTCCGATACCCGGATGTGTAACAGGCAGCCTCCGCGTTACACATAAAATATGTGTTGATGGATATTGCATGGAACGATGCCGAGTTGGCGCGGCAAATCGGCTCCGGAAACGACCGCGAAGCTGAAGCCGAGCTGTTCCGCCGAATGGCTCCGCGCATTCGGCTTTATGGCCTGCGTCACTTAAGAGACGAACATGCCGCGGACGACCTGGCACAACAAGTTCTGATCATCACGCTCGAAGCTCTACGGGCGGGGCGTCTGCGGCAACCGGAGAGGCTCGTGTCGTTCGTGCTGGGAACCTGCCGGATGGCAGTGCTCGATCTGCGTCGCGGGGCGCGAAGAAAACAACGCCTGCTCGATCAGTTTGTCGCGGATCAGTTGCATACGGCCCAGACTTGTGCGCCCCATCTGGATCATGAACGGCTCACCCGCTGTATGCAGAGTTTGCAGGAGCGCGAACGAACGGTCATCGTGATGACGTTTTATGACGAGCAGACCGGCGCGGACCTTGCCAGTTTCCTCGGAGTTTCTGAGGCCAACGTGCGGGTAATTCGCCATCGCGCCATTCGCCTATTGCGCGAGTGCATGGGGGTTGCAGCATGACCTGTTCAAATCCTATAGACGCGGCAGTCCTCGCCGACTATTGGATCGCCGCGCTGGCGCAAGCCGAGGAAGAAGCCGTCGAGGAGCATTTGCTCGACTGCGACCGGTGCGGAGCGCGTCTCCGTGAAGTCATCGAACTTGCGGAAGGAGTCCGCAAGCTGGCGCGCGAGGGCTCCCTGCGAATGGTTGTGAGCGATGCATTTCTTCTGCGTGCTGCGGAGGAAGGCTTGCGCGTCCGTGAATACGCCCCTCCGTCTGGAGGTGGCGTCGAGTGCACTGTGACCGCGGAAGACGACATTCTCATCGGGCGCCTGGCCGCGAACATCGGCGGCGCGAAAAGTGTCGATCTCTGCATCTGCGATGAGCGCGGTGTCGAACAGCTCCGGTTGCCGGACATCCCGGTTCATTCCGGGGCAAGCAGCGTTGCCTTGCAGGAGTCCATAACATTCGCGAAGGCCGCGCCTACGAACAAAATGATCGTGCGTATGGTCGCCTTCGATGAAGCAGGCAGTGAGCGTCTGCTCGGTGAATATACGTTCAACCATACGCGTTCTTTGCCGGGCCCAGGTGCTTGGTAGCCCCTCTCAGGCTACCCCGCTTTGAACGGCGTACGATCCGGCGGGACCGCCAAATCGACCCGAATTTGCGAAGACTGCGCGGGATCAAATCTGCTTCCGCCTCGAATGACAACGCATCCAAAGTTGTCGCTTAAAACGCCCCACGCGCGCGTTAAGTGGTGATAACAGAAAGGAAGCGTGCATCGAATGCCCGTCCGTCCTCCAAAGCCGTAATTCGAGAAGTGCGACACCCTCTGGCACCTGGGCGGCAAGCGGAAAGGGGGCCGGACTGCCGCCAGCCAATCTATTTTGCCAGAATGTGCTAAAAACATAGCAGATGTCGCGAGTCTTCGCAGGTTTACTGGCGCTTTCGTCTGGCTGTGCGCTTCATCAGCCGGGAAGCTGGCGCCTGACAAGAGTCGGTGCTGGCGAGGTCCTCGTTCCGCCCGACGTACGGCAAGCGCGTCTTGATCGGAGGACGTTCACATTACCAATCGAGATTTTGCGCGCGTGCCGAAACGAGGTTGGAATCGAAATTCACGGCTCGAAAAAGCACGCACGTATCACCGTCACCCGCGACGAGCTTGTCCACGAACCGGCTGGTTCGCTCGCGGCTATGGGCCGGCGCTGGGAGAGCGCAGGATGCGTTGCGCCCGGAGATGGAATGAGAATGGCCATCGCGTTCGCGGAAGCCCTTCCGCTCGATTCTCATACTGTAATTCCGGCTGCTTTTCAACGATCCGAGGCGATCCTCTGCCATTGATCTCGACAATCGGATACGTCTGCCGGTTCCGATACCAGTTTAACCTTGACGGCGAAGGCCAGCGATAACCTGCTCGGCTACGAAACTTCGGTTTATGTGCTTCGCCCGACAACGCGGAAATGGTATTGTGCGCGTTTCCAGCGAGCGCCATCTCATTTCCACCGTTGCGAATGAGATTCTTCCGAAACTGTCAATCAACTATTTCGATTTTCCGTCCGAAGCTGCCTTCTACCGTTTCTTCCATGAATCCTTGCGTAACGACTTCAGCGCGCTGATGATCGCGGCGGCGACGCCCGCCAAACTCGATCAGCTCACGGCGAAGTTCGAAGCAAATCCGTCCCAGGCGTCGTGCAAGGATCTCGATTCAAGGATGTGCGTACGCTGAAGGTCCAACGACGCCGGCGCGACCGATCGGTTCCAGTCCTTTGCGACCGCGGGGATCGTGAAATTCCAGCTTTGCCGATTCAAGGAGGGGAGATCGTTTCGTGGCGTTGACCGCAAGTCTACGGCGGAACCGCCCCATCTGTCGATAGACCGGGCTATTCTCCGCGCGGGGCGATAGTTGATTGCATATTAAATTGCCGCTGGCTGAACAACTGCTCGTAGTATTAGTCGATTGGGTTGGTCGCGAAGACCGACAACTCGGGTGCGAAGCCCCGGTCCTCCATCTCCAAAATCGCCCTGACGACGTAAGCGATGTCGTCGCCGCGTAACTTGGTCTCGTTTTCTTTCTGCGGAAATCCGGCCGTCGGGGCGAAGTTAGTCAGGACCTCACTCGGATTTACCAGGAATACGCGGATGTTATGCTTCCGGAGTTCGGCGCGCCAGCATTCGGTCATGCCGCGGAGCGCAAATTTGCTCGCGTAATAAGCGCTGCCCTGAGGCGCACCTCGCAGGGCAGCCGTCGAAGCGATATTCACGATATTGCCGCTCTTCTTGGCAATGAAGTGATTGGCCGCCTCGCGGCCCATCAGCATCGCACCGGTGACATTGGTTGCGAAGACCGCGTCGAAGCTCGCCCGGTCAAATTCGGCAAGCGGTTTGAACACGCCAAATCCGGCGTTATTTACAAGGATGTCCAGATCGCCGAACTTCGTGAGCACCTCACGATAAGTTCGCTTCACATCCTCCTCGTTCGACACATCGGCGCGGATGCCGAGCACGCCGAGTTCTCTCGCCGCCTCGCTGAGCCGGTGCTCGTCGCGTCCGGTAATCGCGACGTGCGCTCCGGCCCCCGCCAGATTCCGGGCAATCGCACGCCCAATTCCAGCCGTGCCGCCAGTGATCAATGCCACTTTTCTATTTAGGTTCATAACAACGACTCTACCCGAAGTGCCTCACTACGTGCAGCGGAGGCTGTACGTTTATCGGCAATATCGGCGCCCTGACTCACAGCAAAGCTTATGTGCAGCAGCTCCCGTTAGACCGTAAGCGTCTGAGGTCCCAGCGCTGATGGAGACTGTCTGGCTGGGGACTTCATATCCCAAGCCTCCGCGGACGGTCACGGGAACCGCGCAACCGTTGCGCGTGCCGGCGGGGATCTGAAGATTGACCGGCTCCGCGCCGACGAGTCCCGGCGCGAGGCCGAAGTATTCGAGATTCTGCGTTTCGCCTCCGTCGATAGTAAATCTGCCTGCGTACTCGAGGTTCTGGGCGGCGCTAGCCGCGGAGCCCTTGGGCGGTTCGTTATACGCCACTCCGAAATCCCGAGTCCCGTCGACGCGACGTTGAGAGCCGCGGCGGCGCCGCAGCCGGTCGCATCGCTTGAAAAAATCGCGGGTGCGGCCGAAAAGACCGAAGCGGACGCAGGCGCGCTCGCTCCGGCTGCCGTGGTCACCACCACGTTGACGCTGGTGAAACGCCGGTAGCGGAACCGCCGCGGACAGCGTGATCACGGCAGCCAAAGTTGAGAGGCGGCGGGTCATCATCTTTGGCAATAATACACGTCGGTGCAGGCAGAACGGCAATATTTCGAGTGCGGGTAGACGCGTTTCGTCATGAGTAGTCATGAGGCGCCGATAACACCACTTCTTATGGCGTGATGAACGACAAAATCCTTCATGCGCTCAAGCCAGGTGGACGTTTTGTGATCGCGGATTACGATCTGCCGGAGCATCGCGTGCAGTCGAGAGCGGATCAGGTCAGAAATCCACGAAATCGATCCGGATCTGGTGGGTCCGGAGGTGGAGCGAGCGGGATTCCGCGTGCTGAAAATCGAGAACCCGCTTTTGAAACGGATGCCCGAGGTGGCCGACGGCAACAATATCGCGCGTTCAGATTTGTGGCTGATGGTTGCGGTCCGACCGGAATGGCCTATAGATTCCTAATTTCCGATTTACCTCGTGCGGATGCGGACAGGAATAGACCGAGGTCTGGGAAACGACGTCCGCCATTATCGTCCAGTCTGAGCCTGTTCGAGTTTCGGGGAAGCGTAGTGCTCCTTTGCCCACGCGACAGTATCCGCCGCGGCGCGCTCCACTTCGATCGGCTCCGCGGCAAAGGCTTTCCGGAAGCGGCGATCATCGATGATGAATGGCTCATCCCACTGATACAGCATTTCATTGATCTCTCCAATCATCGGCACGATGAGCCCGAGCGCTCTCACGCCCCATCGAGGCATCCCTGTTAGTCCGATGTCGCGGCCCAGGTAACGCGAGAATCGCGCAACGAGGGCGCGCATCGATGCGGCCGGCGAGCAGGGCAGCATCCACGGTTTGCCGTACGCATCGTCACTCGCCGTGCCCAACGTCGCCAGCCCTTCGGCGACGTCCGGCACGTAATGATAAGTGTGGATCGCATCTGGATTAACCAGAACACGTCCCCGTCCGCCCGCGATCACCGGTTTCCAGAATTGATCACCCAGGTGGCTGAGCGTGGCGCCAGGGCCGTAGTAGTCGGAAGCCCGCCCTGCCGTCGCGCGCACCTCCCCGCGACGATGCGCTTCGAACAACCGCTCGACTTCGCGGGCGCGGATCTCGCCTTTGCGGCTGCACGGATTCAGGGGCGTGTCTTCGTTCATGGGGCGCCCGCCCGTGCGTCCCAGCATGTACACGCTTTCAAGCACCACCAGCCGCGCACCGCTGCTTCCTGCCGCGGCGATGAGATTGTCGATGTACTTCGGAATAACGTCGGCCCAGATGCGCGCAGAATAGGGTGGATTCATGCAGTGATAGACAGTGGACGCGCCGCGCGCGGCTTCCCGGCAGAAATCGGGGTCCGTCGCGTCGCCCTGCTTTAGTTCGATCCCGTCGGGCGCGCCGGCGGACCGCTTTACCATACGCACGCGCAGGCCGCGTTTGCCAAGGATGCGAGCAAGTGGTTGCCCAACCTGGCCGCCGCCGAAAATGACGTGAAGCTCGTCAGCCATGCAGCCTCCCCTCTTGATTTGTAGCACCGCCCTGGGGCCCGGCGAGATCCACCCGATCTCCCAGCTTGGTTCCTCGGTGCAGGTGAAGTCGCCCAGTCAGACAAAGGCTACCGCATCGCCCCAATGTCGGACATTAACGTACGCCAGCCAGCCAAGTTTTCTTCACTCAACCCGTCGCGACCGCCCGTGTCACCCGTGCTGCGAGTACCAAATCGTTCGGCACTCATTATTCGGATCCAAAATTCGGATACAAAATCACCCGCAGTCTTTTAAACTGTATCGATGCGTGTTCTTGTGACGCTGCTCTTGTCGCTCGCGGTTTCCGCGCCCGCCCAAAGCAACCAGCCCTGCCAGTTTCAAGTGATCGCCGGCCCTCCGTCTAACTCCGCCGGCGACGGCGGTCCGGCCGCTTCCGCATACCTTCTCCAGCCGAATGGCATTTCCCTGGATTCCTCAGGAAATCTCTACATCGCCGATACGCAGAACAACAAAATTCGTGTAGTTTACGCAAATGGCACGATCGCGACCTTCGCGGGCGACGGGACTGGGGGAAATAGCGGCGATGGAGGCAGCGCTGTTTCCGCACAGCTTTCCTTGCCCGAAGGCGTGCTCGCCGCACCGGATGGAAGCGTTTACGTCTCCGACACGGGCAACAATCGCATTCGCAGGATTGGGCCGGATGGAACGATCCAGGCATTCGCAGGTGGGCACAGTGGCTACAGCGGCGACGGCGGACCAGCGCTGGCTGCGGAGTTATCCGGACCCGTCGGGCTGGCGCTCGGCCCCGATGGTTCTCTCTATATTGCGGATACGGTGAATAATGTCATCCGGCGCGTGGATCCGACGGGAACGATCACCACAGTCGCCGGAAACCAGAGTGGCGGGCCGATCGGCATGTGCTCGTTAGCAACCAATTCAGCCTGTTATAGCGGCGACGGAGGACCGGCGACGAGTGCGCGCCTGAATGCTCCTAACGGTCTCGCCGTCGGTGCGGACGGATCGCTATACATTGCGGACACGCTCAACGGGGTTATTCGCAAGGTCGATCCAAGCGGAACGATCACGACAGTAGCGGGAACGCCGTTTCCAACCCGCGTCGTCACCTATCCGCAACTGGCCTTGCAAGCTTATTTGGGGGAACCGAATAATGTCGCGATCCTTTCGGACGGCTCTTTGCTGATTGCCTCGAACAACGATGCATACCAACTCACCACCGGTGGCGTGGTGAATCTTTACGCCCAGGGAGTGGTGATCGACAACACGGTGGATTCGAGTTTCTTCGGCGCCGTGGATTCGAACGGCGTCGTTTATCTGAGCGATGGTCCGAATAATATAGTCTGGAAGCTCACGCAACCGCTAGGATCGTTGACCAATTTCGCCGGCCAACTTTATTACGGCCTGGGGACCGAAGGCGGCCCGGCGACCGGGCCCAATCTCGACGAGCCGCAAGGGATGACGGTCGCGGCCGATGGAAGCGTCTATGTGGCGGATGCGCTCAACCATCGCGTACGCAAAATCTCCCCCGATGGCACCATTCGTACCGTGGCGGGAACCGGAGTTCGCGGCTTTTCCGGCGATGGCGGTCCGGCCACTTCGGCCCAGCTCGATTATCCGGGCGGCGTCGCCGTGGACGCGTCCGGGAACATTTACATTGCGGACACCTGGAATGAGGCGATTCGCGAGGTATCCCCGGACGGCACGATCAGCACGCTCGCCTCGGTGTTGCATGGAGGCGTGTCGCTTGAAAACTTCGGCCACTTTCCGCGAAACGTGGTCGTCGATTCCAGTGGGAATCTTTACGTCTGGATGGATATGCCGGAGTCTTCGCCGGTCATTATCGAACTCAGCGGAAGTGCGCCGCCGGAGACTCTGGTTTCGGTGAACCTGGCCCTGGAGGGCCAGGCCGGGCCGTATGCCGGGCTGGGTCTCGATGCGAGCGGAGATTTGTTGTACATGCTCTACGGAGGAGTTTGGAAATATAACCCGACCACAAAAGCGCAAAGCGGTCTGGCGAGCGGAGCGGCGACTTTGTCGGCTCAAAACTCTTATGGTGCTTTCGGCGTCACGCCCTCAGGCCAGGTCTTCGTCGGCAACGGCGTTTGGATCAAGCAGCAGGTCGGCGCGAATTTTCCGACATTGTTCAACCGCGATCTGTCACAGTACCTTGGCGTCCCAATCGCTTCGGCGATCAGTTACAGCACCACCAGCAACATCGTCTCCATGGCCGCCGACGCGCGGGGCAATCTCTACATCGCCGATCGCGACCTGCATCGCATTCGGGAACTTCCCGCCGGATCATGCCAGGGCATCGCCGGACCGGCGCCCGGCACGCCCGTGAATTCCGCCACGCTGACCATCCCGAACAACCAATTCACGGAGTCGTTCGCGCCTGGCGAACTGGTCACGATAAAGGGCGCGGGCCTGGGTCCGTCGACCGGCGTCGGCCCGGTGCTCGATCCGAACACGGGATTGGTACCGACGATCCTCGCGGGAACCCAGGTTCTTTTCGACGGAGTTCCCGCGCCGATTCTGTACTCGAGCGATGGGCAGATCAATGCCATCGTTCCGTTCACAATCTATGGCCGGCTCACCAGCAAGGTCACGGTGGAGTACAACGGCGTGCCCTCCGATGCTTTCACAATTTCGTTGTCGCCGACGGACCCGAAGGTTTTTTCGATCACTCCGCAGGATCCGATTGTGGTCAATGCGGATGGGACGCTGAACTCGGCCACCAACCCGGCGCAGGCAGGTTCGTACGTGATTTTCTACATGAGCGGGCTGGGCCTGACGAATCCGCCGGGAACCGACGGTCACATCGCGGCTTCGCCTTTGCCCGCGCCGCTGATCCCGTTGACGGCGTCGCCTCCGTTCACCGTTCTCTACGCCGGTGACGCTCCAGGAATCGTCGAAGGAGTGATTCAAGTCAACCTTCAATTGCCAAACACGGCGCAGACCGGCGTGGTCCAGTTGCAGACAGGATCCGCAAGCACCACCGTCTCGATTTACATTCAATAGCCGGTAGTGTCCTAAATTAGGACACCACCCAAGAGCGAAGGCGCCCGTGAAAGCGACCGACCGATGGGGCATACCCGAAGGTCAATCACGCGCGCGGAGCCGATGGCTAAAGGTTCCGTGCGTTCGGCTCCCTCCCTCCGAAGCATATCCTCTTCCGAGCCGCCGGAGGCGGCCTCGCCGGGAGCGGCAGAACGGACGGGTGAGGGAAATGCGGATGCGAAGAAGGACCCTCGATCATCATCATCAATCCAGTGTTTTCGATCAGAAGCACTGGTCGGACGCGGCAGAACGGACGGAGTGAGGACAATGCAGACGCGAAAAGAAAATCTCGATCATCATCAAGTTCCGTTTCCCAAGAAAGAAGCTGAGCATTCGTCGCCGGAAGCCGAGCTGATTGCGCTGGCCCAGAGCAAGCATCAAGTGCTCGCCGAGCACGCTTCAGATCATCCGAGAAACTTTGGAGCTTCGAGGAGTAAGTCTCTCGGAGTTCGTCGCCGACGTGCGACCGCATTTCCGCCACAATAATTTTCAATCCCAGCGGGTTTTTGATCGATCGGGCGCGATGTTTCCACCGGCGGCTCCTGCGGCAGGGGCGACGGTCCAATCGTCACCGATGAACAGCTGCGGAATGTGTAAGGGGCAGAAATACATCATTCAGAAGAGCAACCTCCAACCCTGCCCTACCTGTTCCACGGTCGAGTTCCGACGGGAGTGGGAAATGAAAGAAGGTGGAACGAGCGCGAAGGCTAAGGCGGTTCGGACCAGTGAACAATGAACCCTGCATGGTGGAAACATTCTTGATCAGAAAACGTTCAGTTCGAAGTACAATCTTTCTGAGAGATTCAGTTCGCCTGCCGGCGTCGCGGACGCAGTTTCCGAAGAATTCCCAAGATTAGTCTTTGGAAGGAGTGTCTAAGGATGGCTGCGAACGCGAACGCTCTCCTCATAGAGATTTGGCCGATCGACCGCCTCCGGCCCTATCCTCGAAATCCCCGCAAGAATGATTGCGCCGTAGATCGCATGTGCGCATCCATCCGCGCGTTCGAGAACATTATCGGGCGCAAGGTGGTTATCAATTCGCAGCCGGGCACCATCGTCGGAGTCCTGCCGCCCGATTTTTATTTCCTCGACCGCAAGACCGATATTTGGGGGTGTCTCGGCCTCGATCCGGCGCGCGACTATCGCAAGACTTCGGGGGCGATGGATGGCGGTCGTCGGCCGCCTGCGGGAGGGCGTGACCATCGGCGAGGCGCAAGCTCACATGACCGCGCTCGCCAGACGGCTCGAAAGGGCATACCCCGTCTTCAATACGAACTGGACCGTGAAT
>DATJNW010000004.1:0-24350 GCA_035507655.1 Bryobacteraceae bacterium | reverse complement strand
TAGCAGGGTGCTGAAAAAGGGGACAGACCGCTCTGTCCACGGCCATGGTCGCACGCGGCATGAATAACTTACAGGCGGGGACAGAGTAGTCTGTCCCCTTTTTCAGCACCCTGCTAGACAGCAAATGAAAACCAGGCAGCGGGTTTTCGCTCAGCGCGTCTTGAGGAATCCGGAAACGGCCGACAGCAGCTCATTCGGCTCGATCGGCTTGACCAGAAACGCCTGCATGCCGGCTTCGCGGCACATCCGGCGAACTTCATCGCTTGAATCGGCGGTCAGGGCGAGAATCGGAACCGATTGATAACCGGGCATGCGGCGCAGCACGCGAGTGGTTTCAAGGCCGTCCATTCCGGGCATTTGCAGGTCCATCAGCACCACATCGTAAGCGCGCTTTGCGGCCGCTTCGAGCGCGGCCGCCCCGGAGGATACGCAATCGACGCGCAGCCGCCGCCGCTCCAGCGTATGGCGAAGGATGGTCATGCCGATCGGATTGTCTTCAACCGCGAGAATGACGGGACCGCCTTCCGAAGAAGGCCGCACCACTTCGGGCGGATCAGGGAGACGAAGCGGCAGGTGGATGGTGAACGTGGAACCCTGGTCCGGCGCGCTTTCGACCTCGATGCGGCCGTTCATCAGAGACACCAGCTTGCGCGCGACCGAAAGACCCAGTCCCAGCCCCGGATAGCGGCGCGACAGGCCGCTTTCCACCTGGCGAAAGGAATCGAAAATCAGCTCCAACCGGTCGGCCGGGATGCCGATTCCGGTGTCGGCGACCTGAATCCCCAGACCGCCCGCGGGTTCGACAAAAGCGCGCAGCTCGACCGAGCCGGCATGAGTGAACTTCACCGCATTGCCGAGCAGGTGGCTGACCGCTTCGCGCAGACGCGGCGCGTCGCCGATCACCACTTCGGGAAGGTTGGCCGCGAAATTCGCAGCGAGCCGCAGCCCCTTCGCCTCGGCGCGCATGACGTGCTGATTCAGCGCCGATTCGAGCGCTTCCTTGAGACTGAATTCACTCTCATCAAGGCACACTCGCCCGGCTTCGAGCGCGGAATATTGCAGCGCGCCGTTGAGAATCTCGAACAGGTTTTCGGCGCACAGCCGCGCCGCCGTCACATATTCGCGCTGCTCTTCGTCGAGGGCCGTTTCAAGCAGCAGATCGGCCATGCCGAGGATACCGCTCAGCGGCGTGCGGATTTCGTGATTCAGGCTGGCGAGGAACAGACCCTTAAGCTGGTCCAGTTCCTGGTCGCGCCGATCCGCGGGGGCCGTCATGAGAACTTACGGTATAGATCGGCCTACCCGCGGAGAAGGTTTAGGGGTTTTCTCTTATCCCCAGGACTATTGCTTTTTCTTATCGTTCTTCTTGTCCGCCTCGTCGCCGTAGGTGATGGTTACGTCGGATTTGAACTGCTTGTAATCCTGATAGCGGATCACCTGTTTGATGCGGACGTCGTTGTCCCGGAAGTGCAGCGTATCATTGGCGATGGTGTACGTCGGGAACCAGTATTTGCCGTCGATCTGCTCGCGGTAGGTTTCAAACTTCGGGTATTGGTGATCTTCGCCGTGTCTCTGAAGACCCACGCCCCGGCCGTAGGATTTAACGATTTGCAATTCCTGATCGTCCACCCATACCTCACCCGAAAAATAGCGTTTATTCGGCTCCATCTTTTTGGGCTTGACCGCGAAAACGTAGCAGCCGATTTCGTCCACCTGCTGATGGCCCAGGTAACGGACCCAATAATTCGGCAACTCGTCTGTCGTCAACACGAACGGCTGCGTGTGGCGCATGTCTTCGATATCGCCGGGGTCCATGATGATCAGGTGCAGCGTCGAAACCGGCGCGCGGACTACATGTTCGGTGCGCTGGCCGTCGGGAGTAAAGATGACGTCGGTCACTTCCTCCCAGCGTCCGCCCGGCGTGCCGTTTTCGTCGGCTTCCTGGATGCTGGCGGTTTGCCGATACGTGTAATTCTCGCGCGCCTTGGCGAATGCCGACTCTTTCGCCGAGAATTTCTGAATAATATCGTTCACCTGAGCGTCGGTGAGGTCCCATTTCTTGGCGCTGGTGTCGGCGGCGAAAATCACCCCGGCGAAGAAAAGAGAAAGAGCCAGTCCACGCATGATACCTCCTATAATACTGCCGACGACGCGGGCTTAATCCCGGTTTCCGCGCATTTGCTTATCATTTTCCTAGCATTTGCTTGGCGATGGTCACCCGCTGCATGTTGCTGGTGCCTTCGTAAATCCGGCCGATTTTGGCGTCACGATATAGCTTTTCAACCGGATAATCTTTGGTGAACCCGACTCCGCCGAGCACTTCCACCGCGCGCGAAGCCACGCGCTCGGCCACCTGCGAGGCGAAATATTTACACATGGCGGCTTCGCTCAGGAACGGCTGGCCGGCGTCGCGCAAACGGGCGGCGTTGTAAACCATCAGCCGCGCGGCTTCCACGTCCACGGCCATTTCCGCCAGGTCGAACTGCACGCCCTGAAATTCGCTGATCAGTTTGCCGAACTGCTTGCGCTGTTTCGAGTAGGCCAGCGCATGATCGAAGGCGCCCTGCGCCAGGCCGACCATCTGCGCGCCGATGCCGATGCGTCCTTCGTTTAACGTCTCGATGGCGATCTTGTATCCCTTGCCGATTTCGCCCACCACGTTCGCCTTCGGCACGCGGCAATCGTCGAGAATCAGTTCACAGGTGGACGACGCGCGAATCCCGAGTTTGTCTTCCTTCTTGCCGACTTTGAAACCGGGAAATTCGCGCTCGATCAAAAATGCCGTGATGCCTTTGTAGCCGGCGTCGGGATTGGCGTTGGCGAACAGCAGAAAAAGTCCGGCCTCGGCGGCGTTGGTGATCCACAGCTTTCTTCCGGTAATTCGAAAATGATCGCCGGCATCGACCGCACGCGTGGCCATCGCGAAGGCGTCGGAACCGGAACCGGCTTCGGAAAGCGCGTAACTGGCGACGGTGTCCTTGGCCAGCCGCGGGAAATACTTGCGCTTCTGTTCTTCGCTCGCCCAGCGCTGTATAGCGTTGTTGAACAGCGTATTTTGCACGTCCACGATCACCGCAGCCGAGGGATCTACCTTAGCCAACTCCTCGATCGCCAGAATCGACTGGAAAAAATATCCGCCCTGGCCTTCGTATTCTTCCGGAACGTCGATGGCCATCAACCCAAGCGCGAAAAATTCCTTCAGCAGATCCTTGCGAAACACGCCGGCGTCGTCCATTTCGCGGACCTGCGGCGCCAGACGCTCGCGCGCGAATTTGCGCACGGTGGATTGAAACATTTTTTCTTCGTCGGTGAGATGGGTCAACGGCGGCGGGGTCGATCTCTTCTCGGTAGCGAGCATCACTTTAATTGTATAGTGCAAGAACAGGAATCAGAATGACGGACTGGAAAAAGATCGCGGCCGGTGTGAGCCCGGAGATTGAGGTCGATAAAATTTTGCCGGTGATGGAAGCGCTGGAGCGCAGCTTCGATCCGCTGGTCGAATCGATTCCAGCCGGGAGCGACATCTGGACCGGACCGGAGGACGTCGCATGACCATCCAGGAAGCGGCCGCGGCGCTGCGGGCGCGCAAGGTGTCGTCGCTCGAACTGGTGGAAGAGTCGTTGCGGCGGATCGCGGCTCAACAGGATCGATTGAACGCGTTCATCACCGTGACCGCCGACCAGGCGCGCGGACAGGCGAAGGAGATGGATGCCGAACTGGCGCGCGGCCTCGATCGCGGACCGCTGCACGGCATTCCCATCGCGCACAAAGACCTGGTCATGACGCGCGGCGTTCGGACCACCGCGGGATCGAAGATTCTGGCCGATTTTGTGCCCGGCGAAGATGCCGTGGTCGCGGCGAAATTGGAGGACGCGGGCGCGGTTTGCCTTGGCAAGACGGGACTGCACGAAATCGCCTACGGGATCACCTCGACCAATCCGCATTACGGCGCGGTACGCAATCCGCACGACCCCGAACGGATTCCCGGAGGGTCCAGCGGAGGGTCCGGAGCGGCCGTCGCGGCGGATCTGGTTTTTATGGCAACCGGAACGGACACCGGGGGATCGATCCGGATTCCGTCCTCGTTCTGCGGCACCGTCGGCTTGAAGCCGACCTACGAACGCGTCAGCCGGAGCGGCGTGATTCCGCTTTCGATGACCATGGATCACGTCGGCCCGTTGACGCGCACGGTGCGCGATGCGGCGATCGCGTTTCAGGCGATGGCAACAGATTCCTCGGGATTTGTTCCCGCCGCCGGCGCGAGCATTCGCGAGATGCGGATCGGCGTGCCGCGGAATTTTTATTTCGATGCGCTCGATGCGGAGGTCGCCGCGGCGGTGCGCGGCGCGGTGCAGACGGCGGCGGCGATCGGCGCGCGGGTAATCGAAGTGACGGTGCCCGATATGCTTGCGCTCAATACCGTGGGCCGCGTCCTGCTGGGCATAGAAGCGGCGGCGAACTGGCGTCCGCATTGGGACCGGCGCGCGGATTTTGGCGACGATGTGCGGGCGCTGCTCGATCAGGGCCGGCTGATTTCGGGCGTCGATTACGTGGACGCGCAGCGGCTGCGGCGGATTTACGCGCGCGAATTTTCAGACCTGTGGGAGCAGGCGGATTGCCTGATCGTGCCGGCCACGCCGACCACCGCCCCGAAAATCGGCCAGATGACGATCGAGGTCGCGGGAAAAAACGAAGATGTGCGGCTGGCGTCGACGCGCTTGATGCGCGCGGTGAATGTGCTGGGGATTCCGTCGCTGGCCATGCCGTGCGGGTTCAGCAGGAACGGACTGCCGATCGGAATGCAGATTCTGGGAGCGCCGCAATCGGAAGACACTCTATTGCGCGCCGGCGCGGCGCTCGAAGACGCGCTGGGCACGATAACTCATCGATAACCCTCGCCATGACTGGCGGGGCTTTAATGTCAATAAGTTATGAAAGCCGCGGCAGTCATGCCGGGGGTTGTTCAAGTGTTCTCACACTTGGCGTCCTAGTGGAGAAACAGTGCCATCTGCCCCGGCTTGGGCATCGCCAGCCGGGCTTTTTTGTCGAAATAGGCCTTGATCACGTCGCGCGCGATCGGCGCCGCGTAATTCCCGTGCACCGCGTTTTCCCATAGCGAGACCACCACAATCTCGGGATTTTCGCAGGGCGCGAACGCCACGAACCAGGCGTTGTCCTTGCTCAACTCCGCTCCCACTTTGCCGGATTTCGCCAGCTCATTGGAGACGCGTTGGGCACTCCCGGTTTTTCCGCAGACCGAGATCCCCGGAATCGCGGCCGAGGCTCCCGTGCCGGCTTCATTCACCACGCCGTACATTCCGGAAACGATTTTGTCGACATTGTCCGGGTTGAGGTCGACGCGCCGCGGCGCTCCCGTATCGGCGCCCTTGACCAGATGCGGTTTGTAGAACACCCCGTGCATCGCCAGGCCGCCGATTGCGGAGGCCAGTTGAATCGGCGTGACCGTCAGCGCGCCCTGTCCGATGGCCACCGAAATCGTCTCCCCCGCGTACCATTTTTCCCGGAAGTTGCGCAGCTTCCATTTGGTCGACGGCACCACGCCTTCCATCTCGCCCGGCAGATCGATGCCGGTTTTGTGCCCGTACCCGACCAGGTCCGCGTATTTGGCGATATTGTCGATGCCGGTCCGGTTGCCCACGTTGTAAAAATAAACGTCGCAGGAATGCACGATACCGTTGTGCAGGCTTACCGCGCCGTGCCCCGGTTTCCACCAGCATTTAAAATAGCGCCCGTAAAATGTCGCGCCGCCGCCGCAGTGAACGGTGTAATCGTCGGTGATCGATCCGGTTTCGAGCCCGGCCAGCGCGACAATCGGCTTGAACGTCGAGCCCGGCGCGAACTGCGCCTGAATCGCGCGATTCATCAGCGGATTGCCCGGATCGCTGGTCAGGTTCTTCCAGTCGTCCACGCTGATCCGCGTGGCGAACAGATTCGGATCGAACGCCGGCCGGCTGACCATCGCCAGCACGTCGCCATTGCGCGGATCGAGCGCCACCACCGCGCCGCGCCTTCCTTCCATCCCCAATTCCGCCACCGACTGCAAATCCAGATCCAGCGTGAGCTGCAAATTGTGACCCGGCGTGGGTTCCAGATCGTCCAGGACTTGCCGCTCGCGGCCCATGCTGTCCACCACGACACGTTTTTCTCCATCGATGCCGATCAGCGTGTCATTGTACTGCCGCTCCAGCCCGAATTTGCCGACCACGTCGCCCTGCGAGTATTTGGCGAACTCGGGTGAATCCAGCTCATCTTCGCTCACTTCGCCCACGTAGCCGATCACGTGCGCGGCGAATCCGTTGCGCGGATATAAACGCCCCTCATGCTGGATCAATTCAAGCTCCGGAAAACTCTGCGCGTCGCGATGCGCCTCGACGAACGCCAGCTCGCCCGGCGTCAATTCCTGTTTGATGGTGATGGGAACATAACTCGGGCGCGAAGCGAAACGGCGCAGCTTGGCGCGAATATCATCGGGATCGAGATGCAGCCCCGCGGCAATGGCATCGATGTGTTCCGGCCGCAGATTTTCCCGCGACAGGCGCACTTCCCAGGCGAGATGATTATCCACGATCACGCGCCCGTCGCGGTCGAGCATTTTCCCGCGCGGCGCCAACAGCGGAACGGTTTTGATGCGATTCCGCTCGGCTAATTCGTCGTTGGCGGCGTGATCGCGCACCTGCAAAATCCAGAAGCCGGAAATGAGCAGCAGAAAAACCGCCACCGCCAGGTACTGGAACACGACAATGCGGCCCAAGGCAAAGCGCGTATCGTCTTTAAACTGGCGCGGCGCTTCCGGGAGCTGGCGTTCGGTTTCAATCGGCGTCAACATTCGCGTTGCTCATGCGGTGGTGGGAAGTGGAAAGCCGTCGCCCACGCCCACTACCCCGTAATCTTCAATTTATCCAATATATGAAACAGCGGCACCCCCACCGCTGCGTTCAGCAGCGCCACCACGAGGGTCTGCTGCGGATCGAAGTCCAATCCCTGCCCCAGCAGCGCCCGCGCCAGCACCCAATAAAAAAATTGATGAAAAAAACAAAAGAAAAACGCCAGAATCAGCCGCACCACCGGATTTTCCACATCGAAGCGCTGGCTCATCGACGCCGCGAAATATCCCACCAGCGTTTTCACAATCCCGAACATCCCCAGCGGATGCGACGACAACGAATCCTGGGCCAGTCCAATGCCCGCGCCGAACAGCACGCCAGCGATCGGCGATCGCTTCATCAGCGCAAAATAAACCGTCACCAGCAGCGGCAGCTCAAGATAAGAAAGATACTTGACGAACTGCGGAACGTACACCTGGAACAGGATCGCGGCCAGCGGAATCGCGACCATCGCCGCGACGTTGAAGCGGGACGCAACGTCCTTTTTCTTCCGCGGCTCGGTGAACGTTTCGGTGAGCTCGGTCATTGATTCGGATTCGGTTTGGGCTGCTGCGGCTTGGGAGGGTCCGCCGGCTTCTGGTCCAGCGGAATGTTAAAATTCGGAGCGCCTTTGCCGCGCTCACCCCATTTGAGTTTCTCGATGTCGCCGATCTGGCGGTATTTATTAATGACGCGGTCGGCATCCGACATCGGACCGGTAACCAGAGCCGTGGGGGCCGCTCCCGTAGCGCCTGATGCGCCGGAAGCCCCGGAAGCGCCGGAAGCACCCGAAACTTCGCTGACGCCAACCGTCTGGCCCGGATCGGGAGGCGGCGGGGCCTGGAAATGAATCGGTTGGTTGGGCAACGGCGCATCTGGAATGGACACGTGAACGCCTTGAATAATGATCAATACTTCTTCCAGGCCGTCCTGAAACCCGCTCGGCGCCAGAACAATATCCTTTTTCGATTTTCCCGGATGCACCGAGGTCACCTCACCCGCCGGCAAGCCCTTAGGAAACACGCCATCGTCGCCCGAGGTATAAAACCATTCGCCCTGCTCGACGTTTTCCTCGTTTTGCACGTAATCGACGATCACTTTGTTCCCGCCCTGGCCTTTAAGCGTCCCGTGCACGCGATTTTTCTGGGAAATGACTCCCGCCGCGAAGGTCGGATCCGTCGCCAGCAGAACAAACGACGCCGTCGGATACACGTCCACCACCTTGCCGACGATCCCGTCCGGCGTGATCACGGCCATTTCTTTCTCGACGCCGCTGGTCGAGCCGCGGTCGACGATCACCGTCTTGGCGCCCGATCCGGTGGTGTTGCCGATGATGTGCGCGGCCACCGTCTTCGACGGCGAATGCGCCTGGAAAATGGCCAGCGATTTGGCGCGGTCCGCCGTGTCCAGCTCATTCCGCAGATACTGATTTTCCATGTGCACGCGGTCCAGCTCGGTTTTCATCCGCTTGTTCTGCTCGCGCACGTCGAGCAGCACGAAATAATCGGAGAAAAAATGGGAAACCGCGCTGCGCGTGCCCTCGATGGCGCGCGCCAGAGGCGTCACCGCGGTGACCGCCCAAACCCGGATCAGCCGCACCTCGCCGTTGCTTTTCACCTGATAGGCGAGCAAAACAAGCTGCGCCAGAATCGCCAACAGTAACACGGTCAGGTTGCGATAACGGTTGAGCAGGTACTCCATACTGCCTTAAAACAAGTTTATTCGATTGCGATTCGGCGAAGCAGCTTAAATTCCGTCAGCATTTTACCCGTACCCAATACTACCGAAGCCAGCGGGTCCTCGGCGATGGATACCGGCAGGCCCGTTTCCTGGCGAATTCGTTTGTCCAGATTCTTGAGCAGCGCGCCGCCTCCGGTGAGCACAATCCCGCGATCGCTGATATCGGCCGACAACTCCGGCGGAGTGCGCTCCAGCGCTACGCGGATCGCGTTCATAATGGTGGCCACACATTCCGACAGCGCCTCGCGAATTTCGGTGTCATCCACGGTGATGGTTTTCGGCACGCCTTCGATTAAATTTCGTCCTTTAATCTCGATCGTCAGCGGTTTGTCCAGAGTGTAGGCCGAGCCGATGGACATTTTCACTTTTTCCGCGGTCGTTTCGCCGATCAGCAGGTTGTATTTGCGCTTCATGTACTGCATGATGGCGTCGTCCATCTCGTTTCCGGCGACGCGCACCGACCGTGAATAGACGATGCCGCTCAAGCTGATGACGGCAACGTCCGTGGTTCCGCCGCCTATATCCACCACCATGTTTCCGGAGGGCTCCGTAATCGGCAACCCCGCGCCAATGGCCGCGACCATCGCCTGTTCCACCAGGTACACTTCGCTCGCCTTGGCGTGATAGGCCGAATCGATCACCGCGCGTTTTTCCACCTGCGTAATTTCGCTGGGAACGCCGATAATGATGCGCGGATGCACCAGCATTTTGCGCCCGTGCGCTTTCTGGATGAAGTAATTGAGCATCCGCTCAGTCACTTTGAAATCGGCGATCACGCCGTCTTTCATGGGCCGGATGGCGACGATATTGCCGGGCGTGCGGCCCAGCATTTCCTTGGCTTCCTTGCCCACCGCTTCCACTTCGCCATTGTTCTTGTTGATGGCCACAATCGACGGCTCATTAACAACAATTCCTTTTCCTTTTGCGTAAACCAGGGTGTTGGCAGTTCCCAGATCAATGGCCAGATCGGAGGAAAAAATGCTGAACAGCGACCGCGTATTCATAGCAAGGCTTTTATTAAATGAGGACGGCGCGGGAGGGAAACAACCAGCCTCATCTGAAGGTACCACAGGCGCGAAGTAACGCCAAACCTTTTTTGGGTGCTTTGCTACTGGTGATTACCGCGGCCGGACGCGCTCCGTTGCGTCGCGCCTCGAGCGCGTTCCGGATCGGTTCAGGTCATTTCAGCGTGAGTTTGCCGTCCCGGACGATCAGTTCCGTGCCCACGCTGACGGTCGCGCCGGGAAAGAAAAACCAGCGATGCCAGTTGCCGGGGACCCCACCCGCCAGTTCCTCATTATCACCCAGGCTGAGGCGCAAAACCGCGTCGCCATAGCCGTAATACGGGAGCACTTTCGATCCGGCCGGAACGGCCAGCCGGGGATTCACGCCAATGCCGATTTCGCGGAAGCGAAACCCGGCCGCGCCGCCCGCTTTGAGCTCGGCTTCGAACGCCCCGCGATTCTCCCTGGCCGAAACTTCCGTAACCTCGCCGCGGACGATCCGCAACCGGATTCCCCGCGCGATCGTTTTTCCCAGGCGCGCCTGGGGAATCACCAGCGTGCCGTTCACCGTGTTTTCCTCCGGCGCGACGCGGACCACCCCGGCCGGCAATTCGATCTCGCGATCGACTTTCATGCGGGCGCGAAGCACCCGCGCCGGCGACGCGTCGCCATCCTGCTTGTTCATCGGACGGTCGCCGACGCGCATGGTCAAATCGGTTCCTTCCGGCGTGCGAACGTGAAGCGTGCCGGAGCGCAGCGCGGCGATCAGCCGGTCCTGCCGGGCGGACAGCGCGGCGTAATCGATATCCAGCGCGCTTTGATAAATCGAATCGAACGCCGCCGGGTGAGCGGTGGGCAAACCGTCGGCCAGCACACTGCCGCCCGACCAGTGAAAATGAATCTCGCGCCGTTTTCCACCGAGCTTCAGCCAATCAGCCAGCGCCTGCTGCTCACCGGGCGAGACGTACAGCTCATCGCGCAGCGGCATCCACAGATAAACGTCGGCCGTTTTCAGCGCTTCGGCGAGCCGGCCATGATCGGTCGCCGGCGGCTTCAGATACTCCAATTCGTCCGCGACCACCGCGCCGGAGGCGATGATCCGGGCTTTCAGCGGCGCGGTGATTTCGTGGAAATAGCCGGGATCGTAGCGGATAATGACGCGCTCGCCGGTTTCAAGGGCCAGCGACCGCACGATGCGATCGGCCATGTGGTCATAGTTCAATTGAGCGGCCGCGGGCAGCATCGTAAGCAAACATACCATCCAGCGCATGGCTGTAAGGATACAACGGGAAAGGGGACAGACTACTCTGTCCCCGCCTGTAAGTCATCATGCCGCGTACGACCATGGCCGTGGACAGAGCGGTCTGCCCCCTTTTTCACAGGACGCTGGACGCTTTACTTTTCGCCGTTTCCGTTCACGCTGGTGCCCCAGGCGGCCGACGTTCCCCATGCTGCCGACGTTCCCCAGGCTGCCGACGTCCCCCAGGCCGCGGAACTGCCCCAGGCCGCCGAGGTCCCCCACGCGGCGGAGCTTCCGCCGACCGGCTCGATCACCTGCGTGCCCCAAACGTTTTCCACGCTCCATACGTTGTTATCCCAAAGTGAGAACGGAGACTTTACCAGAAGAGCCGTCGACAGCAGCGGATTCCACAAAGCGCTCGGCGACAATGCGAGACCGCTGGAACCATTCTGATTGTTCACCGCCGCTTCGATATCCAGGTATCCGGCGCCCACGGTGAAAATGTCGTAGGTGTCGCAGTAAGTCCCAGTGCTATCGGTTGCGCAGCTCGAGGCAGGAAACGTCTTGCCCGAGGATTTCATCAGCCGCGCTTTCACGGTGTCCGGCGTCAGACCGGGTTCGTTGGAGATGAGAATCGCCGCGGCGGCGCTGACCACCGGCGTGGCCATGCTGGTGCCGCTCAGCACGAAATACAACGGCGGGGCGGAGCCCGACTTCATGTAAACCGAGGAGGAGACGACGTTGGCGGGAAACTCCTGCGACAGCGTCGAACCGGGCGCCAGAAGCGAAGTGACCAGGTTACCGGGCGCCACGATGTCCGGCTTCACATAATCGTCGATGTAGGTGGGGCCACGCGAGCTGTAGCTGGCAATCAGATCGTCGCTGCGCTGCGGCGTGCCTTCGGTCTTCATCGCGCCGACGGTGATCGCGTAGGGGCTGTTGCCGGGCGACAGGATGGTCGCATAGCCGTTGCGGCCGGAATTGCCCGCGGCGGCCACCACCACAATACCGTCTTTCCAGGCCGCTTCGACCGCATTGCAGATCGGATCGAGCGTGGCGCTTTCATAGATCGGACGCCCGAGCGAAAGGTTGATCACCCGGATGTTGTACGCGGATTTGAGCGCGATGGCCCGGTCGATGGCGGCGAGCACGATGCTGTCGTTGCTCATGCCGTTGGCGTCGAGCACGCGCAGGTCGATCAAGGATGCGCCGGGCGCGACGCCGCGATAGGTGATGGAAAAATTCGGGCCGGTGGACGATGCGCCGCTGCCCGCCACAATTCCGGCGACGTGCGTGCCGTGCCCGTAATCGTCCGTATTTGTGGTGGGGACGAAGCTCTGGCGGTAAACCACCTTGCCGGCCAGATCGGGATGATTGTAGATTCCGCTATCGATTACCGCGACTCCGACGCCCTCTCCGGTATAGCCGGACTGAAACGCCCAATTGGCATTCACCGCGGCCGTGGTCAGGTCGAGCGTTCCCGAAAGCTGGCGGTCGGGCGATATGTACGCCACCGACGAATTGTTGGCGAGCGTCGTGATATTTGACGCCGGCATCGTCGCCGAGAGCGCCGGGAAGGAGTTGTACTGATGGGTGACCACGCCGCCCAGGCTGTTGATCAGGTTGAGAAGTCCGCCGAGAAGGTTATCGAGCAGTCCGAGAAGTCCGCCCGGGGAACTCGAGCTGGGATTGTACTGAACGACGACGTTCAGGGAGCCGGAAGAGCTGCCGATTTGATTGAGCAGATCCGGTGCGATCTTGGGGCTCTGGGCGAATCCGCTTAGCGCCGCGAACAGCAGCAGGAGAACGAGAAGAGTATGACGCCGGAGGAATTTCATGGCGACCTTTGTTGCATCGCCAGTGCCAAACGGCGCGCAGCCGGTAACGCCCACAAAAACAAGGTCGTCTGGCGCCGCCAGCGGAGCGCCGCGGCGTCACCTTGACGCTTCCGGCGTCAGACTGACGCGGGTGCTGAAGTGGTGGCGCAATTGTGCCGATAAACGGATGAGCATGGGTTCCCGCGCGGCCAAATTGTATATCTCGGTGGTTGCGGCGGCCGGCGCGGCGATCCTCGCCGGCGCGATCTGGAACGGCCTGCGCGGGCCCTGGATCTGGGCGTTCGACAATCAGGGCCGCTATGTGTTTTACCTGGCCATCGCGCTGGCCGCTTCGGCGGTGAAGATCACGCTTCCCTCCGTCACCGGCACCATGTCGATGAATTTCCTGTTCGTGCTGATCGGGGTGTCTCAATTTTCGGTGCCGCAGACGATGATCATGGGCTGCCTGGGGATCCTGGTGCAGAGTGTTTGCGCGACCAAGAAACGGCCCCGTCCGGTGCAGGTGATGTTCAATGTTGCCAGCATGGCCTGCTCGATTCAGGCGACCTACCAGGTGAATCGCCTCACCGGTCTGCAAAGCACCATCCTGAGCGCGGGAACTTTTTTCGTCGCCAACACCTTCTTAATCGCGACGGTGATCGCGCTGACCGAAGAAAAAAATGTCTGGCGGGTCTGGCACGATGCTTATTTCTGGTCCTTTCCGAATTATCTTGTCGGCGCGTCAGCGGCGTGGGTGGTGACGGTGGCGGCGCGCGTGGCCGGATGGCAGGCGGGTTTGCTGGTTCTGCCGATTTTCTACGTGGTGTACCGTTCGCACAGTTCCTATCTGGCGCGCCTGGAAGAAGGGCACAAGCGCGCCGAAGAGCGGCGGATTCACGCCGAAGAGGTCGCCGCGCTGCATCGCCGCACCATCGAAACGCTGGCCCTGGCGATCGAGGCCAAGGATCAGACCACGCACGATCATCTGGCGCGCGTCGAAACCTACGCGGTCGAGGTGGCCAAGGATTTGGGTTTCAGCGAAACGGAGCTGGAAGCGCTGCGCGCCGCCGCGCTGCTGCACGACGTCGGGAAAATCGCGGTGCCGGAATATATTATTTCGAAGCCCGGAAAATTGACGCCGGAAGAATTCGAGATCATGAAAACGCACACCGTGATCGGCGCGGAGCTGGTGGAACGGATCCGCTTTCCGTACTCCGTTGCGCCGCTGGTGCGCGGGCATCATGAAAAATGGAACGGCTCCGGTTATCCCGATGGATTGAAAGCCGAGGAGATCCCCGTCGGCGCGCGAATTCTCGCCGCCGTCGACACGCTCGACGCACTGGCCAGCGACCGCCAGTATCGCCGCGCCCTGCCGCTCGATCAGGCCATTCAGATGATTCTCGCCGAATCGGGAAAATGTTTCGATCCCAAAGTGGTGGACGTGCTGGCGCGGCGCTACGTCGAGCTGGAACAGCTCGCCCGGAGCTGCATTCGCATGCGCAAGCTTTCGACCGATGTGAAAATTGAACGCGGCGATGCTCCGGCGGCGGGGTTCGAGAGCAGTGCCGGGGAAACGGGACGCGACCTCGAGAGAATGCAGCGCACGCTGGCGGAGGCGCAGGAGCGCGACCGCGCCATCGCCACACTGTGCGCGGCGATCTCGGAAGGCCGCGATCGCGCCCGCGCCCTGGCGGCGTTGCGCGACGGGCTGGCAGCGCTCATTCCCTACGACGCCCTGGCCGTCTATCGCCGCAAGGGCGCGGCGCTGCTTCCGGAATTGACCGATTCCGCATCGTTCGGCGGATTCGTTTCCGGCGAGGCGAAAGTCGGCCAGGGCGTGACGGGTTGGGTGGTGGAAAGCGGAAAGACCATCCTCAACGGCAATCCGGCCGTGGAATCGGGCTATGCGATCAATCCCGCCGCATTCGCGGCGCTCGGCTCCGCGGTTTCGGTTCCGCTGATCACCGCCGCGGGGATCGCGGGCGCGGTCTCGCTGTACCGCTGTGGCGCGGACGCGTTTTCAAGAGACGATCTGGCCGCGCTGAACTCGGTCGCGGCCGCATTATCCGGCGTGTTCGACCTGGCCGAACACGCGGTGTGAAACCGGGACGCGAGGGATGGCGGCAATCAATTGACGGGTGAAGGCGTGGCGCGGATTCTCGAAAATATCGGTAACCGGCGCGTCTTCGACGACGCGGCCGTTTTTGAGGATCGCCGCGCGGTCGCACAGCGCAGCGACCGACGCCAGATCATGCGAGATATACAGAATGGCCAGTCCATATTCCCGGCGCAGCCGCGCAAACAGCGCCAGGATTTCGGCCTGCGTCACGGTGTCCAGAGCGCTGGTGGATTCGTCGGCGATCAGCAGCGCGGGCCGGTGCAGAATGGCCAGCGCGATGACGAACCGCTGCGCCATGCCCACGCTCAAGCTGCGCGGATATTGCTTCAGAAACGCGGGCTCCTCCGGCAGGCTGACGCTGCGCATCAGCGCCGCCGCGTCGGGACCGCCGCGTTGGTGCGCCCGCCACGCTTCTTCGATCTGCCGCGCCAGCCGCACATGCGGATTCAGCGCGGCCACCGGACTCTGCGGCACCAGCGCGATCGATTGGCCGCGGACCCGGCGCAGCTCGCGCTCCTTGCAGCGCAGCAAGTCGCGATTCTCGAAAAAAATTTCACCGGTGCATCGCGCGCCGCGCCGCGCCAGCAATCCTAGAATCGCCAGCGCCACCGTGCTCTTGCCTTCCCCGCTCGGCCCGGCGAGGCCCACGATTTCGCCGGCGTTCACCGCCAGCGAAAAATCGCGCAGCACGCCGGCCCGGTTCGGATAATCGACCGAGATTCGCAAATGCAGCAGCGGACCCGTCACTGCTTTGCTCTCACATCCAGGTGTTCGGCGTCCCAGAAAGTATGCGGAAAAAACGGCACTGGGGTTACGCCTTCAAGCTGCGGCGAAACGGCGGCCAGCGCGTTGGGATGCAATAAATAAACGATGGGTTCTTCATCGTGCAGAATTTCCTGCACGCGGTCGAAGCTTTTTTTCCGCGCCGCGGCATCGGCCGTCGATGCCTGCGCCAGCATCAGCCGGTCGATCTCCGCTTCCCAATCCGTCTGCGGCGATTTTTCCGCCGGATTCCATGGATGATTGCTCGCCGAGCTGAGCAGAATATTCATCAGGCCGCTGGGATCGGCGTCCACGTTCACCAGGCCGAGCAGGCAGGCTTCATAATCGAGCGAGCGCGTCATCCGTTCGAGCAGCGACGGAAAATCGAGGGTGACCAGATTCACCCGAATGCCGATCTGCGCCAGGTCCTGCTGGATCATGGCGGCCATCTGCTGCCGCGTTACGCTGCCGGCGTTGGTGATGATGGAAAATTCCACGGCGTTTCCGGCGCGGTCGCGCAGCGTATTTCCCTCCAGGCGAAATCCACCCGCCGCCAGCATTTTTTTCGCGCCGGCCGGATCGAACGGGTCGGGCTTCAAGGCTTGATCGAACCAGATTTTATCGGACGGCGAAACCGGACCCGCGGCCGGGCTCGCGTGCCCGCGATAAACCACGCGGCACAGATCGTCGCGATGAATCGCGAGCGAAATCGCGCGCCGGAAATTCTTCGACTGGAACCATTCGCGCGCCATGCCGCGGATGGGCGCGCGCGGCGCTTCATTGAACCACAAAAACTCCGAATCGAGCGTGGGACCGGCATCCATCGCCGAGGCCGGAGAATCGGCGCGAAGGCGATCGAACAATTCGGGCGTCAGCTTATCAATTAATTGGAGCTCGCCGCGGCGGAAGCGCAGCAGCTCCAGATCGCGATTCTGCAAAATTTCGATGCGAATCGAATCGAGCCGCGGCAATCCGCGCTTCCAGTACGCGGGATTGCGCCGCAACAGAATCGATACGCCGGGTTTTCGTTCCGCGATCAGGAACGGTCCCAAGCCGGGCGCGGGCCGCTGCGCGGCGGCCGCGGAAACCATGGAAACCTGATCGAACAGCCGCAAGGCCTGCGGCACCGGCTCGGGAAATTCCGCGACGACGGTGTATTTTCCCTGCGCCGTCACCTTAACGGTTCCCTTCGCGGTGCGAAACGGATCGGCGATGGGCGAATGCAGGCCGGGCGCGAGCAGCTTCGAAAACGAATCGGCCACGTCGGCGGAAGTGAATGGGCGTCCGTCCGGAAAAGTCACGCCTGGCCGCAGATGAAACACGATTTTCCTGCCGTTGGCGAGCACCTGCCAGGATTCGGCCAGTTCCGGCTCGGGCTGTTGCGTCAGCCGGTTCACGCGAACCAGCGAGCCTTCGGTGAGATAACGGATGGCCTCGGCCGGTTCGTCGGCGACCAGGAACGGATCGACGGTTTTCGGCTCGGCCGCCAGCGCGAAGTGCAGCTCCGCGCCGCGCAGCGCGAGCGTCAACAAAAATAAAAGGAAATGTTTCATAGGGTAGGATCCGCCGGACGCAGGACCTGCAAGCTCAGCATCACCGCCGCAAGCAAAACCGCGGGCGCCAGCAGCCACAGACGCGAGCTGATGTCGATGCTTTCCAGGTCGCGCAGCAGGCCCCCGAGCGACGGCAGCGGTTCGGAAATTCCCAGCCCGAGCATTCCGAGCGTCGCTTCGGCCAGAATGTAAGCCGGAATCGCAATCCAGAATCGTGCGCGCAAAACGGGACGCAGATTCGGCGCCAAATGCGCCGCCAGGATTCGCCAGGGCGCGATGCCGGACGCGTGCGCGAACAGAATAAAATCCGCGTGGCGCAGCTCCCGCACCGACGCCCGAATCACCCGCGCGGGCGCGGCCCATCCGAGGACCCCTAATAAAAGGAACATGATGGTGACCGAAATCGCCGGAGACACGTTCAGCGGCAGCGACGCGCGCGCGATCAGCAACAGGAAAAACCAGGGCAGCGAGAGAAACAGGTCCGCGGCGGCCAGAATGGCGCGTTCCGCGACCCCGCCGGCCAGTCCCGCAATTCCGCCCGCGGCCAGCGCCAGCGCGCAGGAGACCAGCGCCGCCGCCGGAGCCAGCAACAACGAAACCCGCGTCCCGTAAACCAGCCGCGCCAACCGGTCGCGGCCGAGCGCATCGGTTCCCAGCGGAAATCGCCGCGACGGGCTCGCATCCGGAAATTCACGAAACTGCTGGTCGTAGCCATGTTTTTCCCAAACGTCCGCGGTCGCGACCGTAATCCCGGCGAGCGTGAGAAACATCACCGCCACAAGCCGCAGCACTTTCATCGGTTGCCCCGCCGTACAAAAAATTCCGAGATGGTCATCGCGCTCGTGGTCGCCAGCGCCACCAGCATGGTCATATTGATGAGCAGCGGGAGATCGCGCGCGGTTGCCGCCTGCCAGGCGAGCCGGCCTAAACCGGGCGCGTCGCAGATCGCTTCAATCGGGATCGCCGCGCCGATGGCCATGCTCACCGAGGCAGCGGCCAGCGCGATCAACGGGGGCGCCGCGGCCGGAAAAACGTGACGCGCCAGGATCGCCGATTCGGAAACTCCGCGCGCTCGCGCCATTTCGACGTGTGCGGCGCCGTACCCGTCGCGAAGAACGTTGCGCGAGTATTGAAAAATCTCCGGCGCGATCACCACCGCCAGAACCAGCTTCGGCGTCGCCTGCGCCAGCATCGCCAGATAAGCGAGGAACGCCGCGGGTAAGCTCAGCGCGATCGCCGACGCGCCCAGAAAGGCGACGTCGCAGGGCCACGCGCGGGGGAATCGCGCAACCAAAACCGCGGCCGCCAGTCCCGCGATCCAGCCCAGCGTGAGACCGCAGCCAACGTCGCGCAGGGTGCGCGGCGCGCGATCGGCGATCAGCGCGGCCACGCTCGTATGGTTCGATTCGGAAAATCCCAGCTCGCCGTGCGCCAGGCCGCGGAGATACGACGCCAGATTCGCCGCGACGCTGCGCTCGCGCGCCCTGTTGTGGCGCAGCGCGGCAATGGTTTCTTCGCCGGCGCGCGGATTCAGCTCGCGTTCGTCGACCAGCGCGCCCGGCGCATCGCGCAGCAGCATCGCGCTGCCCCATCCGGCCAGCAGAACCAGGGCAGCCATGCGCGCTGCCTGTTCGAAAACTTTGCGCACCTCCTGCCTATCGGCAGACAGACCGAACTTACTATGCGGGTCGAAAGAGCTAAGAACGATTCCTCGCACACCTTAGAAGAAGTACTCATGGACCTTATCCACATTTCCCCGCAAGATGGATAAGGAAGATCGCTCTGATGACGTCTCCCGAAATTCACGATTTTCTCGGCTCTCCCGCGGTTTTCGCCAGCGAGGCCATGCTCGGGCTGCTGGCCCTGGTGCGCAAGGTCGCCGTCACCAACGCGGTGGTGCTGATCACCGGCGAAAGCGGATCGGGCAAGGAGGTGATCGCCCGCGCGATCCACTCCTGTTCCCTGCGCAACGCCGCATCCTGGGTGGACGTGAATTGCGCGGCGCTTCCGGAAAACCTGCTCGAAAGCGAGCTGTTCGGCTATGAAAAGGGCGCCTTCAGCGGCGCCGATTCCGCCAAGCCCGGGCTGTTTGAGCTGGCGCATCGCGGGACCCTGTTCCTGGATGAAATCGGCGATCTCGATCTGCGCATGCAGGTGAAGCTGCTGCGGGTCCTCGATGGCGCCGGCTATTACCGGGTGGGCGGCGTAAAAAAGGTGAACGTCGATGTGCGCCTGGTGGCCGCGACCAATCGCGACCTGAAAGCTTCGGTGGAAGAACAACTCTTTCGGTCGGATCTGTATCACCGGTTGTCGCAGATCCGGCTGCTGGTCCCGCCGCTGCGCGAACGCCGCGAAGATATTTTGCCGCTGGCCCAGGCTTATTTAAAACAGCAGGCGCCGGCGCTGACTTTTTCTTCCGACGTGAAACGGATGCTGATCGATTATTCCTGGCCCGGCAATGTGCGCGAATTGCGCAACGTCGTGGTTCGCGCGGCCGTGTTTGCGTCCGGCCGCGAAATCGTCCCGGCCGATTTGCCGGAGGAATTTTCGCAGTCGTCATTTGGAGCGGACCTGCACCGTCTGGCGTCGCTGCCCGATTTGGAGCGCAGCGCCATTGTCCAGGCCCTTCAGGAATCTCACGGGCATCAGCAGAAAGCCGCCACGCGCCTCGGGATCTCCCGAAGAACGCTGCAGCGCAAGATCAAATCGTATCGTCTGACCACGGAACGCGTGGTGTCCATCGCCGGTTGAGGAAACAAGTGCGGCAATGAAAGATATCTTCATTCCGGAGCGCAGAGCGAACCGCGATCGACGGGCCTTTCCGCGCGCCGCTGCGTCGGGCGCGGTGGAAATTACAATTGAGCTTCCGGTGCCGGCCGTGGTTCAAGTGGAGTTGATTGAGTCGAGCCGGTGCGGGTTCCGCGCCGTTCACGACTCCAATCTGCTGGAACCCGGTCTGACCGTGAATTACAAAGGAAAGTCCTCGTCCGGGCAGGCGCGAATCATTTGGACCCACATTCTGCAAGGCCGCCGGGTGAGTGGATTCGTGACCGCACCGGACGATACGGCGACCGAAGCCGGTATCGACCAGCGGAAATAAGTACGAAAGGCCAAGAATCGAGGGAGCGTCCGCCGGGCGAACTGCGCGTGGCCGTTTGATCGATTTCGGAAGTGGTCTAAAATCAGAAGAGGTCCACGTTTGGGGCTCGTAGCTCAGTTGGTTAGAGCGCCTGCTTGACACGCAGGAGGTCACAGATTCGAGTTCTGTCGAGCCCACCACCCCAGTCTTTGTCAATCAGCAGCGTGCGATCTCGATTTGTCCAGTCGATTGACGATTACTTCTGGCGCAGCACGGAGATGATGTCGTCCGCCGTGATCACGCCCGCCAGCTTGTTGTCCTCATCCACCACCGGCAGCGCCAGCAGATTGTATTTATCGAACAACTCCGTCACGCGATCCCGCCGCTCCTTCACCGGCGCCTCGATCAGCGTCTCCGCCGCCAGCCCGGCCAGCGGTGTCGCGCCTTCCTGCAGGAACAGGCGTGCCAAGGGAACCGCTCCTTTTAAATGATCCTCGGCGTCGACCAGAAAGAGCGTGTTCAGATTTTCCAGCAGCTCTTCATTGTTTTTGAGCGCGGTCAGCGCATCGGCGACGGTCGCGTCTTCCTTCAGCGCCAGATACTCGGTGTTCATCATGCCGCCGGCCGTGTCTTCCTCGAATTCGAGCAGCTCGGTGACCTCCGATTTCGGCTCCGCTTCCATCTCCTGAAGGATTTCTTCGCTGGTTTCTTCTTCCAGCTCCGCCAGCACGTCGGCGGCTTCGTCCGGCGGCATCTCCTCGACGATATCGGCGGCTTTTTCCGTTTCGAGCGATTCCAGAATGCTGGCCTGAATGTCGGGATCCACTTCCGACAAGGTTTCCGCCGCCACTTCGCTGTCGATGTTTTCAAAAATCGCCTCGCGATCCTGCGGGCTCAAATCCTCGACGATATCGGCCAGATCGGCCGGGTGCATGTCTTCCAGAAGGCGGTTGGAAATGTTCAGCCGCAGGCGGCGCTGCGGATCGGCTTCGAGAATGTTGCAAAATTCCCAGCGGATCGAATGCGGCGCAATCCGCACTTGCAGGCGCCGCACCCAGCGCGGCGGCAGAAACCCCGCCAGCAGCCGCCGGAAAATGCTGCGGATGCCGATATCCACTTCGAGCACCCACAGTTGATCGCCGCCGTTCTCTTTGCGCAGCTCGAAAGTCACGTCATTCACCCGGACCACCTTGTACCCCTGCGCGTCGATGATCTGCTGATCCAGAAGATCGCGGACCATGCGCAGCATGTATTCATCGGAATGATACGGCGTGAGATTTTCGTCCTTAAGATAAATACCGTCGAGCGAAATGGAGCGGATCTGATCGTGGCGCACCGTCAGCCACGTCCAACCCCCGCCCACCAGGTAACGGTCGATGCGAACCGGATCGATCAGCGGAACCAGCGCGGCGTCCTTAACCACACCGATCTTGCGCCCCTTAAGGTCGTAAACCTTGAGGCCGCGCAGTTCGGTAAGGTACAGAATCTGCTCCGCCATTCTGAATCCAAGGAACCCATAAGCGGGACGATGCCCACAACTTCAATATCTCCCATCAGGTGAATGCTGGCAAGAAAAATTTAAAAAATTAACGCGAGACCTGCGCCGCCGGGGAATGCACGCATCGCCCACGCTCCGGCCGGGCCACCAGGTCGAAATTCCGCGCGAGCGCGGCCAGAACCGAGGGACGCAGCTCGGCCAGGCGCCTCACCGAATCCTGGACCGGGTTTCCCGCTTAGATAGACCGGTCCGCCGCGCCCCGCGTTTCTGGCGTTACGGGACCCTATTTTTCCCGCTCTTTTTCCTTTTCCTTGCGGGTGTCTTTTCCGCGGCGATTTTGCTGCGTGTTGCCGCGCGCTCCGCGCTCCTCTGGCCGCCGCGCTTCCGGTCGCGCCTCAGGATTGGGACGATTTCCGGGCCGCGCCGCCGGCCGCGCTTCCGGACCCGGCCGCGGCGCCGCACCACCACCCATCGCCGGCCGGTACATCGGACGCGCGCCGCCGCCCATCGGCGCCGAAGCGCGAACGGCCGCGGCATTGAACGGCCGCCCCGGATTCGCCGCGATCATCGCCCGCTGCCGGTCGAACGGAACCGGCCCCGGAGGCGGAGCCAGCCGCGTCACCACCGTCCGATTCATCACCACCGCCGGCGGAGCCACGCCCACCACCGCGCGTCCTCCCAACACCGCGCCGCGTTCCGGAACCACCGCGACCACCGGCGTAACCGCCACTCGCGCGACCACCTCCGGCCGCACCACGATGGCCGCCCCGCCGATCGCGCCGCCGGCAACCATCACTCCGCCCGGAACCGCAACCACCGCGCCCACCACCCCGCGATTGACGTAAGTAAACCCGGCGGGATTCACGTTCACGAACACGCCGCGATTCACGATCACGGTATTGGTTACGTTCACGCGTTCCATGTATGCGGGACTATAAGCGTAAGGCGGCACGAACACCTCGCGAGGCCCCAGCGCAAACCACCCCACCGCCGGACCCGCGCCGATCCCGATCGAAACTCCGAACCTCGGCCCGCCGACCCAGGCCACCAGCGCCGGCGCATACACCGGCCGGGCCACCACCATCCCCGGCCCGGCCATCGGACCCGGCACCCAGCCCCACGCCCCGCCAATGAACGCCCATCGCCCGTAATGGAACGGAGCATAGCCCCACGGCGCATCGTCGACCCAAGTCCATCCCCACGGCGCGACCCACGCCCAGTGGCCGAACTTATAAGGAGCCCAACCCGGCGGAACCGCCGACGGATACCACACCGCGCCGTATCCCGGCGTCGGACGCCACACCCCCGCCGCGTCCAGATCCGCATAGCCGGGAATGTCGCGCGAAACGTATTGCCCCGATCGCGCCATCTCTTCGTGCCGGTCGCGATTTTCGCAGTAATTGTCGAACCCGTCGGGCACCGGAGCCGGACGCCGGTCAAACGTCGCCGGCGCGCCCTCGCCCGGACCATTCATGATCCGCACCTGCTCCCGCGGATTAATCGTCACCGCCTCTCCCGCGGTCGCCTCGATCTGCCCGCCGCGCACCGTCACCACCGACGCATCGCCCTGCTCGCTCACGTCCACGCGATATTCGCCCGGCCGCAGAATCGACAGCGCCGCCTGCGGCGTATCCACTTCGATCGCTTCGTCCTCGCCCAGACGGCGCACCCGGACGTTCAGCGTGCCGGTCGAAAGCTGCACCTGCGCCACGCGATCGTCCAGATTGATGAATGAAAAATTGGTTTTCGAATCCAGCCGGAACGCCGCCGAGCCGAGATTCACCTCCGCGCGCGAATTGTCGTCGGTCCACAGCCGGTCGCCGGTGGTCAGCGGACGATTGGGCGTCGCCGCAACCCAGTCCTGCACGCCACCCGGCTGGAACGAAACATTCCCGGTGACCACACTCAGCCGCGCCGCCCGTCCCGGCGGGTCCTGAGCGGGCTCATCACTGGGTTGACCAGTGGATTGACCAATGGGCCCCGCATCGGGCGGAGGCGGCGGACCCTGCGCCAGCGCCAGCGCGCCGGCCACGGTGAAAATAAGCGTCAAAAGCCTCGTTGGTGTCCTCATGGTCGTAAAGACGTCCTGATCCTCGAAACACGGTACCATCGTGAAAGTTTGTGAATGTAAAGGGTACTTAATGTTTTTGCGGCGCAAATGTACTTCATCTCCCCAAGAATTTAAGACGCACGCCGCACCGGTTTCCGTTTCCTGTCCGCGGCCACCGGACCCGAAAAGTCGCAACGATTTCGGAAAGCCCCGGCAGTGATGCCGGGGGTTAATCTTCGATAGCCGCCTTGACAATCTACAATTGCAGTTGTAGATTATCTAGGTATGGCCAAATCGGTCGATCTGGTCCAGGGCACGCTCGATCTTCTGATTCTGAAGACGATTTCCCTCGAACCCAAGCACGGCTGGGCGATCGCCAAACGAATCCAGCAGGTTTCAAACGAAATCCTGCAAGTTCAGCAAGGTTCGCTCTATCCGGCGCTGCATCGCCTGGAACATCAGGGCTGGATCAAAGCGCACTGGTCGGAAAGCGGGACCGGCCGCAAAGCGAAATTCTATTCGTTAACCAAATCCGGCCGCGCGCAAATGGAAAAGGAGCTGGCCAGCTGGCAGCGCCTGTCGTCGGGCGTCAACCTGGTTCTCG
>DATJNW010000003.1:0-50476 GCA_035507655.1 Bryobacteraceae bacterium | reverse complement strand
TTTGGTCGGGCCGCCGGGATTTGAACCCGGGACCTCTTGCACCCCAAGCAAGCGCGCTAGCCAGGCTGCGCCACGGCCCGAATCCCTTAGTGTAACCCAGATGCGCCCTTACGCCGCGTGCTGCTCGAAAAAGCGGACCGCGCGATGAATCCCCTGCGCCACACCGCGGAACGGCGCCGTCACTCCCCGGTTCACAATTTGCGCCGTCTCGCTCACCCGCCGCCGTGCGTCTTCGATTACCACGCCGGCATGCTCCCGCTCCGTGTGGATCCCGTGCCGCAGGTCCTCGCTGAACCTTCCAATCACCCGCGCGTCTTGCAATACCATTTTGCCGATCGCGGCCGAATGCCCGGCGATCCCGCGCGCCGCGTCCTGGTTCTCGGCAATCATTTCCCGCGAAAGCTTGCTCAATTCGCGCACGCCCGTCATCGACCTCTGCACCCGCGCCTGCACCCGCCGCGCGACGCCGTAAATCGCCAGCCACAGCGCAATCTGGACGATCATCGCCACCGCTACGATGCCCACGAGCAATCCCAGCGCGATCGTCCAATAATCCGGCATGGCGAAAAGCCTCCCAATAAACTGGATAACTCGTGAACCCTCCCGTTTCGCGCGAAAATCTCTGTGCGACGATAAAACCTGCGAGCAAAAAATGTTGAAACGCAGCCTGCCGATCCTGTTTGCCGCTCTCGCGGCTTCCGCGCAGATGACCGAAATCGCCGCCGACCGTATCCGCGCCCACGTCAAATTTCTTTCCAGCGATCTGCTCGAAGGCCGCGGCGTCGGCACGCGCGGCGGCCAGATCGCCACCGAATATATCGCCGCCGGGTTCGCCCTCGCCGGCGCGAAACCGGCCGGCGACAACGGCACTTATTTCCAGAATTTCACGCTCATCGGAGCCGACCCGCAGCCCGAATCACGCCTCACCGCCACCACGCGCGACGGCCGCACGCTTTCTTTTCGCTGGCTCGACGATTTCGTCGGCCTCACGTTACAGCAGAAGCCCGACTCCGCCTTCGACGCCGACGCCGTTTTCGTCGGCCACGGCATCACCGCGCCAGAATACGGCTGGGACGATTACGCCGGCGCCGACGTCAACGGCAAAGTCGTGGTGATGTTCACCAATGAACCCCCCTCCGACGATCCCAAATTTTTCGGCGGACGCGCCCTCACCTATTACGGCCGCTGGACCTATAAATATGAAGAAGCCACGCGCCACGGCGCCGTTGCGGCGATCATCATTCATACCACGCCGACCGCCAGCTACGGATGGGACGTGGTTCGCTCCTCGTGGGGCAGGGAAGACCAGCAGGTGAAGCTCGCGCCCAACGAATCCGCGCTGGCCTTCGCCGGATGGGTCACCGAACCGCAGGGCGATAAAATCGCCGCAACCATCGGCAAAACCGCCGCCCAGCTTCTCGCAATGGCCGATACGCGCGGCTTCAGGCCGATCGCTCTGCCGCTGCGTTTCCACGGCGTCATGCCGGCGAAGATTCGCGAAATTCACACCCGCAACGTCATCGGAAAAGTCGAAGGCAGCGATCCGCAGCTCCAAAACGAAGCCGTCATTTTCAGCGCGCACTGGGACCATCTCGGCATCGGCGCGCCCGTCAATGGCGATTCCATTTACAACGGCGCGGCCGATAACGCCACCGGCTGCGCCATGCTGCTCGAAATCGCGCGCGCCTGGGCGATGCTGCCCGAAAAGCCGCGCCGCTCGGCTCTGTTTCTCGCGGTCAGCGCCGAAGAAGCCGGCTTACGCGGCTCGGAATATTACGGCGAGCATCCCGTCATTCCCGCCGGAAAAACCATGGCCGATCTCAATTTCGATATGTTCATGCCCTTCGGCCGATCGAGCGATGTCATCGTCAACGGCGCCGAGCGCACCACGCTTTATCCCCTCGTCGAAGAAGCCGCGCGCCGCTTCGATCTCGCAATCGATCCCGATCCGCGCCCCTCCGCCGGCACCTATTACCGCTCCGATCATTTTTCCTTGGCGCGCGTCGGCATCCCTTCGTTTTCGATTGAACCCGGCGAAAATCTGCTGGGAAAACCTCCCGGCGCCGGTCACCAGCTTTTTGAAGATTTCAACGAGCATCACTATCACCAGCCCTCCGACGAATATCACGACGACTGGGATTTTTCGGGCATGGAACAATTCGCGCGCTTCGGATTTCTGATCGGCCTGAACGCCGCCAACGCGCCGAAGCTCGCCACCTGGCACGCCGGCGATGAATTCCTGCCGGCCCGAATCGCCAGCGGCGTAAAGTAACTTGTGGTAGTTTTCTTGTGGGGCAGGCCCACGGCCTGCGCGGGGCCGTCGGCCCCGCTCGCTGGAGCGTCAAACGAACGCAACCCCCTCCCGCACGGGAGTATCATAGTCTCCGATGAACCGCAGAGACTTCTTTCTCACCTCCGCCGCCGCGACCCTGCCCGCCGGCGCTCTTTCTGCTGGGCCGATCGCCGCCGCGCCCCAATTAGGCCGGCCCAAGCTCGGCTGCCAGAGCGCGCCCACCAACGACACGCATCTAAAATATCTGGCCCGCTACGGCGTCGAATCGATCGTCGGCTATCCCGAAATCGCCGACGGCCGTCTCTACGCCACCGTCGATGAGCTGAACCGCACCCGCGAGCTCTGCGAAAAAAATAAGATCAAGCTCGATTGCATCGCCCCGCCGTTTCTCGCCTCCAGCCACATCGATAAGGAAAAGCACCCGGCCATCATGTTAGCCGAAAGCCCGCAGCGCGACCGGGACATCGAAGATCTGCAAACCATGATCAAGAACTGCGCCGCCGCCGGCATCCCGACCATCAAGTACAACATGAGCATTCTGGGCGTCGTTCGCACCGGAATGACCCCCGGCCGCGGCGACGCCAGCTACGTCACCTGGAAACTTGCAGACGCCCACCCCGACCCTCCGCTCACCCGCGCCGGCCACGTTGACGCCGACGCCGCCTGGGAACGCATCACTTATTTCTTAGACCACATCATTCCCGTCGCCGAAGAGTACAAAGTTCAGATGGCCTGCCATCCCCACGACCCCGGCATGCCGCCCCAAGGTTATCAGGGCGTGGTTCGCGTGCTCGGCACTGTCGACGGCTTGAAAAAATTCGTCTCGATCAAAGAAAGCCGCTATCACGGATTGAATTTCTGCCAGGGCACCGTTTCCGAAATGCTGTATCATCCCGGAACCGAAATTTTCGACGTGATCCGTTATTTCGGCTCACGCGGCAAAATTTTCAACGTCCATTTCCGCAACATCCGCGGCCATCGCGACGATTTCATGGAAGTGTTCCCCGACAACGGCTCGGTCGATTTCGTCAAAGCCATGCGCACCTATAAAGAGGTCGGCTATTCCGGAATGATGATGCCCGATCACGTCCCCCACGTCGAGAGCGACCCACGCGGCCTGCAATCCTTCGCCTTCGCCTACGGCTACATCCGCGCCCTGATCCAATCGACGTAGTCGGGGGCGCGGTCCGGCGCCGGCGGTCGCCCATTTTCAGCGATAATCGACAGATGAAAACGATCGGGCTGCTTTTCTGCATTGCCTCAATGGCCGGCGCCCAAGCCGCGGAGCCGCATCAGTTCGTCCTCGAAAATTTCCAAACCGAGGGGGGCGCGAAATTGCCCCGCGCCATCATCGTCTACGCAACTTACGGCCAGCTCAACGCCGCGCACGATAACGCCGTCCTGCTGCCGTCGCACTATATGGCGAATTATCACGGCTACGAATGGCTGATCGGTCCAAACCGCGCGCTGGACCCGTCGCAGCTGTTCCTGGTCGCCACCGAACTTTTCGGCAGCGGCCACTCTTCTTCGCCCAGCAACACGCCCGAGCCTTTTCACGGCCCGCGCTTCCCGGCGATGACCATCCGCGATAACGTCGAAGCGGTTCACCGGCTGCTCACCGAAGAGTTGCATATCACCCATCTCCGCGCGGTCATCGGATTTTCCATGGGCGCGCAGCAGGCGTTTCAATGGGCGGTCAGCTATCCCAGCTTTGCGGATCGCGTCGTCGCCACGTCCGGCACTGCGAAAACATATCCCCACGGAATTGTTCGATTAGAAAGCGAGATCACCGCTCTCACCACCGATCCCGCGTTTCAAAACGGCGATTATTCTTCGCCTCCGAAAAAAGGTCTGGAAGCGTTCGGCATGGTCTGGGCCGCCTGGCTTTATTCCCAGGAATGGTGGCGCCGTGAGCTGTGGCGCTCCAGCGCGCGCCCCGGCACGACCTTCGAACAGTACATGAACAGTTTCCGCACCCGCTTCCACGCCGATGCCAACGATTACATTCTGCAAGCGCGCACCTGGGAAAGTCACAATGTCGGCGGAACGCCCGGCTTCGGTGGCGACGTCGAAAAGGCGCTCGCTTCGATCAAAGTTCCGTTCCTATATATGCCCTCGGAAACCGATTTGTATTTTCCCATCGGCGACGCGCGCTATGAGCGGGCTTTCATGCGCACCGTCACCTTCAAGCCAATCCCGTCCTTGTGGGGACACACAGCCGGCGCGGCAAGCAATCCGGCCGACGCGAAATTCCTGAACGAAACCATCGGCGCTTTCATGGGACGTTGATCCGCCGGATCCAGATATTCCGATACCGCACCCGGTTCCCGTGGTTTTGCAGCATCAAGGAATCCTCCGCCGGCTGCGGAACATACTTCGCCAGCGCGCGATGCACCGTCGGACCCATCACCTCCTGGTGAAGCTGTACCAGCACCCCGTTGTGAATCACCGTAATATGCGCCGGCCGCAATAATTTCCCGCCCTCAAATCGCGGAGCCTCGAAAATAATGTCGTACGTCTGCCACTCCCCCGGCTTGCGCGACGCATTCACCAGCGGCGGCCATTGCCCGTAAATCGCGCCCGCCTGACCATCCGCATAAGTCCGGTTCTGATACGAATCGAGCACCTGCACCTCATACCGTCCCTGCAAAAACACCCCGCTGTTTCCGCGACCCTGGCTATTTCCCGTCACCATCGCCGGCGTCGCCCATTCGATGTGCAACTGCGCGTCGCCGAATTTTTCTTTGGTCACCAGGTTTCCTTTGCCCGGCGCCACTTCCACGTATCCGTTCTCCACTTTCCACACCGGCGCCTGCCACGCCGACAGATCTTTCCCGTCGAACAGAACGATCGCATCCGAAGGCGCTCCGCCCGGCTCCGGCGACGGAGTCACCACCGGCGGAATCGGCCGCGCCGGATCGTGAACGTGCCACGGCAATCCCGGCAGCATCGGCGTATCGGTATAACCCAAATCGTGATTCGCATTTTGCGCAAACAGGGGAAGCCACAACAGGAAAACCGCTTTGTACATGTCTGTATGCTACACGTATGCTACAACGGAAGCATGTTTTTTCGTTTCGCGCTCGCCGCGCTGGTGCTCTCTGTCGCCCTCCACGCCCAGAATGACGAGCGGCGCAAGCAGCTCGCCTACACTCGCGCCCATTACACCAAGTACGAATACCGCATCCCCATGCGCGACGGCATCCATCTGTTCGCCTCCGTCTACATCCCCAAGGACGAGTCGGAGAAATATCCCATCCTGATGCAGCGCACCCCCTATTCCGTCGCGCCCTACGGCGTCGACAATTACCGCCCGCTGCTCGGACCCTCCGAAGCCGCCGAAAAAGAAGGTTTCATTTTCGTCTACGAAGACGTTCGCGGACGCTATATGTCCGAAGGCGCCTTCGTCGACGTGCGCCCGCACAAAGTCAAGCTCGACGGCCCCAAGGATTTCGACGATTCCACCGACACCTACGACACCATCGACTGGCTGATTCATAACGTCCCCAACAACAACGGACGCGTTGGCATCTGGGGCATCTCCTATCCCGGCCATTACGCCGCGCACGCTTTGATCAATTCTCACCCCGCATTGAAAGCCGTCTCGCCGCAAGCTCCCATGAACGATCTCGCCGCCGGCGACGATGCTTATCACAACGGCGCATTTTATTTAGGCGCGAATTTCCGTTTTTATGTCGATTTTTCTCCGCGCAAGCCCGACGTTTTGGAGCGACACGATGAAGGCCCCGGCTTCGACCCCGGAACCGACGACGCCTACCTGTTTTTCCTCCGCATGGGTCCTTTGTGGGAAGCCGACAAAAAATATTTTCAAAAAGGCAACTATTATTGGGACGATCAGGTCGCCCATTGGACCTACGATGACTTCTGGAAATCCCGCGCGCTCGCTCCCTACATGAAAAACGTCAAGCCCGCCGTCCTGTTCGTCGGGGGCTGGTTCGACGCCGAAGATCTAGCCGGCCCGTTAAAACTTTACGACGCGCTGGAAAAAAACGGTCCCATCGCGCCCGACACTCTCGTCATGGGACCGTGGTCGCACGGCGGATGGTCCCGCGGCTCCGGCGAAACACTCGGCAATTTACGCTTCGACGTTCCCACCGGCGAATATTTCCGCGAAAATATCGAGCTGCCTTTTTTTGTTAAATATCTAAAAGACAAACCCGCAACGCCAAAATTACCCGAATTCGGCAATCCCAAAGCGATTGTCTTTGAAACCGGCGTAAACGAATGGCATCGTTTCGACGCCTGGCCGCCCAAAAACGCCGCGCTCAAACCCCTCTATCTCGAAGCCAACCACAAACTGAGCTGGTCCGCGCCCACCTCCACCGGTTTCGACGAATATTTAAGCGATCCCGCCCATCCGGTTCCCACCACCGGCGAAATCACCAACGGCTTCGGCATGCCCGGCGACTACATGACCTACGATCAGCGCTTCGCCTCCGAGCGTCCCGACGTCATGACCTACGAAACCGAACCACTCGACCATGACGTCACCATCGCCGGTCCCGTCACGCCGTCGCTTCTCGTTTCCACCAGCGGCACCGACTCCGACTTCGATGTGAAACTCATCGACGTTTATCCCGACGATTATCCCGATCCCGACCCCAACCCAACCCACGTCCACATGGGCGGCTATCAGCAGATGCTCCGCGGCGAACCCTTTCGAGGAAAATTCCGCAACAGTTTTTCGAAACCCGAGCCCTTCACGCCGAACCAACCCGCCCGCATCGAATATTGGATGCCCGATGTTTTTCACACCTTCAAAACCGGCCATCGCATCATGGTGCAGATTCAAAGCTCCTGGTTCCCGCTGACCGATTTAAATCCGCAGCAATTCTTAGATATTCCCAAAGCCCAGCCCTCCGATTTCAAAAAAGCCACCGAACGCATCTACCGCGGCCCCCAAGCCTCTCAAATCAAGCTCCTGGTAGTGAACCCGTGACATCATCGCTCTGCCAAGAATTGGCAGGTCGGGGACCTGCCCCACTCCGCCACAACATTAGTGGGGCAGGTCCCCGACCTGCCTGTTGCGCCAGCCTCTCTCCGGCCGTCTCGCTCCGCCATCGAAAATCGAGCAACCCATGATCCGTCGCGACTTCTTAAACATGACCCTCCTCGGCGCCGGCGCGTCTCTCCTCAAAATGCCCGCGCCCGCCTTCGCCGACACCTTCACCGGATTCTCCGGCATCGGCGACTACGCCCGCTCCAACGGCGACCCCTGGCCCGTCGTCGAAGCCGGCCACAAAATGCGCGACGGCGTGTACGCCCACGCAACGGTCCACGACACCGGCGAAAATTTTGACCTGCTTATCGTCGGCGCGGGAATGACCGGGCTCGGCGCGGCGTACTATTTCGGCAAAGCCACCGGCAACCGCAAGCGCTGCCTGCTGCTCGAAAACCACCCTATGTTCGGCGGCCACTGCAAGCAGAATGAGTTTCTCGTCGACGGCCATCGCCTCATCGGCCCGCAAGCCTCCAACGATTTCGGCATCCCGCGCCCCGGCTCCGGCCAGATGGACGAACTCTTCACCGAACTCCACATTCCCCGCCAATTCGACTGGGTCGATTGGGATCCGTCTCTGGAACAACTTCGAATTCCCCGCGATAATTACTCGCACATGGACGGAATTAACGACACGAAAGTCGACGTCGCCTATTATTTCGGTGGAAAATGGGCGCACAATATTTTCACCAATAACCTGGCCGGCACGCCATTTTCCGATCAAGTCAAGCGCGATTTACTCACCTGGCGAAAAACCACCGGCGGAAACGAACAGGTCCGCCGCCATCTCGATTCGATCACCTACAAACAATATCTCGAAAGCGAGCTCGGCCTGAGTCCCGAAGTCACCCGATTCGTCGAGCCGGTCATCGGCCTGATTTGCGGCGCCACTCCCGACGCCGTCTGCGCCCGCGCCGGCCACAATCTGGTCATTAACCCCAACGCCCACCCGGGGATCTCCTTTCCCGGCGGAAACACCACCTTCGCCCGTCATGTCGTAAAGGCTCTCATCCCCGAAGCCATCGGCGGCCGCCTGAGTTTCGACGGCGTGCTCAACCACTCCGTAAATTTCAAAGCGCTCGATCGAAAAGATCAGCCCGCGCGTATCCGTCTCGGCGCAACCGTGATCCGCGTCGAGCATGAAGGAAGCGGCGTCGCCGTCACCTACGAACACGGCGGCAAACTTTATAAAACCCACGCCCGGGCGGCCGTCGTCGCATCGGCGGGTTGGGTGAATCGCCACACCATCGCCGACCTGCCTCAAGAAATCCGCTCCGCGTACGACGAATTTCATTACGCCCCCGCGCTCAGCGTCAACGTCGCGCTGCGTCACTGGCGATTCCTCTATAAGCTCCGCGCCGCGGCCGTTCGCTATTTTGACGGCGATTTCGGCCAAAATTTCGGATGGTCCTGCAACATCCGCCAATCGATGCGGACCGCGAATTTCGCGCCCCCGCTTCACCCCGATCAGCCGATTGTGCTGACCTTTTACACCGGAATCTACGAACGCGGAAAATCTCCCGAGGAGCAAGGCAACAACGGCCGCCAGAAACTTCTCACCACCAGCTACGCCGAATATGAACGCCGGATTCGCAGCCAACTCACCACCCTTTTCGGCGACACCGGCTTCCACGCGTCCACCGATATTGCCGGAATTGTCCTGAACCGCTGGGGTCACGCCCGCGTAATCCAGCCGCCGGGATTTTATTACGGCCGCGACGGCCAACCATCGCCGCGTCAGATTGTCGAAAAAGGCTACGGCAAAATCGCCCTCGCGCATTCCGAGCTGAATGGTCACCAGAACGCGACCGGCGCTCTCGCGCAGGGCAAAAGAGCCGCCGCGCAGGTGGTTGCCGTCTGAATCAACCCAACTGTGGGGACTTTAAAAAGCCCGGACGCGCCGCTTCAATATGGAAATGGCGAGCAGCCCGCCGCCAAGCAGCGCGAATACGCCGGGTTCGGGCACGTCCGCGATGGTTAAAGTTCCGATCGGCCCATCCGTATTCCTATCAAGCACAGTGTATGTACCCAGCGAGGTGATTGTTTCCGCAAAATTTGCGGATGCACCAGTGACTTCGCCGTCGCAGGCAGAGCTGAAAAGCGCCACCGCGGTGCTCGTGAAGCCTGTGATGGGAGGCTCGTATGGAATCTCCACCGACGAGATGGTGCACGCGCTGAAGCTACCTCCGGCCGTAGTGCTAAGCAGACTGGTTACGTCAGTCTCCGTCGTCAGGATCGCGGGAACCTCAAATTGCCAGTCGATGACGGACCCGGTAGCGAGGCCACTGATTCCGCTGTAGTCCGAGGTAAGCGTGTAAAGGATCGCGTCCGCCTTGCCGGCAGCCGGCAAAAGTAGACACGATAGCGCGAGCAGCATAATCCGCATGAGGCTTCCTTTCGTACCACTGGAGTAGGGATAGTAACAGTCAACACCAGCTCCTGTCAACAGCGAGCCTTGTGCGGACGTTGTGCAACCGTGTCCCCTTTTTCAGCACCCGCGAGTCAAATCCACCGCGTGAATACGGCATTAGTGTCCCGCTCAAAATACGATCTTGATCATTTCTTAGACGTGTGATTAAATTCAACCATGAACTTTGACAACGGGGTGGACGCAACGGCCGATTCAACGAGCCGCCGGCGTCTTATGGCTGGCGCCGTCTCGGTCAGCGCTCTTAGCCTTTTTCCTGCCCTTGCTCACGCCGCCGCGGACCGCATCTCGCATACCGCGGAATCCATCCATCAGGAGCCCCTCTTCACCGCAAATCGAAAGCGTGTCTATGAGGCGCTCACCGACGCCAGACAGTTTGGGCAAGTGATGCAGCTTAGCCAGGCTGTTCGATCCGGCATGGACCTCGGGAGCAAGCCTGTCGAAATCAGCCCGCGGGTGGGCGGCACATTCGTGCTTTACGGTGGCCACATCGTGGGACGGCAGATCGAGCTGCTGGCCGGCGAGCGAATTGTCCAAGCCTGGCGTGTCGTCGATTGGAGTCCCGGTGTCTATTCGATTGCGAAATTTGAACTGACCGTGGAAGGTTCTGGCACTAGAATCATTTTCGACCACACCGGATTCCCGGAAGGCCAGGCGGAACACCTGGCGATGGGATGGACCGCCAATTATTGGGAACCTCTGCGCAAGTTCTTACGCTAACCGTTGCGAAACCTATTCCATCGAAGCGCCGCACCGGTTCAATTTACGAGTCGGCACGATCCTCGCCAGAGTCCCGGGCAAATACATCGAACAGGATGCTGCCAACATATCCGATGGCCAGGCCCGCCAAGGAGCATCCGGCCAACGCGAGTGTCGGTGATATCCCAAGATCCAGGCTGGTGTTGACCTGGGAAGCAAGGGCCAATCCCAATAAGCCGCCGGCGAGAGTGGCAATCAAACGTGTCTTCATTTTTGTCCTACCGAGGCGATCGGACTCGAACGGTTTGAAGGCGCTAGGACTGACGGTCGCCAAGCCAACGCCGAAGTCGCTTAGAAATCGCGGTCTTGTTTCTCAGTACGCTGAGCCTGTCCGGACCAGGTCGGCCTGGGGCCATCCAATATGGTATGCTTGGATGTAGATTGGTATGATACCAAAGCTCGATATCCAGACGCCGTCGGAGTGCCCGTTTTATCGGCAAGTCTATGAGCAGGTTCGTGCTGCCATTCTTTCCGGGAAAATGTCACGGGGCGAAAAGCTGCCGCCAACCCGCGAATTGGCTGGCTCGATTGGACTGAACCGGACCACCATTACCGCCGCTTACGAGCTATTGGAGGCCGATGGACTCATCAAAAGCCACGTCGGACGCGGGAGCTTTGTCGAGTGGACCAATCGCGTCGATTGGGAGTCGATTATTCCGAGCGAAGAAAATTTGCCCGCCGCGCCGTCGGCGCTGATCAGTTTTTCGGCGTCGCGGCCGTCGGAGCTGCAATTTCCGCTCGATGAATTTCGCGCCACCTGCCGCGAGGTGATCGATTCCAAAGAAGCCGCCAATATTTTGCAGCTCGGACCGGCCAGCGGTTATGGTCCGCTGCGGCGATTCGTTCTCGAGCAGTTGCGGCTGCGCGGCGAAGCCGGCCCGGACGACGACATTCTGATCACCAGCGGATGCCAGCAGGCCTTCGATCTGATTCAGCGCGTGCTCGCTTCCCACGGCGAAACGGTGGTGGTGGAAGATCCGGTTTATCCCGGAGTGCGCAGCGTGTTTCAGCGCGGCGGCGCGCGAGTGATCGGCGCGCCGATGGGTCCGAATGGCGTGGATCCGGAATCGCTCGAACGGATTTTCGAGAAAGAGCATCCGCGACTGATGGTGCTGACGCCGAATTTTCAGAATCCGACAGGCGCCACCATTCCGGAGGACGCGCGAAAGCAAATTATCGATCTGGCGCGGCGGTCCGGCGTGATTATCGTCGAAGATGATTTATATGGTTCGCTGCGCTATTCGGGCGAAGATGTTCCGGCGCTCAAAAAACTGGACGATTCGGGCGACGTGATTCTGCTCGGCAGTTTTTCGAAGATCGCGTTTCCGGGGCTGCGCGTGGGATGGTGCGCGGGGCCGAAACATTTCATTGCCCGATTGTCGGAAGCGAAAGAGTTGAGCGATTTGCACTCCGATCAGCTTTCGCAAGCCGTGCTGCTGCGTTTTGCCGAAACCGGCCGGCTGGCGGCGCATCGGAAAAAGATGCTGGCGGCCGGCGCGGAGCGGCTGCGCGCCTGTATGGCGGGCTGCGAAAAGGAATTGCCGCCGGGAAGCGAGTTCACCCGTCCGGAAGGCGGGATGAATCTGTGGGTGAAATTGCCGGAGCCGCTGGACGCGTCGGAGCTGGCGGTGCGCGCCGGCCGGGAAAACGTCAGTTTCACGCCGGGGAAATATTTTGCGGTGTCGCGTCCGCAGACGCACGGGCTGCGGTTGTGCTTCGCGGCGATGACCCCGGAAAATGTGCGCTACGGGTTGCAGGTTTTGGGTGTGATTTTCCGGACGGAGTTTCAGCGGGCTCGAAAAGAGCGGCGCGAACCCGTGCCGGCGTTGGTGTGAAAAAAAGGAGGCGGAATGTATTTGAGTGACGATTTTCGATTGAAGGTTGGACTTGCGGAGATGCTGAAGGGCGGCGTCATCATGGACGTCACCAATGTCGAGCAGGCGCGGATTGCGGAAAAGGCGGGCGCGACGGCGGTGATGGCTCTCGAACGCGTGCCGGCCGATATTCGCAAAGAAGGCGGCGTGGCGCGGATGGCGTCGATTCGCATTATTCGCGAGATTATGAACGCGGTTTCGATTCCGGTGATGGCCAAGGCGCGTATCGGTCATTTCATGGAGGCGCGGGTGCTCGAAGCGCTGGGCGTCGATTATATCGACGAAAGCGAAGTGCTGACGCCGGCCGATGAGGAGCACCACATCGACAAAAAAACATTTAAGGTCCCGTTTGTTTGCGGCGCGCGCAACCTGGGCGAAGCGCTGCGGCGCATTGCCGAAGGCGCGGCGATGATCCGGACCAAGGGCGAAGCGGGGTCGGGCAATATTGTCGAGGCGGTGCGCCATATCCGCACCATCGTGAAGGAGATGAAGCAGCTCACCGTGCTCGGTAAGGAAGAGTTGGTGCATGAGGCGAAGAACCTGGGCGCGCCGCTGGAGCTGGTCGAGTGGGTTGCCGAGAACGGGAAATTGCCGGTGCCGAATTTTTCCGCCGGAGGGATCGCGACGCCGGCCGACGCGGCGCTGGTGATGCAGTTGGGCGCGGAGGCGGTGTTCGTCGGCAGCGGGATTTTCAAGAGCGAAGATCCGGAGACGCGGGCGAAGGCGGTGGTGAAGGCGGCGACTTATTATAATGACCCGGCGAAGTTGCTGGAGGCGTCGGAGGAGTTGGGCGAGGCGATGCGCGGGCTGGATATCGCGAAATTGCCGGAAGGCGAGTTGTTGCAAACCAGAGGCTGGTAATGAAGACGGTTGGTGTGCTGGCGCTGCAAGGGGATTTCGAGGCGCATCGCAAGGCGATCGAGCGCGCGGGTGCGCGGGCGATCGAGGTGCGGACCAAAGATCAGCTCGACGAATGCGACGGGCTGATCCTCCCCGGCGGCGAGAGCACCACGATGATGAAACTGCTCGATGCGGAAAATCTGGCGGACGCGGTGCGGCGGTTCGGCGAATCGAAACCGATCTACGGAACGTGCGCGGGTGCGATTTTATTGGCGCATGAAGTAACCCATCCGCCGCAGAAGAGTCTCGATTTGATGGACATTACCGTCGAGCGCAACGGCTACGGCCGGCAAATCGACAGCCGCATCGCGAAAATCGATGGCGACTTCGAGGCCGTGTTTATCCGCGCACCGATCATCAGGAAGGTCGGCCGGGAGGTTCGGGTGCTGGCGTCCTACCGCGGGGATCCGGTGTGGGTGGAGCAGGGAAGACACATGGTGACGACGTTTCATCCGGAGTTGACCGAGGATTCTCGGGTGCACCGGCGGTTTTTGGAGAAGCTGTAGGGCATGAGCACGCGGCGCCGGCTGGAACCAAGGGGCCAGGTCATCGATCTGTCCCCATTTTGAGTTTTTCGAAAAAGGGAAAGATCAGGCTGATCGCTTTTTTAAATGGTGGCGCACGCACTCGTGCTTGCCGCATCGACAATCGTATCGATGCTTGGCCGCGCGAAGATGCGTCGCGAAGAGTCGCGACGCGGCACGCAGGAGTGCGTGCGCCACAGGATAGAGATTTCACCGCAACCCGCTCGTCAGGAGGCGTCAAAAACCGACGCGCAGGCCGAACTCCATCCAACGCGACTGCAGTCCGTTTGCCGTGGTGGCCTGGGCCGTCACTACACCCCAGGTCTGTGGACTGTTGATATTCATGCTCGGATTCGCCGGCTGGAAATGATTCAGCAGGTTGACGAATTGAAACAGCAACGTGGCGTTCCAGCGCTCGTGGATGGCGAATGACTTGGAAACGGTCGCATCCACGTTCCAGGTGGGGAAACCGCGGAGCGGGCCGGCGCCGTTCACGTTCCAGTCGGTGCCGAGCACCGGCGGCCGGAATTCGCTATAAATCGCCGACGGACTCGCAAAAAGGTTCAGACCGGATGCATCGGTGACGCCGTTGCCGGTGGGTACGCCGGCGTGCAGCGTGTTTCCCCCGGTGAACGGCGAAATTCCGACGGCGTTTTCATACTCCGCCGTGTTTCCGTTGCCATAGACCTCGCCGAACGCCTGCGCATTTTGATTGCTCCCGGTATCGACGCTGATCTGAAGCGGCGCGCCGCTCTGCGCGGTGAATACCGGAGCGATGGCCCATCCTCCCAGAACATGTCCGAGCAGGCCACGCTGCTGCTTGAAAACCGGAACCTGGTAGAGCATCAGCAGACTGTAGACGAGTTTATAATCGTACGCCCACGGCCCATAGCCGACGGCGAGATCCCAGGGATCGGGAACCGTTTCCGAGCTGCTCGAAGAGGTGACGCTGGCCGAGCCCAATCCGCGGCTCCAGGTGAAGTTCGAAGTGGTGGTCAGCCCGTGCCAGTCTTTGGTGTTGAAACGAATGAAACCCGCATTGTAGTTGCCGTAGCCATCGGAGGTGCGCATTTCCGTGGCAGTGATCTGCGCGCCGATATTGGTCCCGAGCGCGGGCGAGCTGAGCAGGGTGCGTCCCAGCGTCCATCCGTTGGCGAGCGAGAGATTCTGCCACAAGGTGTAAACCTGGGTCGCTTTGATGGTGCTTCCGTAGGTGGCGACCACTGCCGCGGTGCAGCTCGAATAGGCCGCACAGAACGCCGACTTGGAGCCGCCTAAGGCCGCTTCAAAGAAAGGCTGCACGGTGACGGCGGAGCTGGTGGCGGCGCAGCTCGGCGAGCCGAGTCCGCAATATTCGGCGTAGACGCTGGAGTAAGCTTGCGCGAAGCTCTGACCGCTCAGCGTGGTCATGTACGGAACCGGATCGATATTGATCTCCTGGAACATGTCGCGAATGCGCCGTCCGATATAGCCCACTTCGAGCACGGCCTTGGAGCCGAGCGCCCGTTGGATGGTCGCGGTGACTTCATCGGAGTGATTGGGCCGGTAATTGGGATCGTCGGCGCCTCCGTCGCTCGCTTGCGCGTTGCCGCCGACGCCCGAAAAATATGGCTGCGGCAGAGTGGGAGTAACCGCGGGCAAGGGCGCCGTCAATCCATCCGGACCGATGCGAAAGGCGTTGGCGGCGGTGAGAGATCCGGCCGGGGCGCAGGTGTTATTCATCTCGGGATAGCAGGTCACCGCCTGAAGAACGCCGGGACTGGTCAGCGGCGATAAAACCTGCTCCACGCCGTTGGTCCGGCCGTAAATTCGCGAATAACCGCCGCGGATCACGGTCTTGTTCTGGCCGATGATTTTACCGAGCCAACCGCCGCCGGCATTCGGATTCCAGGCCAGAGAAACGCGCGGGCTGAATCCGCCGTAAAACGGAGGGAACGGATATTTTTCGCCGCTTCCGACATTGGCGACGGTCGCGAAACCGACCTCCGGCGCGTAGCCTTCTCCGCTCAGCGCCGCTTTTTCACGCTGCGCCAGAAAGTCGTTGGTCGCGATCGGCTCACCGCTGGCATCGACCAACACCACCTGGTGCCCGTGGATCTCATAGGGCGGCATCGCCAGGTTCCACGACAGGCCATAAGTGAGCGTCAGGAACGGCTTCATGTGCCAGGTGTCGCTGAAATAGGTGTCATAGGTGGGAATGATGCTGTTGGCGTTGATCGGCGTTCCCACCGGATTCAAGCTGAGATTCGGCCCGCTGCGGGTGTAGGCGACCTGCGATTGGCCGACGATGCCCAGAACTTCCGAATAAAGCTGCTCGTAGGTGGTTCCCTGCGCCGAGGCAAGATTGGACGGCGTGGGATAACCCGAGGGACCGATGCCGCTCCCGTTGGTGATCTGATACACGGTGTAGGTGTCGGTGCTGACGCCGTTGTCGTTGCGGGTGAAATAATCATAGGCCCGCAGGTAGGAGCCGCCGTATTGAAACAGATGGTTTCCATACAACTGGCTCAGCGTGTCGCTATAGAACTGATCGTGACCGTCCCAGAAACGCTGGCGGGTGTTTTGGGTGTTCACGTTGATGGGAATCAGCGCGTTGGTCGCGGCGCTTTCGCCGCCCGGCTCGAGAGCGCCGCCCAGACCGGGAAGGTTGGGCGGCGCGCCGGCATCGGTCCACTGCCAGAAGTTGCGCAGGTAGCTGGCGCGAAAATCGTTGGTCAGGTTGGTCGAGAGGGTGGTGGTGAGGCCGGCGACGAAGTAATCCGGCTTCTGAATTCGCGGCGCGGTCGCGGTGTATTGCCCGCTTTGGCTCAGAACGGTTTGATTGTTGGTCTCCTGGGAGTAGCCGTAGTAGCGATAACTGGACATGAATTTCCATTTTTCGCCGAAATCGTGGTCGATGCGCGCCACAAAAAAGTTGGAGGTTTGCGGCAGCGCCAGCACGCCCAGGTAACCTTGTTCATTGATGCCGTCGGCCGCGCCGGAAACGATGTACTGGGTATCGTTGGGCAGCGGCATCTTGTTCCAGAGCTGCTGCACCAGCGGATTCATGCCCAGGCCGCGCGGGTCGCACGGTCCGATGGCGCCGTTTACCGGGCATTGCGCCGGCGCATAGTTGACGCCGTTCACCACCACGTTTCCAGGATTCAAGTTATACGCCGTTTCGGCGCCGGAGGAGTTCGGCAGCATGACGATCCCGTTCTTGAGCAGCGCGGTTGGAACCGCGCGTTCATAGCTCGACGAGTTGGGATAACGCATGCCTTCGTAATTGGCGAAAAAGTAAGTTTTTCCACCCCAGAATTTCGGCGTGAGCGGTCCGCCGATGGCGCCGCCGAAGCGATTGCGATGCGTTTTCGGCAGCGGCGTATAGTCGAGCTGGAGCTGCGAATCGGCGGTGTGGTTGTTCTTCCACAGATTCGCCGCGCCGACGTCGTTGCCGAAATAAAATTCGTACAAAGCTCCGTGAAACTGATTGGTTCCGCGCTTGGTGACCATCTGCACCTGGCTGCCGCTGGCGCCATTGAAATCGGCGGTCTGGTTGGAGCTGCCGATCTTGATTTCCTCCACGCTTTCAATGGGCGTCGGGATCACGCCCGACGGCGTTCCCCCGGAAGAACTCGCGCCGATGTACCCGTTGCCGGGCACGTAGGTGGAATTGTCGCCCGACATATCGTCGCTGTTGAAGCCGCCGTCCAGCTGGAAAGAATTCTGATCGGTGCCGGCTCCGGCGACGTTTCCGGTGGGCGTGACACCGACCTGCAAGGTGGACAGATACGAGGCGTCGCGGGCGAGGTTCGGCAAAAGGTTCAACGATTCGTTGGTGATGGTCGAGCCGACGGTGGAATTTAACGTCTGCAAATCCGCACCGGCCGAGGCCTGCACCTCAACCGTGGTGGAGGTCGCGCCGACTTGCAGCGACACGTTCAGGGTGAGAGATTCGCCGATATCCACGGTCTGCGCGGTAAGGCGGGAAGCGGCAAAGCCGGTCTTCGAAATGGTCAGATCGTAGGTGCCCGGCGGAACGGCGGTGAAGGTGTAGCGGCCGACGTCATTGGTTACCGCGGTGCGGGTGCTGGCGGTCGCCCGATCGACCAGCCTGACTTCGGCCCCGGCGATCGCGGCGCTTTGCGGGTCGGTTACCTGTCCGCTAATGGTTCCGGTCGCCGACTGTCCCCAGGCGGAGCAGCACAGTACGCTGACGGCCAAAAAGGCGCTTCGAAGGAACCCCATCCGTTGCGATTTCATGTCCTCACCTCACGGTTGCCGTAGACTTTTTTAGAACAAGCTCGATCGACTTTATCCAGATTGGATATAAGATGCAGTCTGAAGATTCCAAAAATTTATAAAAAGAACTGTGCGGACTCGTTAACGACTCGTCTCATCCATCAGCAATGCGAGGCTCACAGATGATCTACTTGGACTGGTGTTGATTCTATTCGATTCGCGAAACATTGTCCACCCCTCAGGCGGGTTGTTTATGATTCACGGCTCTATTGCGATAAAGTGACGATGGCCTGCGCTTCGGCCGATTCGCCCGTTCCGACCGGTCCCACGCGCTCCGCGGTTTTGAATTTCACCGACACGCGATCGACATCGAGGGCGAGCGTTCGGGCCAGCGATTCGCGAATCGCCTGACGAAAATCCTTGAGCTTGGGGCGTTCGAGAATCACCGTGCTATCGACGTTCGCGATCGTATAGCCGCGATCATGCACCAGCTGGGCGGCGTGCGCCAGGAAAATCGCGCTGTCGGCGCCTTTCCACTGAGGATCGCTGTCGGGGAAATGCATGCCGATATCGCCGAGGGCCGCGGCGCCGAGCAGAGCGTCGGTGATGGCGTGCGAAAGAATGTCGGCGTCGGAGTGGCCCTCGAGACCGAATTCGCAGGGGATGGTCACGCCGCCTAAAATCAGCGGCTTTCCGTAGGCGAGACGATGCACGTCCCAACCCAGGCCCATTCGCGTCACGACGCGGCCAGCTCCTCGGTGAGAAACAGGCGCGCCAGGTCCATATCGGTCGGCTTGGTGATTTTGATGTTGCGGTCGGTGCCCTGCACGACGCTGACTTCGACTTGCTCCAGGCGTTCGACGAGACTGGATTCGTCGGTGCCGAGAAAGCCGTCCTGTTGGGCCATTTCGAAGGCGCGCTTGAGCAGATCGAAACGAAAGACCTGGGGGGTTTGGGCCAGAACCAGGTGCTCGCGCGGGAGGGTGGTGCGGATTTTATTTTTATGGACGCGCTTGACGGTGTCGACCGGGACGATGCCGACGATCGCGGCGCCGGTTTCGGCGGCTTCGTGAATCACGCGCTCGATCAGGTCGGGTTCGATGAAGGGCCGCACGGCGTCGTGAACGGCGACCAGGTCGGTATCGGGGCCGAGCGCGGCCAGAGCGTGCTCCACCGATTCCTGACGGCTTTCGCCGCCTTCGACCAGGCGCACCGGGCGAGTGGGATGTTCCTGAAGGATCAGGCCGCGGGCCCAATCGAGATCCTCCTGGCGCAGCGCGACGACGATTTCCGAGACCAGCGGGCAGCGCAAGAATTTGCGGATGGTGTGGATGAGGATGGGCGCGCCTTCGAGCAGCATGAACTGCTTGCGGCTGACGCCCGATTTTTCCCGGCCCATTCGCGTTCCGAGTCCGGCGGCCGGCAAAATGACGGAGACTTTCATGGAGACGATCTATGATTGTATCCGAAGTTGCTAGGCAAGTCTGTCCCATTCGCCGGGATTTATGTGCGCTTGGTTTAGGATGCTTCGCAGCGTGCCGACCGGGACTTCGGTTTTCCTCGGGACGATTGCGGTGTCGACCACATCGCCTGTCACTCGAACGAACTTGACGTGGCTGCCTTTCTGACTGACCTCCGCAAAGCCGGCAGCTTCGAGACGGCGCTTGATTTCGCGAAAAGGGAGCGGCTTAAGCCGCGCCAATCTCGACCTCGACCATCCGGACCTTCGGCGGCCGGGTGGCCAACGGAGGCTCGAAGTGAAGTTCCAGCGCCTCGCGTAGATTGTCCAGGGCTTCTTCCTCAGTCGCACCCTGACTCGCAACATCGACTTCCAGACATTGCGAAACAAACCAGGGGCCTTCGCGCCAAATTGTTGCGGCAAAGGGACGCTTCATAAATTCATTCTGTCACGAACCCGCGCCGGCGGCCGGGGCGGAAGCGTGCTCGCGGGCCGGTGGACGCTCCTTTTCGTGGACCATGTGGGTGCGTTCGTCGAAGCGGCCGAAGATCATCTTTCCGGCGGTGGTTTGTAACACGCTGGTCACCGCGATATCGATGGTTTTCGAGATCATTTTGCGCGCATTGTCCACGACGACCATGGTGCCGTCGTCCAGATATGCTACGCCCTGGTTGTATTCCTTGCCTTCCTTCAAAATAAACACGCGCATGGTTTCGCCGGGCAGTACCACCGGCTTTAAGGCGTTGGCGAGCTCATTGATGTTCAACACCTCGACGCCGTGGAGCTGCGCAACCTTATTTAAGTTGAAATCGTTGGTGACGATCTTGCAGTCATAGAGCTTGCCGAGCTCGATCAGCTTCATATCCACTTCGCGGACGTTGGGAAAATCCTCTTCGATGATCTGAATGTTCAACTGCGGCATTTTCTGGATGCGCTGCAAAATATCCAGGCCGCGGCGGCCGCGATTGCGCTTCATCGAATCGGAAGAATCGGCGACGAGCTGAAGCTCGCGCAGCACGAACTGGGGGATCACCAGGGTGCCGTCGACGAATCCGGTTTCGACGATATCGGCGATGCGGCCGTCGATGATGACGCTGGTGTCGAGAATTTTGAAGCTGGTCTTGGTGGCTTTTTCGCCGCCGAAAAGACCGCCGAGCGCGGCCAGGTTCAGCATGTCGCCCTTGGCCGCGCCGACCACCAGGCCGCAATAGGTCATGAACAATAGCGTCACCACGTCGAGGTAGTGGATCATGGTGTAGCGCGGCGAGAGAACGGCCAGCACCAGCGAGATCAGGTACGCTCCCAACATCCCCAGGACGCTGCCGAAAGCGGCGCCGATCAGCCGTTTCAGGCTGACCTGTTTGATGCGGATCTCGAACACCACCACGGCCGCACCCAGCACTACGCCCAAGGCCGCGGCCGCCGGCGCTTGCAGATCGAAAGGACGAAGGAAATAAGACGCGCTGGCCAGCAGCGCCACAAAAATAAGACGGATGATCAGCAGGTCATTCAAGGTAATTCTCCCCTCCGACCGCGCCAGACCGCCGGATCTTTTAAGTGCGTCCACGGTCCCCAACATCTGATAAATGGAGATTCTTAGCGGTTCAGTATATCACCAATGTCAAGAAAAGGTTATGTCTAAGTGGAGCAACACAGGGTCGCAATCAGCGGCCGGCGGGAAAACGCAATCAAACGGAACTTCTAGCAGGGTGCTGAAAAAGGGGACAGACTACTCTGGGCCCGTAAGTTATTCAGGCCGCGTGTCCCTTTTTTCAGCACTCTGCTAGAGGGCCTTGGCGAGCTCTTCGGCGAATGCGCTGTTGGCGCCACCGTTCGAGGGTCGCTTGCCTCCGCTACGCTTGCCGCGGCGCGGCGGGCGCTGCTCGCCCTGGGCGGGCTGACCCTGGGCCTGCGCGGCGGGATTGCCATCGTGGCGAGGCGGGCCGTGTTGTTGTCCATGCGGAGCGTGCGGACCTGCGCCATGGGCCGCGTGCGGACCCGCGCCATGGGCGGGCGCGCCCGACGGCATCGGCCGGGCCTGGCCTTTCGGCTTGGGCGGCTGCGCGGGATTGGCGCGAAGCAGACGATCTTCAAGCGGAGCGCGATCGAAGCGGCGGATGATGGCGTTCATCTCCTCCGTGTTCGGCGCGTCGATGAACGCGAATCCCTTGGACTCCTGTGTTTCGGGATTGCGGATCACTTTAATGGCGTCCGCGACCAGGTTCTCGGCTGCCAGCCAGCCCCTGATATCGTCCGCCGTAACCCAAACGGGCAAATTGCCCAAAAAGACGGTAAAACTCATTCGGAAATTATCTTCGACTCCGTTTTCGGTAGGTGGGGATTTGCCTCCATTGGAAGCAACTCCATGCTACCACAGTCTTTCTCAACGGTAAACAGGGAATCGCGCGGAATTTTGCTGATTTTTAGTGTGATATACCGTTCGGCAAGAAGACGTCTATGCGTGGAGGGCGGACTTTTAGTCCGCGTGGGACTTTAGTCCCGCCGCCGGACCCGCGGAGCTCTTTCAAAACAGATCCGCGATCGCGGATTTGGGGCGAGCCTTCAACAACGGCTTGTTCAGTTCCTCGAGGACCGGCGTCATGGTTTTGAAGCGCTTCACCAACTCCGGCAGAATTCGCGGGGTGGTAGCCAGTTTGGGATCGAGCGTGACGTAATAGGTCCAGCGCTTCATTTTGATCAGGTCGGCGGCGGGATGGTCCGCCGGGAATCCTTTGGGAACGCGCGTCAGGGTTTCGCCGTGCAGTTTGCCCATAATTTTTTCCGGCCGGCGGGCGATTTTGCGAAACGCGGCGTGGTTTTCGGCGAGCCAGGTGCGAATCGCCAGAAGCTGCGGCGGCAGCGGGTCGTAAACGCCGCCGGCAATACCTAGTTCTTTAGGGGAAATAGAGAAGTAAAACGCCGGAGCGCCATTTTTTTCACCGCCGCGGCGCGCAAAAAACGCGGCGAGATGTGTTTTATACGGCGATTTGTCGGCGCTGAAACGGACGTCACGATAGATACGGAAAACGGCTTTCTTGGGATCGGTGATGTAATCGGGCGCGAATCGGGCCAGCTCGCCGTTGATCGCTTCAACCAGCTCGAGCATCGGGGTTCTCACCTGCGTTTCGAAAAATTCTTTACGCGGCTGGAACCATTCCCGGTGGTTATGGCGCGCCAGATTGCGGAAGAAGGCCAGGGCTTCGGCGGAAAATCCGGGGAACATGCCGACCATTATCGCCTGTGACAGAATGGTTCGCGGGATGGAAAGGAGAAAAAGGACGTGCGGAGAGTGAATGGCAAGATCGGCCGGCGAGACCTGTTTAGGGCATCGGCCGGAATTTTAGGCGGAGCGATGTTATCGCGCGAGGCGGCGGCGGAGCAGCCGGCGCAGGAAAATGTCAATACCAGGTCGAGTCCGTCGGCGCTGAAGATCACCGATCTGCGGGTGGCGGTGATCACCAAGCCGGGACCGAGCCCGTGCCCGATTATCCGCATCGACACCAATCAGGGAGTTTACGGATTGGGCGAAGTGCGCGACGGCGCCAGTCCGACGTACGCGCTGTTTTTAAAGAGCCGGCTGCTGAATGAGAATCCGCTGAACATCACTTTTCTGTTTCAGAAGATCAAGCAGTTCGGATTTAACGGACGGCAGGCGGGCGGGGTGGTGGCCGTCGAAGAAGCGCTGTGGGATATCGCCGGGAAGGTTTATGGCGTGCCGGTTTACCAGATGCTGGGCGGCAAATTTCGCGATCGGGTGAGAATTTACGCCGACACCGAGGAATCGACCGATCCGCTGGTGTTCGCCAGGCGGCTGAAGGCGCGCAAGGAGGAAATGGGGCTTACCTGGCTCAAGATGGACGTCGGCATCAACCTGGTGGAAAAGACTCCGGGAACGGTGACGCAGCCGGCGCAGTTGAACACGTGGGAACGGTCCCAGCTTCCGCATCCTTTTATTGCCACGGAGGTGACCGACAAGGGAATTGAGCTGCTTTCGGCCTACGTGCAGGCGGCGCGCGAGGCGGTGGGGATGGAAATTCCGCTGTCGATGGATCACCTGGGGCATGTGGGCGTGAATTCGATTATCCGGCTGGGCAAGGCTTACGAAAAGTTCAACTTGTCCTGGATGGAGGATGTGATTCCGTGGCAGTACACGGACATGCTGGCGCACATCACCGCGGAAAGCCCGACGCCGATTCTGACCGGCGAGGACATTTATTTAAAGGAAGGCTTCATCAACCTGTGCCAGAAGCACGCGGTGAGCAAGATTCATCCGGATATTTCGACGGCGGGCGGAATTCTGGAAACACACAAGATCGGCGAGGCGGCGATGGAATACGGCGTGCCGATGGCGATGCACTACGCGGGTACTCCGATCGGCGCGATGGCCAGCGTACATTGCGCGGCGGCGACGGAGAATTTTCTGGCGTGCGAAAATCATTCGCTCGATGTGCCGTGGTGGCAGGATCTGGTGGACGGCGTCGAAAAACCGATCATCAATCGAGGATTTATCAAGGTTCCCGACCGGCCGGGGCTGGGCGTCACGTTAAATGATGAGGTCGCGAGACAGCATCTGCTGCCGGGAACGACTTATTTCGCGCCGACGCCGCAGTGGAACCAGGAACGGTCGTGGGATTGGCTGTGGAGTATGATCCAGCGCGAGGTGGGTATCCGGCGGGCGTGATTTTATCGATCCACGTGGCGGCGGGACTAAAGTCCCGCGCGGACTAAATGTCCGCCCTCCGCGGCTGGTGCAATGAACTTCCGGCAGGGTGATGCGCCACGGGTTGATGACGTTTTATCGTGGAGAGGAATTGTGAACGCCGCTGGCGCCATTATCGTCATGAGTACCTTTGCCGCGATCTGGTGGATGGTCGGCGCGGCTCAGCTCGGCCGCGGGTCGGTGATGATGTACGCTGCCGGCATCGTGATCAGCGGGCTTATGGTGGCTCTCGGCTGGCGGCGCGGCGGTCCGCCGGCCGCACCCGAAGAACGGAAGCGCCGGGGACGGATGGTGGGGATTGCCAGCACCGTCGAAGGCGTAGCAATCCTGGTTGCCGTTAACGTCCTGGTTAAGCTGGGACGGCGGGACCTGATTGCGCCAGCGGTGGCGATCATCGTCGGACTCCATTTTCTGCCGCTGGCCCGCTGGTTCCCCGCGCCGATTTACTATCTCACGGGCGCGCTGCTCATCGCGGCCGGGATGGCTGGCACTCTGGTGCAGGACCTGCCTGCGCGGATCCTGACGGTATGCCTCGGCGCGGCTGCGGTGTTGTGGTTCTCGTGCGGCGTGGTGTTGTTCCGGGCGCATCAGCGGCGAAACGAATCGGCCGGCGAAAAGGCGTGACTGCCGATCTCTACTCCACGCAGTTGAGCAGCCAGGGGGTGCCGAAACGGTCCGTTACCATGCCGAAGGCCGGCGACCAGAAGGTTTTCTGGAGCGGCATTCCCACTTGACCGCCTTCGGCCAGCGCGTTGAAAATTCGCTCGCCTTCGGCATGGTCTTTGGTCTGAATGGCGACCGTGAAGCCCTGCGGCGGCTGATAATTACCTCCTGGCGGATCGGCGCCCATCAGCGTCTGGCCATCGAAAGTCAGAGTGGCGTGCATGATTTTATTGCGAAACTCCGCCGGAATGCGCGATTCCATGGGCGAGCCGGCGAAGCGGGACATGTTTTGGATTTGGCCGTGGAACAATTTGGCGTAAAACTCGAACGCCTCCTCGCATTGGCCGTTAAAGTTGAGCAGCGGGTTGATGGTCATGATTTGCTCCAATCCGCCGGCGATGGCGCCGACAATGAGAAATGGCTCGCGTCCGTCGGCGACCGCGGCGGGCAGCGGCGCGTCGGGAGATTGGTGGGAAAAATCCTCGGAGCAGGCGAAAAAGCGCACAAACGCGCGGCGCTGATGCGTGACGTGATCGCGAATCGCGCCTTCAAGCATGGGATAGCGCGCTTCGAGCGCATCGAGAATCGAGCGCTGCGTCACCGGAGCGGCGACGTCGAGCGTGAGTTCGCCCGGCACGCCCGCCAGGGTCCGCAGGTGCGCCGGTAGGACGACGCGAATCATTGAACCGCTCATGAAAGCGTCTGCACTTCGACCGATAAAACGGCCGGCAGATCGCGCACCAGCGGCGTCCAGGAATCACCCGCATCGGGCGAGGCGTAGACTTGTCCGCCGGTGGTGCCGAAATAGATGCCGCAGGAATCGAGCGAATCGACGGCCATCGCGTCGCGCAGCACGTTGACGTAACAATCGCGCTGCGGCAGGCCTTTTGACAGCGGCTCCCATTCGTTTCCGCCGCTGCGGCTGCGAAAGACGCGCAGTTTTCCGTCGGGAGGAAAATGCTGCGAGTCGCTTTTGATGGGGACCACGTAAATGGTTTCGGGTTCGTGCGCATGAACGTCGATGGCGAAGCCGAAACCTTTCAAGTCGAAGGTGCGGGTGGCGCCGTCTTTGTCGGGGTAAACGCCCTGATCGCCGGGCAGGTTGCCGCTGACGTCCTGCCACTGGTCGCCCGCGTTGTCGCTGCGCAGGACGTTCCAGTGTTTCTGCATGAACAGCACCTCGGGACGCGACGGGTGCATGGCCATGTGATGAATGCAATGGCCGATCTCGGCGGTGGGATCGGGCATGAACGGCGAAAACAGGCCCTTGGTGATCGGTTTCCAGCTTGCCCCGCCATCGTCGGTGCGAAACGCGCCGGCGGCGGAGATGGCGATGTACATGCGCGCGGGATTGGACGGATCGAGAAGGATGGTGTGCAGGCACAATCCGCCGGCGCCGGGCTGCCATTGATTTCCGGTGCCGTGGCCGCGCAGGCCGGCTATTTCCTGCCAGGTTTTGCCGGCATCGGTGGTGCGGAAAATGGCGGCGTCTTCGACGCCCGCGTAAACCGTGTCCGGATCGGTGAGGGACGGCTCCAGGTGCCAGACGCGTTTGAATTCCCAGGGATGCGGAGTGCCGTCATACCACTGATGCGTGCCCGGCGTGCCTTCGTAGACGAATTTGTTGCCCACCGGCTCCCAGGTTTTTCCGCCATCGCTGGAGCGCTGGATCAGTTGCCCGAACCAGCCGGTCGATTGCGAGGCGTAGAGGCGATTGGGGTCGGCGGGCGATCCCTTCATGTGATAAATTTCCCAGCCCGGGAAGTGCGGACCGGTGATGCTCCAGTTCTGGCGTTTGCCGTCCGATTCGAGCACGAAGGCCCCTTTTCGCGTACCTGCCAAGACTCGTACTTTGCTCATTTTTTTTCCTTTTTGCCCCCGCCATTACTGGCGGGGCTTGCCCGTCCTCTCGCCGTTACTGGCGCGGATTGCCCATTGCCCCCGCCATTACTGGCGGGGCTTTCCCATTTGCCCCCGCCGTTACCGGCGGGGCTTGCCCGTTGCCTCGCCATTACTGGCGGATTTTTTCTTGACAAATTTCGGTAGCAGCGGCGTGGTATCGTCCTCACGCCAGCGGCGCCGCACCTCGGCGAGCACCTGCTCGCGATTTGCCGCCAGGTTTTCGATCAACGCACAGGGAGCCGCGGTTTTTTCGTTCCGCGCGCCCCAAATCAATAATTCCAGAAGCACCGGCGCCAGGCTGACGCCTTTTTCGGTCAGCCGGTAATGGAGCCGCCGGCGGTCCAGCTTATCGGCGGAGACCTGAATGATCCCCGATTTTTCGAGCGCCCGCAAACGGTCCGCCAGAATATTGGTGGCGATGCCTTCGCCCGATTCCTCGAACTGCTTGAAGGTCCGGTAGCCGCGGACCATGAGATCGCGCACGATCAGCAGGCTCCAGCGGTCGCCGAAGACTTCAAGCGACATATTGACCGGACAGCCGGATCGTTTGGGCTTGCCGGGCACAAAAGAGAGATTATCAGGATCACTTGCGAATTGCAAGTAGTTTTTTCGGGGCCCGCTCTCTGGCGTTCTGTTTCGGGAGGGACTTTAGTCCCGCCCGCGGAATGCGGAGCTAAAGCTCCGCGCGGGATCAATCCCGCCCTCCAAGACGCGAAGTCACCGTTCCGCTGCGGTGAGGCGGGTCAGCGATTCGATCTTTTCGCCCAACTGACGCCGCACCGATTTGAGCGCGGCGGGGTCGCGGGTCCAGTTTTTCCAGTCGGGCGCGATGCGCCTGGCCTGCTCCATCGCCCAATCGCCGGCGCCGAGCTTTTTGAGGATTTCTACGTATTCGTAATCCTGGATGCCATCGCGGATCTGTTTGAGACGCATCGACGCGACCACGCCGGGGACGCCGATCGTCGCGCCGGGGTAAACCAGGACGCCTTCGCCGGGATAATTGTTGGAGCTGTAAACTCCGGAGTTATTCACGTTATTCCAGGGATCATTGTTCCACTTGTCGATGCGCCAGTAGAGCAGGCCCGTCAGGCAGAGGGTCTGGCTTAAAAAGCCGGCTTGCAGACGCACATCGATGGGATCGAAATCGATGGTCCATTTGGGCGAATATCCATCCTGCACCAGCGTGTTGTAGGACCAGATTTCCGCGCCGTGGGCGCGCGCTTCAGCGATCCGCGGACCGGCGGAATCGTACATTTTCGGAAGCACCGCCCAGATATCGACGGCGCCGTAGAGCTGCGGCGTGGGCGTCATCACCAGCAGGTTCTTGATGCCGGATTCGTGCATGTTTTTTGCCCATTTCTGGATATCCGGGTAAAGATTCACGCACTGATCGATTTCATCGGCGGTGTAGTTGACGAGGAACAGAGACGGGTCCTGCTGCGCCTTGGCGCGGCGAAATTCGCCGGCCGACGGAGCCGGTTTCATGGTGCAGTGGCCGTTATCGGCGCCGCTCCAGAAGCCGAGGGTGGTCATGTTCAGGCCGAATTTGCGGATGAGAAAACTTTCGTCGCGGGGCTTGACCACCTGCGGCATCACTTTGTTACGCAGCAGTTCTTCGACGCTCGCTTCATCGAAGGGGGTCCAGGCCTGAAAGACGGATTTAAGCGACGGCGCTAGCGGCAGCGCGAAATTGTAGACGGTCAGCTTGACGGGAACCGACGCTTCGCCCTGGTCGGAGGCGATCTGGATTTTTCCGGAATAATCGCCGGGCGCGGCGCCATCGGGGATATAAATGTCGACCCAGATGGGCTGGTTTCTTTGCGGCGCGACGCGAAACGGCCGCTCAAGCGGGATCAGAGGATCGGGATACCAGCCGACGCCGAGCGGTTGATTTGGTCCGTGCCAGTTGGGGCTGGCGCGATCGACGTAGACGTAGTGCTCGACGTATAGTTTAAAATTTGCGGCATCGATGGTGTGGCTGGCGGAGGTGAGATTGGTCGGGGTGAGGCGGACGGCGGTGAGTCCGCTGGCCGGGGATTCGAGGACGATTTCGAAATCGGCGTATTCCCGCTGCGCGGCTGCTAATTCGGCCTGTTTAGTCGCGCCGGGGGTAGCTGTGGGGCTGGTTCGTTCAAGACTCGAAGTCACCCAGACGGGGAACGCGGCGTACGCGGGTATCGCGATGAAGATCGCAAAGGCGCGGCGGATCACGGTTGCATGTGGGCACGCGGAGCACCATTTCCGTGGTTCGCGTTTTGAAATGTTTACAAATCGAAGGAGCAAGGAGACGGAATGGTGATTCCCTTGTCGAGGAAAAGCGGTATATTGTTTCGCGTGACGATACCCCCAAGGTCGCAAGAAAGGCTTACTCGCCCAGGATTTCCTTCAGCAACGGCTCGACGTTGTACAGCTTTTTCAGCGCTTCGGTCATTGCCGCGGTGTGCACCGCGACGGCTCGATTGGTTTCGATGTCGTAGACGTAATCGCCGACCAGGGATTCGATGTTGCCGTCGAAAATCAGGCCCACCAGCTCGCCTTTGGTGTTGATCACGGGCGAGCCGGAGTTGCCGCCGATGATATCGTCGGTCGAGACGAAATTGAACGGCGTCGCCAGGTCGAGTTTCGATTGCGCGTCGGCAAAGGGCGCCACCAGATTGAACGGAGCTTGATCGTTGAAATCGGCGGAGCGGCCGTATAAACCATAAAACGTGGTTTTCGACGGCGCGACGGTTCCGTTGTAGGGGTAGCCTTTGACGGTGCCGTAGGACAGGCGCAGCGTAAACGTCGCGTCAGGATAGGTGCTGCGGCCATAGACGGCGAAACGCGCTTCGCCGAGCTCTTCGCCGCCGCGATCCTCGACGCTTTCGACATTGTTCTGCATCCATTTGATAAATTCACGGCGCATCGGATCCAGCTTGCGGGCCATAACGATCATCGGATCGGTGGACGCGTTGACGGCCGCTTCGCCGCCTTCGATCAGTTTTTTGCGCACTTCGGCATTTTCGAGCGTGGTGCCGTCGACCAGCGAAGTCGCGACTTCCTGCGGCGATTTTCCGTCGAGCACGATTTTTAAAAACGGATCGTTCGGTCCCATTTCCTTTAAATCAAGCTGGAGCGCGCCGGTGATCCGCGCGATTTCCATATCTTTATAAATCGGCGCGGGCGAGAAGAGATCGAAGCGCAGCGAACCGAGCTGCGAATCGTGATAGCCGGGCAGACGTTCTCCGTCAGGCTTCTTGATTTCAGCCACGTATTGCACGATGGTCATGGCGATGCCGGCCAGGCGCGAATCCGTGCTGTGGAAAAAACGTTGTTTAATGCGCGTGGCGGCGATGCGATCAGCTTTGGCGATATCGCTCCAGGCGCTGCCGTATTTGGCCTTCAATTGCGGGTTGGCGTCGACGGCCGCCTGGAATTTCTGTTCCTGAGCGCGCTTGGTCTGCATGATGTGCGGATTGTTCAGACCTTCGAGCATTCCTTCGATGGCCTTGACGCTGTTGCTGTCGTCGAAAATGTCGGTATTGGCTTCTTCGGCGTGCGCGGTACTGGTTTTCGAAAACGCCTGGAGCACGGCGATGCGATCCTTTAATAACGTCAAATCGTCGGGCAGGATGGCGTCGCGCTGAAATTCGAGCTGATTCAGCGTATCCATGCGCGAGGTCGACCCCGGGTTGCCGGAAACGAAGACCAGGTCGCCGTCCTTGGCGCCTTCGGGATTCCATTTCAGGTAGTTGGTCGAATCGATCGGTTTGCCGTTGTCGTAGACGCGGAACAGCGCCATGTCGAGGCAGTACCGCGGATAGGTGAAATTGTCGGGATCGCCGCCGAAATAGGCGACCTGCTCGGCTGGGGCGAACACGATGCGAATATCGGTGTACTTTTTGTAGCGATAGAGCCAGTATTCGCCGCCCTGATAGAGGGTGATGACGTCGCTGCGCAGGCCGGTTTTCTGGGTGCTTTCGCGCTCGATTTCGGCGATGATTTTGCGCCGCGCGTCGAACTGCGCTTCGGGCGTTTTGGCGGTGCTGATCGCGGCCTGAACCCGTTTGGTGACGTCTTCGGTAGACATGAGCACGTCCACCTCAAGGTCGGGCGACTTCATTTCCTCGGCTTCGGTGCGGGCGTAGAAGCCGTTGCGGATATAATCGTGCTCCGGCGTGGAGTTTTTTTGCAGCTGGCCGCGGGCGACGTGGTGATTGGTGAGGAGCAAGCCGTGCGGGCTGATGAAGGAGCCGGAACCGCCGTCGTTCAGGCGCGCGGAGGAAAGACGGACATGGTCCAGCCATTCCTTGGTCAGGGTGAAGTGATATTTTTCCTGGATGAGGCGCGTGGGGGGATTGTCGAAGGTCCACATGCCTTCGTCGGCGGAAACGGGCGCGGCGACTACGCCTCCAAAAACTGCGAGGGCGATCCATCTCTTCATATTTTTATTGCAGCACTTTATTGCGGCAGGTGGCATCAGCCGCCAGGCTGGTGCCCGGCGCTGGTCGACTCGCCTGCCGCGACCCGCACAAGCCTTCGGGCTTATGCCACTTCCGGCCGGTAGCGAACGTTGGATGTTACACTAGCGGGTTAATGCGGTTTTCCTCCGGCGCCGCTCTGGTCGTGGCCGCGTGTTCTTTCGTGGCGGGGCAAAATTCACCGAAGTCCGAAGCGGACCCGCCTTCGCTCCGCCGGGCTCTTTCCGATAAGCTGACTTACGACGTCGAATGGCGGTTGATTCATGCCGGAACCGTGGTGATCGACGCGCATCAGAATCGCGCCAATCTAGAGCTCGATTCGGCTGGGCTGGTGACGAGCCTGTTCAAAATTCACGACGTTTATTCGACCGATTACGATGAATCCTTCTGCGCCTGGGACTGGAGCATGGATTCGGAAGAAGGCAAGCGGCATCATGAAACGAAGGCGACGTACGACCGTTCGGCGCTGCGCGCGACGTACCTGGAACGCGACCTGGTGAAAAATACCACGCTGCACAATAGCTCCGTGGCGATTCCGAGTTGCACGCATGAAGTGATCGGCGCGCTGGTGCTCATGCGCGGCCGGAACCTGGCTCCGGGACAGACCACGGTGATCCCGATGAGCGACGGCCTGCGTTCGGCTAACGTGAAAATCGAGGCGCAGGAGCGTGAAGAAGTGAAAACGCCGGCGGGCACCTACAAAACGATTCGCTATGAGGCCGACATGATGAACGGCGTCATTTACAGGCGCAAGGGCCGCGCGTTTATCTGGCTTACCGACGACGACAAAAAACTGCCGGTGCAAATCCGGGTACGCATGCAGTTCCCGATCGGGACGGTGACGCTGGCGCTGGAAAAGGAGGAGCATCCTTGAGCGAAGGAATCAGGAATCGCAAGTCGGGAGTCAGAATTCTGGCGCTCGGGCTGGTTGCGTGCGCGGCGTTTGGCCAGACGCCCGAAGCATTGATGTCTTCAAAGGATTTCAATACGCTGTGCCTGGGAACATCGCAATTGATGGAAGCGGGCGGCCTCGCGGTGCCGGATTTGCAACGGGCGTCGGCGCCGTTGATCGAAAACGTCAAGCAGTCCTGCCTTCAGCTCCAATTGCGGCCCAATGCCGGCCAGCCGACTTATGTCCTGATGATGAACCTGCACGCGTATCTGGCGCTGGCCGACGCGGTGCCCAAGCCCTTTCCTTTTCCCGAAGCGGCGCGCAGGCAGTTTGCGGAATTGCGCGACGATTCGACGCGCCTCGATTCGCATTTCCGCGCGCTGCTCGATTTGAAGGATCGGCAGCTTCGCTCGCCCGATCGCGATAATCTGACTCGCTATTCCGACGCGAATCGCAAACTGCAGCCGCCGGATCCGAAAAATCCGCGGGTGGTGTTTTTCGGCGATTCCATCACGGATTTCTGGCGGCTGGACGAATATTTTCCGGGACGCGATTTCGTCAATCGCGGCATCAGCGGGCAGATCACTTCGGAAATGCTGGGGCGCATGAAGGCCGACGTGATCGATCTGCATCCGCAGGCCATGCTGATTCTGGCGGGCACCAACGACCTGGCGCGCGGCGTGACGCTGACCGACATCGAGAACAATTATCTGATGATCAGCGATCTGGCGTCGTTTTATAAGATCAAAGTGATTTTCGCGTCGGTGACGCCGGTGAGCGATTATCACAAGAATCAGAATCCATCCTATGCGCGGACCAACGACCGGCCGCCGGTGTACATCGCGGCGCTGAATCAATGGATTCAGATGCTGTGCAAACAACGCGGCTACACGTATTTGAATTATTTCGACGCGATGGCGGATCAGGCGGGTCTGCTCAAGGCCGATTTGAGCGACGACGATCTGCATCCGAACCCGAAAGGGTACCGGATTATGGCTCCGCTGGCGCTGGCGGCGATTGACAAAACCTTGCGGCCGCAATCAGTTGCCGCACCGGTCGAATCCCGGCGCCGGCGATCCGCATCGAAATAAGATGATGGGTGTCCGGCCGGTATGTGCGCTTTTGGCCACAGCCGTCGCCGTATACGCACAGTACACCTACACGATGAGCGCGGATCAATTGTACGCGTTCATCCGCTCGTCTATTCAGTTGCAGCACGACGATTATAAGGTGGCGGAGTACCTGAGACGGATCAAACTGACGGACCGGCTGGAGGATCGGCGGGTGGAAGAGCTGGAGGGATTGGGCGCGGGTCCGCGAACGGTGGAGGCGCTGCACAAACTGGCGGGATCCTCGGCGAATCTGACGGTTGCCGCGCCGCCGGCGCCCAAGCCGGCGTTGCCCACGATTCCTCCGCCGAGCGCCGCGGAGCAGCAGCGCATCCTGCGCGAAATTATCGATCACGCGCGGGCCTATTCCAAGACGCTTCCCGATTACCTGTGCGTGCAGGTGACCCGCCGCCATTACGATCCGACCGGAACCGCGAACTGGCGGCTGGCCGATACCGTGCAGGAGCAGGTCAGCTACGTGAACGGCAAGGAAGATTATAAGGTGGAGATGGTCAACGGGCAATCGGTGACCAACGTGGAGCACATGAAGCTCGGCGGATCCACACTGTCGGGAGATTTCGGCAGTATTTTTACCGAAATTTTCGCACCGGAGACGGAGGCCGAATTTCAATGGGATCATTGGGCCACGCTGCGCGGGAAACGGATGTACGTGTTCGCGTTTCACGTGCCGAAGTCGCGGTCGGGGTTTACGATTTACGCGCAGTCGGTGCGCGAGACGATTACGGCGGGCTATCGCGGGCTGATGTACGCCGATCGCGATACCTATGCGGTGATGAGATACAAATTTGAATGCGAGGACATCCCGGTCACGTTTCCGATTCACGAAGTGAATCTCGACGTGAATTACGATAACGTGGAGATCGCGGGGCATACGTATGTTCTGCCGCTGCGGACCGACCTGAAATCGAGCGAGAGCCGGTATATGACGTGGAACGAAGCGTCCTTTCATCTGTACCGGAAGTTCGGCACGGAATCGACGATCACCTTCGATACGCCGGATGAGGTTCCGGATTCGAAATTGCAAGAAGAGCCGGCAAAGCCGGATGAGAAAGACGTCAAGCCGGTGAAGAAGCAGCAATGATCGACCAGCGCCGAAGTTCGGTGCGTCGGTGGCGTAAGCCGCCAGGCTTGCGTCGTGCGCGCCCCGATTTTGGGCCGCTTGGGCCAGTTGTCTGGTTCGCGGTTTTCCTAGCGATCGCGGCCAGCGCCTATGCGCAGCGCACGATGAGCGTGGCGCAGGTGACGGCGTTCGTGAAATCGTCGGTGGAAGAGAAGCTGAGCGATAAAGAAGTGGCCGAGGTGCTCCGGAAAACGCAGGTGAGCGAGAGACTCGACGACGCGGCCGTGGCGCAGATGCAGGCGCTGGGCGCGGGACGGCAGACCCTGGCGGCGCTGCGCGATCTGGCTCGCGAATCGGCGGGGCTGGCCGCAGCGGCGCCGCCGGCTCCCAAACCGGTGCCGCCGGTTTATCTGTTGCCCGGCGCGGCAGAGCAGGGTCGCATTATCGCGGCGGTTCGCGAATACGCGCTGAATTACACCGGCAATCTGCCTAATTTTATCTGCACCCAGATCACGCGGCAACAAATCGATCCGAGCGGAACGGGCACCGGGTGGCGCAGCGAAAATAAATACCAGGAACAGCTCACCTATTTCGAGCACCATGAGCAGTATCACGTGGTGATGATCAACAACGAACTGGTCAGCCAGCGGGAGCATTCGCAGCTGGCCGGCGCGATTTCCGAAGGCGAGTTCGGCAGCATGCTGTACGAGATTTTCGCGCCGCAGACGGACGCGGAATTTCAATACGAACGGCCGGGCAAGCTGGATGGGCGGTTGATGAACGTGATCGATTATCACGTGCCGCAGCCGCGCTCGCACTATCAGATTGAGGAGCGCAATTCGCGGCGCAGGATCATCGCGGGGTATCATGGCAGGATCTGGGCGAATCAGCAAACCAACCAGGTGATGCGGATTACGCTCGAATGCGAGGAGATCCCCGCGGACTTCCCGATTAAGGACGTGGCGCTCGATATGTGGTACGACGTGATCCAGATCGCCGGTCAGGAATACGTTTTGCCGTTAAAATGGGAGTTGAAATCGCGCGAGGGAAAGGTTCTGTCATGGAATACGGCGGAGCTGACTTTGTACCGGAAGTACAGCACGGATGCGACCATCCGGTTTGATCAGGCCGATCCGGCGCAGCAACCAGTGAAGAAGAAACCGTGATGAGATTTTTCGTTTTTCTGATGGTCTCCGCCGCGGCGGCGTGGGCGCAGAGGGATCAGCCGCAGGGTCCGCCTCCGCTCGACGACGCGCAGCAGAAGAAGTTGATTGAAGAGGTCGAGGCGCGGGCGCGCGCCTATCCCAAGGAGATGCCGGATTTCATCTGCACGCAGATTACGCGGCGCAATGAAGACCTCAAGGGAGTGAATCAGTGGCGGACGCTCGAAACGGTGAATGAGCAGCTCACCTTCACCGGCGGCAAGCAACAGTACGAGATGATCCACGTGAACGGCAAAAAGGTGAACGAGAATGCGCCGCGTCCCGCCTGGATCATGCCGGTGAGCGATTTCACCAAGTTTCTGGAATGGACCTTCGACCCGAAATCGAAGGCGGAAATCAGCTGGTCCAACTGGGACGCGCTGCGCGGGCATCGCGTGCATCTGCTGGGCTTCAAGGTGCTGAAGGCGAATTCGCCGTGGGTGGTGCAGCGCGGCAAAGGCGAGCCCATTCAGACCGGGTTTTTTGGCGTGATCGACGTGGACGCGGAAACGGGCGCGATTCTCAAGCTGGGCGTGGTGGCGGGCGATCTGCCGAAGACCTATCCGGTGACGGCGCTTTCGGTGGAATTGAACTGGGAGTTCACCAAGGTGGGCGACCACTGGTATCTGCTCCCGTTTCACGCCGAGCAGCACACCAGAGAAGGCAAGATGCTGACTTGGAATGAAGTGGAATTTCGCGATTACCACAAGCCGGGGGCGACGGCGACGGCGCGGGCGCAGTAGTAGGTGGCATAAGCCGCGAGTCTTGTGCTGTTCGCGGCCGCGCAAGCCTGGCGGCTTACGGTAGCGCCTGAAATCTGCGTTGGTTCGGGATGCGCCCCCCGCCATGACTGGCGGGGCTATAACGGGTGCTACAGCCCCGCCAGTCATGGCGGGGGCTGTCCATGCTTCAGGATCAACGCAGATTTTCAGGCACTACCTTACGCCACTTAGCAGCGGAGTGTTAAACTTCGAGTGAATGCGTACTTTGCTCTTCTTCACCGCTGTTTCGCTGTGCCTGGCGGGCGGCAAATCCCCGGAAAAACCGAATAAGAAAAACCCCTGGATCCCGATCTTTGACGGATCGACGCTCAATGGCTGGAAAGCCAACGAGCATCCCGAATCGTGGACCGTCAAGGACGGCGCGATCCGCGGCGACGGCCCGGCGAGCCATCTTTTTTATATCGGCGCGAAATGCGTCAACTGCGAGTTCAAAGCCGAGGTCCGCGCCAATCACGGCGCCAACTCCGGGATGTATTTCCGGACCGCGTTCGGCCCGGGATTTCCCAAGGGCTACGAAGCGCAGGTGGATAATACGCATCGCGACCCGGTGCGCACGGGCAGCCTGTACAACTTCGTGCCGGTGTACCAGCAGTTGATTCCGGATGACACCTGGTGGACACAGCACGTGATCGTCAACGGCAACCACATTCAGATTTACGTGAACGATAAGCTGACGGTGGATTATATCGACGAGAAAAACACTTATACCAGCGGATACCTGGCCTTGCAACAGCACAATCAGGGCGGCGTGGTGGAGTTCAAGAATATCATGATGAAGGAGTTGCCGCCGCCGAAATCGCCGCTGGTGGGCACCTGGCGGCTGGATCGCGAAAAATCGAAATTCAGCGTGGGTGAGCCGCCAGCGCAGCTTGAAATCCGTATCGAGGAAGAGCGCAACGGCCTGCGGTACCAATCCGACAGCGTCACCACCGACGGGCAGAAGCACGGCGCGAATTATTTCTTCCGCACCGACGGCTACGATTATCGCGTGACCGGCTCGCCCACCTACGATCATGTCGCGGTGGAGCTGACCGACGCGCACTACGTTCATACGGCGCTGCGCGACGCGCACCTGCGCAAGAAAAAGGACGAGCACATTTACCTGGTGCAGACCAAGATGGGCGAGAAGCTGATCGGCAAGGCGTATTACACGGTTTCGCCCGACGGGAAAACGCTGACCCGCGACGGCGACACGATTCACGCCGGCGGGCAGAAGCTCGAGTATAAGGAAGTGCTCGAAAAAGTGGAATAAGATGGCACTCGCCGTCGAGCAGCAGGATGTCAGCGGGGACACCAGCATCATTACGCTGCGGGGGAAACTGATGCTCGGAACAGAAGCGGCGCAATTGGAGTCGCTGGTGCCGGAACTGGTGAAGAACGGGCGCAAGAACCTGGTGTTCGATTTGAGCGGGGTGACGCACATCGATTCGACGGGCATCGGGCGGTTCATCGATACCTATAGCCGCGTGGCGCCGTTGGGCGGCCAGATGCGGCTGGCCGGGGCGACGGGCGCGGTGCGGGATTCGTTTCGGGTGACCCGGCTCGACACGGTGTTCAAGTTCTATCCTACCGTCGAGGCGGCGTGCCAGGGACTCGATTAGATCCGCGGCTCGGGCGCGTGTCGAAAATCGCGCTGGTGCTGCCGGAGACATCCCGCCAGATGCAAGGCAAACACGCCAGCTTTCGCGTGCGCAAGAAAATTTTCGCGTATTATCTGGACGATCATCACGGCGATGGAATCGTCGGGATCACCTGTAAGGTTCTGCCGAACGATAATACGGCTCTTATTGCGGTGAATCCGGAGCGTTTCTATATGCCGGCCTACGTCGGCCCGAGCGGCTGGGTGGGATTGCGGCTGGATCTGGGCGCGATCGACTGGGAAGAGGTCGGCGAGCTGATCGCGGGCAGTTATCGTTTGCTTGCGCCGAAAACTCTGGCGCGGCGCGTTGCGGAACTGGCCTGAATTGGGCGCTATCGCGCGGGCGGCTTGCGCCAGAACGCGCGAATGCCTTCCTTCAATCCGCTAAGTGAAATAAAACAAATCCCCGCCTGGTGGAGCGCCGATTGCGATTCCCGAATCGGGAGGCGTGCCATGCTGAACCTTAAGCACATCTTATTTCCACTCGATTTTTCGAGCCGATGCTGCGCCGCAGTCCCCTACATCGAGGCCATGGCGGTCCGATTCGGGGCGAAAATTACGGTGCTCAGCGTCGCCCAACCTTTTTTCTATGCCGGCATGGGTGATCCCGGCGGGCCGGTAATGGTCGATAGCGACGAGGTGTTGCGCGAGTTGAAAGAGCGGTTGGATGGCGCGCTGGTGAAGGAATTTGCGCGCGTACCGGTGGATCGCGTGGCCGAAATCGGCGATCCGGCGCAGGTGATCGTGAGTTTCGCGCGCAGCCAAAACGCGGACCTGATCATGATGCCGACGCACGGCTACGGTCCGTTTCGCGGATTGCTGCTCGGATCGGTGACAGCGAAGGTTCTGCATGACGCCGAATGCGCGGTGTGGACGGCGGCGCACATGGAAGATCCGCCGGCGCGGGAGCACCTTTCGACGCGCGCGGTGCTGTGCGCGGTGGACGGGACGGCGAAGAGCGTCGAGTTGATGAAATACGCCGCGGAGCTGGCGGCGGCCTGCGGCGCGACGCTGCGGCTGGCGCACGTGATTCCGGGGATCGAAAGCTGGCCGGCCCGGCAGGCGGATCGCGATTTCGAAGAGCAGATGCGCCTGGAAGCGCGCCGAACCGTGGAAGGGCTGCAGAAAGCCGCGGGAATCGATGCGCCGCTATGCGTGGCGGTGGGTAATATCGCTGAAGGAGTGCGCGAAGAAGCGCGGCGGCACGGAGCGGACCTGATTGTGATCGGCCGCGGCGTGTTGCATGAGACGCTGGGACGGCTGCGAACGCACGCCTACGGAATCATCCGCCATTCGCCGTGCCCGGTGATCAGCGTCTGACGACGCTCGTTTCGGGGCAAAAGCTCCTTCGCGGCCGCAGCTGTGCCAGCTAAAATTGAGAGCAATCGAGGGTCGGGGAGGCAAACCGGTTCACGCTTTGTACATATACTTGATGTTCGATTTGAACACCAGGAGGTTCGGCTCGCCTTCGCGATTTACTTTGAGACAGGTCTTGTCATACCACTCGATCACGCCTTTGAGCGTTTCGCCGTCTTTTAAGACAATGGTCATCGGCGTTTTCGATTGCATCTGTTTCAGGTAATAAAAATTTTCGGCGTTGGTCTGGTCGGGCGGGCTGGATTTTTTCTGGCCGTCTTTACGGGCTCTCTGGTCTTTCAGTTCATTGAGAGTAGGCCGGATCAACTTACGGTTTGCGGGCTCCACTGGTTGCGCGCTCCTTAATTGAGGTAACGGTGGACGGGATATTACCTATCTAGGTTCTTTGATAACATGAGCGCTGGCGCGAGCGCAATTGCGCGGTGCCGTAAGCCGCCGGGCTGGCGCGGTTGGCGTCTCGACCTGCGCCGCCGGAAGCGCAAGCCTGGCGGCTTACGCCACTTCCTGCCTGAGTTCCACGGCGAAGGCGTCGAGCGCAATCGATTTCTGAATGTTGCGCCGCATCAGTTCCATCAGTTCGTCGATTCTGGCGACGGCCGTGCGCAGCCAGTCGAAGGAAACGCGGCGCGCGAGCGCGTCCAGCTCGCCGCGCAGATCGTCGTTACGGATGGTCGAGACGCCGTTGGCGAGGCGCAGCACGTCTTCGATTAAAACGTAAAGAACCTCGAGATAGGAATCGAGCTTTTCGGTGCGGCGCATGGCGATCGATTCGGAATGCTTCAGCCAGGAGCCGAACGGTTCCAATCCGCCGGCGACTTTGAGCAGCGCGAGCATCGCCGCGCGCCGCCGCTCATACGATTCGAGATCGAGTGAAACGGCGACACCGGGCGAGCCTTCGGCTAATCTTCGCCTTTTTTCAGCCTCATCGAGACCACGAAATTTCGCAAAGTCGCGCATTTCGTCTTCGGAAAGCGGTGAAAGACGGAACGGGACGGCGCGCGAGCGGATGGTCGGCAGAAGATCGTAGGGATTGCGCGCGGTCATGATCAGAACGAGATGGGGCGGCGGCTCTTCCAGTGTTTTTAAGAGCGAATTGGCGGCCTGTTCGTTGGCGCGGTCGATCTGATCGATCAGGAAGACGCGCCAGGGGCCTTTCAAAGGCTTCAGCGGCGCACGGTCCTTTAATAAGCGCATCTGCGGAATGGTGATCTGGCGCAGCGGGCCGTCGGGCGCGAAGGTGACGAAATCGGGATGGGAGGCGAACATCAGCGGATCTTCGTTGCGCTTGTCCGCGGTCCATTTTTCGCGGTCGGCGATGAGGGCGGTGTTCGATTCCAGGCTCAGATCGTCCTGTTCGATTTTGTGCGCGTCGCCCAAGAGTTTCGCGGCGAAGCGGCGGGCGAGGGTCGCCTTGCCGACGCCTTCGGGTCCGGAAAAAAGCAGCGTCTGCGCGATTCGGCCGCGCGCGATCATGTCTTCGAGCGCGGCGGCGGTCTCGCGATTCCCGAAAAAATTTTCCAACCCACACCTTAGCACTTCCGATCGTCTATGTTTAAAGAAGGATGAAGCGCCTCGCCTTATTTTTCCTGGGTGCGATTCTGGCGGTTGCGCAGTCGCGGCCGGCGGTGGTGGTGGAACTGTTCACCTCGGAGGGTTGTTCGAGCTGTCCTCCCGCCGATAATCTGCTGATTCGCCTGCCGCGCGCGTTTGCGAACGTCGAAGTGATCCCGCTAAGCGAGCACGTCGATTACTGGAATCATCTGGGCTGGACCGACCGTTTTTCCTCGCCGCTGTTTTCGGCGCGGCAGCAGGATTACGGGCGAACGTTTCACCTCCAGGATGTGTACACGCCGGAGATGGTGGTGGATGGCGAAGCGGAATTTAACGGCTCGGATGGGGCCCGGGCGCAGCAGGAGATTATTAAAGCGGCGCAGGAGCCGAAGGCCCTTCTGCGGATCGATCTGCGAGCGGGCGGCGTGGCGCATTTGCAGGCGGCCAGCATTCCGCAGGGCGTCCGCAACGTGGATCTGTTTCTGGCCATTACGGAATCGAACCTGGAATCGGTTCCGGGAGCCGGCGAAAACGGCGGGCGGCGTCTGCGGCACACTGGCGTGGTGCGGAATCTGAGCAATGCGGGACACTTCGACACTCGAAAATCGGCGATCTTTTCGGCCGATGCCAAGATCAGTTTGAATCCGCAATGGTCGCGGGAAAATGTGCGGCTGGTGTTGTTTGCGCAGGACCGGGCGACGCGGAAAATCATCGGGGCGGCGACGGCGCGGCCGTAGAACGTCCTGTGGGACAGGCCGGCCGCCTCTCTTGAGCCGACCAGGCGGGCTTAGAGCCCGCCGCAGGCTGTGAGCCTGCCCCACAAGCCATCTTCACCATCGTGTTACAGCACAGGCTGTACCATTTTCAGCGATTCTTCAGAATTTCGTGCTCCACTAAAAGGTTGATGAATACGCGAATCCTTCTCTGGACCGGGGCGGCGGCGCTGGTCTGCGCGCAGACTCCCGACGCCCATCCCACTCTCACTTTACAGGACGCGATTGCTCGCGCACGGCAATACGGCGGGGTGGTGCAGTCCGCAACGCTTGCCGCTGCGCAGACGCAGGAAGACACCAAGCAGGTGCGCGCGGCGCGGCTGCCGCAGGTGAACTGGTTCAATCAGTACATCAACACGCAAGGCGACGGGACGCCGTCGGGAATTTTCGTCGCCAACGACGGCGTGCATGTTTACAATGAGCAGGGCGTGGTGCACGAGGAACTGTTTTCGGCGGTGCGGCGCGGGGAATTGAATCGCGCGCTGCTGGCCGAGGCGATTGCGCGAGCCAAGGTCGAGATCGCGGCGCGGGGATTGAATGCGACCGTAATTCAGAACTACTACGCGATCCTCAGCGCGCAGCACAGAATCGGCAACGCGCGGCAGAGCGTTCAGGAATCGGAACACTTTCTGGAGATCACCGGGAAGCTCGAAAAAGGAGGCGAGGCCGCGCACGCCGATGTGGTGAAGGCGCAGATCGAGGTGCAGGCGCGGCAGCGCGACGTTCAGGAGGCGCAGTTGAACCTGACCAAGGCGAAGATCGCGCTGGGCGTGCTGCTCTTCCCGAATTTCAGCGCGGATTTCGACGTGGTGGACGATCTGTCGCGGGCGGCGGCGCTTCCCGCCGTGGGCGAGGCGCAATCGCAAGCCGCGGCGAGCAGTCCCGATCTGAAGGCGGCGACGACGCAGGTGGAAGAGGCCGGACAGGAAATCAGCGTCGCCAGGTATCAATACCTGCCTTCGTTCGGGCTGGATTTTTTCTACGGCATCGACGCCAACCAGTTCGCGGTCACCTCGCATGAGGCGCAGGCCACCGGACGCAGCACGCTGCCGAATTATGAAGTTGCCGCGCGGCATAACCTGGGATATGTGGCGCAGGCGACGTTGAACGTTCCGGTGTGGACCTGGGGCTCGATTCATAGCAAGGTGAAGCAGGCGGAGATTCGGCGGGAGCAGGCGCGCAGCGATCTTTCGGTCACGCGGCGCATAGTCGACGCCAACGTCGCGGCGGCGTATGCGGAGGCGCAGGGTGCGCAGGCGCAGATCGCTTCGCTGCGGCAATCGGTGGATCTGGCGCGGGAAAGCGTGCGGCTCACCTTGCTGCGCTATCAGGCCGGCGAAGCGACCGCGCTCGAAGTGGTAGACGCGCAGACGACGCTGGCGCAGGCGCGCGGCGCTTATGACGAGGGGCTGGCGCGGTTCCGGGTCGCACTGGCGGAGTTGCAGACGCTCACGGGGAGCTTGTGATGATCTCTCGAAGAACCATTTTTCTGGCGAGTCTCGCCGCCGCGGTCGCGCTTCTGGCCGGCTGCGGCAAGGGCAAAGCGAAAGACGAAGACGCCGGCGACGATCAGGAGCCGCCGGCCAGGGTGACGGTGGAAACGGCGGTGCTGGGCGCGATCGATCACGTGATTACGGCCGACGCCGTGCTCTATCCGGTCAATCAGGCCAACGTGATGCCGAAGCTGGCCGCGCCGATTCGCCGGATGCTGGTGAATCGCGGCGATCACGTGCGCGCGGGACAGGTGCTGGCGGAACTGGAGAGCGCGGACCTGGCGGCCTCCGTGAATGAGAGCAAAGCGCTGTGGGAACAATCGCAGGCGGCGTATCAAATGCTGACCGGCGCGACAGTTTTCGAAGATAAAACAAAAGCGCAGGCCGATGTTCAGACGGCACAGCAGACCTTCGACGCGTCCAAAAAAGTGTATGAGAGCCGAGTCGAGTTGCAGAAAGAAGGAGCGCTGGCGGAGAAACTGGTGGACGACGCGAAAGTCGCCATGGTGCAGGCGCAGAGCGCGCTTGAAACCGCCCGGCGTCATTTGCAGGCGCTCGACCAGGTGAGCGAGCGCGAGTCTATTCGCAGCGCCGCGGCGCAAACGGATGCGGCCAAAGCTCGTTACGAAAACGCGTCGGTGCAGCTGTCCTACGCGAAAATTTTAAGCCCCATCAACGGCGTGGTGGCGGATCGTCCGGTTTACCCCGGCGAAATGCCGCCGAGCGGCGCGCCCATCGTTTCGATTGTCGATATTTCGCAGGTGGTGGCGCGGGCGAACATTCCGGTGCGAGAAGCCGCGGCGCTAAAAGTGGGCGATCCGGCGCGAATCGCGGGCCCGGACGGCGATCTCGCGGGCAAGGTGACGGTGGTGAGTCCCGCGGTGGATCCCAGCACGACGACGGTTGAAGTGTGGGTGCGGATCCCGAATCCGGGCGAGAAGTTGAAGCCCGGCGGAACGGTGCACGTGTCGATTATCGCCGAAACCATTCAGAACACCGTGGTGGTACCGGCGACGGCGCTGCTCAATTCCGATGAAGGCGGCGAGAAAGTCATGATCGTCACCGGCGGCAACGTGGCGCGCGAAAGAAAAGTTTCCGTGGGTGTGCGGCAGGGCGATCGCGTGCAGATTCTGAGCGGCATTCAGCCGGGCGACCAGGTGATCACCTCCGGCGGCTTGGGAGTCGATGATAAAGGCAAAGTAATCGTTCAGGAACCCAAATCCGACGAAGATGAGGACGAAGATCAGCCGGATGACGCCGGCAAATCCGACGACGCGAAGGCTCCGGCGAAGGCGGCGGATAAGAAGTAATGATCGGCGAAGTCATCAAGCCCGATGTCGATGCGACCGCCGATCATTGGACCGCGCGATTCTCGCGGCCGATCGTTTTCGTCATTCTGACGCTGGTCGCCATGGGCGCGTACCTTGCGTTCACCATTCCCGTCGCGGTGTTTCCGGCCACCGATTTTCCGCGCGTAATCGTGGGCGTGGATAACGGCGTCGCGCCGATTAATCAGATGCAGGTGACGGTGACGCGGCCGATTGAAGAGGCGATGAACAGCGTGCCGGGGCTGGAGCGAATCCGCTCGACCACCAGCCGCGGATCGGCCGAAATCAGCCTGTATTTCAACTGGAACGTCGATATGATTTTGACGCTTCAGTACGTCGACGCGGCGCTGGCGCGGGTTCAGCCGACGCTGCCGCCAACCGCGAAAATCACCGCGAATCGCCTGACTTTCGCCGCGCTGATGCCGATCACGGCGTATAGTCTCACTTCCGACACCATGCCGCAATCCGAGCTTTGGGAACTGGCCAACTACACCATCAAGCCGCGCCTGAGCCGCGTCAACGGCGTATCGATGGTGATTCTGCAAGGCGGCCAGGTTCCCGAATTCGAGATTGAGCCGGACCCGGCGAAGCTCGCCGAAGCGCAGGTGACCGTTCCCGCGATTCTCGACGCGGTGGCGCGCAGCAACATGATCGATTCCCCGGGGCTGATCGAAAATAATCACGAGCTGTCGCTGACGCTGGTCACCGGGCAGACGCACGATCCCGCGGAGATCGCCAACATCGTGATCCGAACGACGCCCGCCGGCGTGCCGATTCGTATCGGAGACGTGGCCCGCGTGCATCCTTCGGTGATGCCGGTCTACACGCTGGTCACTGCGAATGGAAAACCGGCGGTCCTGCTGAATGTTTATCGCCAGCCGGACGGCAACACCGTAACCGTGGCCGACGCGGCGGCGCGGGAGCTCGACGACATGCGCCAGACGCTGCCGCCGGGCGTGAAGATTCAGACGTTCTATGATCAGTCCGTCCTGGTGCGGGATTCGATCGCCAGCGTGCGCGACGCAATTCTGATCGGCCTGGTGCTGGCCGCCATCATTCTGATTCTTTTCCTGCGCGACTGGGGCAGCTCGCTGGTGGCGGCAATGGTGATTCCGGCAACGGTCGCGATTACGCTCATCGCGCTGCGGGTGATGGGGCAGACGTTCAATCTGATGACGCTCGGCGGATTGGCCGCGGCGGTCGGACTGGTGATCGACGACGCCATCGTGGTGGTGGAAAATATCGTTCTGCACCGCGACTCCGGGCAATCGCGCGGCGACGCGATCCGCAGCGCGATTCGCGAAATTCGCGTGCCGCTGGTGGGTTCGACGATTACGCCGATTGTGGTGTTTCTGCCGCTGATCTCGATGACCGGGGTCGAGGGAACGTTCTTTCGCGCGCTGGCGGTGACGGTGGCCACGGCGCTGCTGACTTCGCTCGGGCTGGCGCTGACCTGGACGCCGACGCTGAGTCACTATTTGCTGCGCCGCAACGCGTCGCCTCGCGCGGCCACGCACGGCCACCCCTCCGGAAAAATCATGACGCGGCTGACGCGCTTTTACGATCACGCGCTGCGTTTTATTCTGGCCTATCCGATGGCGCTGGCTTTGGGGTGCGCGGCGCTGATCGCCGCTTCGTATTTCTGTTACCAGTCGCTCGGCAGCGATCTGCTGCCGGAGATGGACGAAGGCGGATTCGTTCTCGATTATTTATCGCCGCCCGGATCGTCGCTGGACGATACCAACAAGATGCTGCTGGGCGTCGAAAAAATTCTGAAAGCTACGCCGGAAGTGGAGGGCACCTCGCGGCGCACCGGATTGCAGCTCGGCCTGGCCGCGGTGACCGAGGCCAATCGCGGCGATTTTTCGGTAAAGCTGAAGCGCGACCGCGAGCGCGACATCGAAGAAGTCATTTCCGACGTTCGGGCCAAAGTGACCAAGGCGTACCCGCAGCTGGATATCGAGTTCGCGCAGATTTTAAGCGACATGATCGGCGATTTGACCGATTCGCCGGAACCGATGGAAATTAAGCTGTTCGCGCAGGACCCCAAGGTGCTCGCCGAGTGGGCGCCGAAAGTGGCGGAGCGCGTGAAAAAAATCAAAGGCGTCGTCGATTTGAAGAACGGCATCGAGGACGCCATCAGCGGGCCGGCGATCGTGATGAGCGTCGATCCGGTGGTTGCCGCGCGCGCCGGATTCAGCCCGCAGGAAATCGAAATCGACGCGAGCGCGGTGCTGCAAGGCGAGCCGGCCACCACCCCCGTCGTGGTGAACGACCGTTCCTATACCATTCGCGTGCGTTTTCCCGAAAGCGCGCGCGCTTCGCTCGACCAGATCCGGAACACCATCATCACCAGTTCGTCGACCGGCAAGACGGCGACGCTCGGGTCGCTTGCGACGTTCAGCGATGAGGCCGGACAGACCGAAATTATCCGCGAAAATTTGCAGCGGCGCGTTGCGGTCACGGGGCGATTCGAAGGCATGAGCCTCGGCGAGGGGATGGCCAAGGTGCGGCAGGCCGTGGCGGAGATGAATCTGCCGTCCGAGATTCGCGTGGTGTACGGCGGACTTTATCAGGAACAGCAGCGCAGCTTTGGCGAGCTGCTGATGGTGCTGGGACTGGCGGTGGTGCTGGTGTTCACGGTGCTGCTGTTCGAATTCCGCGCCTTTGCCGCACCGATCGCGATTCTGGCCTCGGCGCTGTTGTCCACGTCGGGGGTCTTCTTCGCGCTGCTGATCACCGGCACCACGTTCAATATTTCCTCGTTCATGGGCGTGATTATGGTGGTGGGAATCGTCGCCAAGAACGGAATTTTGCTGCTGGATGCGGATCACAAATTCCGCGCCGAAGGAGCCTCGCCGCGCGAAGCGATGATTCAAGCCGGCGAGCGCCGTCTGCGGCCGATTCTGATGACCGCGCTGGCCACGATTGCCGGGATGATTCCGCTATCGCTGGCGATTGGCGCGGGCTCGCAGATGCTGCAACCGCTGGCGATCGCGGTGATCGGAGGATTGCTCGCCTCGATGGTGCTGTCGCTGCTGGTGACGCCGGCGATCCACTATTATTTGACCGGAAGGGAATGAGGGTGGGCGCGACAGGACTCGGAACCAACTGAGGTACCTGTGGATCGACGTTCTGATTTTAAGACGTGTCAAAACATCGAGAGCGCAGGCGCGTTCGCCGCGAGAAGCTTCGCGGCAGGAGCAATGACGGCCTTAAATTATTTATGCGGCCCGGAGGGTGCCCGCCTCTTGTTGAGCCGACTAGGCGGGCTTAGCAGGGTGCTGAAAAAGGGGACAGACCGCTCTGTCCACGGCCATGGTCGCACGCGGCATGAATAACTTACAGGCGGGGACAGAGTAGTCTGTCCCCTTTTTCAGCACCCTGTTAGAGCCCGCCGCAGGCCGCGGGCCTGCCCCACAGGCTTCAGTGGCCTTCGGCTTCGAGGAATCGTTCGGCTTCGATGGCGGCCATGCAGCCGGCGCCGGCGGCGGTGATGGCCTGGCGATAGATGCGATCCTGAACATCGCCGGCGTGGAATACACCGTGTATGTTGGTGCGCGCGCCGCCGTGGCTCACGATGTAGCCTTCGCCGTCCAGATGGACCTGCCCGCTGAACGGCTTGGTGTTGGGGATATGGCCGATGGCGACGAAAAAGCCATCCACTTGCTGGTCCCATTTGCGGCCGGTTTCGAGGTTGTGCAAACGGACCCCGGTGACTTCGTTTTTGATCACGTCGTAAACTGTATCGACCACGGTGCTGTGCAGAAATTTGATTTTCGGATTGTGGCGCGCGCGGTCGAGCATGATTTTCGAGGCGCGGAAATGCTCGCGGCGATGCACCAGCGTCACCTCGCTGGCGAAACGCGTCAGGAAATTGGCTTCTTCCATGGCTGAATCGCCGCCGCCGATGACCATGACTTTTCGATCGCGATAAAAAGCTCCGTCGCAGGTGGCGCAGGAGCTGACGCCGCGGCCGATCAGCTTCTGTTCGCTGGGCAGGCCCAGCCAGCGCGCCGAGGCTCCGCTGGCGATGATCAGAGTGCGGGTTTCGTGCCACTCCTCGTCGATTTTGAGGCGGAAGGGAGATTCTTTGAGCTGGGCGTGTTCCACCACGCCATAAACATATTCAGCGCCGAATGTTTCGGCCTGCTTTTTCATATTTTCCACCAGCACCGGGCCGTCGATGCCTTCCGGAAAGCCGGGAAAATTCTCGACCAGCGAGGTGATGGAAAGCTGGCCGCCGGGCTCGTGGCCCATCACGACCAGAGGCTTTAAATTGGCCCGCGCGGTGTACACGGCGGCGGTGTTGCCGGCGCAGCCGGAACCGATGATGATCACATTGCGCACGATTTATGTTAGCGTTTTCGTCAAGCCGCCAAAGGAACTGGAGATGGCGAAGCGCGCGAAATCGAGAACCCCCGCTTTTGGTCCGGGAATGCTTCCGGCCAGCGCCAGTTTGGCGATGCCGTGCACCAACGACCAGGCGGCCAGCGCCAGGCGGCGCGGATCGCCCGCGGGGAGCTGGCCGGCGCGCTGGCAATCTTCGAGCAGAGAGAGGAGGGTTTCAAAGGCTCGAATACCGGATGGAAGAGGGCCTTGGTCGAAAGACGTGTCGAACATCACGGTGAAGTGCTGCGGACGGCGCAGAGCGAAGGCGACATAGGCGAGTCCGGCGGCGCGCAATTTTTCCAGCGGAGCGGCGCCTTTGGCGGAACGCCGCATGGCGCGGGTGAGCTCCTCGAAGCCCTGCGCGGCGACGGCGGCGAGCAGCTCATTCTTATCGCGGAAATGACGGTAGGGCGCGTTGTGGGAGACGCCGGCGCGGCGGGCGATTTCGCGCAGGGTGAAGCCTTGGGGGCCGGCTTCGGCGATGAGCTGGAGCGCAGCCGAGAGCAGGGTTTCGCGCAGGTTGCCATGATGATAAGGACGGGTTCGCGCCATGGATGACTTCTTTATCGCACATTTATGTTGACAGCAGCAACATCACGGCGCTAGGATAATGTTGACGGTGGCCACATTATGAACGCAGCTTCCTATCATCAGACTTCGCTCGAAGCCGGGTGGGACGCGATCGTGATCGGGTCCGGAATCGGCGGGCTGGCCGCCGCGGCGCTGCTGGCGCGCCAGGCGCGCCAACGGGTGCTGGTGCTCGAACGGCATTACACGGCGGGCGGGTTCACGCACGTGTTCCGGCGTCCCGGGTACGAATGGGATTGCGGCGTGCATTATGTGGGGATGGCGGGCGACGTCCGCGCGGCGTTCGATCATTTGACGGACGGGCGCCTCCAATGGAACGCGCTGCCGGACGTTTACGACCGGGTGCGGATCGGCGAGAGGAACTACGAATTTCCCACGGGCGAGGAGCGGTTGCGGGCGCGAATGAAGGAGTATTTTCCGGGGGAAGCGGCGGCGATCGACCGCTATTTCGCGATGGTGAATGCGGCGGCCGGCGCGGCGCGGTTTTATTTCGCGGAAAAGGCTTTGCCTGCGCCTCTGGCGCGATTGGCGGGTCCCTTGTTGCGGCGGCGATTCCTGCGCTACTCCGATCGCACCACGGCGTCGGTGCTCGATTCTCTGACCGGCGATCGCGAATTGAGGGGAGTGCTGGCCGCGCAGTGGGGCGATTACGGTTTGCCGCCGGGCCACAGCAGCTTCGGCATGCACGCCATCATTGCCCAGCATTATTTTGCAGGCGCGAGTTACCCGGTGGGCGGCGCGTCGCGCATCGCGGCGGAGATCGCGCCGGCGATCGAGCAGGCCGGCGGCCGCATTATCGTGAGCGCGGAGGTTTCCTCGATTCTGACCGAAGCGGGACGGCGCGCAACCGGCGTGCGCATGGCGGATGGGCGGGAATTTCGAGCGCCCCTTGTCATCAGCGACGCGGGCGCGCGCAATACTTTCACGCGGCTGCTTCCGCCGGTGGCGAGTCAGGTTGCCGAACTCGACCAAATCGGGCCGTCGATGAGCCATTTGTGCCTGTATGTGGGGATCAAACACGACGGCGCGCCGCCGGACACGGGCGC
>DATJNW010000002.1:0-12647 GCA_035507655.1 Bryobacteraceae bacterium | reverse complement strand
TGATACTTCACAAACGGGTAGTGCGTTGAGATCTGCGTTGATTCGCGATGTGCCCCCGCCATGACTGGCAGGGCTGTAACGCGCACCTACAGCCCCGCCAGTCATGGCGGGGGCTCCTCATCCTTCGCAAGCAACGCAGATTTCACGCACAACCCGCTCCCTCAGGAGCCGTTACTTCTTCACGATCGCTTCGATCGCTTCCAGCTCTTTGCCCGCATCGGCCCATTTGCCCTGCGCGGCCAGTGCTTGATACCGCTCTAAATGCTGCCGAATTTCGGTGATGCGGGTATCGGCCGACGGCGCCGCGGTCTGCACCGGAGCCGGCGTTCCGGCCGTCGGCGGGCGCACCGGCTGCGCCTGGCCGTTCTGCACCGCTTCCAGATCCGCGATCGCTTTTTCGTAACTGTCGTCGTAGATCAGCGTGTTGCCCACCACCAGCGCGATCTTCTTCAACTGCGGCATGCGCGCCTGCGCGGCTTGCAGATAAATCGGCGCGACGTATAAAAACGTGTTGTCGATCGGCAGAATCAGAATCTGGCTGCGCAGCACCTGCGAGCCTTGCTGGTTCCACAGCGTTAAATCCTTGGAAATGGTCTGATCCTGATTGATCAGCGCCTCCACCTGCATCGGACCGGGAATGATCTGCTGTTTGGGCAGGTCTAGAAAAACAATTTCGCCCAGGTGCGGACCGTCGCAGCGAGCCAGCATCATGGCGATCAGATTCTGTTTGCCGCGCGGCGTGAACGGGATGGTCAGCATGAATTCCGGCTCGTCGCTGCCGGGAACCTTCGCGATCATATAGGTCGCCGGCACGGTTTGCGGCTGCGTGCCCTGGCCGGTGGTGAAATTGGCGATGTCCCACATATCCGCGCGGTTGTAGTAAGACTCGGGATCGCGCATGTGATAGGTGCGGTAAATTTCGGCCTGGGTGCGGAACAGCATTTCCGGCGCGCGCGTGTGCGCCCGCAGATCGGCCGGCATCTCCGACGCGGGCTGAAACAGCGACGGGAACAGCCGCCGGTACGCCGCGATCAGCGGGTCCTGGTCGTCGAACACGTACATGTGTACGTCGCCGTCGTAGGCGTCGACCGTCGCCTTGATCGAGTTGCGGATGTAATTGAACGTGCCGATGCCGTCCACCGACAGATCCCGCGAGTAAGGGTGCGCATCGCTGGTGGTATACCCGTCCACGATCCAGACCAGGCGGCCGTCGCTGGTGATCACCATGTACGGATCGCTGTCCCAATGGATAAATTCGGCCAGCGTCGAAAGGCGGTCCGTCACGCTGCGGCGGATCATCATGCGGCTGTTGGGCGTCAGCGCGCTGGTCAGGAGAATGTTCCAGTCGCCCTCGGCAATCGCGGCGATGGTCCGCATTCCTGACGCCGACATCGGAAATCCGCCCCGGCCCGCGTAGTGATTGGTCACTTCGCTGGTGCCGGAAGGATAATCGTATTCCGGCTGCGCGCTGTCGACAAATACCGGATCGTGCGAGGTTTCCCCATAATAAATCTGCGGGTGAGTGACTTTCAGGCTCGGCGTTAAAACCTGCACCGGCGCGTCTTTCACCAGCAGAACCGGCAATCCGTCGGAGGTAATGCGGTTCGCTTCCGCCAGCGCCAGGCCGTATCCGTGCGTGAACGTCAGGCTGTAATTGATCCAGCTTTGCCCGGCCGCGCCGAGCGAATTCAGGTCCAGCTCGCGCGGCGCGAGCAGCGTCTGGCGAAGCTGTCCGCCGATCTGATACCGGTCGACGTCAATGTCGGCGAAGGTGTACGGCCGCAGCGGCTGGATCTGTTGCAGGGTGTCGCGAAACGCCTGCCAATCCCACAGCCGGACGTTGCCGAGCAGCGGACGATTGCTGGCGAAATCGATGCGCCCTTCGGGCTGCGCGTTGAAGGCGATCTCGCGCGAGCGGACATCGATCCCGTAAGCGGCGCGGGTCGCCTCAATATGCCGCGCCAGGAACGGCCGTTCGAGCGCCAGCTCGTTGGGCCGCACGTAAAGCGTGCTGACCAGCGGCGGCGCGATCCAATCAATCAGCAGCACAACGGCGCAGGCCGCGGCCAGCTTGCGGCGTCCTAACAGCACCAGGATGGCGGCCAGAATCGCGGCGCCGGCTTTGATGGTTTGCAGCGGCAGACTGATATTCTGCTGCACGTAATCGATCCCCACCATCAGATTGCCGTGATCGCTGAGCAGCAGATCATATCGCCCCAGCCAGAACACCACGGCCAGCATCACCAGAAAAACCGTGGTCAGTCCTTTGAGCATGCCCGATTCCAGCCGTCCGAGCACGCGCAGGTCGCGCAGATCGATCTCCATGCGCGTGCTGAAGCCGGGAAATTCGCGGCGGATCTGCCAGCCGCGCGCGGCCAGATAATAGGCCAGCGCGCCGCCCAGCGCGCAGGCGGCCAGGAAATTGATCAGCATGCTGTAAAACGGCAGATCGAAAAAATAAAATCCGAGGGGCTGATTGAAAACCGGGTCGCGCCATACGTTCTGCACGGCGATTCCGTGGCCGCCGAAGTAGCGCGCGACGGTCCAGCCGTCCACCGCGGAAAGCGAAACGATCAGCGCGATCACCGCCAGCGCCAGCGTGCTGACGCGCGCATAGAAAGGATGGTCGCGCAGATATTCGCCGGCGTGGCGCATGCCGCGCGCGTGCGCGATCCAGAAAACCATCAGCACGATCAGCCACGCGGCCACGCCCGGCGCGTATTCATAAAACGAAATCAGCAGCCACGTCGGAACCTGGCCCAGCTCGCGCCACCAGTCATATTCGATTACCAGGCTGCAAATGGAGCGGCTGAACAGCAGCACCAGCAGGATAGCGCCGACGATCCACAGCAGGCGCGTCTGGCTTCGTTTCGGGGGGGGAAACTGCTTGGTGACGGCCACGCTTCTAGACTAGCAGGGTGCTGAAAAAAGGGAACAGCCTGCTGGTTCGTGAAATCTGCGTTGCCCCCGGGATGGTGGGGCGTAGTGCGCGTTACAGCCCCGCCAGTCATGGCGGGGGCTCATCGCGAAGCAACCGAGCTTTCACGCGCCCATCTTTTCGCCCGGCGACTAAGCTATCTTCAAAAAAGATCCCATGAAATCGCGACCACTCAAAGCACGCACCTATAGTGTCCTTACGCTTTTTATCGCTCTCAAGGCGGCCGGGAATCTTTCGCTCGCTTGGGGAATGAAACATTTTCCGCAAACCATGTCGGCCAACCCGCTGCCCTATCTGCGCGCCATGCTGAATCCGTTCGTCGCCGGAGGCATCGCCGCGCTGATCGTGGCGCTGCTCACCCGCATGGCGCTGTTCAGCCTCGCCGATCTGAGCTTCGTGCTGCCGGTGACCGCGGTCGGATACATTCTTGCGGCGATTCTGGGCAAAACATTCCTGCATGAAGACGTTTCAGTTGAGAGATGGCTGGGCACGCTGCTCATCGTGGCCGGCGCGGCGCTGGTTGGCTCCGGCGCGCATCGCACGGAGCTCGAAATCGAATGAAATGGCTGCTGGTGGGATTGATGGTCGCCGCCACCGTAGTAAGCGACCTGCTGCAAAGCCGTGAAATGAAGCGCGCCGGTCACCATTCCGTCGACGCGCGGGGTCTGCTGCGTCTGCTGCGCCTGATCGCGGAGCGGCGGTTCCTGGCGCTGGCCGTCGCCTGCATGGCCGTGTCGTTTTTCACCTTCATGGCGCTGGTGCAGACCGAGCCTTTGAGCTTCGCCGTCCCCGCTTCGGCCGCGAGCTTTATTTTCGAGACGCTGTCGGCGAAATTCCTGCTGCGCGAAAAGGTCGGCGTGCGGCGAGCCGCGGGCGCGCTGCTGGTGCTGTGCGGGGTGGTGCTGGTCGGCGGATAAGCGAAACCCCGCATTCGCCGCTTCCCGGCAATCCCTTTGCGGCGCGGGGTCGACGAAAAATTTGTGACCTCGGCGGCCCGGACGCATCCAACTTCTCATGCAATTCCAACAACTCGGCAATACCGGTGTTTTTGTCTCCCGCCTGTGTTTCGGCGCGATGACGTTTGGCGGCAAGGGAACCGTGTTTGAAGCGATCGGCGCGCTGGAGCAGAAAGACGCGGATGCGCTGGTCGGCCAGGCGCTCGACGCCGGCGTGAACTTCTTCGATACGGCGAATGTTTACGCGGCGGGCGAATCGGAGCGGCAGCTTTCGAAGGCGCTCGGCCGGCGGCGGCAGGAGGTGGTGATCGCCACCAAAGTTTTCGGGCGAATGGGAGAAGGCGCGAACGACGTCGGGCTGTCGCGGCTGCACATCCTCCAGCAGGTTGAAAGCAGTTTGCAGCGGCTCAACACGAGTTACATCGATTTGTATCAGATCCATGGCTTCGATACGGTGACCCCGCTCGAAGAAACGCTGCGCGCGCTGGACGACCTGGTGCGCCAGGGCAAGGTGCGCTACCTCGGCTGCTCCAATCTGGCGGCGTGGCAGATCATGAAGGCGCTGGGAATTTCGGCGGCGCAGAACCTGGAAAAATTCGTCTCCGTGCAGGCTTATTATTCTCTGGCCGGACGCGAGCTGGAGCGCGAAATTGTGCCGCTGCTGCTCGATCAGAAACTGGGACTCTTGCCGTGGAGTCCGCTGGCCGGAGGATTCCTCACCGGAAAATTCACTAGAAAAGGTGCGCTCGACTCCAACGCGCGGCGGGAGAAATTCAATTTTCCCCCGGTCGATCCGGAAAAAGGCTATGCGATCGTCGAGGCGGCGCAGCGCATCGCGGCGCGCCATCAGGTGACCGTGGCGCAGATCGCGCTGGCGTGGCTGCTGCATCAGCCCTTCGTCACCAGCGTAATCATCGGCGCGAAAAAACCGGAGCAGCTTAAGGACAACCTGGCGTCCATCGAGGTGAAGCTGGACCAGGAAGATTTGAAGCAGCTCGACGAAGTGAGCCGGTTGACGCCGGAATATCCGGGCTGGATGTTCGCGTTTCAGACCGACCGGCGGCCGGGCGAGAAGCGGGACTGGGCGCGAATTGTAAAGCAGACCGCGTAAGAAATTGCGGGGCCTGCACCAATCCTGCTGTTTTCGCAGACAGTGGCATAAGACGCCAGGCTTGTGCTGTTCACGGCCGATGAATCGACAGGCGTTGAGCGCAAGCCGGGCGGCTTACGCCACTCTTCTGGCGGTCTACAGCAAGCCCGAAAATGCTCCAGCAGGGTGCCTGCCCCGCCGAGTCCTAGCCGAAAATTTTGAACAGGCGGCGCAGCGGGTCGTAGTATTCATCGACCACGCGTTCTTTTAGCGGGATGATCGCGTTGTCGGTGATTTTTATTTCTTCCGGGCACACTTTCGTGCAGCATTTGGTGATGTTGCAGTAACCGATGCCGCAATTCTCGCGCAGATCGCCCAGGCGATCCTGGGTGTCCAGCGGATTCATTTCGAGCGCGGCGGCGTAAACCAAAAAACGCGGACCGATGAATTTGTCGTGCAGCTGATGCTCCCGCAGAACGTGGCACACGTCCTGGCAGAGATAACATTCGATGCACTTGCGAAACTCCTGCACGCGATCAACGTCGGCCTGCTGCATGCGCCAGGTGCCGTCCGGCGCGTCGGGCTTGCGCGGCGCGAATTTCGGGATTCGTTCCTTCACCCGGTAATTCCAGGAAACGTCGGTGACCAGATCCTTGATGCGCGGGAAGGTATGCATCGGCTCGACCGTCACCGGCTCGGCCAGATTCAACTGGCTCAGGCGAGTCATGCACATCAAGCGCGGCTTGCCGTTGACCTCCGCGCTGCAGGAGCCGCACTTCCCTGCCTTGCAATTCCAGCGCACGGCCAGATCGTTCGCTTGCGTGGCCTGAATGCGATGCACCACGTCGAGCACCACCATGCCGCTTTCGACTTCGGTCTTGTAATCCCTGAACCCGCCGCCCGACGCGTCACCGCGCCAGATCCGAAACGTCGCCGAAGCCATTATTTGTTCTCCTCGATCACCTGTTTCAACTCGTCGGGCAGCGGCGTCACCGGAATTTCCTCGACGCGCGGCCGCGAGTCCGCGCCTTTCACCACGCCCAGATTCAGACGGCCCCAGCGCTCGTCTTTTTCCGGATAATCTTCGCGGAAATGCGCGCCGCGGCTTTCCTTGCGCATCCGCGCCGCGATCGCGGTGATTTCTGAAACCGTCAACAGATTCCGCAAATCGAGCGCGGTGTGCCATCCGTTGTTGTATTCGCGATTGCCGAAGACGCCGGCGCGGTCCGCGCGGGCTTTCAACTGCTGAATGCGTGCAAGGGCCCGCTCCATTTCTTCTTCGCGGCGGACAATTCCGACTAAATCCTGCATCATTTCCTGTAATTCATGCTGAATTGCGTAGGGATTTTCGCCGGCCGGTCCGCGGTCGAAGGTCGCCAGCGCCCAGCACGCGGTCTCTTCCACCTGGTCATGATTGATCGCGCCGGCGCCGTGCTCTTTGGCGAATTTCGCCGCGTGCTCGCCGGCGCGCTTGCCGAAAACCAGCAGATCCGAGAGCGAATTTCCGCCCAGCCGATTCGCGCCATGCAATCCCGCGGCGCTCTCGCCGGCGGCGAACAGGCCCGGCACGCTCGACATCTGCGTTTCCGCGTCCACTTTCACGCCGCCCATCACGTAATGCATGGTCGGGCCGATCTCCATCGGCTCTTTGGTGATATCCACGTCGGCCAGCTGTTTGAACTGGTGATACATGCTGGGCAGTTTTTTCTTGATGTGCTCGGCCGAATTGGGGAGTTTTTCCTTGATCCAGGCGATGTCTAAAAACACGCCGCCATGCGGACTGCCGCGGCCTTCACGCACCTCGCGGCGGATGCATCGCGCCACGTGATCGCGCGTGAGCAATTCCGGCGGACGCCGCGAGCTCTTGTCGCCCTGCGTGTAGCGCCAGCCCTCTTCTTCGTTGTCGGCGGTGGAGCTGATGTAGTTCGCAGGAATATCGTCGAACATGAAGCGCACGCCGTCTTTGTTGCGCAGCACGCCGCCTTCGCCGCGAACGCCTTCGGTGACCAGAATGCCGCGAACGCTCGGCGGCCACACCATCCCCGTCGGATGGAACTGCAAAAACTCCATATCGAGCAGCCGTGCCCCGGCATGATAAGCGAGCGAATGGCCGTCGCCGGTGTATTCCCAACTGTTCGACGTAATCTGATACGCGCGGCCGATGCCGCCGGTGGCCAGCACCACCGCTTTGGCGTGAAACAATTTGAACCGGCCGCGTTCGCGATCATAGGCGAAGGCTCCAACGCAGCGGTCGCCATCCTTCAATAACGTGAGGATGGTGGTCTCCATCTGAAAATCGATGCCCTGATGGATGCCGTGATCCTGCAAAGTGCGGATCATTTCGAGTCCGGTGCGATCGCCGACGTGCGCCAGGCGCGGGTAGCGATGGCCGCCGAAATTGCGCTGCAAAATGCGGCCGTCCGTGGTCCGGTCGAACATCGCGCCCCACGCTTCCATCTCGCGAACGCGCGCCGGAGCTTCCTTGGCGTGCAGTTCGGCCATGCGCCAGTTGTTCAGATATTGTCCGCCGCGCATGGTGTCGGCGAAATGGACGCGCCAGTTGTCGCGATCGTCGACGTTGCCCATCGCCGCGGCCATTCCGCCTTCGGCCATCACCGTGTGCGCCTTGCCGAGCAGCGATTTCGACAGCACGCCGACTTTGACGCCGGCCGCGGAAGCTTCGATCGCGGCGCGCAGTCCCGCTCCGCCCGCACCCACCACCAGAACGTCGAACTCGTATTTCTGATATTCCGGCATGGTCTTTAAAAAATCCTCACGTCGTGCCAGATTCCCATCGAACACAGGCGCACGTAGACGTCCGTGAATCCGACCCAGAACAAACTCATCCACGCCCACAGCATGTGTTTGCGATTCAAACACGAGACGCAATCGTAGGTCTTCTTGCGCAGCGGTTTTTTCGACATTTGATCGAGCCTTCCGCCGGTCAGGTGTCGCAGCGAGTGGCAACCGAAGGTGTATCCGCCCAGCAGAATCGGATTGACGATCAGAACCAGGGTTCCGATGCCGAATCCAAACGAGCCGTTGAACCACATGGCGCGATACGCGTCGTGCGCCAGGATGAAGATGAAAATGATCGCCAGATACAAAAAGTAACGATGCACATTTTGCAGGATCAGCGGGAAGGACCTTTCGCCCCAGTAGGTTTTTCGCGGCTCGCCGACGGTGCACGAAGGCGGGTCGGCCCAGAAGGCTTTGTAGTACGCGCCGCGATAGTAGTAGCAGGTGACGCGGAAGCCGCCGGGCGCCCACAGGATCAGCATCGCGGCGGAAAACGGAATGACCGCCGGCCACCACGCCGGCGCGCTGGTCATCAGCAGCGGGGAATAAAACGGCGACAGATAGTCAGCGCCATTGCCGGTGTAGAGATAGTGGTTGCCTTGCAGGGCGGCCCAGGTGGAATACACGATAAAGGTGGAGAAACCCAGGAAGACGAGCAGAGGCTCGATCCACCAGTTGTCTTTGCGCGCAGTTTTGCCGAAGCCGCCGTCTTGCAGCCGGACATCGATCGAGGACATGTATGGAAAGCTCCAAAGCGAATGACTGCATTTCAGAATATCGCTGTGAGCCGAGCGATTTCAACCGCGCCGCATCGTCACGAAGACGATTCGACTTCGATCTCTTTTCGCATGGCGGTGGGCGAAGCGGTCTGCTGCGCCGTTTCCCGCCCCACTTTCCACCAAAATCGGATGGCTTGTTCGGCGCAGTGGGTCAACTCTTCAACCGATGCGCCCGCGACCAGAATCGCCGGCAATTCGGGGACGTGAGCGCTATAACCGTTCCCGTCGCCTTCGATCAGCAGTGAGTATCTCCTGATCAATCCTCGCCGAAGGCCCCCTCGAACCGGCCCGTTTTCCCGGCGTCTCCATCCCCATTTCCGAAACTTGGCCCGCAGAACCTTAATAAATAACTCTTTAAATTACAGTTACTTACAAAATTATCTTGTCACTCTTCGGTGGAGTGTGCTAATAATATTGCTTGGGCCGCGGCGGTTAAGGCCGCGACCCGAAAATCGGCAAAATACAACATCAAAAAGGGAGGATGAATCATGCACATTCGGCCGCTCTATGACCGCATTGTGGTCAAGCGAATCGAAGAAAAAGAGACCAAAATCGGCGGGTTGTTTATCCCCGATTCGGCCAAGGAAAAACCGCAGGAAGGCGAAGTGGTCGCCGTCGGACAGGGCAAGCGCACGGAAGAGGGCAAGCTGATTCCGCTCGATGTGAAGGCGGGCGACCGCATTCTGTTCGGAAAGTACTCGGGTTCGGACATCAAGATCGATGGCGAAGAGTACATGATCATGCGCGAGGACGAAGTGCTCGGCATTCTGGATAACGCGGAGAAGCTGGCGAAAAAGTCGGCATAAGGAGGAACAGGAAAAATGGCTGCAAAACAGATTGTTTATAGCGAAAATTCCCGCCAGGCGATCCTGCGCGGGGTGAATCAACTGGCCGACGCGGTGAAAGTCACGCTCGGACCGAAGGGCCGCAACGTGGTCCTCGAAAAGAAATTCGGCGGCCCGACCATCACCAAAGACGGCGTGACGGTGGCCAAGGAAGTCGAGCTGAAGGATCCGCTCGAAAACATGGGCGCGCAGATGGTGCGCGAAGTGGCGTCGAAGACCAGCGACGTCGCCGGCGACGGCACCACCACGGCGACCATTCTCGCCCAGTCGATCTTCCGTGAAGGCGTGAAGAGCGTCGCGGCCGGCGCCAATCCGATGGCGCTGAAGCGCGGGATCGAGAAGGCGGTTGAGGCGGTGGTCGAGGAAGTGAAGAAATTTTCGAAACCCGTCAGCGGCGACATGATCGCGCAGGTGGGGACGATTTCGGCCAACGGCGACACCACCATCGGCAACACCATCGCGGAAGCGATGAAGAAGGTGGGCAAGGATGGCGTCATCACGGTCGAAGAATCGAAGACCATGTCCACCGAATTGCAGACCGTCGACGGCATGCAGTTCGATCGCGGCTATCTTTCGCCTTACTTCATCTCCGATCCCGACCGCATGGAGTGCGTGCTCGAAGATCCCTACATCCTGATCCACGAAAAGAAGATCAGCAACATGAAGGATCTGCTGCCCGTGCTCGAGCAGATCGCGCGCAGCGGCAAGCCGCTGCTGGTGATCGCGGAAGAGGTCGAAGGCGAAGCGCTGGCGACTCTGGTGGTCAACAAGCTGCGCGGCACCCTGAACGCCTGCGCGGTGAAGGCTCCCGGCTTCGGCGATCGCCGCAAGGCGATGCTCGAGGACATCGGGGTCCTGACCGGCGGCAAGGCGATTTTCGAAGAGACCGGAATCAAGCTCGAAGGCGTTCGTCTCGAGGACCTCGGAAAGGCCAAGCGCGTGACGGTGGACAAGGACAACACCACCATCATCGACGGCGCGGGCAATCAGAAGGCGATCGAGGGCCGCATCAAGCAGCTTCGTAACCAGATCGAGGAGACCACTTCGGATTACGATCGCGAGAAGCTGCAGGAGCGGCTGGCGAAGCTCGCCGGCGGCGTTGCGGTGATCAAGGTCGGCGCGGCCACCGAGACCGAAATGAAGGAAAAGAAGGCTCGCGTCGAAGATGCCCTGCACGCCACGCGCGCGGCGGTCGAGGAAGGCATTGTTCCCGGCGGCGGCGTGGCTCTGCTGCGCGCGGCGGTCGCTCTGGACAACCTGAAGTCGGAGCACGACGAGCAGATCGGCGTCAACATCATCAAGCGCGCCTGCGAGGAGCCGGTTCGCCAGATCGTGGGCAACGCCGGTTATGAAGGCGCGATCGTGATCGAAAAGATCCGCGCCAGCAAAGACCACAATTTCGGCTTCAACGCTGCCAACGCGCAGTACGAAGACCTGGTGAAGAGCGGCGTGATCGACCCGACCAAGGTGACGCGGTCGGCGTTGCAGAACGCTTCTTCGATCAGCGCGCTGATGCTGACCACGGAAGCGATGATCGCCGAAATTCCGGAAAAGAAGCCGGCGCCTCCGATGCCGGGCGGCGAGCACGGCGGCGGAATGGATTACTAGCCACTCGCGTGGCGGCCAGCGCGCCTCACGGCGCAGGGTCGCTGCGGGATCAGAAGTAAACAAGGGCCGCCCGAGCGATCGGGCGGCCTTTTCTGTATTGTAAAGTCATGGACGTGCATCTCACCAACCCGGACCTGCAAGCGAAGCTCGACCGCTGGGTCGCGGAAACCGGGCGTGGCGCTGACGAATTGGTTGAGGATGCCATGGTGGGCTATTTCGAGGAGCTGGCTCGTACCCGTGCGATGCTCGACAGCCGCTACGACGATCTGAAGAGTGGCCGCGTGAAGCCGATCGACGGCGAGGAATTTTTTGAAAGCCTGCGCCGGCGCGAGGACGAGCTGCTTAAGAATCGCTCTCGATGACCGCGGAGCCGCATTACGCCCTCCATCCACTCGCCGCGCAGGATATCACGGAAATCTGGGAGTACATTGCAGCGGACAATCCGCAGGCTGCCGGCCGCGTGCGCGACGAGATTCAAGACGCCATTCGAGCCTTGCTTCCGTTTCCCGCCCGGGGCCACAGACGTCCGGATCTGACGAGCCGGCCTCTGCGGTTCATCACAGTTCGTGACTATTTGATCGCGTATGCTCCGGAAGAAAGACCGCTTTGGGTCGTTGCGGTGCTGCACGGGCGTCGCAATCCGCGCGTTCTGGCAGCGATTCTGCGCGGAAGGGAATGAGCACGTTCGCGAGAATGGTCCGCCCGAGCGATCGGGCGGCCTTTTTTTCACGCTTCACCCATCAACTTTCTGGTACGGTAAGCATTATGGCATCGTCCAAGTGCAGAGTCGGCGACGCGAATCCGACTGGACAAGTGCTGATAGACAAGACGGGCAAGCGCAGTCCCAATCACCGATTCGCAAAGGTGTGGGTCTTACGCTGCCCGAGGCATGGGACCTACAGAGCAAACAGCTGTGACTTTCACATTCGCCGTTGCCCCCAGGAAGGCGGCACGCCTGGGCTAGAGGAGTGATCGGAATGGACAAGACCATCCGCAAATACTCGGGGCTCACCGGACTCGCCGAAATCAAAACCGAAGAATATCGCTACTGGCAAAGCCGACCCGTTTACGAGCGGACAGACGCGGTCTCGGAACTCACCCGAGAAGCCTACGCGTTGAAGGGCGCGGCAGCGGATGTACCCAGACTTCAAAGAACTCTTGTCCGTTTTGAACGAAAAAAAAGTTAAGTACCTCGTCATCGGCGCCTACGCGGTTTCAATCCACGCTCAGCCGCGCGCGACAGAGGACCTGGACATTTTGGTTAAAACCGACATCGATAACGCACACGCCGTCTATGCCGCTCTGGCGCAATTTGGCCCGCCGCTGCAAGAGTTGGCGCCTGACGATTTCGCCGAGCCGGGCCCATTTTTTCACATGGGCCGCGAGCCCGTTGCCGTGGACATCCTGACGGAGATCCCTGGAGTCGATTTCGACACCGCCTGGTCCCGCCGCGTCGAAGCCGTCATCGACCCCAGCGGACTAAAAACAAATTTCATCTCCCGGGACGACCTGATCGCCTCGAAGCTGGCCGCCGGCCGGCCGCAGGACCTCGCCGACGTGGACGCCATCCGCAAAGCTGAGCAAGCCCAAAAACCGTCAGACTAGGTTTGCAGGCTCCGCGCATAATAAAAT
>DATJNW010000001.1:0-38871 GCA_035507655.1 Bryobacteraceae bacterium | reverse complement strand
AGAATCCAGCCGACCAGTGCGGGAAGATGAGTGCGCATCTGCGCCGCTCCCCATTCGGGCATGGTTCCGGAGAGCAAGGGGATCGCGATCACGCTGATGAGCGCCCACAGGGGGATGCCCATCGCCGCGCCGGACATGAGGCGGTCGACGTATCCTTCGCGTGCCGGCAGAGCGATCGCGGCATACGCGGATCCGAGGACCAACGCCAGTGCCACCGCCAGAAACAAGTCCGGCAGCGCGAAGGCAAGAAATGAGACGCTGATCATCCCGGCGACGGCGCCGATCAGGACTCTTCTCGCATGCCGGTTCATCAGATCGCCGAGCCTTCGGGACGGCGCGCCTCTCTAATCCCACTCCATCCCGACAGCCAGCAATCGAGACTCAACTTGCCCGGTCCGAAGAACAGCACGATCAGGCATGCGACTAGAAAGGTATACGGAGCCGCCGCGTAGAACTTGTTGGGATCGGAAAAAATGGAAAACAAGGCTTCGCGGTCGGCCACCACGTACGCCACGATCATATCCCCGGCAAGCAACAGAGCGATCAGGCGCGAGCCCAGTCCGGCAGCGAGAAAAATGCCCCCCACGAATTCTAATGTGGCGATGAATGCCGCGGTTGCACCGGGCGCGGGAAGACCGAGCTGGGTGAAGTAACCCGTCACTCTGTCGAGGTTCACGAGCTTGCCCCATCCCGTCTGGGCCATCTGCCATCCCCAATACAACCGCACGGCGAGCAGGAAGGGCGATTGCAGAGTGTCTCCTGCCCCAATCAATTTTCGATAGCTCCCGACGATCGTTGTTTTCATATCGCCTTCTTTTCTGGCCCGCACAGCCATCCGAGCCGGGACCACGTTGTGAACCAGCTTTCGACGCGCGCAGTCGTCCCCTCCGCCTCTTCGGGCAGCGCATCTTCGAGAGCGGCGCCCTCGCGCAGAAGCTCCAAAGTCTGGAACTCATCGCGGGCGAGCTGCTTATAGAAAACCGTGAATTCGCAACGGTGCACGGCCAGGAACAAGGCTGTCGGACCGGATGCTTCGCAACGCTTCACCGCCGCTCTCCGGTCTTTTCCGGCGTCCACGCGAATCCGCAGCCTGTGCACGGGATAATTCAATCGCACCAGTCGAATATAAGGCTGCAAGCCGAGCCTCATTACATCGCCGACTTCGAGCAGATCCTCCGGACCGAGGGCCTTTTTATCTTGCGCGTCAAAGGCTTCGATGTGCGCCCATTCAAGGCGCGCCGCATCCAGCGCAAGCTCGGGCGTCGCTCCCGCGAACGCAGGGTTACTCAGCAGCCACTCTTCGAGTCGCGAACCCAGATTTCGCAGCGAAAACGACCGCGACGGCACTTCGGCTAGATACGCCTCGGAAAGCCGCCGGAACGTGTGTGGGCCAAGAATCGCACAGAGTGCAGGGAAATCTTCACGAAGTGAATCGAGCACGCGGCTCCAGTAAGAAACGCGGTAGACCTCCAGTCGCTCGAGTGAATTCAGCCGGTCGTTGGGCCGAATGTAGGCTTCTGCTTCCCGCAGCGACGGCGCCGCCGCGGTCAGGATCGCCGAAGCTACGCCCCGTTGTAGTTCGAGGAGCGTCATGACGAGACCGGCTCACAGACTGGGAAGTACTTCTGGGCTTTGAGCGCCTCCGCATGGACCCGTTCAAAGGAGGGAATGCGATCGTCCCATTCGAGCAGCGTAGGGGTGGGACCGATCCGCCCAACGGCATGCGCGTACATTTTCCAGACAGGATCGATCACGGGGTGGTCGTGCGTGTCCAGAATGTACTTTTCGAATTTCGAATGCCCGGCGATATGGATCTGCGCGACGCGCTCCGGCGATACGTAGTTCAAGTACGTGTACGGATTAAAGCCGTGATTGCGCGAGGAGACGTAAATGTTATTCACGTCGAGCAGGATTCCGCAATCGGCTCGCTCCACGACTTCATTGAGAAACTCCCACTCGGTCATTTCGGACACATGGAATTCGGCGTAGCTGCTGACGTTCTCGACCGCGATGGGAACTTCGAGATAGTCGCGGGCTTGGCGGATTTTAGCCGCCGTGACCCGCGCCGCCTCGAACGTGTATGGCATCGGCAGTAAGTCGTGCGTATAAGTGCCATCCACGCTGCCCCAACACAAGTGGTCGGTCAGCCAGGGCGTCTTGGTGCGCTTCACCAGGGTTTTCAGCCGTCGCAGGTGCTCGCGATTTAACGGCTCCGCCGAACCGAAGTACATCGAAACGCCGTGCTGCACGACGCGATATTGCTCGAGAATGCGGTCGAGGAGGGCCAACGCTCGTCCTCCGTCCACCATGTAATTTTCCGAGATGATCTCGAACCAGCTCACCACCGGCCGGCGCGTCAGGATATGCTCGTAGTGCGGGATTCGCAAACCAATCCCGATGTCGTAGTCGCTGAATCCGTTAAATCGAGTCGCGGGCATTTCTTTCTGATGCAGTGGAGGACTCCATGAGCCCTCCACGCTTCAATCCTTCTCTTCTTCAAAAAACCTCTACTTCTTGGACCCGTCGGTGGCGCAGCCGCCCTGGCCCTTGCAGGAGTTCTTTCCCGCACAGGAGTGCTTCGCGGTGACTCCGGCCGCGGCGGCGTTGTTATTTTTCGATCCGTCGGTGGCGCAGCCGCCTTTGCCCTTGCAGGAATTCTGTCCCGCGCAGGCGTGCTTCTCGGCTACCTTTTTGCCGTTGGTCGCCTTGCTTCCCGACTGATCCTGAGAAATGGGTGCGCCGTTCGCGCGCGCGACAGTGCCGCCCATCAGACCCGTCAGCGCCGCGGCGAGTATCAGCGATTGTTTTGAAACGTTCATTCGGTTATTTCCTCTCCTTTTTTCGGTAGAACGGGTATACAGCAGGCCGTCTGTTGCGCCACGTCACCCGCACGATCTGGAAAGAAAAACAACGCGCCGTATATTCCCGCGCAAACGATGAATTTTGAACTTTTCTAACCGCGGCGAAAGTCGCGACCAATCCCGATCACGGTGTTGGAGATTCGTCGCGCCTTCGTCATACCCGCGCAACTTGAATTCCCCGCGACCTTCGGAAGAATCTTGCCGAGTGAATGATTTGCGCCTCCGAATCCATGCGGAGCTTCGTTTTGTATCTCATGGCTCCGCGAGTGCCTCAGGAATGCTGTCTCGTCTATGGCCCAACAACAGGAATCCATGAAACGCCGGAGCTTTCTCGCGGCGGCATCCGTGAGCTCACTGCAAGTAGGCTCGTTTGCTGGGCTCTTACAAGCCCAGAGTGATTCTGCACCTGGCGTATCGTCGAGCGGCTCGTCCTCCTTCAAGACGGCCGAGATCGATGTCGCCGGCAGCAGGATTTTCTTACGCCGCTATGGACAGGGTTCAGCGATTCTCATGGTTCATGGTTTCCCGCGCACCAGCCTGATGTGGCGTTTCCTTGCGCCCAAGTTCGCCGCAGACCACACGGTGATCTGTGTAGACTTGCGCGGCTACGGCCAGAGCGGCACACCCGCTTCGGCGGACGACCACTTTCCTTATTCCAAACGCGCTATGGCGAAGGAACTGGTTGCAGTGATGGATCAACTTGGGTTTCCCAGGTTCACACTGGTCGGGCACGACCGCGGCGGACGCGTCGCCTACCGCATGGCTTTGGATTATCCCGAGAAGGTCGAGCGGCTTGCTGTCTTCGATGTGATTCCGATTCTCGAAGCCTGGAATCGGGCGGACGCGCGCTTCGCGCAAACCTATTGGCCTTGGATGCTTCTGTCGCAGAAGCCGCCTCTGCCGGAAAGTTACTTGCTCGGCGCTCCCGAAGCCGTTTTCCATAATCCCTTCGGACAAGGATCGTTCGGACCTGAGATTCTCGCCGAATACGTTTCCACCTTTCGCGATGCGGCCCACGTGGGCGCCATCTGCGAGGAGTATCGGGCCGCCGCCACGATCGACGTCGAACACGATCGCGTTGATAAAGGAGCTTCGAAGCGAATCGAATGTCCCATGCTGCATCTATGGGCTGAGGGTGGTCCGCTGGACACGTTTTATGCGAACGACGGTGGTCCGCTGGGCATCTGGCGTCAATGGGCTCCGCGCGTGCAGGGGCAGGCCGTGAAAGGCGGCCACTTCTTTCCCGAGGAGAACCCCGAGGACACGGCAACCCTTCTCAGTCGTTTTCTTGCGGCCTGAGGCGCCCGAGGAGGATCAATCGCATGAATGCACCCGAAAAATATGACGCTATCGTGCTCGGCGGGGGCACAGCCGGAAAAGTGGTCGCCTGGACGTTGGCGAAACAAGGCAAGCGAACCGCCGTCGTCGAACGGAAGTATGTTGGTGGGTCCTGTCCCAACATTGCCTGCCTCCCGAGCAAAAACGTCATTTATTCCGCTAAGGTCGCTTCGCTTCTACGGCGGCACAAGGAGTTCGGAATCGAGACCGGACCGATCAATATTGATATGGCCGGAGTCTACGCCCGGAAACGTGAAATGGTCGACGGCATCGTTCGGGTTCACGAGGAAAAGTTTCACGCGTCCGGAGCCGAACTGATCTTTGGCGAGGGCAGGTTCGTCGCACCCCGGACGATTCAAGTCGCGCTGCGCGATGGAGCCGAACGTACGATCACGGCGGACCATGTATTCGTGAATGTCGGAACTCACGCCACCGTTCCCGATACGCCCGGTTTGCGCGAAGCCGCGCCGATGACTCATATCGAGGCGCTGGACCTTCAGCGCCGCCCCGAACATTTGATCGTCCTCGGAGGCGGCTATGTCGGCCTCGAATTGGGCCAGGCGTTGCGCAGACTGGGAAGCCGTCTCACGCTGATCACGCGCGACGCGCGGCTTGCCTCCAATGAAGACCCCGACGTCTCCGAAGCGCTTCTTGACTTGTTTCGCCATGAAGACATCTGCGTGCTCTTAGGCACCGACGTGCTGCGTGTGGAGGGACTTTCGGGAAAACAGGTACGCCTCCATGTAAAAAGTGGAGAACACGTCGATGGAACCGATGTTCTTGTCGCGGTCGGACGAACGCCGAACACCGCCGGCATAGGACTCGACCAGGCCGGGATTGAGGTCACCGAGCGGGGACACATTCGAGTAAACGATCGCCTGGAAACCACCGCGCCGAACGTGTGGGCGATGGGAGAGTGCGCGGGCAGTCCCTACTTCACACACGTTTCGGAGGACGATGCGACCATCATTCTCGAAAGCTTGAACGGCGGCCAGCGCAACACACGAGATCGGTTGGTTCCCTATTGCGTTTTCATGGATCCGGAACTGGCGCGCGTCGGCCTCAATGAGTCCCAGGCGCGGGAGAAAGGCATTGCTTACCGGGTTGCGTCCGTGCCCGTCGACTCCTCGTGGCGCCCCTGGACGATTTCCGAGAGGCGCGGGTTTATGAAAACAATGATCGACGCGCACAGCGACCGCATTCTCGGATTCACCGCCTTCGGACCCGAGGCGGGCGAACTCATGGGTACGGTTCAGCTCGCGATGCTCGCGGGCCTGCCGTACACGATGTTGCGAGACACAATGTTTGCACACCCGACCATGACGGAAGGCCTGAAGGCTTTATTTACGGTCGTGCCGAAGAGGGTGGAGGACAATGCCGGCGAGCTCCAGCACGCGCGAGCCGAAGGCTGAAGAGGTAAAGAAGGAAGCGTTGAACGCGTGGGGCAGCTTGCGGGTTCACTGGCCGGAGTACCTGATGGAAGCCGGGGAATCGGCTATTTACCTGTTCTCCGCGTGCGCAGCCGCGACCTTGTTATGGCACCCCGCTTCGCCCATTGAGCGATACCTGCCGAGCGACGCTGTTCGGCGGATGTTAATGGGACTCGCAATGGGCGCAACCATCGTCGCTATTGTCGTTACGCCGTGGGGCAAGCAATCCGGCGCGCACTTCAACCCCGCGGTCACCTTCACGTTTTATCGATTAGGGAAGGTGGCATTGCCGGACGCGTTGTTCTACTCGATCGCGCAGCTGGCGGGTGCGGTCACCGGCGTCGCTCTCGCCTCGCTTCTGCTAAGAGGCGCGCCGGCAGACAAGTCGGTCCGCTACGCCGCCACGCTCCCGGGGATTTACGGCGATCGGGTGGCGTTTGCCGCGGAGTTGGCGATCTCATTCATTTTGATGAGCGCGATCCTGTTCGCGTCCAATCACCGGATCCTGGCGCCTTACACGCATCACTTTGCCGCAATCCTGGTTGCCGGATACATCGCTTTCGAATCCCCTTTGTCCGGGATGAGTACAAATCCAGCCCGGACGTTCGGTCCCGCTTTGTACGCAAGCTACTGGCATGCCCTTTGGATTTATTTCACGGCGCCGCCCCTGGGTATGCTGGCCGCGGCTGAGGTTTTTCTTATGGCCCGTCGAGGTCGAGGTCCATTTTGCGCGAAGCTGCATCACCACAACGACAAACGGTGTATCTTCTGTCACTCAGAATCCGGAGCACCGCGCCGTCGAGCACCTCGCGCCCAAAGCCTGCGGCTCCCTGGGTGCCGATGAACGCGCCTGGAGCTGTCGAGGCTCACTTCTTGGCTCTTGATCTCGAGGGTGGCCCCGGAGGGGGTGATTCGGAATCCAAGTTCGTATACGCTTATCGGAAGACGGCTCAAACACGCCCCTGAACCAGTTCAAGCCAGAAGAATGTTCGGGTAGCTGGGCGGCCTGCACGCGCGCAACGGCTTGGTGCTAAGCTAGCCGCGCATTCACCGGCAAATCGGAGGAATTCACACGTCGCGCGAGAATTTGCTTTCAGGCGAGGTTGCGGATTGCTCGAAATGAGCGTCCCAAGTTTCAATTCGGAGCGATTGAGAGGCATTTTGGACAGCCGCCGATCGCGCTTTATTTCAGTGCCTCGTTGATCTCGATATCGCGCTTCAGCACCTCGGTCACGAGTTCGGAAAGCTCGACGCCGCGCTGTTCAGCTTTCCCAGAGAAGTACGCCCAAACCCCTCTCTCAATGGAAATCGGCATCAGAACCTTGGCCCCCGGAGGGATGGAGTGAAGCCCCCGGACTCCCTTGCGGAAATCAATTTCGGCGGGCATATCGCTGTCGACGCTGCTCATAGTCCTTCCTCGTAGTGCCGATGCTCGGCTCGCGTTGCGTTACGGGCGGAGATCAGCCGGATTGATCACTGCTGGGTCGGCCTCGGGCAACGAGGGGCTCCGCGCGGAGTGGGCAGCGCAGGATCAAGCTCCCGCTCGGTCGAAAATCAATTTCACTTCGTTAGACGGGCGGGTCGTGGCGAACATTGTTGCAGTTCCGAACGAAACTTTTTCATGCACCGCGCGACGACTTCGAAGTGAAGACTGCAACCGAAATGTGCGGTAAAAGAAAAACAACTGAAACTGCTCGCCGGAAAAACAACCGAGATGCGCTGCAAGCTGCTTTTAAATGATTGACTACGCATTGTCCGTTGTCAAGTGATGATACAAGCCCCGCGTTCGCACGCTGTTGTTAATCTTTACAAACAATTCGTCAATTCCGGTTGCAACCGCATAAATAAATATATAATTGTGAATCTTTCGTCTCCGCCCGCATCATTCAGAATGCAGGTGGAGATCATTTTGTCATGGGAACGCTGAAAGGCATAACATTTTGGTCGCGATCGCTGGGTCCGCGACCAGTTTGCAGGGTCGCCTGGTTGGAGCGTGCTGGAAGTGCTCGAGGAATAGGAAATGCTTAACGGGCGTAATGCAGTAAAGAGTACAACGATGGCCAATGTCGAATTGAGGTGCGTTCGATCCGAAATTCCGGCATGGCCGACAGAAGTGGCGAGGCGTCGCGCCGGTGGACTCCACCGTCTTGATCCATTGCGAAACGGGTACCGGAAAAGAAGTGATTGCGCGAGCCATTCACGAGGGCAGCCCTTGGGCGGCACAGCGTGAAGAGCTTCGTTCAGCAACGGGTGTCCTGAACGCTCTCGTGCAACGGAGGCAGGCGCAGGGAATGACGTTTAACCGTAGCAAAATTTACTGCGTGCCTCACCTCTCATGCGATTCCCGGTGAAACAGTGGTAATCGTCAAGGCGCACGACGGGCCAGGGATATTCGCGGACTCCAGAACTTCAGCGTTGTCGGATGCGAGCTACAAACAGAGGTGTTGTCATGATCGACGTCAGGAACAACCGTGCGGCGGAGTCTCAAAGCGCGAAAGACGCATGCTACCGTTGCGTTCTATCAACAGTGCTCGCAACTTTCTCTTCAGCCGGTGCGTGGTCGCAAATCCAGCTTGCGACTCTTTCCGGTACCATCGCGGACCCAAATGAAGCGATCGTCCCCGGCCCCGGCGTCGCAATGGTCGGCCAAGGCACTGGTTTCGCCGGCTTGCCAACTGGAACCTGGTCTCTGCGCATCGAAAAAACAGGACTCCAGTCACAGTTCGCGAAGGCGTTAAGCTCACTTCGGCATGCGAACTTACGATGGATTCGCCGCTCGCGATACAGCAAGCGAAGGTCAGCGCGAACGCGTCCGGCATTTTATCAGCGACGCTGCCGAGTCGAAGGATCTGGAAATGGAGCCTGGCAAAATGGGGTTGATTGAGTCGGTGTTCGCCGGAGACGGCGAGATGGCCGCGCTGATGCGCGCCTTCGACTGGTCGACGACGCCACTCGGCCCGGTCGAACAGTGGCCGCAATCGCTGCGGGGCGCCGTGCGCATCATGCTGTACTCCGGCTATCCATTGTGTATCTGTTGGGGCGCTGGGTACACGCTGCTGTACAACGATGCCTACCGGCCTATAGCGGGAACAAGGCACCCGTGGGCGCTAGGCCGTGGCGCTCGCGAGGTCTTTCGCGAAGCGTGGGATCTCGTCGGACCGGTGTACGACTCCGTGATCGCCCGGGGGCAGGCGGTCAACGCTCTGTCCGACATGCTAATTCCTATTAACCGCAACAACTACCTCGAAGAGGTCTACTTCGCGTTTACGGCTAGCCCGATCCCTGATGATAACGGCCGCGTGGGCGGCGCGCTGACTTCGGCGCTGGACACGACGGAACGGGTGCTCGAAGATCGACGCCGGCATTTGCTGCGCGACTTGGCTTCGCGAACGGCGGGAGCCCGAACCGAAGAAGAAGTGTGGCGCGTCGGCGCGGAAACTCTTGTCCAGGATCGCTTGAGCCTCCCGTTCGCGTTTCTCTATGAATATCGTCCCGCCGAACAGCGGGCGGTTCTGAAGGGCGCCGGCGTCCAGGCCGACGAAGCTTTACATCCAGCGGTCATCGACTGCCGCAACGACAACCTTTGGCAATTCGATTCCGCACTGACGAGGGCTGGAGTCCTCGTCGAACTCGGGGATCTCGCATCGGGCGTGTCGGTCCCCAATTGGCCGGCCCCTCCGAGGGAGGCGTGCGTCATGCCGATCCGGCTGGGCGAACACGGTGAGGCGCTCGGTTTTCTTGTCGCGGGAATCCATCCTGGCCGCGCTTTCGACGACGCCTACCGCCAGTTCATCCTTCGCGTCACCGAGCAGATCACGATCGGCCTCGCCAGCGCTCGCGCCTATGACCAGGAGCGCCAGCGCGCTGATGCTCTGGCCGAGCTCAATCGCGCCAAGACAGCCTTTTTCAGCAACGTCAGCCACGAGTTCCGCACTCCTCTGGCGCTGATGCTGGGTCCACTCGAGGGAATGTTGACCCAGGCGAGCGAGCAGTTCAATCCGGAAGGTCATGAGCAGTTGGTCACAGTCCACCGCAACGCGCTCAGACTGCTCAAGCTGGTCAACACACTTCTGGACTTCTCGCGTATCGAGGCCGGTCGTGTGCAAGCGGCCTATCAGCCAACCGACCTTGTCAGCTTCACGACGGAAATCGCTGGCATGTTTCGTTCCGCGATGAACAACGCCGGACTGCGCTTCCGGGTGGAGTGCCAGCCAATCGCGGAGCCGGTGTATGTGGATCGCGAGATGTGGGAGAAGATTGTTGTGAATCTGATCTCCAATGCCTTCAAGTTCACGTTCGAAGGCGAAATCGCGGTCACGCTGAGGCCTGCAAACGGGGCCGTGGAATTGCAGGTCCGTGATACCGGCGTGGGAATTCCAGATGAGCATCGCGCAAAGGTGTTCGAACGCTTCCATCGCATCGAGAACGCGCGCGCCAGGACGTTCGAAGGCACGGGGATCGGCCTGGCGCTGGTTCAGGAATTGGTCAAACTCCACGGCGGTAGTGTGCGGGTGGAGAGCGCAGTAGGCGCCGGCAGCACATTCACGGTAACGATTCCAGTGGGCAAGGAGCATCTGCCGGCGGAGCGTGTTCAGGCCGCGCCATTGTCTGCGTCCACCAGAATTCGAGCGGAAGCTTATGTCGAAGAGGCGCAACCGTGGCTGGAGGGCGAATCCGGCACGCGCGTCGATGTGTCGATGCCTGGCAATGAACCGTCCTCTGTTTCCTCACCGGAGCTGAAACGCGAGCTGATCATCCTTGCGGATGACAATGCCGACATGCGTCGATACCTGACGCAGATGCTGCGCGATCGTTATGACGTGCACGCGGTCGCCGACGGCCGCCAGGCGCTGAAAGCCACTCGACAGTTGCGCCCCGCGTTGGTGTTGACCGACGTGATGATGCCGCAGATGGATGGATTTGGCTTGCTGCGGGCCATTCGCGATGATGCAGCTCTCGCCAGTACGCCCGTGATCCTGCTCTCCGCGCGGGCGGGCGAAGAATCACGCGTGCTGGGACTACAGGCCGACGCTGACGACTATCTGGTAAAGCCGTTTACGGCGCGGGAGTTGCTCGCGCGGGTAGCGACGCATGTCAAACTGGCGAAACTTCGCCGCGAAACTGCCGAACGCGAAGAACGGCTGCGCAGCGAGGCGGAACTCGAACGCGAGAAGCTACGCGCCAGTGAAGAGCGATTAGCGGAGACTGGCCGCCTTTATCGTGAGCTGCAGCGGGCCGATCGAGAGCTGCAACTACAAGTCGGGATTCTGCAGCAACTTCCTTTATCCGCCTGGACGCTAAAGCCCGATGGGACACCGGATTTCGTGAATCAAGTTTGGCTCGAATTCTCGGGTCAGACTCTCGATTTCGTACAGTCGCGTCCCGAGGCCTGGATGACTGCGATCCACCCGGAGGATCGCAAAGCGGCATCGAAGGCTTTTTGGGAGGGGGTACGCTCGGGACAGGGTTTTGCGTTCGAAACCCGGTCTCTGCGCGCTCAGGACGGGACATATCGCTGGCATCTCAATCAAGCCGTGGTCTTGCGCGATGCGGAAGGAAACGTCCTCAAATTCGTCGGCACGACCACCGACATCGACGACCAGAAGCGTGCCGAAGAGAAGATCCGCCAAAGCGAGAAGGAAGCCCGCCAGCTTCTCGACTTATCGCCGATGCACATCGGCGAATTAGGGCCCGACGGGGCGCGCCTTTACACCAATCGGGCATCGCTCGATTTTTACGGCATCACCTTGGAGGAATGGAAGGACGCCGATTTGCAGCGGATGTTGCATCCTCGGGACGCCGAAATCGTGAGCCAGGACCTTCCGGGAAAACTCCAAGGCAGATCGCCCTTTGAGTACGAAGTGCGGCTCCAGAGAAAGGACGGACAGTATCGCTGGTTCCACTATCGATTGAGCCCGGTGTCGGACGAACAGGGGCGTATCACGCGGTGGTACGCCGCCGGGACCGATATTGACGATCGTAAGCTCGCCGAGCAAAGGCTCCAGGAAGAAAATGTTTCGCTGCGCGAAGAGCTCGACAATGCATCGATCTTCCAAGAGATCGTGGGAACCTCTGCGCCCCTGAAAAAGGTGCTCTCCCGCATCTCCAAGGTCGCACCAACCGATTCCAGCGTTCTGATCACCGGCGAGACCGGCACGGGAAAGGAGCTGGTTGCTCGTGCGATTCACCAGCGCTCCTCCCGCTCCTTAGGCGCTTTTGTGAGCGTGAACTGCGCGGTAGTCCCGCGCGATCTCATCGCATCGGAATTATTTGGCCACGAGAAGGGCGCCTTCACGGGAGCAACGCAGCGCCGTTTAGGCCGTTTTGAACTCGCCGAGAAGGGCACCATCTTTCTCGATGAAGTCGGAGAGCTTCCGGCGGAAACTCAGATTGCTCTTTTGCGGGTTCTTCAGGAACGCGAATTTCAACGCATCGGCGGAACCGGGACGATTCGAGCCGATGTGCGGGTGATCGCCGCCACCAATCGCGACCTGGAATCTGCAATCGCGGCGGGTGCGTTCCGCAAGGACCTGTTTTACCGGCTGAACGTTTTTCCCGTTGAGCTGCCGCCCCTGCGGAAACGACGCGACGATATCCCCTTGCTGGTCACCTATTTCCTGAATCGCTATGCACGGAAGGCGGGCAAGCATTTTACGGCAGTCGATAAAAAAAGTCTTGGTCTGCTGCAATCGTACTCCTGGCCCGGTAATATTCGCGAATTACAGAATGTGATTGAGCGATCCGTTATTGTCAGTGAGCCGCCGATATTTTCGGTGGACGAGAGTTGGCTTACCCGCCGCCCTTCGGCCGGTGATCCGGATGTCCAGCCGAGCGTCTTTAGCCGGCCCTCTGCCCAGGATGAGAAGGCCGTCATCGAGGCTGCCTTGCTCGCATGCGGAGGGCGCGTGTACGGGCCCTCGGGTGCGGCCGCCAAACTGGGCATTGCGCGAACGACGCTGGAGTCGAAAATTAAGTCGCTTAAGATCAATAAGAACCGCTTCAAGGGGCCGGATCCTTTGCAAGACAATTAGGATGGTTCGCGCCAGGGAATTTTGTACGGCACTCGTCAATTGACGACCCTCGTCAATTCGATGGAGACGTCAATCCCTTTCATTTCTGTCACTTTCGGTTGGCGTTCGACTTGCCTTATACACGTCAACAGAATGCTAAGAATTCACAGGAAGGCGGACGGGGACGTGATCTTTACCCTAATCGGCAGGCTGGACAAAGAGCACATTGCCGAACTGGAAGCGCTGATCGGCGCGGAAGGGAAAGATCGCCGTATCATCCTCGACCTCAAAGATATGACTTTGACCGGTCAGGATGGCATCACTTCTCTTGCTCAGTGCGAAGCCGCCGGCATTTCGCTGGTGAATTGCGATCCGTATGTTCGCGAGTGGATCACGAGGCAAGGAACGGGAAGTTAGCGCATGCTGCTTGATCACTGAAAAACGCGGATCGATTCCTATTCAGAGAGGAGTAAAACTGTGGCTAATATCGATATCATCGGGTCAAGTCCGAAATTCCAGGCATTAATGAACGAGGTGGCGAGGGTGGCGCCAGTGGACTCCGCCGTTTTGATCCAGGGCGAAACGGGCACGGGGAAAGAAGTGATCGCCAGAGCCATTCATGAGGCCAGTCCCCGCCGCTATAACCGTTTCGTCGCCCTCAACTGCGCCGCGATTCCGAGTGCGTTGTTAGAGAGCGAACTCTTCGGCCACGAAAGAGGCGCATTCACCGGCGCCTGCACACAAACTAAGGGGCGCTTTCAATTGGCCGATGGGGGCACGCTCTTTCTCGACGAGATCGGCGACATGCCGCTGGAACTTCAGCCCAAGCTCCTGCGCTCCCTGCAAGAGCAGGAGTTCGAGCGTTTGGGCAGCGCTCAGACCGTCCGCGTCAACGTTCGTGTAGTGGCGGCGACAAACCAGAATCTCGAGCACCTTGTCAGCAAGAAGCTGTTTCGCGCCGACCTGTACTATCGGTTGAACGTCATCCCGCTCAGCATGCCGCCGTTGCGGGAACGCGTTCAGGACATCCCGTTGCTGACGGAATTCTTCGTTGCTAAATTTGCTGCCTGTCTCAATAAGCCCATCGATTCGATTCCCGATGAAGTGATGGAGGTGCTCAAAGCGCACGACTGGCCGGGCAACATTCGCGAACTCCAGAACTGCATTGAGCGCGCTGTACTGTTTTCGCCCGGGTCGGTGCTGCGCCTGCCGCTGGATTTGAAGCAGACGGTGAAGCAGAGTTCGGAGAGCGCTGCCCGCACGCTGGCCGAAGCGGATCGGGAGCACATTCTGGAAACATTGGAGCAAGTCAACTGGCTGATCGGAGGACAGGATGGAGCGGCGAATCGGCTTGGATTGCCGCGCACTACGCTGATTTACAAGATGCGCAAGCTGGGGATCGAAATACGGCGATCCCGGAGAGCGCGCCCGGTTCGACAGTTGGCGGATGAACCGTGCCATGCCGTCGCGAATTGCTGAGGAGGCGTCGGGCCCCCAGGCCGGCGACCGTGCGCTAAATTGCGCTTTCGAGCATCTGCGATGTTTGAAAGCAGACGCCCCGAATCCGTGTAAGCCATAGAAAACACCCCGCATCAATGTAACCGAAAAGGTGCAAGAGGTCCCGGGTTCAAATCCCGGCGGCCGATGAATCAAGTAATCGGTACACATCCCGCGGAACTCTAATGACCCTTTCTGTTTGGTGGAAAGGAGTGGAAACCGCATTCCGGCTCATCGGTCGGCTGCTGGGCGTGTTCAGACAGATTCCAGTCGTGGATGAGACGATCGATCATCCATAAAGAACTTTGTTGAATCCGGTGGTGAATAAACTCGTACGAGATGCGCTTAAGCTTTACGCCAAAAGGCTTTCCCGACGATGCGCGAACAGGAACGCGAATTGATCCTGGCCGGGCGCGCGGCATGGCAGGCGGACAAAAACGCGCTGAGGATCGCCAGTTTAAAGAAGGCGTTCACCTGGAAAGCCGGAGGGTGTATAAAGTCCCTTGGGCATCATCGACTCTTAATAGCAAAGGACACAGTAATGAAATTCAGATCGTTGCTACTGCGGGAGCTGGCTGCGGCCGCGATTCTTTCTGCAAGCCTCTGCGCGCAGGGAGGGGGTTATCCGATCACGCTTGTCCCACCGGGCAAAGGGCCGTACACGTTTCCGCCGGGCTACCAAACGCCCTGGGGGAAGATCGAGATGGTCGTGACGGAGAAGTTGTCTCCGAATCTCTATTCTCTACACGGTTCGGCAGGTCTTGACCCCGCACATCCCGATGCTGCTGGCGGCCGGGTCGCGGTACTTTTCGGCTCCGACGGTGTGCTGATGGTGGATACGGAGGACCCACAACTGGCGCCGAAGACCCTGGCCACGATCCGGACATTCACCAGCGCTCCCATTAAGATTGTGGTCAATTCACACATTCACCCGGACCACACGGGCGGCAATGCGTTCTTCGCACAGCAGGGCGCGGTGATTTTCGCGCAGGAGAATCTGCGTGATGAAATGCTCAATGCGGCCCGCGCGCCCGATCCCGCCGGCGTTCCAACTGCGACGTATCGGTACGGTTCGCCGGGCACCCCTGCGGTCACGATCCATATGGACGGCGAAACGGTGGATTTCATCCCGATGATGCCGTCTCATACCGCGGGTGACACGATCGTGCGCTTCCGCAGAGCCAACGTGATCTATATTGAGGATTTCTATCGCAACTTCGGCTATCCGTTCGCGGATCAAGCGAACGGCGGTTCGATCAGAGGCATGATCGAGGCGGTTGACCTGATTGAAAAGATTGCCGGCCCGGATACCACGCTGGTCCCCGGCCACGGCACGCTCGTAAAGAAGAAGGACTTACTGAGCTACCGCGCCATGCTCGTAGATATCCTAGCGAAGGTGCAGAAACTGCGCGACGCGGGCAAGTCGTTGGACGAGGTTCTGGCGGCCAACCTGACCGCGCCGTATGACGCGACGACCGAAGGCGACACCAAGCAGAGCAAGGATCGGTTCATCACGGAAGTATACGACGAGATGAAGGACTTTCCGCCTTTGGTCAACGGAAAGCGCCAAATGCCGCGGCGCACTCCGTCCGGGAGATAAAGAGCCGCGTACCCCGGATTAATAATCGTGCGCCACAGGACTTTTGTCGTTGCAAATCCTTCTTTCGGTTGTTTGAAATTCCGGCAAATGATGTCGATGAAGGGATCGAGCGTCACTGTCGGCTCACCACCGATATTCCTGGCATGGGCTTTCGATCCAGGATGGGATCAAAGTCGTCGCAGCGTGTCCTGCGCGATTGCGATAGAATCCGCCTATGCGCAGCACTCTGGTCTTCCCGGCCGCTGCGGATTGCAACAGATCCACTTACTTCGATATTGGAGAAAAATAGATGAAATCGCGTATTTTAATCGGCGTTCTTCTCCTCACGGCGATTGCCGCCGCGCAGAACGATCGCAAATTCCTGAAATCGAAGCTGGCCGCCGAGCGGCATCTGCCTTTCAGCAGCGGGGTTATGGTCGGCCAGACTTTGTATATCGCCGGAACTATCGCGGAAACCAACAAACTCGCCGCCGGCCTTTCGCCGCAAGAAGAGGCGCGAAATATCATGGAGCAGATCAAACAGACGATTGAGAGCGCCGGCATGACCATGGATGACGTTGTCTCTATTCAGGTATACTGCACGGACCTCGCGCTGTATGATGCATTCAACGGTGTCTACAGCAAGTACTTCCACGCGAATTTTCCGGCGCGCGCTTTTGTAGGTGTGGCGAAGCTGCTCTTTGGCGCGCATTTCGAAGTTGCGGGTGTTGCCGTCGCGAGACCCGTCGCGAAACCCTGACCAACGATCTACCGTGCGTCTGAAGCTGTCGAGAGCGTCCCGGAAGAATGGCCGGGTCCGTCGGACGCTTACAATCGTTCCATGAGGCGTTGCCAATGGGCGCAGGATGAGCTTTCTATCGTTTATCACGACGAGGAATGGGGTGTACCGCTGCATGACGATCAGAAACTTTTCGAACTGCTTACTCTCGAAGGGGCCCAGGCCGGCTTGAGCTGGAGCACGATCCTGCGCAAGCGCGAAAACTACAGGACGGCCTTCGATGATTTCGATGCTTCGAAGATCGCGCGCTATAGCGAACGCAATATCGCGGCGCTGCTCCGAAATCCCGGGATTGTTCGCAATCGTCTGAAGGTCACCTCCGCGGTCGGAAACGCTCGCGCATTTCTGCGCGTGCAGGAAGAATACGGCAGCTTCGATTCCTATATCTGGCAATTCGTCGGTGGAAAGCCGAAGAAGAATCGATGGAAGACGTTTCGCGAATTACCAGCTCGTACCCCGGAATCCGACGCGATGAGCAAGGATCTCATGGGGCGCGGATTCAAATTCGTGGGCTCGACCATCTGCTACGCATTCATGCAGGCAACGGGCATGGTCAACGACCACGAGCGAACGTGTTTTCGCTGGGCGCAACTCGATTGACGGACTGGAACGGAGCGGCCTTAGCGTTCGGCACGTATTTTAGTCAAATCCAGCCCGGAATTATTCTCCGGCGGTTTTGCCCAACCCCAGCAGCCGCACGGCGTTTCCTCCGAGAATCCCCGCGCGATGGTCTTCGGGAATCTCCAGCGCGCGAATGCTCTCGAGCATCAGGCGCGGACTGCCGATCTGGTGCGCGTAGTCGCTGCCCGCTAACAGATGGTCCGCGCCGGCGAACGCGATGGCCAGCTGCAACGCATCGGTGTTGAAATTCACAGTGTCGAAGTAGAAGTTTTTCAAATATTCGCTGGGCGGGCGCTGAATATGGACGCGGCATTCCTTGAAGGCGCGATGGCCGCGATCGAGTCGCTCGGCCAGGTACGGAATCGCGCCGCCGAGGTGCGTCAGCGCCCAGCGGATCCGCGGATATTTTTCAGGAACTCCCGTGAACACCAGCTTGGCGGCGGCGAGTGTGGTATCGAACAAAAATCCGACCAGCGGCATCAGCCAAAAATCGGTCATCGCTTCGACGCCCAATGGATGCGTGGGATGAATGTACAAGACCGCGCCGAGATCGTTGGCCAACTCATACAGCGGGAAAAATCGCGGATCGGCCAGCGCCACTCCATTCACGTTTCCGAACAGCATCGCACCCGGCATCTCGAGCTGCCGCATGGCGCGTTCCAGTTCTTTCACCGATGCCGCCGGATCGTTCAACGGCAGCGTAGCGAGCGCGGTGAACCGGCCGGGATGAGCGGCAATTCCTTCGGCGAACTCGTCGTTGACCAGCGAAGCGAGCCGCGCAGCCGTCGGCGGCGTTTCGACGTGCGTGCCGGGCGTGGTCATCGTCAGCACTTGCATGTCGATGCCGAGATCGTCGAGCATTCTTACGCGCACGTTCAGATCGCGCTGCCCGGGAACGGCGATGTTGTAATCGCCGGGATAATGCAGCAGCGGGTTTCCGTGATCGTCGATGGTCACCCGCACCTGGCTTTCGCCCGATTGGAGCGCTTTCAAATACCCGGGCGGGTAGTAATGATTGTGAAAATCAATCACCGGCATTCTTGTTTGAGCCTTTCAGAAAAAAATAAACGGGAAGTCCGGCGAGGACCAGCAGCAGACCGATGGCCGCTTCTTTGAGATCCGCCGCGAGCTGGTTGGTCACCACCACCACGCACCCGAAAAGAAACAGCAGCGGCGCCATGGTCAGGCGCCTTTCCAGGCGCATCAGCCCGATCGCCATCAATCCGAAAAAAAGAAATTCCGTGTACACCACGCGCGTGAACAGCGTGCGATAGGTGCCCGTCGCCACCAGCGCGCAGGACCAGATAGCCTGCGCGGCAATGGCCAGGTGCGGGGTTTGAAAACGCGGATGCGCCTGGCCCATCGCGCGCCAGGCGAGGCCATCGCGCGCGAGCGCGTAGTAAACGCGCGGGCCGGCGAGAATCGTGCCGCTCAATCCGCCCAGCGCGGAAACGATCACCAGCACCGCGACCATCGCCGCGCCGCGCGGTCCCACCAGAACACCCGCGGCATCGGAGGCGACGTGCTGCGAATTGAGCACGGTCGGAAGCGGCAGCACGTGCAGATAGGCGGCGTTCAGCGAAAGATAGGAAACGGTGACCACCCCCATTCCGATCAGCAGCGCGCGCGGAATGGTTTTTTCGGCGCGATGTGTTTCCCCGGCCGCGTAGGTCACCTGGTGCCATCCGCCGAAGGCGAACAATCCCGCGCTGATGCCGAGCAGGAATTCGCGCAGCCCATGCGAGCCCCCGGGCGCGATCGCCGATTCCGGCCGCGGCGCGGCGATCAGCGCGACGGCCACCAGAATTCCCGCGATCGCCGCCATTTTCGCGATAGTGAACGTGGTCTGCACGGTGCTGCCGGCGCGCACGCCAAAATAATTGATCGCCGAGAGCAGCAGAATGCAGGCGATCGCGACGAAAGTAATCCCGCGATCCCCCAGTGGCGCCAGCACGGAAACATAGCGCGCCAGCACCATTGCAATCGCCGCGATGATTCCCGAATGCGCGCTCCAGAACATCGCCCAGACCCACAAAAATCCGATGCCCGGCGAAATGGTCTCTTTGAGATAAACGTAAATCCCGCCGGTTTTGGGAAAACGCGACGCCAGCGACGCGGAAACGATCGCGCCCGCGATGGAAAGAATTCCTGCCGCGGTCCACACGCCGAACATGGCCCGCATGGTGGAGACGTGTCGACTGACTTCAGAAGGCTGCACGAAGATCGACGCGCCGATAATGATCCCCACCACCATCGCGGTGGTCCGGACCAGGCCCATGGAGCGGCGAAGCAAGTTTTCAGTTTACGACTTCTTCACGAATCGTTCGATGCCGCGCCGCGCGTCTTCGGTCATCCGCGCGAGCGCATTTCCGTGAATGCCCGCTTCGATCGCAGCCTCGAAGGTCATCCCGTCCATGTGATACAGAAGATTTTTTCCGAGGCTCACCGCCGACGCGGACTTGGCGGCCAACGCCCGCACGTAATCCTCGACGCGCGCATCGACCTCCGCATCGGGATAGACGCGGTTGATCATTCCCACCGCATGCGCCTGCGCGGCGCTGATGATTTCTCCCGTGGCGATCAGCTCGAACGCGCGTTTCTCGCTGACCGACCGGCGCAGAATCGCCATCACCATCGCGGGAACGAATCCGATTTTCACTTCCGGATAACCGAATTGCGCCGATTCCGACGCCAGCACCAGGTCGCAAGCCGTCGCCAATCCGCATCCGCCGGCGAGCGCGCGGCCGCGAACCGCCGCGACGATGGGCCGCCGGTGATGGCGCATTTCGAGAAACAGTTCGGCTAGCTGCCGCGCCGACGCGAGATGATCGAGCACGCCCGCGTCCGCGGTTTGATCCAATGCCCCCAGATCGGCGCCGGAACAAAAATCCGGACCCGCGCCGGCGAGCAAAACCACGCGAACATTTTCATCGCGAGCCGTCTTGCCCAGCGCTTCGCGAATCGCCGCGATCAGATCGGGACCGAGCGCATTGCGCTTCTCCGGACGATTCAGCGTGATCCGCGCGACGCCCGCGTCCAAACGGTACTCGATCACGTTGCCGATCCCGTCTGGCGCAGCGCGGTCGCATGCCGCGGCTGATAGAGACCGATTTCGCCCCCGCCCGGGAGCCGGATTTTTGTGACCGAACCCCATCCCGCCTGCTGCACATCGGAGCAAAGTACGCCCATCTGCCGTAATCGCGAAATTTCCGCCGGCAGGTCGTCACACATGAGATAAAACTCCTGGCGCCCGCTCGAATCGGCCGGATGAACGGCAGCTTCAGCGGGCGGCAGCGCGAAGATCAGCCAGCCGTGGCCGGCGTCGACGGAGCGGAAGCCGAGGACCTCCCGAAAAAAAGCGCGGTCCGCCTCGGCATCCGTGCTGTAGAGGATCACGTGCGTGCCGAAAATCATCGGTCCCTCAATCGGCCTCGATCTCCATGCGCAGCAGCGCGCTCGAGTACGTTTTGCCCTGCGGATCGGCCTTCAGCGCCAGCGTTCCGCCGCCATCCAGGCTTTCGTGCAGCAGAAAATTGAGCGCGCCCAAATTCGGCACTTCAAACCGCTCGACTTTGCCCAAACAAACGCCTTCGAAATGTTTTTTGACGCGCCCGGCAGTCACTTCGCGCGCCAGGATCGGATAATACTCCGGCTTACGCGCGATAATCCCGATGTTGGCGGTGTCGCCCTTATCGCCGGAGCGCGCGTGCGCCAGCTCAATCAATTTTCGTTTGGCCAAATCGACACCTCCGGAGCCACTTCGGTTTTCGGGATCAGCGCCGGCCAATACGCGACGATCTCTTCGACGCGCGGCCGTCCGCTGCCCAAGCCGGTCACCACCGGCGGACCGTTCAAAGCCAGCGGCGCGATCTCTTTCGTGAATCGGTCGACTGCGGATTTGTCGTTCGACCGCACGCCCACGCGTAGCACCACTTCGGCAAGCTGCGGCGCGATCTCAGGCGGTGGTTCGGCCGACGCAATCCCGTGGGCCGCGTTCGCCCCCAGAAACTCCGTGCGGATGGCGTCGAATCTCAACCCCAGCCGGTCTAATCTTTGCCGCAAAATCTGATCCGCCGCGCGAGCTTTCCTGTACGCATCGGGCCAGGCGTAAAGCAAACTGCCGATCGCCTTGAATCCGGCCGAATAGCTCACCGAAACTTTGTAGAACGGCGTGGCCGCGCGGCCACGGATGCCGCTGAAACGCACGCGATCGGCGCCGCACTGCTCCAGATGAATGGTGGTGAAATCGGCGATGCAATCCGGGGTGATATATTCGCGCGGATCGCCCATTTCATAAAGAAGCTGCTCCTTCACCGACGCGACGGTGACGCGCCCTCCGGTGCCCGCGTGCTTGGTGATCGAAAAAGTTCCGTCGGGTTCGGCTTCGATGATCGGGTAGCCGATGTCGGCCAGATTTGGAATCGTTTCCCAATCCATCTGGCAATTTCCGCCGGTCGATTGCGCGCCGCATTCCACCGTATGCCCGGCAATGGTTCCGGCCGCGAGCCGGTCCCAGTCGTCGCGCTTCCAATGAAATTCGTGAATCATCGGCGCCAGCGCCAGGCCGGTATCGGTCACCCGTCCGGTGATCACGATGTGCGCGCCGCGCGCCAGCGCCTCGGCCACGGGAAACGCGCCGAAGTAGACATTCGCGCTCTGCACGCGGTCGCGAATGGTAGAAAGCGGCTCGCCCGTTTCCATGTTCTTCAGCTCGATCCCGCTCGCCAGCATTTCGTCTAACCGGCTGACGATGTCGTCGCCGGTCACGGTGGCGACGGTGATCCCGATTCCCTGCCGTCTGGCGACTTCCAGCACGGCATCGCGGCACGCCGCTGGATTCACCCCGCCGGCGTTGGCGATCACGCGCACGCGTCGCTCGATCAGATCGGGCAGCACGCGCGCGATCATGTCCACAAAATCGCGCGCGTAGCCCGCTTTCGGATCGCGCGACCGCTGCTTTTGCAGGATCGACATGGTGATCTCGGCGAGATAGTCGAGCGTCAGATAATCGATGGGGCCGCGGCGTACCTGTTCGACCGGCGCTTCAAGGGAGTCGCCCCAAAATCCCTGGCCGTTAGCGATTCGGATCAAGACGTTATTTTAGCGAGTTTCGATAGGCCGGCGTCGCTCAAAACAATTCGGCATGCGCCGCTCCTTGCAGTCGCGGTTCATTTTCGCGCTCCACGGAATGGACGGCCCGAACCGCGACCACGGGAAGCGGCGATCCGTCGTTACGTTACCGCCCCGCGATCAATACCCGCGAAGGATAACCCGTCTGCCGCACCGAGTGCGTTTCCATCACCCGCAATCCTGCTTCTTCCACCAGCTCGGGGACCGCGCGTTCAACCTGCCGGCCCCAGAACGCCGGAACCAGTTTGCCGCAGACGCCATACAGGCGATTGAACACCGTCGCGTTCTGGCCGATCACCACCAGCGCGAATTTTCCGCGGGGCCGCAGCACGCGACGGATCTCCCGCAGCGTCAGGCGAATGTCGTCCTGCGCCAGCAGCTCGAAAAGATAGCAGCACACCACCGCATCGAAGCTGGCGTTGCCGAACGGCAGGCTGCGCACGTCCACCGCGCCGCAGTGCGCCTGCGCTTTGGGGAAGGCCCGCCGCGCGCGCCGCTGGGTCATGGCCGCCATGTTCGGCGAAAGATCGATGCCGAAGGTTTCGCCCGCCGGATTCGCCTTCACCAGCCGGCCGAACATCTCACCCGAGCCGGTGGCCAATTCGAGCACCCGCATCCCGTTGCGGATGCCGGCGTGACGCAGCGCGCAGGCGTGCGCTCTCGAATGAAAAAAGAACGTGCTCACCGGATAGACCGACGCCAGCGTATCGTAAACCCGGCGCGTCCGTTCCGCGATGGTGCGCGGCATCTGGTCCGCGCGGGGAAGAAGAATCGAGTAGTTCAGATCGCTCAAATGCGGCTCCCGTTGTTCACAAACGTGTTCACCAGTGTTTCCGCCATCCCTGTACCGCTGGGCTGCTCGGGAAGCTCAATGCCCGTGCTGGTTCCTTCGCCGGGCCGGCTATCGATCCACATTTTGTAATCATCGCCGAAAAGGACCTTTAAGCGCTCGTTCACGTTACTGACGCCGATCCCCTGTTCAAACAGCATCGCCAGTTTCGCTTCCGGAATCCCCACTCCGTCGTCCTCCACCAGAATTTGCAAGCGACGGGCCACCAGGCGGCTGCGGACGCGAATCGTCCCGCCGTCTACTTTGCTCGAAAGGCCGTGGCGGATGCTGTTTTCAACCAAGGGCTGCAACAGCATGCTGGGCACCAGCAGATCCAGCGTGGCGGGATCGATCTCTTTCACGAAGCGCAGCTTTTCTCCGAAACGCACCATCTCGATGGCCAGATAATCGTCGACGAAAGAAAGTTCCTCGCCCAAGCTGGTCAAATTCTCCTGCTGGCGCAAAAGGCGGCGCAGAATTTTGGATAATTTGTACACCACTTGCCGCGCCTGGTCCGGATCCAGACGAATCAAGGAGGCCACCGAATTCAGCGTATTGAACAAAAAGTGGGGATTGATCTGCCGGCTCAGCGCCGCCAGCCGCGCCTCGTTCAAATGTAGCTGCTGCTGTTCCAGTTTTTTTTCGTTGCGATTGCTGTTCCAGATTTTGATCGGCAGCGCCGTGGCGAAAAGAGTGGTTGCGTAAATCGCCACGATCATCCCCGGCCCATCGTGAAATTGCTGTTCCAGCGAAAACGCCGATTTCACGAAATGACGCGACACCACCTGGCGCAGCATCTCCGCCAGCACGATCACCAGGACGCAGGCCAGGCTGAACGCCGGCAAACGGAGATCGCGCCGCCGCACCAGCCGCCACAGGCTCAAATCGGGAAACGGCGAGAATTGCCAGATCGCCTCTTTATTCGGCGCGACGTCGCGCAGCAACCCTCCCAGCACGCCCGCCGCTGCGAACAGAATCATCGACATCCATTCGCCGCGCCGCAGCACGGCGGCGAGCGGAATCAGCACGCCGGCGAGCAGTCCCGTTACGTAGCCGCCGAGCATGCCCATGGCCAGGCTTCCCTCCAGGCCCAGATCGAGCGCCTGGTACGAATTCGGCTCGATCACCCGCGCCAGCACGCCGGTTCCGAAAATAGCCGAGCACACCAGCGCCATCTGCACGCGCTGCGCCAGCGTCCGTTCTTCGCGCATCAGCATGCGCTGAAACCGTCCGCTGCGGGTTAGAATGCTGGCCAGCGACGCCGCCACGGCGAGCTTCACCAGCAGAATCACCAAGTGCTGCGAAACCATAGAGGTGCGCTCAAAAAAGGGGACAGACCGCCGTGTCCACACTCACCGCCTTTGACGGCTTTGAATCTCCATTTCGGAGACAGCGTAGTCTGTCCCTTTTTTTGAGCAGCCTCATAACCTGCCACGCATCATTATAATGAAAGTACCCGCCTGGAATGTCTCGTCAAGTTCAGTTGCGCAAGATCGCCGAAGCTGATTTCCCCAGCCGTTTCGGACATTTCCGGATTTTCGGCTTCAGCCATGGCGATGAAGAAGCCGTTGCTTTGCAAATGGGCGATTTATCCACGGGCCCGCCCCCGCTGGTGCGAATCCATTCCGAGTGCCTCACCGGCGACGTGTTTCACAGCCTGCGCTGCGATTGCCGAGCGCAGCTTGAGCTGGCGCTCCAGTCCATCGCCAACGAAGGACGCGGACTGATCGTTTACGAGCACCAGGAAGGCCGCGGCATCGGTCTGCTGAACAAACTTCGCGCTTACGAATTGCAGGATCACGGCGCCGATACCGTGGAAGCGAACGAACGGCTCGGCTTCGACGCTGACCTGCGCGGCTACGAATTGCCGGGCGAAATCTTGCGCTTCTTCGGACTTGCCGCGGTGCGGCTGATGTCGAATAATCCGGAAAAGATTCAGGCTCTCGAACGCGCCGGCGTCCGCGTGGTGGAGCGAGTGCCGTGCCTGGTCGAGCCGGTCGAATCAACCGAAGATTATCTGCGGACGAAAAAAGAGAAACTGGGCCACTTGCTCGATCCGGTGTAGATCAACTGGATCGTTTGACCAGCACTTGCAGTTTCGGCGCCGGCTTTTTTTCGGCCGTCAGCGAACGGACCTGTTCTTCCAGTTCCCGCTCCCGCGTCCGGTCCTGCACCAGACAGTAATGGCCGACATAGCGCGCCTTGTGATCGGCCGCCGCCACCAGCTTGATATTCAGCCACACGCGCGAACCGTCCACCCGCTGTCCCGGGCCATCGAAGGCGTAGACTCCAACCAGCAGCATCTGACTATATCCATCGCGCACGACACTGTGCTCCTCGGGCGGAAAGATTTTGTACCATTCCTTGCCGATCAGATCCGCGGGTGTGCTGCGCAGCGTGTCCGCAAGCGACTGGTTCACGGCTCCGAGCGTCCCGTCGCCCCGCACCCACGCGACGCCGCTTTGCACGTACTCGACCGCGACTTTTTTCGAAAACAGTTCATCGCTCAAGGGGATCTGCCGCCGCAGAACCCGCCGCAGAACGATGACCAGAACCGTCACTGTGCCTAAAAGATAGAGCCAAAGCATAAGAGTGGACTGCCTGTCCACTCTATCTATCGGCCGTTTTCGAAAGAGTATTAAGTAAGGCCGTCACCCCAGTACGCCCCGAAATTTGGGATCAGTGAAGCCCGGAAAGACGGTCCCAAGCTCGCGATTGCCCAGATGGCGCATCACCAGCTCGCCCAGCACGTCGCGAAAATCCGTGGTCAGGTTCAGGTCGCGATTTTCGTAGAGCTGCTCGTCCGCCATGCCGGGCCAGTCGCCATAGACTTTTCCGCCTTTGACGCCGCCGCCGAAGACGAACATCACGTTGGCGTGGCCGTGATCGGTGCCGCGATTGCCATTTTCGTGCGCCGTGCGCCCGAACTCGCTCATGGTCACCACGGTCACATCCGCCATGCGATCGCCCAAATCCTGATAGAACGCGGCCAGCGTGTCGCCGAAATTCGCAAGCAGGTTGGGGAGCTGTCCCACGCTCGCTTTCTGCCCCACTTCATTGACGTGCGTGTCCCATCCGCCAACGTCCGTAAAGGCGACTTCCAGCCCCACGTCGGATTTGATTAATTGCGCGATCTGCCGCATCGATTGTCCCAGCCGTCCGCTGGCATAATTGGCGCCGTTGGCCGGCGTGTAGCCCTGTTTCTGAATCGACTGCATCAGCTCGACGGCCTCGAAGGTTTCGCGTCCGGTCCCGTTGAGAATTTTATCCGCGGTATCCTCATACATCGCTTCAAAGGTGGATGCGCCGCGCGGATCCCGCACCTGAAAATCGTTCAGATTGGCGATCGCCACCGCGTCATTGCGGCCGCGCAGCGTGCGCGGCAGATCGGGCGTGACGCTGACCGCGCGCACCGGCGATTCGCGCGGTTCTCGCGGCAGCGCGCGATTGAGCCAGCCGTCGCTGGTCGCCTTTCGTCCCGGCGTGCCCGATTCCATGTAATCCTGCGCATCGAAATGCGACCGCGTCGGATCGGGTGAACCAACGGCGTGGACAATCGCCAGGCGCCCGGAATCGTAAACCGGCTTCAGCGATTTGAGCGACGGATGCAGCCCGAAAAACCCGTCCAGGTCGATCGCCGCATCGGGCGTGCCATCGGGACGCGGCACGGCGATGGTCGGGCGCAGATCGTAATAGCGCGGTTCGCCATGCGGCACCACAACGTTCAAACCGTCGACGGCGCCGCGCTGAAAGATCGCGACCAAAACCTTCTTGCGTGGGCTCGGCGCGTCTTGTGCGTACAGCGCGCGCGAGAGCCAAACCGGCGTCGACCCGACGCCAAACATCGCCATCGCGGAACTTTTTAAAAAAATACGTCGATTCATTTGCCCGATACTCCTTTACCACGCCCGGCCGCGAGCCCTTCCGCCATCCTGACAATTCCAAACCACTACCGCCGCTGAAAATCCGGTGAACCCAGCACCAATCCCGCCACCAGCGCCGGCGTGGCGGCGTTCGGATCTTTGGTCTTCTGATCGGCCAGCGCCCGCTCGATCGCCGCCCGGGTCGCCTCGGTCGGATCCGTAAACAAAACCAGCCGCGCTGTCGCCCGCGGATCGTCGTCAAAGCGACTCGCGTCCACTTTCACTCCCGGAAAATGATTCTGCGCCAGCGCCAGCGCGAAGTTCATGCGTCCCAAAAGCGACGCCGAGCTGACCCATTCGGCATTCGCGTTGGAATAACCGGTCGGCTCGATTTTGCGATACAGCGGCTCGCCCAATTGCCCCACGCGCTGCGCCAGCGGAAACGCGTAATCGACCTCGGCGCCGGTCGCGCGGACCGCGCTGGCGATCACTTCGAGCGGCGTCTTCACCTTCGCCCGATACGCGCCGGCCGAGAAAAATTCCTTCGATTCGAGCATGGTCCTCATCACTTCGCGCAAATCGCCGTGCGTTTTTGCGAACGTTTTGGCCATGCGGTCGATCAATTCCGGCGGTGGATTGTCGGCGACAAAACGCTGCGCCAATTCCTGCGAGATATGCCGCGCTGTCGCCGGACTGTTGGCCAGAATATCGAGCACTTTTTCACCGTCGTCCCTGCCGCCGCCGGCGGGAATGGTCACGCCGAGAACCACTTTTTCGCCCTTGTCGTGCAGCCGGTCGTTATAGAAAAAATCGCCGCCCTGCCGCGGATTGCGAATGGTCCAGCCGGTGAAGCAGCGCGCGACCTCCGTCACATCCTGCTGCGTATATCCGCCGTCGACGCCGAGCGTGTGCAGCTCCATCAGCTCGCGCGCGTAATTTTCATTCAATCCGCGCCGCGCTGCGCGCGGGTTCTGCCGCACCCGCTCCGGCGCCACGCTCTGCCAGTTGTCGAGATAAAACATCATCGCCGGACTGGTGGCCGTGGCTTCCAGAAGATCGCGGAATTTGCCGAGCACATGCGGCCGGATGGCGTCGCGTTCATAGGTCGGCACCAGGAAGCGGTCCGCGCCCTTGTCGAAATTCACGTTAAAGTGATTGAACCAGAAATCCGCCAGCTCCTCTTCAAGCTGGCGATTGCTGAGAATCGCGCGATACAGTTTCGCCTCCGCCAGATCATAAAACACGAGCTGCTGCGGCTGGTTCGCCAACAGCAATTTTCGCCGGACCACTGGACTGGCAAACGGCATCAACTGATTGCGAAGCTGGGGCGGCATGGCGATGATCACGTCGTCGATTCGGTCTTCCGGAATCGAGGCGAGCAGATCGTATTTCTGACGCGGCGTGCCGTTGCGCAGCGTCCGCATTTCCGGGCGCGTCAGCAGTTGCGGGAGCGGCACGGCCGGCTGCATCGGCCCGTTCGCTTGCTGCCCTCGTTTGATATCGAACCGTTGAACCAGTCGTTCGACGGCTGCGCGCGCGATCGGATCGTCGGGCGGTTTTTCGACGCCCATCGCCACGGCTCGCACCAGTTGCGGCGAGGGATACGCCGCCACCGTCTGGGCCTGCGTCATGCGCAGCGATTGCAACGGCGCGAGTTTTTCCGCCAGCTCCGGATTTTCTCTGATGCGCTCCGGGCGAAGCTGCAGCTCGATCCATTTTTTGACGCCCATTTTGCGGACCATTTCGACATCGCCCGGGCGCGGCCCGAAGGTCAGACGGTCGAGCGCGTGAATCACCTGATCATCTGTAGAAAGCTTCTTTTTAAACTCGGAAAAGTCCGCCGCGGCTTTCCTGGCGGTTCGGGCCGGCAGCGCCAAAGCACAGAAAAACAAGGCGAATGCCAGTGTCTTGCGCATCCAGATCCAATCCTCTACCTTAGTTAAACGCCGAATTGTAAAAAAAGTTGGGCAGCTAAGCTAATTTTCATCGGTCTCTGAAATACCCGAGAAAAACACCTCCGTCAGGCGATATACTCCGACTGTGACACTACAAAATCTGAAAACCTTTCTTTCGCGGCGAATTTTGATCACGGTGGCCGGCGCTGCTCTTGTCGGCGCCGCTCTGCTTGCCCAGAACCCCGGCGTGAAGCGCGTGATCATCACCCGCGCGGATGTGTCGGTTCCCGGCCGCGAAGCCGTGATTGCACGCGCTGAGATCGCGCCGGGGCAGCACGTCGGCAGACATACTCATCCGGGAGAAGAAATCAGCTACGTCATGGAAGGTGAAGGCGAAATTCTGATCGACGGTAAACCGCCGCTGCACGTCAAGGCCGGCGAAGGTTTCGTGATTCCGTACGGCGCGATCCACGACGCCCGCAACACCGGGACTGTTCCCTTCAAACTTTCGGTGGTGTATCTGGTCGAAAAAGGCAAGCCGATCGCCACGCCGGTTCGCTAGATTCCGCCGTCCGTCTTCGTACGGTCTTCTCCTTTCGTCGAATCGTTCACGAAACGCCCGCAGCCTATTGCACGTTACCGCAAATGACGATTCAAAATGCTTGTAGAATAGAAACTTAATTGGACCGGATGTGATTGCGCCCACAGATTTCACGCAATTGTTGACCAGGTTCCGTAACGGCGACAAAACTGCGCTCGATCGCATGACGCCTCTTCTGTATGAAGAACTACGGCGCCTGGCGCGCCATTTTCTTGCCGCCGAAAGCCCGGACCATACGCTGCAACCCACCGCGCTCGTTCACGAAGCGTATCTCCGTCTGGTGGATCAACGCGCCGTCGATTGGCAGAATCGCGCGCATTTCCTGGGCGTCGCAGCCAGCATGATGCGCCGCATTCTGATCAATCACGCCCGCGCCAACCAGGCGGCCAAAAGAGAAGGCTACGCGCACGCGGTTTCGCTCGAAGACGCGCTGGGCGTATTCACCAATCCGCAGGTGGACGTGCTCGAGCTCCATCGCGCCTTGCAAGAACTGGCGGAAATCGATCCACAGCAGGGCCGCGTGGTGGAACTGCGCTATTTCGGCGGGTTGACCATTGAGGAAACCGCGGAAGTGATGGGGATCTCCCCCGCCACGGTGAAGCGCGAGTGGAGCACGGCGCGGCTGTGGCTGCTCCAGAAAATCGAAGGCTCGCCCCTGCAATTAAAAAAATGACCGCGTCGCGCTGGGGGGAAATTAAATCGATACTCGCCGAAGTGCTCGAACAGCAACCCGCCCATCGCGAAGCCGCGCTCGATCGGCTGTGCGGGGAGGATTCGGATCTTCGCGGCGAGGTGGAATCTCTGCTCGCCTTCGAGCAGCAAGCCGGCGCCATGCTCGATTCGGCCGTCGCTCCCGGCGCGGCGCTTCGTCCGGACCTTGCGGCGGCGCCCGAATCGATCGGCCCGTACAAAATTCTGCGCGAGATCGGACGCGGCGGAATGGGCGTGGTCTATTTGGGCGAACGCGCCGACGGGGAATATCGCAAGCAGGTGGCTATCAAGCTGATCACCACCGGCCGCGGCGATCAATCCATGGTCCGCCGCTTCCGCCGTGAGCGCCAGATCCTGGCCCAGCTCGAGCATCCCGGCATCGCCCGTCTGCTGGACGGCGGCGCCACCGCGGAAGGCCAGCCATACTTCGTCATGGAGTACAGCGACGGCTTCCCGCTGCTGAAATATTGCGGAGTCAATCAGCTTTCGCTCGCCGATCGTCTGGATCTTTTTTTAGAAATCTGCGGCGCGGTGGCCCACGCGCATCAACGGCTGATCGTCCATCGCGACCTGAAACCCGGCAACATTCTGGTGGCCGGCGGCCATCCCAAACTGCTCGATTTCGGACTGGCGCGGGTGCTCGACGCCGGACCAGGCGACGACATCACGCAGGCCGGCCTGCCGATCATGACGCCGGCCTACGCCAGTCCGGAACAGATCCGCGGCCAGGCCGATTCGGTCTCCTGCGACGTTTACTCGCTGGGCGTGATTTTCTTCGAGCTGCTCGCCGGCAAGCGTCCTTATGAAGTTCCCGCCGGCTCCCTGACCGAAATGGTTCGCATCGTTTGCGAACAACCGCCGCGCCGTCTTTCCGAAGCCGCCGCCGATGAGCGCGCACGCCGGCGTTTGCGCGGCGATCTCGAAAATATCGCTGCCAAGGCCCTCGAAAAGGATCCGCGCCGGCGCTACGCGAGCGTGGGCGAGTTCGCCGCCGACATTCGCCGTCACCGCGCTGGCCTGCCCGTGCGTGCGCGTCCGGCCACCTTCACCTATCGCGCCGGAAAATTTTTGCGCCGTCATCGCGTGGCCGTTCCCGCGGTGCTCGCCGCCGCCGCGCTGATTGTGGCGTTCGCCGGCACGACCTGGTGGGAAGCGCGCCGCGCCGAACGCCGGTTCGAAGACGTCCACAACCTGGCGCATTCGGTGATGTTCGAGCTGCACGACGCGATCGCACCGCTCGCTGGATCGACCGCCGCGCGTCGTCTGCTGGTCGCCCGCGCGCTCGAGTACCTGGAACGCCTTTCGCGCGAATCTGGAAGCGACGCGAAGCTCGCCCGCGAAGTTGCGCTCGGCTATGAGCGGATCGGCGTGGTGCAGGGCGCTGCCTACCAATCGAATCTCGGCGACTACGCGGCGTCGCTCGAGAGCCTTCGCAAATCCGCCGCCATCCTGGAACGGCTGGCCGCACAGGATCCGCGGGACGAGACTTTGCGGCGCGATTATTTGCGCGTTCTGAATCGCCTGCCGAGCGCCTACAGCGCCGCCGGCGATCATGCCCACGCCGCCGAGTGGGCGGCGAAATCCCTGGCGCTGGCCGAAGCGGATTACGCGTTTCATTCGGGCGATCCGGCGGCGCTCAGCCAGCTTATGATGGCGGTTTCCCGATATGGCGATTTTCTGGCCGATCAATCGAAGTACCAGGAAATGGTTCCCGTCCGGCAGCGTGCGCTGCAACTCAGCGAGCGACTGGCAGCCGCGAATCCCGGCGACGCCAACCGCCAGCGAAACCTCGCGCTGGCTCATAAGAAACTGGCCGCGCTTTATGGCGTTCTGAATCGTCTGGACGAAAGCCACGACGAATATGAAAAAGCGCTGGCCATCGATCTCGCCCGAAGCGACCGCGACACTCCGGAGGCGCGAACGGATCTCTCGTTCGATTACAGCGATCTCGGGTGGCTCCTGCTGCGACAGGGGCAAGGCGCCGCGGCGCTTCAGGCGAATTTTAAAGCGCTACGGCTTCGCGCCGCGCTGGCGCAGGCCGATCCTAATGACCTTCGCGTCGCGCGCGCGGTGGCGTCCAGCACGGAGCGAATCGCCGGCAACTATTCCGGCCTGGGCGATTTGGATCATTCCGTCCAGTGGTCCCGCGAAGCCATTGCCCAATGGAAGAAACTCGCGGACCGGGAGACCACTTGGTCCACCGTAACTTCGCTCGCCGACACTCACGCCGAGCTTGCGGAAACCTACCAGCGGTTCGCGCCGAAAAAGCATCCGGAGCTTTGGAAAAGCGCGGCCGCCGAGTTTCAAACCGCCACGCTGCTCTATACCGGATTGCGCGATAAAGGCGTGCTTCCGCGGGCTCTTGATAAGCAGATCACGAGATATTCCGAAGCCGCCGCCCGCTGCCGCGCCGCAGCGAGCAACTGAAACGTTCGCGGCCCTCCCTGATTGAAGATCGGAAATTTTGTGCCCACCCGGTATGAATGAACTACCCACCTAAGCTTCGAGTCACGTCTCAAAGCAAAATGAACATAGCGGCGGCACGGAATCGAAACATCGCTGGCCGTCATGGGTCCCGCCAGAAGTCGCGCCGCAGTGAAGTGGTGTGCGGCACCGTCAGCACGATTCAATTCCTTCCGGCGAGAAGGTCCTTCAGGATGCGGTGCACACGCTGCCGCCGATCGCGGTTCGCGATGCAGTTCACCGCGTCCAGCGCCAATCGCAAACTCAGTGCGTATTCTTCCGGCATTCCGCCCAGCAGATCGATGCGGGCGGATTCCAGGTGTTCGCGCAGCAACTCACATTGGCTTTCGGAAGGATCGCTCAGTTCGTTAATCGCTTCGTCGAGATGGGAAACGGTGCTTTCGACGGGCATTCTACTGAGTCAGACTCTTCAACCTTGCGCGTGCTTCAGAAAAGTAACTCGCCGGTATCGTTCAACCGGATCAGGCGCGCGCCGCAGTCTTTTTCGAGCACGCTCAGCGATGCCGGGCTGATTTCGACGCGCGGTGATAAATCGAGCGGGACGCCGGTGTAATGGCAGATCGCGGCGCGAATCACATCTGCGTGAGACACCGCCGCCACCATGCGTCCGTGAAATTCGTGCGAAATTTTTTCGAAAAAACGTTACCACGCGGCTTTGCACCTGGATCATCATTTCGCCCCCGGGAATTCTCGTGCCGCTGCGAAACATATTAAACAGTTTCCACGGGGGTTCGCCGGCCAGATCGCGGAATTCACGGCGACGATCATTTTTTTCCTGGCCCGCAGGATATCGCCTGGGACCTGGCTGCAACGGCCATTGATTTCTCCCTGGACGACCCCTCGGTCCTGCTGGACGCCTACGCGAGTGAGTCCGGCGATCGTTCCATGCGCCGCCGTTTCCCGTCTTACGCGCTTTGCCCGAGCCGCGGCGCGTTACCTCGCCCAGATTGAGCGCTACACCGCTTTGAGCGCGCCGATTCTCTGAAGCTCTTCGCGTGTCAACTCGCGATATTTTCCAATTTCGAGCGACCCGATTTCAAGGGGGCCGATCCGGGTGCGCACCAGTTTTAAAACCTTCGCGCCAACCGCTTCCACCATTCTTCGCACCTGCCGGTTGCGGCCTTCGGTGATCGTGATTTCGAAAAATGTGTAGCGCGCCGATTCGCGAATGCGCGCCACCTGTGCCGGCCGCGTGGGGCCGTCGGCGAGCTCGATTCCATGGCGCAAACGGTCAAGCTGTTCTTCGCTCAGCAACGCGTTCGCCTTCACCAGGTACGTTTTCGGCACCTTCGATTCAGGACTGGTTACGCGATCGCCGAATTCGGTATCGTTGGTCAGGATCAGCAGCCCGCTGGTGTCCAGATCGAGACGGCCGGCGGGAAAAACCCAATCCTCCAAATCCGCCAACAGATCGTACACCGTCGGCCGGCCCTGCGGATCTTTATAGGTGGTCAGATAACCTTTCGGTTTATACAGCAGCAGATAAATTTTTCGCCGCGACGTAACCGGCCGCCCGTCGAACGTCACGCGATCGCGCGCCAGATCGATCCAGGCGTCGGCCGATTGAACTTCCTTGCCGTTCACCTGCACGCGTCCGGCGGCGACCCATTTTCTTGCTTCCGTGCGTGAGCCAAGACCGGCTTTCGACAACACCCGGTCGAGCGTCTTGAGTTTGGCTTGCCGCAATTCTTATGATCGTACGGTCCTTGAAGGCGCGGTACGCGGAGCCGGCCGCGCCGCGGACGTGATCCGGCGACTCTGCCGCGCACCCGCAGGCCGGAGGAGAACCCGCTTGCCAGCGCGCGCGGCTAAGCGCCGGACGTTTGTTAACAACAGTGGCGCACAGAGCCGCGACCGGCAGGGAGCGGGTTTTCAAGTTTTTCGGAAACTCTCGGAAAGCGATCGCTGCGCCCGGTGACACCAGCGACGCAAGTAAAACCCAACCGCAGGAAGCGGCGGACCGCCGGTCTTTTCTACAGACTCCTGAAGTTCAAATATCCAGCCGCGCCGTCGCGTCGCCGAACTGATCGAGCTTCACTCCCATCCGATCCATGATCGAAAGCGACAGGCTGCACATCTTGCGGTTGTCGTCGCTTTCCTTGGTGAAATCGAGCACGCGGCCGGTCTTGAGCGTTCCGCCGAGCCCGCCCACCAGCACCAGCGGCAGCCGCGTGTTGTCGTGCTTCCGGCCAATCCACAGGTTCGACAGCCACATCAAACAGGAATGGTCGAGCACCGTCCCGCTGCCCTCCGGCATCGAATTGAGCTTCGTCGCCAGATAGGCAAGCTGGCTCACATGGAACCGCGCGATGCGCTCGTAGCCGTCCGAAAGATTATGATGCGAAGCCGCGTGGTGGCCTTCTTTCACGTCCAGGAACGGGTAATAACAAGCCGACAGATCGCGCGCCAGAAGCAGCGACGCGATGCGCGTCTTGTCGGTCTGAAACGCCATGGCAATGATGTCGCACATCAGCCGCGTGTGATCGCGGAAATCCTCGGGCATGCCATTGGCCGGACGCTCCATCGTAAACAGCGCCTTGTTCTGGCCCTTCGCCGCGTCCTGCGCCTTATCCAGACTCTTGCGCATCTTCTCGACGCGCGTCTCCATTTCACGCACGCTGCCCAGATATTCGTCGATCCGCAGCTTATCGCCGGAGCTGACCTGCCGCTCCAGCGTTTCCGCCCGATCCTTCACCCGGTCGAGAATGCTCAAATTGCGAAGCTGGCCGCGATTTTCAAACAGCGCATCAAACGCCAGCGACGGATAAACCTCCACCGGCACCGGCGAATCCGGACTGTGCCAGGAAATGTGCGAGCTGTAGGCCAAAGAAAAATTGGTTTCGTGATAACCGGTCATCGGCTGCTCGCAGGCGAGCACCATGCTCGGCAGCGGCGTATCCTGGCCGACGTGATCGGCCAGCACCTGATCCACCGAGACGCCGGAATGAATGATCGCGCCCTTTTGAATATGCGTGCCGGTGAGCAGACCGCCGGTCTGCGCCGGATGAATCCCCTGCCCGGTGCTGTTCTTGTTGAACAGCCCGTCGATGACGATCAATTTGTCCTTGAGCGGCTCGAACACCGACAGCGTCTTGCTCAGCTTCATCCCCGCGCCGGAGCCTTCCGCGCTCCAGTGATTTTCATTGATGCCGTTGCCCATGAACAGCACCGCGAAGCGCTTCGGGAACGTCTCTTTGGCCGGCGTATCGGCGAAGGCGGAAAACGTTTCGAGCCACGGCAGAGCCATGGTTACCCCGGCGCCGCGAAGAACGGCACGGCGTGAAATGGAATGAGAGGATTTGTGCGGAGCCACTTCAATCACCTTTCTTTTGCGTAGTCATTCGTTCGGTCAATTCGGTATCTCGTCGATCTAAAAACTGCGGGCTGGTCACGATCGCATCCACCAGCGAGGAAACCCGGTAATGATCCGCCGCCAGCCGCGATTCCATATGCTCCACCAGCGGCTCATCGGACAGCAGCAGCGACCGGCTCAACGCGAAGCTCAATAATTTTCGCGTGAAATTATCGATAAATTCCTGTTGCCGGCGCTCGCGGATGTAAGCTTCGACGCCCGCCAGTCCGTCCGCCTCGACGCCGCCGGGCAAATCAGCCTTGGTATCGACCGGCCGCCCGGCCAGATCCACCGTTCGCGCTTCGCCCACCGGTCCGTAGCCTTCAAACGCCAGCCCGAAAACGTCGAATCGTTCGTGGCACGAAGCGCACGCCGGATTCTTGCGATGCGCGGCCAGCTCGTCGCGAATCGACAGGACCGATTTCGATTCGTCGCTCGGCAACTCCGGAACCACCGGCGGCGGAGGCGGAATCGTCTCGCCCAGAACGTCATGCACCACCCAATATCCGCGCTTGACGGGACTGGTTCGCAATCCCGGCGAAGTGTCGGTCATGAACACCGCCATCCCCAGCAGCCCGCCGCGCTTATATTGGCTGGCATCGTCCACGCGAACCCAGTTGTCGTTTCCACCCGCGACCGCCGGCATTCCGTAATGCTTCGCCAGCACCGGATTGACAAACGCGTAATTGCCGTACAGCAGATCGAGCAGTGAGCCGTCGCTCTGAAACACGCTCTGAACAAAATGGATCGGCTCCTGAAACATGGCTTCGCGCAGATCATTATTAAAGGTCGGGAAGCGCTGCCGGTCGACGCTGTTGTAATCCTCAAACTGGCGAAACGCGAACAGGTTTCCCGCAAATTCGGTCACGAATCCGCGCGCCCGGTCGTCCTGTAACATGCGCCGCACCTGCCCCAGCAGCACGCTGCGCTTTTCCAGATCGCCCGCCGCCGCATGATCGAGCAGTTCCTGATCCGGCATGGTGGACCACAAAAAATAACTCAACCGGCTGGCCAGCGCATAACTCGATAGCGGACGCACCGGCACCGCGGGCGCATTCTTACGCGAGAGGCGGGAAGAAATTTTGGCGTTCGGATCCAGCAGGTCTAACCGGAAGCAAAAATCGGGCGCCATCAAAATTGCCACGACCGATTCTCGCATCGCCTGCTCGTGGGTCATCTCGCTCTTGGTTCGAAGTTGGTGGTAATAGGCGAGAATATCGTCGCGCTCGGGCTGCGACAGCGGCCGGCGATAGGCCCGCGCCGCGAAATTCAGCAGCCATTCGAGCTGCGCCGGCTGGGCATCAATACGCATTTTTTCGACGCGCCGCAGCGTATCGTTCACGCGTTGAAAGTGATCGCGAATCGCTTCCACCGCCACCGGATCGTTGTGCGGATTGGCCTGCGCCTTGGCGACATATTTATCGCGCAGCCCGAAAATGATCTTCGGGTCGGTCAAGGAAACATCGTCCGGCCGCGGGCTGCCCGCTTCGGCGCCTTTGCCGTCTACTTCGCCGCTTTCGTTGTCGTAATACTGAATCCAGGTGCGCGCCGTGTAATCGGCGATGAAATCAAACTCGTCCCACAACCGGTTCAGCTCTTTCTGCCCCTGATCGTCGAGGATCAACTGCATCAGCGCCGTATCGTCGCGGAAATAACCCATCACGTTGTGATAGCCCGCGCTCAGCAGACGGCCTTTGTCTTCGGAATCGTCCGGAAAATAGCGGCCGCGTTCCTTGACGTAAAACTGGTCCGGAAAAACGTTCGCGAATCGCTCAAACGACGCCTGATAGCGAGCATGTTCAGCCGCCGGAACCACCAGATCGGGATCGTCGAGGCGCGAATCGCGAATCATCGCGGCCCAGCGATACGCCGACTCCCGGTGCAGCCCCGGATATTTCGGGATGGGCACATAATCCGGCGGCGGCGCGTCGTCATCGCGCAGCGCGTTCGGATCGGAATCGCGCCGATGCTCGGCGAATTCCCGCATCTTCCAGTTGATCAGCGGCTGGGAGGCGGCCGGCAATCCCTTGACGATCGGCGCGGCGTATTGCATGCCCGTATCGTTCCGGATGCGCACCACGAAATCGCGCATGTCCACGCATTGCGCGCGCACCTCGTTCTCGCTCGCGCCCGGCGCCGGCAGCGCCCGCCACATCGCCTGCAATTTCGCGATCGGCCCCACTTCCTGCTTCTGCTGCGCCTCCGGCTCATCCAGCAGCGTCCACACCATCTTCAGATATTTCGGGCTGACCTTCGCCTGGGCCGCGATCTCATCCAAAGATGCGCCTGATTTGCCAAGCGCCCGCCGATGCTTGTAGCGCCACGCGGCCTGAAAATAATCGGCAAAATCGGTGGGCTGGCTCAGATAGAAATCCACGATGCGCTGAATCGTGTATTTTTCCCGATCGGTTTCGACCAGCATCGGATACGGCGCAAACGTGACTCCGTCCGGCGTCAGCACCATGTGATCGCCCACTTCGCGCGCCGCTTGCAGATATTTTTTGAGCAGCGTCGGCGACATCGACAGCGATTCGCCGGAATTTTCAAAGCCCTCCGGATCGGACGGATCCACCGGAAATTCGCGCGCCGGGTGCATATCGACACCGGTCAGATCGCGAATGGTGTAATCGTATTCGGCGTTGCTCAGCCGCCGCGCCAGCACCAGACCGGGATCGCCCGCGTTGCGCCGCTCTTCATTGAGACGCATCGCCTGAATCCACGCGATCACCTGCTGGCGAGCCTCCGCCGTCGGCTGCGGCATGCCCTTGGGCGGCATCTGCTGCGCGGTCAATTTTTTGATGACGGTGCCCCAGCGCAGATAATCCTGGGCGACCATATCGACCGTGGTATAAGATTTCAGGTCAAATCCCG